>NKIK01000042.1 GCA_002256115.1 Burkholderiales bacterium PBB3
GCTTCTTCGTTGCATCGTCCATCGCTCGCTTGACCATGTCTCGTATCTCCAAACAACCCGTTCAGGATATAACGCATGAGATAGCGATTGGTTGTCATGAATTATGAAAAGATCAATAAGCCCCAGCATTGCACCGCACCGTTGCGCAGCACGGCGCAGCTGTGTTCATCGCCTGCTGAGACCGAGATAGCGCTATCAATGCCGACAACCGGCACGGGGACGGTTCTATCGGTCGTAGTGCCGTTGCCCAATTGGCCACGGGTGTTACTGCCCCAGCACTGCACGCCACCACTACTTAGCACTGCACAACTGTGGATGCGGCTGACAGAAATTGCGGTGGCGTTGCTGATGCCAACCACCGTGGCCGGCCGTGGGCTACTGGTTTTAGTGCCGTTGCCCAGTTGCCCGTAGCCGTTGCTCCCCCAGCACTGTACTGCACCAGAGCGAAGTACTGCGCAGCTGTATCCCACAGCCGAGGCCGCGACCGCGATTGCGTCACCAATACCTGCCACCACCAAGGGGGTTGCGCTGCTGATAGTGGTGTCGTTGCCCAATTGACCGGAAGTGTTGTTTCCCCAACATTGCACCTCACCACTGCTGATTACGGCGCAACTGAAGTAGAAGCCTCCAGCGACTCCAATAGCGTTGCTGATGCCCGAAACCGTTACCGGGCTGCGGCTGCCGCCGTTGAGCCCGGGAACGCCCCAGCACTGCACGGCACCATTGCGAAGCACGGCACAAGTGTGCTCAACACCCACCGATACTGAGACGGCGGTGTCAAGGCCTGCAACTGTTACTGGGCTGAAGCTGAGGTTGTAGGTGCCATCTCCCAACTGGCCGACATGGTTATATCCCCAGCACTGCACTGCGCCATTGGTCAGCCCGGCGCAGTTGTGGATGCCACCACTCGTGACTGAAGTGGCCTGGGTGATGCCCGGTACAGTCACCAAGGGCGTGCTATTGCTAGCAGGGCTAGTACCGGGCAGAGTAAAGCGGTTACTTCCCCAGCACTGCACCAAGCCACTGCTGAGTACAGCACAGCTAAAGCCATAGCTTGCAATGGCTGCAGTCGCGTTGCCAATGCCAGCCACAGTCTGTGGGGTCGTGTAGATGAGGTCGGTTGTGGTAGATCCGTTGCCCAATTGGCCATATTCGTTGTAGCCCCAGCATTGCACTGTGCCATTGCGCACTACCGCACAGTTATGGCTCTCGCCCGCCGAGACTGAGCTTGCATTGCTAATGCCAGAAACAGTCACTGGGGTGCTGCTGTTACTCGTGCTGGCATTGTGAAAACGATTGGCTATTTTGCCCCAGCACTGCACCGTACCATTGCTAACTAGCGCGCAGTGTCGGCCTGTACCCGCCGAAAGCGAGGTGGCATTAATGACGCCCGGCACCGTTACGGGAATACTGCTGCTGGTCGTTGAGCCATTGCCCAACTGGCCATTCGCGTTATCCCCCCAGCACTGCACAGCGCCGCTTTTCAGTGCAGCGCAACTGCTCTTATCGCTCACAGAGACCGACACGGCATTGCTGATACCCGCTACTGTCACTGGGCTGGTGCTACTGGTGCTGGAGCCATTGCCCAATTGGCCGGATGTATTGATACCCCAACACTGCACGACGCCGCTGCGCAGTACGGCGCAGCTGTGGCCATTGACCGCCGAATCATTGATAGCGCTGCTTGCCGAAACCGCAATTGCGTCGCTGATGCCCGTTACGGTCACTGGGCTTTCGCTGTAGGGCCTGGTGCCGTTGCCAAGTTGGCCAGACCCGTTCTCCCCCCAGCACTGCACCGCGCCGGTGCTTAGTACGGCGCAGCCGTATCGGTAGCCTAGAGAGACCGCGACCGCATTGCTGATGCCAGGAAGCGCGGGAAGACGATTCAAAGAAATAAGGGCACCATCGCTCCTACCGTTTCCCCAACACTGCACAACGCCGCTCTGCAGAACTGCGCAACTGTAGTTGTAGCCGACAGACACCGAGGTGGCGTTGCTGATGCCTGCAACCTTTACTGCGGAATAGCTGTTCGTAGTAGTGCCATCGCCAAGCTGGCCAGTGAAGTTATTGCCCCAGCACTGCACCGCGCCGCTGCTCAGCACGGCGCAGCTGTGGTTGGTGCCCGCAGAGACCATGGGTGTGGCCGCCCAGACTTGCACACTCAGTAGTGACAGCAGAAGCGATAGCCCCACCATCTTCCAATGGTTGAAAGCTGAAAGGCTCGAAGTGTGGCGTGTGACGCAAAGCATTTTTACTCCCTGACAATATGTGTTGCCGGATTATCGCCACGCGAACGCCTGCTCAAGCAGGGTGCCCTGAAAAGCCCCGCTAACTTACAAGAAGTTACGCACCTCCAATCAGTAGATCAGAAGGTCGTGCGGGCGCCCCCTAAAACAGCTGCGTAACCTGCACAGAATCTGCACTGCGCTGCACCTGCACCGCGTGCGAGCCGCTGTGCGCCAGGCGCAGCATTTTGGCGTTGCTGGGCAGTATGTCTGCCACAAAGCCGCGCACTCCGCGCTTGGCGGCGTGCACTGCCATGCAGGCCTGCAGCGCGCTGCCCAGGCCGCAGCCTTGCCAGTTGGGGTGCACCATAAAAGCCGTGTCGGCCAGGTTGGTGGATGGGTTGATGAAATAACAGGCCTGTGCCACGACTTGCTCTTCTTCGCGCCCGCCGGTGGTGGCGATAAAGGCGACCTCGTCGTCGTAGTTCACATTGCACAGGCGCTGCACTTCGATATTGGACAAGCCCCGCACATGCCTAAAAAAGCGGGTGTACACGTCCTCTTCACTGAGCTGGTGAAACAGCTCGCGGATGCCCTGGGCATCGCTGCTTTGGGCCGGGCGCAGCAGTACATGGCGCTCGTCCTTCAGCGTAACCCGCACCTCTTCTTCTACGGGGTAGGCGCGCAAGTTGTGCAGGCTTTGGTCGGCTGCGATATAGCCCATGGCCTGCGCCTGGGCAAACAATTCGGGGCGAAACTTGGGGTGGGCCAACTCGATCAGCGCCGTAGCCCGCTGGCGTATGGATTTTCCAAACAAATAAGCAATGCCGTATTCGGTGACGACATAGTGCACATCCGTGCGGGCTATGGTGGCGGCCTCACCCGCCAGCAGGCTGGGCCGGATGCGCGAGGTCTGTCCATCGTCGGTGGTGGATGTCATGCAGATGATGGGCTTGCCGCCGGGTGAGCGCGAAGCACCCCGCAAAAATTCGCCCTGGTTGCCAATGCCGCCATAAAACTCACCGCCAAACTGGTCAATACACACCTGGCCAGTCAGGTCCACCGCAAAGGCCTGCGCTATCGACACCATCTTGGTTTGCGCCGAAATCGTGTTCGGGTCACAAATGCTATCAATAGGGCCAAACGCAAACAGCGGGTTTTGGTCGATATGGTCGTACAAGGCCTTAGTACCCAGCGCCAGGCTGGCCACAATTTTGAAGCGCTGCTGGCTCTTGCGCGCGCCGGTCAGGCTGCCTGCCTCTAGCAGCGGCAGTATGGCGTCGGTGATCACATCGGAGTGCACACCCAGGTCTTTGCGGTCGGTCAGGTACTGCACCGCCTCGTGGGCCAGTTGCCCCAGGCCGATCTGCAGCGTGGAGCCATCGTCAATGATGCCGGCAATGTAGCGGGCAATGCGCTGCACGTCTTCCTCTTGGTTTGGCTGGCGGCTGATCTCAGTCACCGGGTACTGCACGGGGACGAGGTGCTGAATGCGGCTGATGTGCAGGGTGCTGTCGCCCATGCTGCGTGGCATGGCCGGGTTCACCTCGGCAATGGTGAGTTTGGCCCGGCCCAATGCCGCCGGAATGATGTCGACGGACACCCCCAGGCTTACATAACCAAAAGCGTCGGGCAAAGACACTTGAATCAGCGCCACATCCACAGGGATGCGGCCCAGGGCCATCATCTCGGGCACGCGCGCCACCGACATGGGCACATAGTCCACCAGGCCCTGGCGCATGGGTTCGCGCATGTCGGTGCTGACAAAGAAGGTGCGGTGGCGGTAGGGCGGCCTGACCGGCGTTACGGTGCCAGCGGGGCTAGCCGGGTTGCTGGGCTTGGTGCCCGTAGGCGGGGTAAACGCCTTAATGGTCAGAAAGTGCAGCAGCTCCAAGTCCGCAGGTGGCGAGGCCAGGCCTTCTAGCGCGCGCAGCAGCGTGAGTGGCGACGCGCAACCCGAGCCCACAAACACATGGGCACCATTGCCGATGGCGCTGACCGCGACCTCGGCCGTGGTGATGCGGCCTGCAAAGGGTTTGAGCGCGGCGTGCAGGTCAGCGCTTCTGGAAAAAATGGACATGGCGGCGGCCCAAGGGTTGTGTCTGCATGGCAAGCGATGGCATCGCTTCGTCCGTATCATCAAGCACTTTGCCAGCGGCGGCAACACATTCACAGGGGTGCTTTATGGATTTGGGATTGCAAGGCAAATGGGCTTTGGTATGTGGTGCCAGCAAGGGCCTGGGCCTGGGCTGCGCCACCGCGCTGGTGCAAGAGGGTGTCAACGTGTTGATGGTGGCGCGCGGGGCCGATGCCTTGCAGGCCGCTGCTACACAATTAATAGCTGGTCCCGCACTATCCACGGGCGCAACCGTGCTTTTCTGTGCCCAAGACATCACCACAGAGGCGAGCCGTGCAGCGGTATTTGCGCTGCGCGCCGAGTTTGACATTGTGGTCACCAACGCAGGCGGACCGCCCACGGGCGACTTCAGAACCTGGGACCGCGAGGCCTGGCTGAAGGCGGTGGATGCCAACATGCTGACCCCTATCGAACTCATCAAGGCCACGGTAGATGGCATGGCGGCGCGCGGCTTCGGGCGTATTGTCAACATCACCTCCAGCGCGGTGAAGGCACCGATCGATATTTTGGGTCTGTCCAACGGCGCGCGCAGTGGCCTGACGGGCTTTGTGGCCGGCGTAGCCCGCAGCGGGCTTGCCGCGCAAGGGGTAACGATCAACAACCTGCTGCCCGGTGCTTTTAATACTGACCGGCTCAAGGCTACCCTGCAAGGCGCGGCCATCAAGACCGGCGCGCCGCTGGAAGAAGTGCAAGACAAACGCCGCCAAGCCATACCCGCCAAACGCTTTGGCACACCGCAAGAGTTTGGTGCCATCTGCGCGTTTTTGTGTAGCGTGCAGGCGGGCTATATCACCGGGCAAAATGTGTTGGCCGATGGCGGGGCCTACGCGGGTACTTTTTAAGGGGGGCTGTTCAAGCGGTCGGCGGCCGTCAGCTTCAGCAGCACATCAAAATCCACCACACACAGGTCCCGCCCCTGCGCTTTGACCTGATCGTAGTAGGCCTGCGCGCCGTCGCTGTGGGCCAAAGTGTCTAAAGAAAACTTGGAATAGAACTCGGGGTTTTGCACCACTTTGAGACGCTCTGCCGTGGCGCTGACGCGGTCTAGTTTGAAGACCGACAAGAATACCGCCAACAAGAAATAGGCCAGTGCGGTGACGACGGGTGAAGCCAAAGCAATGACGATGAAGAAGGTGGGTATCCGCTGGGGATCGCTCCAAGGGTTGGGTGACATTCTGAACATAGCCACCACCGCCACCAGCACGGCGGCAAAGGCCCACAAGTGCAGCGGTCGGATTTGGACCAGCCGCGTTGTCCAGTGTTGGCTGCAGCGGGCTTGCATGCTGCGCAAATCCTCTGGCGTAAGCGTGACCCACAGGTCTGGATCGGGATGTTGAATGAAGGTTTCAAGCTCATCCATCGTGAGCTGGTGGACGCTGGGCGCTGTGGTCATGGTGGTTTGGGGGGTGAGTCAGGTCGGCAGACAAACCCCCTTTTAACGGCGAATCGGCCTACCGCGCGGTTAGCAGCGTTCCGCGCAGCACAAAGACTTCAAAACCGGAAAAATTTCACACCGAAGGCGCGCGCAATGTGCTGGCTTGCTGCCGCAGCGCCTCGGTGGTTTCACCCTTGCCATCAGGCTGCCAGCCCGGTGGCATCACGATATGGCCCACTGCCGCTTTCAGACTGCGGGCACGGGCTAGGTCTTTGCACAGCGCCCACCACTCCTGCATCTCCACCTTCAGCGGGTTGTAGCTGAGCTGGGGCTTCACCAGCCCGTAGCGAATAGACACATCCTCGCGCTCCGCGCGGTAGGTGCCAAACAAGCGGTCAAACAGCACCAGCACGCCACCATAGTTGGCATCCAGATATTCCAGATTGGCGGCATGGTGCACCCGGTGGGCGGATGGGGTGTTCAGCGCGTATTCCAGCCAGCCCAGCTTGGGAATCCAGGTGGCATGAATCCAAAATTGGTAGAGCAGGTTCAGCGCCAGCGAAGTCAGCACCACCTCAGTGCTAAACCCCAGCCACACCAGCGGCACAAAGAAGACTGCAGTGCCAATGAACTTGCCAAAAATACCAAAACGCAGGGCCGCCGCCAGCGTCAAATCATTCGGGGAGTGGTGCACCGCATGGTTGGCCCAAAACCAGCGCATGCGGTGGGATGCCCGGTGAAACCAGTAGTAGCAAAACTCTAGCCCCACAAACAGCACCACAAAAGCAAGGGCCGAGTTCAGGGGCATGGTGGCGATGCGGTGCTCCCACGCCCATGCAAACAAGGGCTCAGCCAGCGTCAGGGGCAGGGCAATGCTCACCGCAGTGCGTGCCACCAGGCTAAAAAATGAAACCCCCATCGCCCGCCAGTCGTAGCCATTTTTGCTGCGCGACAAAACCACGGCTTCCAGCAGCGAAGCCACCACCACAAAGATGAGGGCGTAGAGAAAAATGCGTCGTTCCATAAGGCTCCTGGGGCACCGTGTATCTGCGCCCGTAAACTGAGCGTTAGATATTACGCCCAAGCCTGTATTTTCGCCCGACCGTAGACCGATGTTCAAACCACTTTTGTCCCCTGCGCTGCGGGCTGCTACCCACTGTCTGGTGTTGGGCGGGTTGGCGCTGACTGCATGGCCCTCTGTGCAGGCGCAGCCCGCTAGCCCCGTCAAGCCTCCCGCCAGGCCGGAAGGCCCCAGTGGTGAACCCAAAATCTTCAAATACCTCAAGGGTGGGTCCCCCACTTTTTCGGATGTGCCGCCCAGCAAAGGGGCTTATGTGGTGTACCAGCCGTCGTGCTTTGCTTGCAACCTGTACTCCAATATCGACTGGCACACCACACCCCTGCGCACCGACGAATATCGCGCCGAGATTGACTTGGCCGCGCGCCAATTTGACCTGGACCCGGCACTGGTGCTGGCCTTGATCCATGCGGAGTCCGGGTTTGACCCGCGTGCCCGCTCGCCCAAAGGCGCTATGGGCCTGATGCAGCTGATGCCCGGCACGGCCCGCATGCTCGGCGTGACCGATGCCTATGCGCCGGGCTCGAATATCCGAGGCGGCGCGAAATACCTGGCCGGGCTGCTCAAGCGGTTTAAGGGTGACACGGCGCTGGCCGCCGCCGCATACAACGCTGGCCCCGAGGCCGTGCAGCGCTACGCCGGTGTGCCGCCGTTTGCAGAGACGCGGGTGTATGTGCAGCGCGTCAAAATTTTGCACCGGCGCTACGCAGACCACTTGCGTGGATAGTTGTCGGGGGTCGGCCAATGGCCTGCGCGCGGGGCGGCTGTCGAATCGTCGCGCGGTTTGTCGATTCGTCGCCCTGGCCCCCGGCGGTGCTGCGCAGCCTGCCTACACTGCGGGCCATGAACACACTCAACGCCCAAACCCTCCAACAATCCTGGCGCGCCTGGCTGGGTAGCGACCCCCACCCCGTTGGCCCCGCGTGGCTATCGGTGGTGTGGACTTTTTTGTTCAGTTGCGTCTGCGCCGTTTTTTTTACGATCTTAGGATTTGCGGCCTTTGCTGAAGGCGAAGGTGCATGGCGCAACTGGGCTGGCTGGTGGCACTGGTACAAGATCAACCTGGTCATGGCCCTGTTCATTGGCTTCGCGATACGCGGCCTGTTTGTGTTGACTACCCACTGGTTGGGGGTGGAGCGCATTCGCAGGTTTAGCACCCTGCAGCGCATCGCTTATTTCAACAGCATCCCGTTGGTTGGCGTGGCCATTGGCTGGCCGCTGGGCTCGGTCGTGGCGGGCTATGACGGCATTTCGTGGCACCTGCTGCAAAACCCCAATTCACTGGCGGCGAGCATCTTGCTGGCCATCGTCATCACCTCTATTTTCTATATGCTGTTTAGCGCCGGTGCCCGCCGCCTGCAGGCGGAGAAGCGCGCCGCAGAGGCCCAGTTGCGCCTGCTGCAGGGCCAGATCGAACCGCATTTTTTATTCAATACGCTGGCCAATGTGTCGTCGTTAATGGACGACGATGTACCCCGCGCCAAGCTGATGCTGGAAACGTTTACCGACTACCTGCGGGCATCATTGGGCAGCCTGCGCCGTCTGGATGCCACGTTGGGTGCCGAGCTGGATTTGGTGGGCCACTACCTGGAGCTGATGAAGACCCGCATGGAAGAGCGCATGCAGTACACGGTGATCTGCGATCCCAATCTGCGCGATGTGGCCATGCCACCATTTCTACTGCAGCCCTTGGTAGAAAACGCGCTGCACCACGGCCTGGAACCGAAAGTGGAGGGCGGCAGTATCAAGGTCAGCGCAAGACTGGAGGGCACCGAGCTGGTGTTGGAAGTGCACGATGACGGTATGGGGCTTGATGCCACCCGCCGCCGCCCCGGCGCTGGCATGGCCCTGGCCAATGTGCGTGAACGTCTGAAAGTGCAATACGGCACCGCCGCTACGCTGACACTCACCCCCGCCGACCCCGGCATGCGCGCTACGATTCGTATGCCCTACGCCCCTGGAGCCCAGTGATGACGACCGTGTTGATTGCCGACGATGAACCCCACCTGGCCCGCGCGCTGCAAAACCATTTGGCCCATTGGCCCGAGCTGACGGTGGTGGCGGTGGCCCGCAACGGGCTGGAAGCCGCCGAGCGCATTGCCGCGCTGCAGCCTGACATTGCGTTTCTGGACATTCAAATGCCCGGCCTGACCGGGTTGGAGGTGGCCCAGGGCATAGAGGGTGCCACCCGCGTGGTGTTCGTGACTGCGTTTGACGAATACGCTGTGCAGGCCTTTGACCAAGAGGCGGTGGATTACGTACTTAAGCCCGTGAAGCTGGACCGCCTGCAACGCACCATGGAGCGCGTGCAGCGCGCGCTGGCGCAGGCCGCCCCGGTGGCAGTGCCACCCGCGAGCGCCGCCGCCATCGACGCGGACATCACCGATGACGCGCGCCTGCTGGCGGTCATCAAGCGCCTGCTGCCTGCCCCACACCCCAGCGCTGCCGCGGCGGGTGCCAACCCCGAGCCCCTGCGCTGGGTGCGCGCAAGCCGTGGCGACACCACCCACCAGGTGGCCGTGCAAGACGTGCTGTTTTTTCATGCGGATGAGAAGTACACCTGCGTGCAGACCGCCCAGGCCGAGTACCTGATCCGCACCCCTATAGCCGACCTGGCCGCCCAGCTAGACCCCGCGCAATACTGGCAGGTGCACCGCTCCACCATAGTCAATCTCAACCACCTGGAAAGCACCCGCCGCGATGAAGCCAGCCGCCTGTTTGTGCGCATCAAAGGCCACGCCACGGAATTGCCGGTGAGCCGGGCTTATGTGCATTTGTTTAAGGCGATGTGAGAGCGGGGTATTGCTATTGAATATATAGCTGCTCCCGCACTATCCATGGGCTGAACGGGCTATTTGGCCTCACAACAGCAGACTGCGGCTTCACCGCCTATGTTGGTGGTTTGGTCATCTTCACGTTAAACCGCAGAAGAAGTATTGCTTGCTGCCAATACGTTTTGTATATACACTTTATGTATGGAGTTCACTTGGTCTGAAACGAAGCGTGCGGCGAACATCAAAGCCCATGGGCTTGACTTCCTGGATGCCGCGAGCGTTTTTGAAGGTGTGACATTTACTTTTGAGGACGACCGTTTCTCCTACGGCGAGCAGCGCTTCGTTACGCTGGGCTTGCTCGCTGGCATCCCGGTTTCAGTCGTACATACGGAGAATGAACATGAAATCCGCGTCATCTCGTTCCGAAGAGCTACCAAGCGCGAGTCGCAAATCTACTTCGATGAAATCCAAAACTGATTGGGCGCGCCTAAAGTCCGGCGCGGGTGAGCAAAAGCCGACGTCCGAACACGCAGAAGCGAACGTCAAGCACATTGTTCGCGGCTTGGTTCGCAAGGGTTTGAAGCCGCTACCTGCCAAAGCATCCATTTCGCTGCGCGTGGATCAAGATGTGCTCGAATGGTTCAAGGCACAAGGGACTGGTTATCAGACGCGCATTAATACAGTTCTGCGGGCCTTTCGTGACGCTTCGGTTTAACAGCTTGCTCGTCGCGGACGCGCAACAGAAGGTTGCCATGGCACGGCGCTCGCTGCACGCCGGACAACGTCAACGCTAGGCAGCGCAAAGCAACTCTTCACTGCACCTCGTGCGTTTCCGTATCCAGAAAACAGCAGCCAGCCCCTCCCAACTCTCTCAACTTCGGCATTGGTTTGAGCGGGAGTGGGGTACAGTCGACCCATTCGACGCCGTAGTTGAGGGGAAGCCAACTCCAGGCCCGATACTAGCTCTCGACTCTGAACAACTGCTCATTGCTGGTTTGGCGTTTGCGTCCGCAAAACATCCCGTTCTTGAGGTTCAGGCTCTCTGGATCAACGCGCTGTATGTAGTCGAACCACACCGCCGAAGGGGCGTAGCCAGCAGGCTAATCCTGGAAGCAGAAGGCAGGGCCAGAAGTCGTGGTTTTTCCACTCTCCACGCATTCACTGACATTCCTGAACTCTATTGTGGACTTCGATGGAAGGTCATTTCTACCGAAGGCAAGCACTCAGTGGTGTATCGGAATCTGTAAATCTTGCATGCCACGTGTTCTCGTTGGACAGCTGGGTGCGGCAAAACCTGAAGTAAGGCCGCGGCCCATCGCGGGATGCTGCATCCCTCAAAATGGCGGCATGAATATCGAAAATACGTCTGCGCAAGACGCGGCACAGACAAGCGCTGCACTGCCGCAAACGCTGACCACAGAACGCTTAATTCTTCGCCCTTGGCGGCCTTCTGACACAGAGCCTTTTGCCGCCATGTCGGAAGACCCTGAGGTGATGGCCTACCTTTTGGCCTTCGCTTCGCGCGAAGCTATCGCTGCCTGGGTCCAGCGCCAGCAAGCGCATTTTGCACAGAATGGCTTTGGCTTTTGGGCGCTTGAATCCCGCGAGACGGGCGAATTCATGGGCGCAACCGGGCTACTGCACATCCGTTACGACGCGCATTTCACGCCCGCCGTGGAGGTCGGCTGGCGTTTGGCGCGCCGATTCTGGGGCCAGGGTTATGTGCCTGAGGCGGCGCGGTCTGCATTGCAGTTCGGTTTTGAAAATCTGGGGCTGTCCGAGATAGTGGCGAACACGGTCGAGGCCAACCACAACTCGCGCCGCGTGATGGAAAAGCTGGGCATGGTCCGCGACGCTGCAGATGATTTTGACCATCCGCTGGTTCCCGCTGATAGTCCGCTGCGGCGACAAATGCTGTACCGGCTCACGCGTGAAAGCTGTCAAGTTTGAGGGGCTAGACGCTAGCCAAGCTGCTGCTAAAGCCGCAGGTGATGTCGGAGAACATGGGTACCGTGGCATTGATCCATGCTTCAAATCTAGCCCACGTATTGCATCGTCTTGGCCCCACCCAGATATTCGTGTTCACCAGATGCCTCTTCCATTGCATGATTTAGAGTGAGCTCACAGAACGTCATTGCGTCGGCAAATCGCGCAGGTGCACTTTGTCAGCCTGCATGGTTTTCGAGGCACTTCGACTTTGACCGTGCTGCAATGGCAAGTGGCAAAAAGCTACCGGCGCGGCGGGTCTGCCAGAATGTCGCTGCCTCTTTGACGAAGTCGAGGAACAGTACTCGGCAAGCGCGCTGCCGCGTAGCTTCGATGCTGAACTGCAAAGTTGCAACTCGCAGCGCTTCCGCCGCTATCGAATGCAAGGAGAACGCGTGAAGACTCTAATGTTGTTGGTGTTAGTTCTGTTCGTGATCGCATTGCCGATTGCGGCAGTTTTCCTGATACGGTGGGCAAGGAGGCGTCAAGAAGAACTACGGCAACGATTTGGCCGATGGACAGAGAATCAAGGCAATATCTTGGCGCGCCAGGCGCAGCAACGTGGGGACACCCAGAGCGCTTTGAAATGGACTTTGCTCACCCCGGTGGCCACCAAACATGAGCGTGTTGCGAGGGCAATTCTGTGGTTCGCGGTCATCATGTTGATCATGCTTGCAGCCCTGTTTGTGCTTGTCGCAATATTTGAAGTGTTCAGTACCCACAAAGAGGCGGGGGCCATTGCAGAGAATCAACCGCCCAACCTCATCCAAGTCAACAACGGCATATTCGCCGCGCGGATCGATCCCGCATTGATCTCGATTGGGATTCCATGCAGAGAAATGTGTGCATAGGACAAGATTCAAATCATGCAAGCCTTCGAAAACCTCCCCCTGCGCACCGAGCGCCTGGTGCTGCGCCCACTCCAAGAATCCGACGTTGACGCGCTGTTTGCGATTCACTCCGACCCTGAAGTCATGCGCTATTGGAGCACCCCTGCATGGACGGACAGCGCCCCCGCCCAGGCCATGATCGACAGAGATCTAGCGCAGACCAGCAAAGACCATCTGCGCCTGGGCATTGAGGTGGCACAGAGCGGCGCTCTGGTCGGAAGTTGTGCGCTCTTTGGCATCAACGCCGTGTGCCGACGTGCCGAAGTGGGCTACGCACTGGGCTCTGCCGCCTGGGGCCACGGGTATATGCATGAGGCGCTGACCGCCCTCATCGGCTATGGCTTCGGAACACTGAATCTGAACCGGATTGAAGCGGACATTGATCCGCGCAACGCGGGCTCGGCCAAGACGTTGGAGCGTTTGGGTTTCTTGAAAGAGGGCTACCTGCGGGAGCGCTGGATCGTGGGCGATGAAATCTCGGACACGGCCTTGTATGGGCTGTTGCAGCGCGAGTGGAAGGTCAAGCCCTAAACCCAAGCGTGCAAAGTTGCCTTGCGCGCGCCGTCTGAATTGGCTCCAACGCATGCGCACGCCGCCCGTACAGTCGCCCCATGCACATCGCCATCCTCACTTTCGACGGGTTCAACGAACTCGACTCACTCATCGCCCTTGGGATTCTCAACCGCATCAAAAAGCCCGATTGGCGCGTCAGCCTGTGCAGCCCCACGCCCACGGTCACCTCTATGAATGGCGTCACGTTGCATGCCCAGTCCATGCTGGCCGATGCCTGCACGGCAGACGCGGTGCTGTTTGGCAGCGGCATAAAGACGCGCGACATTGCCAATGACCCGGTCATCATGGGTCAGTTGAAGTTGGACCCCGCCCGCCAGTTGATCGGCGCGCAGTGCTCTGGCACGCTGATGCTGGCCAAGTTGGGCTACTTGCAAAAGATTCCGGCGTGTACTGATTTGACGACCAAGCCCTGGGTGCAAGAAGCCGGTGTGGAGGTGCTGAACCAGCCGTTTTACGCGGATGGCAATGTGGCTACGGCAGGCGGTTGTTTGTCGTCGCAGTATTTGGCCGCATGGATCATCGCGCGCTTTGAGGGCGTGGACGCTGCCCAAGCTGCCATGCACTACGTAGCCCCGGTGGGTGAGAAAGAAATCTACGTGGACCGGGCCATGGCCAACATCACGCCTTATCTTGCATAGGCACCTGCGCAAATGTTTGTGCAGTTCGAATTGCTATAAAAACAAGAGCTGCTCCCGCACTATCCACGGGCTGAAAAGCCTATTTGACTGCTCAAAATCCCAGGACTAAGACGCATCCATGGGTGGCCCTGTCAGGCGGCGAATCGTCAGCGCGCAGCGCTGGTCGATCAGGCTGACGATCTGCTCGATGATGGGGTGGCTATGGCCCTGTGTGTCAAACCTTGCCTGCGTGGTGCGCGCCAAGTCTCGCAGGCGCTTGGCAATGTCCAGAACGCGCTTCTTGACCTGGGCGGGTGATAGGGCGGCCTCGGTGGCGAACTGCTCCCAATGCCTTGCCTGTACTTCCGAAAATTTGTATTTGCTGCCCAGCTTCATGGCCATTTTGTCGGTCAGAGTGGGGTAGACGGCGGTGCACAGAGCGTCGTAGAGAGGTGTAAGCACAGGCGTCAACACGGCCCCCGTTGGGGTGTAGAGCAAGGAGAAGTTCTTGCCATGGGCATCGTGGTTGCCTATCAGCGCATTGAAGATCACATAGTCCAGCAACTTGAGCGTGTGCGGTGCACTGGGGCGGGTGGCACTGCGCACCAGCGCAAAGGCTTGCGCCAGGCCTGGGCCACCTTCATTTTGGTATTTGTGCTCAGAGACGATGCCCAGCGCTTGGCAAAAGTCCTCTTGGTGCAGGCGTTGGCTGGCTAGCACAGTTGGGGCAACCGTCAGCAGTGGGGCTTGCTGAAGTGGTCGGTCATAGCGCTGTACCAGCAGGTAGTGGCGCTGCTGCGCGCCGTTCGTAACCGTTTTGATATGTGTACTGGCAACGTCAAGCCGCAACGCTTGGGCCAGCGCCATGCAAAAGCCTTCATTGAAAACGCTACCGTCTATCCCCGCAATGGGCGGCTTGAGGATGTGGGTGCTGGGCGTGCCATTCAGGGGTAGGCCCGTGCGGTTGTCGTCAGCATCCAGCACCACGGGCAACTTGTCTTGCGCACCCGCCAACGAGAGACGCAGGCCATCGTCCCCGGCACGCATAGGGCGCAGAGGCATGTCATCCAGCACTTGGAGCAGTTGCGCGTCGTCTAGCCAGCGCACCGCAGGCAGTGCGTCTGGGCTTGGGGGCCGCTGGTCTGGCTCCAGCAAGCTAACGGCACCGGCGCATTCGCCACCCAGGCTATCTAGCAGGGCGTAATCGTTTTGGTGGGACACCTGCAGGGTTTTAGCGATTTGCCTGCGCGGGCCACCTTCGGGTAACAGCCCGGCAAAGAAGGGGCGGCTGGCCCGGTCGTCAAAAGGCTCTGCGCGAAGGGGCAGCGATTGCGATAGCGGCGTGGTGGCTTCTGGTGCATAGGCAAAGCTCAGTCGACCCTCGATTTGCGACAGAGTGCCGGTGTGTGCACCCAGTAACCAGACTTCAAGGTGGCGCGCCATGTCAGACCCAGCCTTCCACAGCCAAAGAGCCGCCCAAGGCATGCAGCACTTTGAGCAAGGTTTCCAGGCGCACCGTGGGTTTACCAGCCTCTAGCTCCACAATGAAACGCACCCCCACACCCGCCGCTAAGGCCAGTTGGGGTTGGGTTAAGCCCAGCGCGCGGCGGGCAGCCAAAACGGCTGCGCCCAGCGCTTCAGGGGAATTGGTGGAGGTGATGGCCATGAGTAGTTTCCTGTTCGGGAAATTATTGCCAACATGCGACAACAATGCAATACAAATTTCCCGATTGGGAAATAAAGTTGAATTTAGTGTGCATTGAACTAGAAATGCACCAAACGGGAAATCACTGTGACGTAGTACGACGCAGCCGTAGCTTCAAAAGATTTGCTATAAAAACAGGAGCTGCTCCCGCAATATCCACGGCCTGAAACCCGTATTTTGCTTGAAACCCATCATCCTGCAAAAGCAAATCCAGGAGCTTGGGCGGCCATGCGTTTTGCGTAGGTAAAAGAAGGAGCCCGCGCAGCGGGCGGGTGACACGGAGCAAAACGCATGGCCGCCCAAGTTCCTAGCGCGTGCCAACCACGTTGCGAGCGCCAACTATCCCAGCCCCTACCGCCGAGACGACAACACAATCCCCGAAACAATCAGCGCAAACGCCAACCCATGAAACAGCTGCGGTGCCTCACCCAACACCGCGCTAGACAGCAGCGCGGTAAACAGCGGCGTCAGGTTAATGAAAAACCCCGCCACCGCCGGCCCCGCGCGCCCCACACCGGCGCCCCAACTGCGGTAGGCCAACACGGCCGGCCCACAGGCAATAAACACCAACGCAGCCACCAGCGGCCAACCCCAATGCAGGCGGGCATCCGTCAGCCCCCACTCCACGCTGGTAAACGCAATCGACCAGATCAGGCCAAACACGATCTGCCCCAACAAAAACGCCGCCCAGTCCGCGCGAATGGGTGCGGACTCTGGCGTGGGGTGGGCCAGCAGCCAGCTGTAATAGGCCCAGCCCATCGAGGCCAGCAGCACATACACATCGCCCACAACCAGGCGCAGCCCGGCCAGTTGCGCCCATTCGCCACGGCACATCACCAGCACCACGCCCGCTATCGATAGCGCCGCCCCCAGCATCTGCCGCCCCGATATGACCTGGCCATACACCATGCGCCCAATCAGCAGCATCCACACAGGCGTGCTGGCACCTACCAGCGTCACATTGATGGGGGTGGACGTATTGAGCGCCAGGTACAACAGCGCGTTGTAGCCGCTGGTGCTGAGCAGGCCCAACAACAAAAAGCGCCGCCACTGTGCCCACAGCGGGCTGCCCGGCCGCAGCACCCAAAAGGCAAACGGCAGCAGCAGGCCAAAGGCCAATACCCAGCGCAGCAGGTTCAGCGTCATGGGCGATATCAGCGGCGCAATCATGCGGCCCACCACGGCATTGCCCGCCCACAGCAGCGGCGGAATGATCAGCAATACCGCCGCCACGGGGGTCAGGTTTGCAGCACCAGTGGGCGCAGATTTCAAGCTTTGGGTCATACTGGGGAATGTAACGAACAACCCTTTGCCTGAGGAGCTAGCCATGCCAGAAACACTGTCCCGCGCCATACAGATTGACCAGCACGGTGGTCCCGAACAACTCAAGCTGGTGCAAGTCGCGGTAGGCCGGCCCGGCCCTGGTGAAGTGCGCATTCGCCACCATGCCATTGGCCTGAACTTTATTGACGTCTACCAGCGCAGCGGCCTCTACCCCATGAATCTGCCGGTGCAGTTGGGCATGGAAGCCGCAGGCGTGGTTGAGGCGGTGGGCGAGGGCGTGAGCCACTTGCAGGTGGGCGACCGCGCCGCCTACGCCAGCAACCCGCCTGGCGCGTATTGCGAAGTGCGGGTGCTGCCCGCCAAATGCGTGTGCAAGCTGCCCGATGCCATCTCCTTCGAAGTCGGCGCGGCCATGATGCTCAAGGGCATGACGGCACAATATCTGCTCAAGCGCACGCTGCCCCAGGGCGGTCTCAATCCGGGGGATTTTGTGTTGTTTCATGCCGCCGCTGGGGGTGTGGGCCTGATCGCCTGCCAGTGGGCGCGGGCCCTGGGCTTGCAGCTGATTGGTACCGCCGGTTCAGAGGCTAAATGTGCCATGGCCCTTGCCAATGGTGCGGTGGCAGCTATCAATTACGCAGCAGAAGACTTTGCGGTGCGGGTCAAGGAGATCACCCAAGGCAAGGGCGTGAAGGTGGTTTACGACTCGGTGGGCAAAGACACCTGGGACAAATCCCTGGATTGCTTGCAGCCCTTTGGCCTGATGGCCAGTTTTGGCAATGCGTCTGGCCCCGTGGCACCGTTTTCGCCGGGTATTCTGAGCGTCAAGGGCTCCATTTACGTCACCCGCCAGACCCTGTTTACCCACATCGCCACCCGCGAGAGCACCCAGGCTATTGCCGATGACCTGTTTGCGGTGGTGTCCAGCGGCCAGGTCAAGATTCACATCGACCAGCGCTACCCACTGGCCGATGTGCAGCAGGCGCATCGCGATCTGGAAGCCCGCAAAACCACCGGTTGTTCGATTTTGACTTTGTAAATCTTTTGTTTAGCTTTGTAAAACCAGGCTTTTGGCTGCCAAGTTCAACGCTTCGCTGTAGGGGCGCGCGTAGAATCAAAACACTATGAACTTCACCACCCACCCCTTGCGCGCTGCGGTGCTGTGCGCTCTTACTTTTTGGGTAGCGTCCAGCAGCTTCGCCCAGGCCATCGCGCCGGTGGATGCTGGGCCGTCCACTGGCGTTGGGCTCAAATTGCCGGCCAGTGCCGCCAACAAGTGGTCGGTCAGCTGGGGCTGGAATCGCTCCAACTACTCCAATAGCGACATCTATTTCACCGGCAAAGACCACGATTTCACGATCAACAACGTGGTGGCGACCGATATTCAGACGGACGTAACAACCAGCAATATCTTTGGCATTTACTTGAACCCTGGCGAAGCCACCATTCCGCAGACCAATATGCGGGTGGCCTACCAGTTGTCGCCCAACTCGGCCATAGCCGTCAATCTGGACCACATGAAGTATGTGATGTCGGCGGACCAGGTGGTGCCGATCTCTGGGCGGATCGGCAACACGGTGTATCCACCGGGTTCCACCCGCATCATGGATGTGAACTTTCTCAACTTTGAGCACACCGATGGCCTGAACATCGTCAGCCTGGAGTACGAGAAGCAAATGCCCTTGGACTGGTTTGGCCCGCGCATGCCAGCCCGCGCTTTTGCCTTGGGTGGTGTCGGTTTTGTGCTGCCCAAGAGCAATGTGACGCTGAATATGCTGGGCCGGGCCCGCAATGACGAATTCCACCTGGCGGGCTATAGCCTGGGTGCTGGTGCGGGCTTGGAGGTGGATGTGTACAAAAACTTCTTCACCCGCGGCACCTACAAATTTGGCTATGTGAACTTGCCCGATGTGGTGACCAGCTCGCAGGGCGACAAAGCCTCGCACAAGTTCTCTTACAACGAGTTTTCCATCACCTTCGGCTGGCGCTTCTAGGCACCAGCACTGGGGCTAAGCGCCTTCACTCACCGCCCAGGTTGACGCTTTTGTGGCGTAGTCGGTTGGGGGCCAGCTCCCCCGCCGAGTCCAATATCGGGTAGGCGATCGAGCAAATATGCGAGTTGATACGCTTCAAGTCGCTGATCAAATCCAGGTGCAATGAGCTGGTCTCGATGCTGGGCAGTGACTGGTCGGTTAGGCGCTCAATGTGCGTGGCCGCGTATTGGCGCTCCAGATCACGAAAGCGGGTTTTCTCTTCCAGCAGGCGGCGCGCATCGCGCACATTGCCATTCAGAAATACGCTCATGCCCAGGCGCAAGTTATCGACCAACCGCGCGTGCAGCTCGCAAATCTCTTCCATGCCCGCGCTTGAAAACTCGCGGCCCTTGTGGATTTTTTTGTCTTCTACGTCCTGAATCACGCGCTCAATGATGTCGCCAATCTGTTCCATATTGATGGTGAAGCTGATGATGTCGGTCCAGCGCTTGGCTTCGTTCTCGCCCAGCGCCTCGCGGGAGATTTTGGTCAGGTAGTACTTGATATCGCTGTACAGCTCGTCCACCGTGTCGTCCATGGTGCGCAGCCTTTTGGCCAGCGTCAGGTCGTTGTCGCGTATCACCGTCAGGGTGCCCAGCAGCATGGACTCCACCACATCGGCCTGGTGCATGGCTTCGCGCACGGCACAGGAAATCGCCAGCGAGGGCGTCTCAAGTGCCGACGGGTCCAGGTGCCGCTGGCGACCCGCCACTGTGGTTTTTTGCGGCTTGGGCAGCCAGTGCTCTACCCAGCGTGCCACCACCTGGGTAATGCCGATAAAGAACACCCCCACCGCCAAGTTAAAGGCCAAATGGAACACCACGACGATGGTGGCCGTATTCTGTAAATACGGCCCCGCATGCACGATCCACAGCTGGGTAAACGGCATGGCCGCCAAGACCCCAATGGCCTTGAATACGAGGTTGCCCAGTGGCACTTGGCGCGTCTCGGTGTTGGCGTTCAGGGTGGTGAGCACCGCCAGCGCGCCGCTGCCCAGGTTGGCCCCCAGCACTAGGCCCAAAGCCACATCCACAGGCACCACGCCCGTGGTGGCCAAGGTGGCGGTCAGCAACACGATGGCCAGGCTGGAGTAAGACACCAGCGCCAGCGTAGCGCCCACTAAAATCTCCAGCAGCATGTCGCTGGTGAGCGTGGCCAGCAGGGCTTTTACGGCTACCGATTGGGTGACCAGGCGCAGCGCCAACAGCATCAGGCCCAGTCCAATCAGTACGCGGCCGACGCGGCCAATGGTGGTGGATTGGCGCGCGATGAACAGTACCACGCCGACAAAGATAAACAGGGGGGATAGCCAAGAGAGGTCACGCGAGAACACCACGGCCATCAAGCTGGTGCCAATATCGGCCCCCAACATCACGGCCAGCGCCGAGGTCAGGTTCATCAGCCCTTGGCCGACAAAGGCCGAGACGATGAGCGCGGTAGCGGTGCTGGACTGCACCACCGCCGTAACCCCAATACCGGACACCACCGCAGTCAAACGATTGCTGGTGCTGTGCGCCAAAATGCTGCGCAGATTGGCCCCAAAAACCCGCAAGATACCGGTGCGTACCAAATGCGTGCCCCACACCAGCAGGGCAATCGCAGCAAACAGATTCAACAAATGCGTCACAAACAACCCAGCTTATGCGCCGCGACGCTTGAAACCCGGCTTATTGGGTTTTGCGCACGCGCAGCAGTTCATCCAATATCAGGCTGATGGCCCCGACGGTGATGGCACTGTCGGCCACGTTAAAGGCCGGAAAGTGCCCGCCATGGAACACCGGGCTCAAAAAGTCCCAGTGAAAATCCAAGAAATCGACCACATAGCCGTAGGCCACGCGGTCAATCACATTGCCAATAGCCCCACCCAAGATACATGCCAACGCAAAACAGAACAGCTTTTGCCCTGGGTGGGCGCGCAGCATCCAGATGATGCCCAGCGAAGCCGCAATACCCAGCCCGGTGAAGAACCAGCGCTGCCAGCCGGATGCGCCCGCCAAAAACGAGAACGCCGCCCCCGCGTTGTGGGCCCGCACGACATTGAAGAAGCCGGTGACATAGGTGCTATCACCCAGGTGGTAATAGCCCACGATCAGCACTTTGGTGAACTGGTCAACCAGCAAAATGATGAAAGCCAAACCCAACCACTGCAGTAGGCCCGCGCCCTGTCGGCTGCCAGACGAGCGGTTGACCAGTTTTGCGCCGCGTGCCATTACGCGAACAGCCGGGTTTCCCCAGCGCTATACAAGTTGCTGGTGCAGCGGCCGCACAGCGTGGGGTGCGCAGCATCCACGCCAATGTCAGTGCGGTAATGCCAGCAGCGCTCGCATTTAGTGCCATTTGAGGCTACAACGCTCATGGATAGTGCGGGGCCAGCTACTAAAGTAATAGCAGAGGTGATAAACACAAACTTCAAATCGTCGCCCAGGCTGCTCAGCAAGGCATGCTCCTCGGCGGGCACCGTCAGCGTCACTTCGGCTTGCAGCGATGCGCCCACCTGACCGGCGGTACGCAGTGTCTCGATGTCCTTGTTGACCGCTTCGCGCACCGCACGGATACGGTCCCACTTGGCCAGCAGCGCTTCGTCCGGCGCGCCCATGGGCACATAGCCATCCATGAAAATCGACAGCTTGGTCGCTGCAGGCGTTTTGCCCTCAGCACCCAACCCGGCCCAAGCCTCCTCGGCGGTGAAGCTGAGGAACGGCGCCATCCAGCGCAGCATGGCTTGGGTGATGGTCCACAGCGCGGTTTGCGCCGAGCGGCGTGCCAACGAATGGGCGCCGGTGGTGTAGAGACGGTCTTTCAGGATGTCGAGGTAAAACGCGCCCAGGTCTTCGCTGCAGTACACCTGCAACTTGGAGACCACGGGGTGGAACTCGTAGACCTTGTAGTGCGTCAGGATGTCGGCCTGCAACTGCGCCGCACGGGCCAGCGCATAGCGGTCGATCTCCAGCAACTGGTCGGCAGGTACGGTGTCTTTCGCCGGGTCAAAGTCGGAGACGTTGGCCAGCAAAAACTTCAGCGTGTTGCGCACGCGGCGGTAGGTGTCCACCACGCGGGCCAGGATCTTCTCGTCGATGTTCAGGTCACCCGAATAGTCGGTGCTCGCAACCCACAAGCGCACGATCTCGGCGCCCATCTTGGTCGTGATGGTTTGCGGTTCCACCGTATTGCCCAAACTCTTGCTCATCTTGCGGCCTTGGCCGTCAGTGGCGAAGCCGTGGGTCAGCAGGCCGCGGTAGGGCGCGCGGTCGTACAACGCGCAGCCCAAGAGCAGCGAGCTGTGGAACCAACCGCGGTGCTGGTCGTGGCCTTCGAGGTACAGGTCGGCTTCCGGGCCTTCGGTGTGGAAAGGCGGGCGGTCGTACGCGTCCTTGTGGCTGCCGCGCAGCACATGCTGGAAGGTGGAGCCCGAGTCAAACCAGACTTCCAGAATGTCGGTGCTCTTGGTGTAGCTGGGTGCATCTGCAGCGCCGAGGATTTCTTCGGCCGTCACGCGGCTCCAGGCTTCGATGCCGCCTTTTTCAACGATATCCGCCGCTTGGTCCAGGATTTCCATCGTGCGCGGGTGCAGCTCGCCACTGTCCTTGTGCAAAAAGAAAGGCACGGGCACGCCCCAGCTGCGCTGACGGCTGATACACCAGTCGGGCCGGTTGGCAATCATGTCGCGCAGACGGGTCTTGCCGTTCTCGGGGTAGAACTGGGTTTGCTCGATGGCATCGAGCGCCAACTGGCGCAGCGTCTTGGGCGCCTTGTCTTTGGTGAATACGCCGGGGCCTTCGTCCATGCGGATGAACCACTGGGCGGCGGCGCGGTAGATCACCGCCGTCTTGTGGCGCCAGCAATGAGGGTAGCTGTGGCTGATGCCCACGGTCGCCATCAGGCGGCCAGCGACCTTCAGCGCATCGAGGATGGCGGGTATGGCCTTCCAGATGTGTTGGCCACCAAACAGTGGGAACTCTGGCGCATAGGCACCGTTGCCCTGCACTGGGTTCAGGATGTCGTCGTACTTCAGGCCATTGGCCACGCAGCTGTTGAAGTCATCCACGCCATAGGCGGGTGCAGAGTGCACGATGCCCGTGCCGTCGCCATCGCTGACATAGTCGGCCAGGTACAGCGGCGAGAGGCGCTTGTAGCCGTATTCGCCGCCGCTGTCTGGCAGGTCAAACAAGGGGTGGCGGAAGACCTGGCCGCGCAGGGCTTCACCCTTGGCAGTCACCAGCACCGTGCCGGTCAGGCCGAGGCGCTCCAGGCACTTCTCGACCAGGTTGGCACCGAGCAGCAGCACGCCCTTGGGGGTGTCCACCAGCGCGTACTCCAGCTCGGGGTGGGCGTTCAGCGCCTGGTTGGCGGGGATGGTCCAGGCGGTGGTGGTCCAGATGACAGCAAAAGCCTGCTTGCCGGCGGGCAAGGCGCTCAGACCGAAGGCCTGCGCCAAACCGGCGGCGTCGTTGGACTCAAAGGCCACGTCCAGCGTATCGCTCTTCTTATCCGCGTATTCGATCTCGAATTCGGCCAGGGACGAGCCGCAGTCAAAGCACCAGTACACGGGCTTCAGGCCGCGGTAGACAAAGCCACGTTCGATCACGCGCTTGAACGCGCGGATTTCGCCCGCCTCATTGGCCGGGTCCATCGTGCGGTAGGGGCGCTCCCAGTCGCCCAAGACGCCCAGGCGTTTGAAATCTTCGCGCTGCTGGTCGATCTGCTCGGTGGCAAACGCGCGGCTCTTGGCCTGCATGTCATCGCGGGAGAGGTTGCGGCCATGGAGTTTTTCGATGGCGTTTTCGATGGGCAGGCCGTGGCAGTCCCAGCCGGGGATGTACTGCGCGTCAAAACCGCCCAGCTGCTTGCTCTTGACGATCATGTCTTTGAGTATCTTGTTCAGCGCGTGGCCGATGTGCAGCTTGCCGTTGGCGTAGGGCGGGCCATCGTGCAGCACAAACAGGGGGGCGCCGACACGGGCATCGCGCAGGCGCTTGTACAAACCATCCTCGTTCCACGTTTTCACCCACGCCGGTTCGCGCTTGGGCAGGTCGCCGCGCATCGGGAAGGGGCTGTCGGGCAGGTTCAGGGTGCTGCGGTAATCTTGCTTTTCAGTCATGGCGAAATCTCAGGTGTGCGCTTGGAGTGCAAGCATTCGAAAATATTCGGGATGGGACGGGCTGCGCCACAGGGCAAGCCCGCCAGGGCGGGGCAGGAGACGCGGGGCAAGGTGCGTCGGGGAGCCCCGTCAAATTCGGGTGCTGGCGTGCGTTGTCAGCCAGGCGCGTGCGTCATCGCAGTCCTGGTGAATGCCCCGTGTCAGGGATTCCAGACCGTCGTATTTGAGTTCGTCGTGCAGTTTGTGTAGCAGTTCCACGCGGATGATTTTACCGTAGGCCCCCTCAGGGCCTAGTTCGGCGGGCCAGTCTAGGCAATGCGTCTCCAGCAATACCCTTCCGCCGTTCACATCGTTGGGGTCCAGTGAGGGTCGCACCCCCAGATTGGCCACGCCCTGAACCGGCTTATCGGTCAGGCCGTGGACCAGCACCACAAAGATGCCACTGGCAGCGGGCTTCCAGTGGGCAAAGCGCAAATTCAGCGTCTTGAAACCGAGGGTGCGACCCAGCTTGCGCCCGTGCACCACATGGCCGGATATGCAATACGGGCGACCCAGCAAACGCGCCGCGTCGGCCATACGACCCTGGCCCAGCGCTTCGCGCACCAAGGAGCTGGAGACGCGCAGGCCGTGGGAGTCGCTGCCGGGCCGCCCCAAGGCGATTTGCGCCCCCTCGGGGGGCAGCGAGGAGGAGCGCCTAGCGTGGGGGTAAGAAATCTCATAGCTGTTCATGCGGGCCACATCAAAGCCTTGTTCTTCGCCTGCGGCGTCCAGCAGCGCGTAATCCCCCGCGCGGGCTTTGCCGAAGCGAAAATCGTCGCCCACCAGCACGTAGCGCGCGCCCAGCCCCTGCACCAGCACCTTGGTGATGAAATCTTGCGGCGACAAGCCCGCCAGCGCTGCATTGAAAGGCAGCACCACGGTTTGGTCGACCCCGCACTTGGCCAAGTCGCTCAATTTGTCGCGCAGCGTACCCACCCGGGCCGGAGCCAAATCGGGCTTTTGGTGCATTTCGGCGAAATAGTCGCGCGGATGGGGTTCAAAGGTCAGCGCCACGCTGGCCACACCGCGTTGCTGGGCTTCGCTTTTGAGCAGCGCCAACATGGCCTGGTGGCCACGGTGCACGCCGTCAAAGTTGCCAATCGTGATAGCGCTGGCTGGGGCAATGCCCGGATGCTGGAGACCGCGGAAAACCTTCATGGGTTTGTTATCTTTTTGATAGCAGGCCGCGCACGGGCGGTCTGGGCTTGAAGTCGATTTGTCACAGAAACAGGGTATATTGTGACGTAGCAGCCAAGGCAGATTGCCTTGGCGTGCTGCTACAGCCTGTTTTGCAGTGTTGGGGACAGAGCTGGTTCGCTTCGCGTAACTGCGGTCTTTCCCGCAATGTTTCAGGAGGGCGTGTTTTGAAAGTCTTGAAATTGTCGGCCCAGGGGCTGCCCCAGTCGTGGATATCGCTGGAGCAAGCGGTCACGCACTATGCTGCCGATGAGGTGCGCTGGGAGTCAGGTGGGCAGGTGGCGGTGTTCCACGGCGGGCACAACGCTGTCACGGGTATGCAATCCATCATCCG
This sequence comes from Burkholderiales bacterium PBB3, assembly GCA_002256115.1. Taxonomy (GTDB): domain Bacteria; phylum Pseudomonadota; class Gammaproteobacteria; order Burkholderiales; family Burkholderiaceae_C; genus Allorhodoferax. Next base: position 25,346 of record NKIK01000042.1, read on the forward strand.
GGTCAACAGCATCATTGGCACCAAGGGCGTGCCCAGCATCAACCCCTTCAACATGCGCCCCGGCCTGACCAACGGCAAACTTTTCTCGCGCGACCGCAATGTATGCGCCTACTGCGGCGGCCATTTTTATGACGAAGACCTGACCCGCGAACACATCATCCCCTTTGCCCAAAAAGGCATTGATACCTGGATGAATGTGGTCACCGCCTGCCGACCCTGCAACCACCGCAAGAGCCACCGTACGCCCGAGCAGGCGAATATGCCGCTGCTATACGCACCGTATGTGCCCAGCCTGTGGGAAGACTTTATTTTGCGCAACCGCCGTATTCTTGCTGACCAGATGGAGTTCTTGATGGCGCATGTGCCCAAGTCTTCGCGCTTGCTGATTTAGCTAGACTGCTGCTCCTTTTCCGTTTTATCCGATTGCATGAATTCTTTTCCGCCAGACAAGGGTGCCACCCGGCGTACCCCATCGCCAAAAACCCGTATTGCTTTGATTGCCCATGACAAGAAAAAGGACGCGGTGGTCCACTTGGCGCGGGAATTTGCCAGTTTTTTAGCCACCTGTGATTTGTGCGCCACCGGTACTACCGGAGGGCGTTTGCAAGATGAAGTGGGCTTGCAGGTGGAGCGCATGCTCAGCGGCCCACTGGGTGGAGATTTGCAAATCGGTGCGCGCTTGGCCCAGGGTGATTTGGATGCGGTCATTTTTCTGCGCGATCCCATGACCCCCCAGCCGCATGAGCCGGATATCAATGCTTTGGTGCGGGCTTGTGATGTGCACGATGTGCCGTGTGCCACCAATCTGTCGACCGCACGCCTTCTTTTGGGGCAAATGTCCCGCAAAACACAGAGCGCTTAGGGCCGGTTGGCGCGGGTTTTTTCGCGCCTTACAACCTCTTACACTTGGGGCCCGTTCAAACCGTATGAATGTGTAAAAGTTGTTGTTTTTGGGTGTCGGCCAGCGCGCCGAATCCAGCACAATTCGGTCCTGCCCACTCCCTTTCTACGCACAGCCTGAGGGCTTTTTGGTTCCATGACCGTTTCCAGCCTGCATTCTGAATTGGCGACCACGCCACCAGGACGTACCGCGCATGAGCAGTACGGCCAGTCCATGCGGCTGGCGCGCAAGCTCATTGCCCAGACGCTGAGTTTTTTTGCCGACCGCGAAGAAGATGCGCTAGAGGGCTTGCGTGCCCATGTGATCGCACTGGTGGATGCCAGGCCACCGCTGGTGCAAGCGCAAAACTTGCGCTCCATTTATGTGTTGTTGGGCAAGTTCAGTGCAGAGTTTCACCAGGCCCTGCAATCGGCTTTGGCAGAAGAAATTTCTGCAGCCTTGTCGCTGGCCCTGCCAGACCCCAAAAAGTTGGGTCAACGCCATGGCGCGGGTGACACCGCAGATGTTGGCCTGAGCCTGACGCTGATTGATATTGGCGATGTAGAGCGCATCCTCTTGCTGGACCGCGTGGCGCAGCGTTTCTGCAACCGCTATGAAGCTGGGCTGGGGCCTTTGTCGCAGCGGCTGTGTTTTCTGTTTGGCAAAGAAACCATGTCGGGGGCGGACAACCCGTTTCACCCTTTGGTGTTGTTGCGGTCGTTTGTGCGGGCCTGGGAGCAATGCGACTTGGATGCCCAGGCCACAGAAGACTTTGCTGCGGCCTTGGAGCCCATCAGTTTTGTTGATTTGGCCCCGCTGTACGAAGAGCTGAACAGCACCCTGGCCAAGGCCGGTTTGTCGGGCGAGCGCAGTCTGGTGATTCGGCGTGCGGTAGGTGGTGCTGCGGGAGGTGCAGGGGCTTACGCGGCGTCTCAACCCGCGCCTTTGGAGGCTAGCCCCCATGCGGCCAGCCAAAGTCGGCCCGGCCCCTTGGCGCAGGGCTCATCACCCGCGCCCTTGGATGGCGGCGGCGCGCGCTCCGCCTGGGGTGCATTAGAGCCAGCTCGGCGCACCGTGGCGGCCCACGCTCGGCAGTTTTTGCAACGCATTGGTTTGCGCCCATCCCAGGTGTCAGACCCGGACTCCGAACTTGCCACCCGGCCCGTTTTTGAAGCCGCTGACGCTGCCTTGATGGGCTTTTTGGACCAACCCCTGTCCAATTGGCATGACCCATCTAACCCCAATGTGTTGCGGCAAATGCGCGACCGCGAAGAAATTCGCAGCGCCCCTGAGCTGGATCGTGGGACGGTCGATGCATTGGCTGAGGTTTTTGACTTTGTATTCGCCGATCAGGCGATTCCCTTGCAGATAAAAGTCATCATCGGTCGCTTGCAAGTACCCGTGCTGAAGGCGGCCATGATTGACCGGGATTTTTTCTTGTCAGACCAGCACCCTGCCCGCCGCTTGGTAGACACACTGGCAGGTGCCTCGGTGGCCTGGGCACCAGAAAAAGGGGAGAGCGATCCTCTGTACGTGCGCATTGAATCTACCGTGCAGCGCGTGCTCAATGAGTTTGAGGACGACCTGGAGCTGTTCTCCGAATTGCTGCGAGACTTCACCGAGTTTTTGTTTGAATCCGAGCAGCAAGTTCAAAACCGGGTGGAGCCTACGGCCCAGGTGGAGCACAAGGTGGAGTCGCAAGAGCACGCCCGTGCTCAGGCCGACGAGCTGATTCACAAACACCTGAGTGAGCGCGATACCAGCCGCCCCTTGGGGCCTTTTTTGCTTCCCTTCTTGACCAACCAATGGCGCGACGTGATCGCGCATGCCATCTTGGCTGAAGTCGACAGTGACGCGACCTGCCAGTTGGCCCTCAAAACCATGGATTTGCTGATTTGGTCTACCGAGCCCAAGACCACCTCTGAGCAACGCCGCGAGCTGGTGTCTGTCTTGCCGGATTTGGTGCGCCAAATCAATGTGGGGCTGGACGCAATTGATTGGGCGGGTGAGCCGCGCTCTACCTTTACACGGCGCTTGATCAATACCCATACCTTGGCCATCCGCATGAAGCAGCCGCCCGCGCCGGACAGCCAGGTTGCCGCGCTGGAGTCACGGCAAGGGGAAGAGGCGATCAAGCAGCTGGATGAACGCCGTGCTGCGCGGCAAATCCTGGATGAGGACGATGCGTTTGATACCGCCGCCCAGGGCTTCAAACGCGGTATGTGGTTTGACCTGGAGATCGAAACTGGCACCCGTGCCCGCTGCCGTCTGACCTGGGTGAGCCCGCTGCGCACGCGCTTGTTGTTTACCAACCGCGATGGTTTTGATGCGTTTGTCAGATCTGAGCGCGAGGTGGCTGCCATGCTGCGGTTGGGGCGTCTGCGCGTCGTGGACCACGAACCCATCGTCGGGCGGGCGCTGGAGCAACTGCTGCAGGCGCAGGACCAGGCCGAAGACCACGAGCTGGCCGTTGCTGCTTAGCCCCCAGAAGGCTGGGCGGCAGAGCACTATGCTCCGTGTCCCCCGCCCGCTATGCGGGCTCCTCCTTTTACCTACGCATAGCGCTCTGCCGCCCAGCCTTCTGGGGGCTGCCCTTTGTACTCAGGCGAAAACGCCCGCTGTGTCCTGCATGCGGGCAGACACTTCACCCAGGTGGTGCAGGCTGTCGCCAAAAGTCATTTCCAACTGCGTCAGCTTCTTGAAGTAATGGCTGACGATGTACTCGTCTGTCACGCCAATACCGCCATGCAACTGCACAGCCTGCTGGCCGATGAAGCGCATGCTTTGGCCCAACTGGTACTTGGCACGGGCCAATGCAGCCCGGCGCTCCGGTGCGGGGGCATTTAGCTTCAAGGACGCGTAGTAACTCATGGAGCGCGCCAATTCCAATTGCATCTTCATGTCCGCCGCGCGGTGGCGCAGCGACTGGAAGCTGCTGATCACCACACCAAACTGCTTGCGCGTGTTCAGGTACTCGGCAGTGATGGCCAGGGTCTTGTCCATCACGCCCACAGCTTCCGCGCACACACAGGCAATGCCAATGTCAACTGCGTGCTCCAACGCCACTTGGCCATTGGTGGTCAGCAAGGTAGCGGGCGCATTTTTCAAGCTGACTTCTGCGGCGCGGCTGCCGTCCTGCGTGCCATAGCCGTGCGCACTGACGCCCGATGCTTGGCGCTCCACCAGGAACAAAGCCAACTGGCTGTTGATCTTGGCGGGCACGATGAAAGCATCCGCCTGGTCACCCACCGGTACTATGCTTTTCGTAGCATTCAGCACATAGCCACCGGGAGCTTGCGTAGCTTTTGCTTCACATTTGTCTAGTTGGTAGCGCGCGCCGCGCTCTTGGTAGGCCAATACCACCAGCTTCTCCCCGCTGGCAATACCTGGCAGCCAGGCCGCTTTGGTGGCGGCATCTCCATAGCCAGCCATCACGGCACCGGCCATCAGCGATTGGGCCAGCGGCTCCAGCACAATGCCGCGCCCCAGCTCTTCCATCACCACCATGCCTTCCACAGGCCCCATGCCCAGGCCGCCATCGTCCTCGGGCACATACAGGCCGGTGAGGCCTAGCTCGGCCATATCGGTGAACGCGGCACGGTCAAAGCCACCGGCTTGCACAATCGCACGACGGCGCTCAAAGGTGTAGCCCTTGTCAACCCATTTGCGCACGGCATCGCCCAGTTGTACTTGGTCGTCAGAAAAATCGAAATCCATGTTTATCTCCAATGTCTAGCGGAGCTCCGAATGGAACCCCCTTTGAGAGGGGGCCAGGGGGTGCTCACGTTGTTGCGAATGTCGCAGCTTGTTCTATGGCTTCAGCCAAGAACAACCTGAGAGACGATATTGCGTTGCACTTCATTGCTGCCGCCGTAAATGGTGGTCTTTCGCATGTTGAAGTAGGTGGATGCCAGAGGCGCATTGCCCACGATGCCGCCGGGGAAACCGCCCAGAGCCCCTTCGGTAGCGTCGCCCTGCCAGCCCGCTTCCATGGCTTCACGCACGAGGGGCATGGCAAACGGCCCTGCGGCCAGCATCATCAGCTCGGAGTAGCGCTGCTGAATCTCGCTGCCACGAATCTTCAGCAGGCCCGCAATGTCCAGCGACTGCTTGCCGGACTTTTCGGCGGCCAGCACGCGCAGCACCAAGATCTCCAGCGCCACCACATCCACTTCCATTTTGGCGATTTCATCGCGGAACCTTGCGGCAGCGGAGCCCCCTTCGGTAGGGTCCCACACGCCTTCTGCCTTGGCAATGCGTTTCAGGCGCTCCAGCTCGCGCTTGGCGCGGTTCACATCGGCAATATTGGTGCGCTCGTGGGCCAGCAAATGCTTGGCGTAGTTCCAGCCTTTGTTTTCTTCGCCAATCAGGTTCTCAGCGGGTACTTCTACGTTGTCAAACCAGACCTCATTCACTTCATGCCCGCCGTCCAGCATGATAATCGGGCGCACACTCACGCCGGGCGATTTCATGTCAATCAGCAAGAAGGAAATGCCGGTTTGGGGCTTGCCCTCTGAGCTGGTGCGCACCAGACAAAAGATCCACTCGCCGTACTGGCCCAGTGTCGTCCAGGTCTTTTGGCCATTGACGATGTACTTGTTGCCCACACGCTCGGCCTTGCATTTCAGGGATGCTAAATCGGAGCCCGAACCTGGTTCGCTGTAGCCCTGGCTCCACCACACGCTGCCGTCAGCAATGCCGGGCAAAAAGCGCTTTTGTTGTTCGGCATTGCCAAAGGCCATGATGACCGGGGCCACCATCACCGGGCCAAAGGGAATGACGCGCGGCGCACCGGCCAGCGCGCACTCTTCTTCAAACAAATGCTTTTGAATCGAGTTCCAGCCCGGGCCGCCAAATTCCTTGGGCCAGGCGTGGCCGAGCCAACCTTTCTTGCCCAAAATCTTGGCCCATTCCTGCATATCGTCACGGCTCAGGTGCAGGGCGTTGTGTACTTTGTGTGCAATGTGGGCGGGCAGGTTGCCACGCACCCATGCGCGTATGTCCTCCCGAAACTGTTGCTCTTCAGGGGTGAAAGCCAAATCCATACATGTCTCCTGGGTCTAAAGGGGATGCTAAAACGTGTCCTAGCCGATTTTTAGCACGATCGTTCGTTTATTGCTGTGAAGAAGGCGACAGTCCCAGCTCGGCACACAGGAATTGCACGGTGGCGCGCAGCGTGGTCACCTCCAACTCCAGCGCCGCCAGCCGCTCGGCGGTCGTGCTGCCCTGGGCGCCCGCCACGCCTGCCGAAAAGCTGGTGTCGACCGGGCCACACAGCAGGTGGGCCCAACGCTGCTCGCGTGCTCCCGGCGCGCGGGGCAATTTCACGGTCAATGCCCCACCTTTTTCTGCCGAGCGGTCCTGTAACTCTTCCAAAAAGCCCTCAACCGAGGAAATATCGGCGAATTTGTACCAGCGCTCCGTGTTCAGCCGCAGTTCGGCCGCGGTTTGCGGGCCGCGCAGCATCAGCAGGCCCAACAGCACGGCCGATTGCTCGGGTACGCCAATGCAGCGCTGGAAGTTGTGCGTGTAGCGCCCGGTGCGCCCGCCGCTGCTTTGGTGCACCAGATTGCGCTCCTGCAGGGCATTCAGAGCCTGGGCCACATCGGCTTCCGAGAGCTCCATGATCGGGTCGCGCGTCGTCTTCTGGTTGCAACCCAGAATCAGCGCGTTCAACGACAGCGGGTAGCTGTCGGGCACAGTGCGGGCTTTCTCCATCAGGGTACCCAGTACGCGGGCTTCTATGGGGGTGAGCTGGGAGGTAGGCGCACTTGGGGGGCTGGCGTCGGGGCTGGGGCTGGAAGTTTCGGTCATGGGCAAGTAGGGCGAATGAGGCTGTTTTGGGTGTTGTGTGCGTCTGAGCACAGACTGATAGTGGATTATGGTGCGCGGGCATGCCGAGCGCGATAAAGTACGCCCATGACACTCAGCAAACTCATGTTTTGGCCAATGCGAATGCCGGTTGCGCTGCAAACTGCGGCACTCTTATTTTGTGTCTCAGGCGGCTTGGTAGCCTGCGGCGGTGGTGGGGGTGGCACTACCAGCACACCACCACCACCGGTTGTGGTGGTGCCGCCGCCGATAGAGCCTGTGGTGGTGACCGTGGGGCCTGGCGAGTTCAAAAGCGCCACGGTGCTGAAAACCTTTGCGGTGGCCGATATTGCCAAGGCCGTGGCCGATTCTGCGGGAGCTTTGCCCGCCGTGGTGCCCAAATACGCCGTCAAATCCTACAAACTGGAGTACCTGACGCTAGACGGTGATGGCCGACAAGTGCTGGCCTCTGCCTTGATCAACGTGCCCGAAAAACCGACTACCCCTAGTGCAACTGGCGCATTCGGCAGTGTGATCGCCCCCACGGGCCCGCTATTGGCCTTGCAGCATGGCACCACCTCCCGCGATGCCGAAGCGCCCACCAACTATGTGCGGGCCTCTGAGGTGTCGGTGGTGCTGGCCTCCATGGGCTACCAAGTGCTGGCACCCGATTACGTGGGCTACGGCAGCTCCAAAGGCAAAGAGCACCCTTATTTGTTGTCAGCGCCGTCGGCTTCCGTGGTCTTAGACATGCTGACGGCGGCCAAATATTGGCGGCAAAGCACCCAGCAGCTAGACAACGGCCAGCTATTCCTGGCGGGCTATTCCGAGGGCGGATACACGTCGGTGGCGGCCAGCCGTGCCTTGGCTGCGGGCACCAGCCCCCATGCCAAGAGCCTGGCCTTGGTGGTCGCCGGTGGCGGGCCGTACCAGGTGTATGTCACGCTGGATGAAATCCTCAAGCACATCCGTGAAAAGAATGCCCTGCTGGGCGCGCTGGTCAACCCCGGTTTTCTGCGGCTGATGGGTGATAGCGTGCGGGCCTCGGTGCGCAATGCACTGCTGGATGAGTTGTTGGGCAGCGGCGCAGATGTGGCCTTTCACCCGGCCATGATCGATAGCTATTTGGCTGACAACGTCGCGGGCATGGAGCAGCAAAGCAATGTGCACGACTGGAAGCCGGTGGTGCCGATCCGGTTTTTTCATGGGCAGGACGACCAAACCGTGTCTTATAAAAGTTCTACGGCCACCTTGTTGGCCATGCAAAACCGGGGCGCAGCCAGCCAAGTGAGCCTGACCAACTGCAAGCGCCAGCCCGCCACGCACCTGGATTGCGTGCCGCCGTTTTGGCAGTTTGTGGTCACTGAGCTGGGTGCCGTCGCACGCGACCTTTAGCGTCGGTCAGGGCTGGCGCTGGGGCGCGGGTCCGGGTGATTTAGCGGGGCAACGATAATCGCCCCCGACCATGAAGAACATCATCATTTTGATATCGGGCGGCGGCTCCAATATGGCCGCCATCGTGCAGGCCGCCCAACAAGACCGCTGGGCCGAACGCTACGGTGCCCGCGTGGCAGCCGTTATCAGCAACAAGGCCGATGCGACAGGGTTGCAGTGGGCCGCAGGGCAGGGCATAGCCACCGCGGTACTGGACCACAAGGCCTATGCCAGCCGCGAAGATTTTGATGCCGCGTTGATGCAGGTCATTGATGACTACGCCACGCCAGAGTCCCCCCCCTTGGTGGTGTTGGCGGGCTTTATGCGCATTCTCACCCCCGGTTTTGTGGCGCACTACGCCGGGCGGTTGCTCAATATTCACCCGTCTTTGCTACCGGCCTTTGCCGGCCTGAACACCCATGCCCGCGCCATTGCCGCGGGCTGCAAGTTTGCGGGGGCCACCGTGCACCTGGTCACGGCCGAGTTGGACCACGGCCCCATCCTGGCCCAGGCCGTGGTGCCGGTGCTGCCCGCCGACACCCCAGAGAGCCTGGCCCAGCGGGTGCTCAGCCAAGAGCATCGCATTTACCCCGAGGCCATTGAGCGTTTGATCGTAGATTTGCTACAAAAATAGGAGCTTCTCCCGCACTATCCACGGCCTGAACGGCCGATTTGGCGGCTCTCTTCCGTTTCGGGTGGCACGCCACTGCCCACTCCCACATCAGGGTATTGTGTTGACACCGCAATAAGCAGGAAAGGCGCAAATGCAAGAAGAGCTGTTTTGCCAAGCACTGGGCCTAGCC
>NKIK01000090.1 GCA_002256115.1 Burkholderiales bacterium PBB3
TACAAGCTGGCCTGGCTGCGTGGCCTGAAGACCACTTACTACCTGCGCACCATGGGTGCCACCAGCGCCGAGAAGAGCACCATCAGTGCCGGTGCGCTCAATGCCGTCAGCAGCGGTGCCGGCACCGGTGGTGGCCTGTCGGCGATGGACGCTGCGGCCGCGCAAGCCCAGGCCGCAATCGACGCGACTCCGGCCAGCGACATCAAGTTCTGCTCGATCGACAACCCCGACTGCGAAGCCTGCCAGTAAGGCCGGCCCAGGCCTGCGGCATGCAGGCCGCCGAGGTTCATCTGGGTGATGAACCTCGGCCCGTCCACACGCCTTGCCAACACGATGCTTGACGACAACAACGCGATCGTTGCGTTGTCAAGAAGTGCTTGGTGTTTGAACACAACACTCCGATAATTCGGGGCTATAGGAAGCACACACATGCTGGTCTGGGAAGACGACGTTTCGGTCCCCTCGAAGACACCATCGCAAGGCACCACGCTCGAGGCTCACAACGCCTCGCGGGCTTTGCCCTCGACACCCTCCGCGCAAGCGTCCGTGCATGCTTCTGTACAGACCCAAGCGGCCATCCCCGCTGTGCCCGCAGCCGCTGCCATCGCAGCCGTGCAAGCCGCTGCCGCACCTCTTCAAGCACAGCCGGCCGCAGCGCCTCGTCAGGCCGCCGCAGCCGTCAGCACGCAGCGCGTCAACGTGGTCGAGAAGCGCATCATCAACGGTCAGACCGACGTCAACCAGCTGGTGCCCTTCAAGTACAAGTGGGCCTGGGAGAAGTACCTCGCCACCTGCTCGAATCACTGGATGCCGCAAGAGATCAACATGTCGCGCGACATCGCGACCTGGAAAGACCCGAACGGTCTGACCGAAGACGAGCGCCGCATCATCAAGCGCAACCTCGGCTTCTTCGTCACCGCCGATTCGCTGGCCGCGAACAACATCGTGCTGGGCACTTATCTGGACGAGAGCGAGATCTTCAACGCCTACAACGAGGTGCCGTCGATCCGCGACAAGGACCAGTTCCTGATCCCGTTCATCAACGCGATCATGGACCCCAACTTCAAGACCGGCACGCAGGAAACCGACCAGACGCTGCTGCGCTCGCTGATCGTGTTCGCCTGCCTGATGGAAGGCCTGTTCTTCTACGTCGGCTTCACGCAGATCCTGGCCATGGGTCGCCAGAACAAGATGACCGGTGCAGCCGAGCAGTACCAGTACATCCTGCGCGACGAGTCCATGCACTGCAACTTCGGCATCGACCTGATCAACCAGATCAAGCTCGAGAACCCGCAACTGTGGACGGCCCAGTTCAAGGACGAGATCAAGGCCTTGTTCATGAAGGCCGTCGAGCTGGAGTACCGCTACGCCGAGGACACCATGCCGCGTGGCGTGCTGGGTCTGAACGCCAGCATGTTCAAGGGCTATCTGCGCTACATCGCCAACCGGCGTGCCACGCAGATCGGCCTCGAGGCGCTCTTCCCGAACGAGGAAAACCCGTTCCCCTGGATGAGCGAAATGATCGATCTGAAGAAGGAGCGCAACTTCTTTGAAACCCGCGTCATCGAGTACCAAACCGGTGGCGCACTGAGCTGGGATTGAGCCAAGCGGCACGCAGGTGCCGGTTGATGATTCCAGCGGCAGATCAAGATCCGCGTCTGTGAACAAGCCGGTCCTACGAGACCGGCGGCACAGAGGCAACCCTGTTCATCGGGGTGTCGGCCCGGGCTGTACAGACCTGGCCTGGCGCAACGATGAATCGCCTGGTCGCTAGACCGGTCAGGCGGCTTTTTGCAACTTGATCAAGGAGATTGTCATGGCAACTGCGAAGAAGGCCGCACCGGCCGCAAAACCGATGGTGAAGAAGGCCGCCCCGAAGAAGGCGGCTCCGGCGAAGAAGGCCGCGCCTGCGAAGAAGGCCGCGCCGAAAAAGGCCGCCCCGGTGAAGAAGGCTGCCCCGAAGAAGGCAGCGCCCGCCAAGAAGGCTGCACCGGCCAAGAAGGCGGCGGTCAAGAAGGCAGCACCGGCCAAGAAGGCGGCGGTCAAGAAGGCTGCACCGGCCAAGAAGGCTGCGGTCAAGAAGGCTGCACCGGCCA
>NKIK01000068.1 GCA_002256115.1 Burkholderiales bacterium PBB3
CTCGCACCCGCTTCTTCGTTGCATCGTCCATCGCTCGCTTGACCATGTCTCGTATCTCCAAACAACCCGTTCAGGATATAACGCATGAGATAGCGATTGGTTGTCATGAATTATGAAAAGATCAATAAGCATATTCGCTGTCACCGCGCAGGCGTAGCCGGTCCATTTGGCTTTCGCTGGCTTGGACGATTTCTACTGCCCAACCAACTTTTGCGATCCAACGCGAACTCTGTACCGATATGCCATTCGTGCTTCGCGCAGAGCAATCACATACGCATGAGTTGGAGGCTACGTCACACGACGACCTGTGCATTGCACCACACCCTGCTCAACGATTGCTGCCCAGGCTGTGCTCGCCGTTGGCGGTTAGTTGACATCAGTCGTGGTTCATGCAGCTGCGGGTTTGACCTTCAACGCACAGATTACGAGAAGAGTTCTGATACGGACAACGTATTCAGTTACACGGCTGACTTTGACGCGACGAGCTACTACGACTCGCATCGCACCGCTCCCGAGTGTGTTCTTGATGACCATAGATTGCACAAACTTGGCTTCATGAGTCTTTGGGCCTACATTCTTGCGCGCATCGACACACCCTATGTCGAATCCGAAGGGACCACACGGATACAAAAATTACTCTCGGATAGCTGCTCTGTCCAAGGAAATAGCTTGGGCAAATTGTCGGTCTGGTGTGTTTTGCCACATGACACAATTTCGATTACCGCAATCTGCAAAGCACTGGAAATACTGAATACGATCAGGGCGACCACCGGGCACAACTACAGTCTCCTGTCAACGCTCCCTATCGCAAGCTGGAGTGGTGAGTTGGAGGACCGCATTAGTGTGCTCACAGCCGCCATTGATCCGAGTCAATCAACAAAAAAATACTGCGATCGATCGCACTTCATGCTCGAAACTGCACTCGCAGCAGTGATACGCCATTTTCCAGAACGTCTGGCGGTGGGGGAAACACCCTTAGAGGTATTCCATGACCAGATGCGAATATTGTCGTTCCCAAAGCTCCCCAAATCGGGATCGTTTGTTTCACTTGCATCAAGGGAGCTGACTTTGAATGTCGTGAAGCGCGGCATATCAAAACTTTGGGATGGTGTGTTCACTGGATCCATTTGGATTTACACCGACAATCTTTCGCCTGGCTTCTCCAGGTACTACCTTGATCGGCATACTTACTGGAGTTGGCGCTTCGATTCGCGCACTCTACAAAGGTACTTCAGTCCACAGATTTTCGTTCGCGATTTGTATGGCTGTGCGCATCAACTCAGGTCCGAGCCCATCCGGAAGACACCTCTAAGGCCGAGGAAGAAAAAGTTTCGGAATTCCGCCTCCAGTCCACACCAGATACCGTTGTTCCAGTGAATGCAGAAATGTTACCGCTGGACCGTATTGGTCAACTGTTGATTCGCCCCTTTCAACAGGCTGATGAGAGCAACACTGCGTACGCACTGCGACTTGCCCACGTCAATGGTCTTTGCAGGGCAAACTGGTTGATGCAGCGCTGTGGTCTACGTCCCGCTCGACAACTGCGCTTGTGTCCTTGCTGTGCGGCAGAAGGCATTGCGTACTGGCCCATGGAGTGGGAAAGTCCGGACACTCCGTGGTGTTCAAAACATGGTGTATGGCTTGTGGACGTGTGCCCCGCCTGCAATAGACCGTTGTTGTGGTCGAGCACACAATTCAAACACTGCAGATGTAGTCAATCTTTCGCTAAGCTCACGAGCGCAAAGGTTGATTCCGACCTGTTGACAGCTTGCGCTGCAGAAACTGACCTCTTATCCACGCTGTTGTGGTTTGGTGGAGTTGCCGTCCATGGGTTTACCGACAAGCCAAGAAAGCATGCCTCTTCACAACAGATGTCTGCAGTCGCAAAGTACCTCGTGGCAGGTTGGGAGATATGCGATAGCTGGCCGGAGAGCTTTACTTCTCTTCTGGTTAGACTCCGCCAGCCACCTTCTGCGGAAATCACGATTCAAAGTTTTCGGGAGGCATTTCCGGGGTTCCTTCGCGTTTTGACGGGCTTGAGGAATCAGGGATGGCGAGCTCGCGTGCTCGATAGCGTGACTGCCTACACATCAAGTACTCACGGCACTTCGCAGGCAATCCACGGTAGGGAAGCTTTTCACGAAAGTGGTCTAAGCCAAAGCACAGTTGCGCGCAGCTTGGGAGTAAGCACTACGACACTCACCCAAATGCTCAGAGATGACGCGAGTCTCCAGCATTTGCGCAGGACAACTAGCGGTGGTCGTACGCGCAGGCTCATCTCAGAGGCAACTATTACCTCACTGAAACACGGCCTCCATGATCGCATCTCAGAAAAAGCTGCTGCGAGCATGCTTGGATTAAAGCCCATTCGAGTTCAGCATCTGTTGAATTGTGGTTTTCTTGTGTTGAACAAGGGGCTTTTTAGCGCGGATCAGGTTCAAGAGTTTACCAACCGTATTGTCTTGGAAGCGACACCGATAAGCGCTGAGCACGGTGGCTGGATCCCACTCGTCGAAGCGCTCAGGCTGCACATTCCCAATCACTTGACCGATAGGTTCTTTGGTGCCTTGGTAAGCAAATCAATTAGGTACGCTGCACCAGCCGAATCGACCAGTTTGCGAAGCCTCGTGATTCACCCAGACCATTTGAGCCAATGGCGGGCTGTCGAACTCGATGCCGATGCCGAGTGGCTCACCATACCTGAGACAGCATGCAAGTTGGGTCTCAAAGAGCAGGTGACTTATGAGCTAGTTTCGTTAGGATTGTTGAAGTGTGAGAGGCGCAGGCTGAAGAGCCGAATGACGCGCGCAATATCCGCAGACAGCATTTCTTTCTTTGAGCAGAACTATGTGTCACTAAGTAACTTGTTGGCAGAGAACAATGTCTATCCAAAGAACGGATATGCGTGGGCACTTGACGCAGGGCTTTGCGTCGTCTCGGGACCGTTGGTGGACGGCACCAGGCAATACTTTGTTAAACGCGCCTACTCATCACCCAGGAAAAGTTAGCGCTTTTCGCATTCGCAATTATTTGGCACTAGGGGAGTGTGCCCAAGGGTTTTAAACTGCCAATGATGAAACCCCCATAGCGGGCACTGTGTCCCCAACTTTTGTAGTTGAATATGACAATTCAAAAACCGACATCAATCACCCGCGCGGAGTTGCATGCCTTGGTATGGCGCGAACCTAGGTCTAAGTTGTCCGGCATTTGGGGAATTTCCGATGTCGCCATCGGCAAACTATGCGTAAGAGAATGCATTCCGGCACCACCGCCCGGCTATTGGGCAAAAAAGTCAGCAGTTGGCAGGGTGTCAATAGCACCGCTTCCAATGCGCCTGCCTGGCCAAAGAGAGTTGGTTCAGCTTCGTGCAATAAACCACTACGAGCTGTGGCATGCACCAGTCGATCTAACAGAAGAAATTTCACCTCCAACCTACGATCTAACTGTCGAGGAAGTTGTACAACCCGCTTTTGAACGCCTGGGTCCCTTTCGCGCCAAAAGAGATTTGTCAGATCCACATCATGGTTTACGACGCGTGCTGCGTTCTGAGGCCAACAGAGCGGAGAAGCTCAAGGAAAGGGATTGGTCTTTCAACAAGCCGCACTTTTTGGAGCCTAGATTTCAGCGCCAACTTCGTATATTTGGCAGCCTCTTTTTTATCCTGGATTCCATTCAGGCAAGCTGCGACGTCGTGGAACGGGAAACCTGGATTCAGGGATTGGGCCATCTCCATCACCTCATAGCGAGTGTTTCCATTGGTGCTTCGAGTGTTCAACTTCAATTCCTTGAGCCTGAGAACCCCAAAGGAAACAGTGACTTGCCACGCTGTAGTGTTACGACACTGCGCGTGGGAAGAAGCGACAGGGGTGGGGACTTTGTAGATGCGCCTGACGCGAAAATTGAAAGGCGGCTTGATGACATCGTTAAGACAATCCTCACTCTTGCTGAGACCAATATGCGAGCTGCCGATTGTTCTCTCTACGAAAGAAGACTTGAGCGTAAACGTCAGTTGCTGGCAGATATGGCGGAAAGTGAGCGCAAAAAGGAAGAGGAGCGCCAGGCCGCCATCAAGGCCCAGAAGGAAGCGATCAGAAGGGAGATTTCCGATGCTGCAACCAACTTGCGGCGTGCTCAGGAAATTCGTAACCTTGTCGAGACAATGGCGGCACACCCAGATTGGATAGGTGATGGTCGGCCAGACTACTTGAGTTGGTCCGTGGTTGCCTTGGCGGAGGCAGATGGAATTGATCCCATGCTTAAACCGATTGGCAAGTGCTTTAGTTCTTGGAAAGCAGGGGCTATTCGTTAGCAATAAGGTGAAATTCGCTGAAAAGCTTTTCCCAAGGGTCTGGAAGTCTCAAATCGATGCCTCATTAGTTTCGGAGCCAAATTGACGCGTTGGTGAATGATGTAGTTCGCTGCATGAGCGATGATGGATGGCGGGCCTCGGCCAAGTGCATACTCTCTCTCGTAAGATCAGTGTTGGAGCATGCGTTTCCGTCCAATACCTCTCAGACAAAACCAAAGGTACGCATATGAAGGCATCAGAACGCTCAACGCAGATCTGGGCTGTCCTCGCTTGGGCAGCACGGAGTAGGCAAAACATAACTTACAGCCAACTCGCTCAAGTTACCGGAGCGTTTACAGGAGGGCTGGGCAGTTGGCTAGAACCAATTCAATCGTATTGCATCATTAACTCACTGCCTCCCCTGACCGTGCTTGTAGTACAGCAAGAATCGGGTATGCCAGGCTCCGGTTTCACCGGAGCTTCTGCTGGGGACTTGGCTAGGGCACAGGCAAAAGTATTCGCCTTCAACTGGCTTGAGCACGGCAACCCAGGCCCCGAGAGGCTGGAACAGGCCGTAAAACAATCGCCTTCAAATGGTGCACCCAACGTAGCCTGACGCCCGGCGAAATATCGGACTTGCTTGCTGCAAATGTTTCAAAACATTCAGTGTCATTAACTTCTATGCGTGGGATGACAACAAGATTAATTAGCCTTCAGCGCTTGAGGTGAGCTTTGGTGGCCTCCCTCTTTTGCTGGAGGATAACTCCGCTCCAAGACCTCAAATTTACATAGCTCATGATGAATCTACAAATATATGTTGGAGCTGCGGTAGCTGACGCGAAAACCCCATACTTACTCTTGGCTCGATCTCTTTGGGACGACTATGGATATCAAACCTCATTCAAACTCTTTTACATAAAAGAATTTGGGGAGAAGATATCTATCGGAACGGTAAAGATCGGGAAGAAAAACCAGGAACCGGGACGCACTCCTCTCCCGGAAATAATCCGAGAGCCTCTCGACAGTGACTACTTTTCATTAGGGCAGACTGACGAGTTCTATAGCAATCTCAAATCGATTTTGCTCGCTGATCAATATCGAGGGGTTCTGCGGTACTTGCGCGATGTAACTGTCTCTAGAGGTCTTTTGAACGAGGTGCAGGATGAAAGGGTCTTTTCTTCGTCCCTGGCGCGCTTCTTGGGTGCTCTTGCGGTAGCCAAACCCAGCGGTCCAGGGGACACAGTAGAAATCACGTTTTCAAGCCGTCTTCATAGTTCGAAATTCGCAACCCACTGCCGCTTCGAATTCAATCAGTCTTCAGATATACCGGGCGTTCTAAATGCCTTGGTTGGCAAGAATGGTGCCGGCAAGACCCAACTTCTAGCAAATTTCGTTGCTTCAGTGCTGGGTTTAGACGAGCGACGCGTCACCATAGTCGGACGGGAGTCGATCAAGAAGGTCATAGTAGTTTCTTACAGCATATTCGATAAGTTCTTTCTTCCAGACCAAATAAAGATACCTGGTACTTCTAGTCGAATTGAATACCTCACAAAAGACCTTCGATATGCATACATCGGTATGCGCGTAGCATCTGATAAGGGAAAATCTGGAACAAAGATAGCCAGCTCAACTACTTTTTCGCGCAGTTTCACATCGTCTATTCGCGAGTTGATCGCTCAACGTACATATGACACTTGGCTCAAAGCGATTTCACCAATCCTGACCGAGGCAGGCTTCACATCGAGCGACCTAGCAGATGATCGCTCAGTACGCCTTCGTTTTAGTAAGCTCGGAGCTGGTCATAAGGCGACACTCTCAATGCTTACCGAGCTCTATCGTGAAATCGAACCCGGCTCCCTAGTCGTCATTGATGAGCCAGAAAATCATCTTCACCCTGCATTGCTTTCTGCAACGATGCACATACTACGTACGCTGCTTCAACAGAGAAAGTCGTTCGGACTTGTATCTACGCATTCGCCAATTGTTATACAAGAAATTCCGTCCAAGTATGTCCAAATACTCAAGAAGATTGATGGGCAGGCTGAAATTGAAAGGCTTGGTGTCGAGTCATTTGGAACGAGCATAGATAGTCTTATCGCATGTGCTTTTGGACTGCCAGCCGATATGCCAAGTTATGTGGATGTTTTAAAGAACCTAGCAAAGAATCGAATCGAAATCAAAGACATAGAAGTGGAATTGGGGCGTCCGTTGAGCGCTGAAGCGCGCAGCTACTTTCGGAGTATGTCAAGGAAATGTAGAACATTCCACCCGTCGCCGCAATTGACGATGTGAACAGCTATGGAAGCGTCGTCGCATCCTGTCGAGGTCCGAAAAAATCTACCTTAACTGCGGAGCAATCTAAGGTTACGACCGCTTTGAATAAGTACTCCAGCGCAATTTTGAAAGGAACTGCCAAGCCTTTGGGGTTCACTGGTAGCTGCAGGGACTATCACTACTCACTTTATGACGGGACTTCAGCCTCTATTCAGAGGCTCAAAGATGACCTACGAAAGAAGAATGCTGGCCGGAATTGTCCCTACTGCCAGATAGACGCTGTGTCTCATATCGATCACTTCCTTCCTCGCTCCAGTTTTCCGGAATTATCGGTGTCACTTCAAAATTTGTTGATGTCCTGCGACACGTGCAATTCGGTCTTTAAACGAGAGGTTTGGGGAAATAAGTCGAAGCAAAGTGTTATGCATCCAATGCTGAATAATATTTTCAACGATGTATACATCCTCGCAGACGTCAACTATCTTGCTCAAGCAATTCAAGTTAGTTACAAAGTCCAGGCTGGATTGCCTCTCTCCTCCTTACTGGAGCGGCACTTTTCGCTGATGAAATTGAATGATAGGTATTGCGCTCGCTCCGCATTTATTGAAGTACCAAAGATGGTAAAGATATTGGCGAGCGAGTCCACGACTCTAAGAAAGACAGATCGGCTAGAGAACTTCGTCCAGGATCAGATGGTTGCAAACGAACCAAATTCAATGGAACACGCCTTTTATTCAAAGATACTTGCGATGGTGCCCATCATTGCTAAGGGTGGGCTCTAGGTCGCAAGACGAATAAGCAAATTTGGAATCACTTGTGCAGGGCGTCAAACTACCTGACCTATACTCATTAACTAATTGCCGCCCTCTCGGCATTGCTCTTTGAAATTCGTCCCTGCACAGCTAATGATCACTGATGTTCTCTAAGTACAGTCTTTGGTCATATTCATAATCTTCACAACAGACGATTCATGAGAAAAAAAGTTTCTACGCCTTTCATTGCACTCCTACTCATTGCCCTTTCAAGTTCAAATGCAGCAAACTTAGAGGTGACTTTCGAAGCTATGAGTCGAACAGTTCGTGTGAAAAGTTCGTTGTCTTGGGGACATGGCTTGATGCTCAATGATGGGCAGATACTTACAGCCGCGCACGTCGTCGACAAATTGGACAAGCAATCAGAACTTGAGATTTTGGATCTCCATGGCAGACATGTTGGTAAGGCTACTATTCTTAAGGTTGCTGATCGAGAAACTACCGACCTTGCCTTGTTAGCGCTAAAGCCCGTCGATCCAAGCATGCCTCAAAAGTTTGCAATCCTTCCAGTATGTAAAAAGAATATTGTTGGTGGCGACCCGATCTTCGTTGCCTATGAGAATACTGGAGTGATTACTCATGCCAGTATGGACGATGTTTTCATTCAGCTTCGCGGAAGCGGCGACTTTTCAATTGCCACTCAGGCTTTTTTTTCCAACGGAGTTTCAGGCTCTGGTGTTTATTCAATGAAGGATGGCTGTTTGGCCGGCGTTATAAGTAGACGGTCGAGCACAGGTCTAGGCAATAATTCTTGTCTTAAGACTATTGCCAAAGGTCTAACTGAGGACAAGGCTTGCGGCGCGTACTTTGGTACCGAGTTTGTACCTGCAGAGTCTATCGCCTCTTTTTTGAGAAGCGAAAGCTAAACACGTCGGCATTTATAGAGTTAACAGAGTCCTGTCGACTAGATAAAGACGAGAGAGTTTTTAAGGTGGCCATGATGAGGGCGGAGTGGCCTTCGCTGGACCATGGTGTGCGTTGCGATCCACTACTTCCAACCAGCACGATATCCAAATGACAGTTAAATCAACTGCAATACTCGCCGACCGTTTGGCGAATCACCTAGCGCACTATGAGCGGTACATCGAGATGAAGGCAAATGCCGGACTTTTTGACTTTGCAATCTTTGGAGAGGCGCTGGCTCGCGATTTGGCGAAGATCGACAACAGGATAAATGCAAGTTTTGGCCACTTCTTTCAATTGACCAGATATCAGCAACAACACTGATTTGACGTGTTGTGCTGTAGCTATCGATCTGCATCTGTGTTGCACCTCATGCAGCAAACTTTTGTCCTCTGCCAAACTCAAGCCCAGTTGCTTCAGTTGGCCGTCGTATCTTTCAAATTCAGCCAATCGGATCGGAGCAACGTCCTCAACGCCCCCCTCAATTCGCGCCTTAATAATCATCATCACGACGATCTCCCAAATTGCTCACGGGGTAATCAGGATATCGCGAAGTCGAAGTTTGAACTACCTCCGGTTTTAACTGCTCTCTAACGATGCACTGCAGGATCTTCTCGCACTGACCGATCAATGGATCCGCAATGGGCAAACTTGCTACAGGATGGAAACAAAGACCTGGCGACGAAGAGTTTTAGTGCTCCCAAACAGTTCCTCGGAAGTTTTTAGATTGATGTGGCCCGATGTGCCGATGGTGATCCCTTTGGTACACGCAGAAATCGGATTGTTAGTAAGTAATTTGACAATCTTTGGGTCAGACCCACCAGTAGACAAGACAACGGTTCTGCCCTGCCACTCCGGGTCGCAGTAGTTGATCTTGCCCGGCGGAGGATCGTCCTTGCGGTCGCGAGGCAATGTCACCTCCAACTTGATTGGTACCTGATGAAAGGGAGCTGCAAACTCGCGAGCGAGTTTTCGCAATTCTGCAAGACCATTTTTTTCAGCGCACTCACTACGTTTTTTTAGATTCGCCTCGAACTGCATGTCGTTGGGAAAATCACTGTCTTTGCAAAACACCTGCTGGAAGTGGCCTGCGATTTCGTGATCCTTCAGATCGTGGAGGCCGTAGGTAGTTCGGAGGATGCTGCGAACACCAGACTTCACGACGGAGTCCTGATTGTTCATGAGGGTTTCTAAGAGTCTATCGCCCGCCACCTGACCACCGGCATCAGTGTCGAGATTCACGGAACTACCTAGAATTTTCACCGACAGTTGAACCTTTTGCCCTTTGCCGATGGCCCATGCACCTAACGCACCGACAATAAGTGCGACAAGTATGAGTACAACCGCGACAGTGCCCGAGATGGTCCCAGTACTATGCCCTACTGGCATCTCAAACCTCCCGCCTGCAAATGAAAGAGTCTGGATCCTCGACCATCACGCATGAACCCGTGGCAAGGTCTGATTTGCGGACATTCAGAGATTCTTCCAGGTGATCTTGACACTCTGATCCATTGGCGGCCCGAGCGCTGAAGGATCTTCGCCAACGGCAACACAATCCCACGCATAAACTGTGTTGCCATTTATCTGAAGCGTGTAATTGGGGAAGCCGTCGTGATCTCCCTGAACGGAAAACTGGATGCCTCCGGTCGATTTTCGCAAACCGACGGTAATCTCGGCGTCGATCGCAGGTGCAACGGCCAAGAGCGGATTGGCCCCAACGACAGTGAACTTGATTGCGTGGGTTGCGCCGCTAAGTTGCGCGTATTCAATGTTTAAGTTGGAAGGCTTTAGCTCCAGCGTGGCGGTTCCAGTAGGTGCAGCGCCGGCGCGCAGAGTGCGGTACCAATCAGGCTTTCCAGCCACTACTAGGGCATCCGCATTGGCGTAGCTGTAGGTTTTTTCCCAGGCGAGTACCGCGACGGACAATGACGAGCTTCCAGCCTTATCGAGATCAATGATCGCGTTAGGGCTGCATTTGACGCCACCGTTGTATGCGCCGCCTATACCTGCAAACTGAAAAAAGACAACCGCAGATGGAATCCCCACGGTGAGTTTGATTGATACGTTTGTAGCCACCGAGACCTCCCTCAAGCGGTGAAATAATTCTTACGGCAATTCTTGCACACCCACCGTCACTGACACAAGAGGAAAATCGGGGGGCAGCGATTTCACTTAACTGCAAGTCGCATACTCATTGGGGGTATCTTTAGAAGGTACTGAAAATCATCTAGCCGGCATCCTGCCTCCGAGGTAGGTTGAAGGTCTAAAGTGAGTTTGCAAACTGGCATTAACCAACCTGGAGGTTGAGATGAAATACTGCGGAATTGATCTTCATTCAAACAACAGCGTGGTGTCGGTGATTGACGAGGAAGACCGCGTTGTGGCTGAGAAGCGGCTACCCAATGATCTTGAAAAGATCATTGGGTTTATCAGCCCCTGGCAATAGGAGTTGACAGTACCTAGTTGCGGCCAGTATCTTAAGGATGACAAGCTGTCAGTCAGCGCCCATTTCATTGCTCATTGTCTTCACGCGAGGAGAATCCAAATCACCATCAACGATCTGGCAACTGCTCTTTGTCCGTACGGCTTAGCGGTTCGCAACACCGTTATCGTTGCTGAATTGACGCGGATGGCGACACAATTTGAAAACGTCAAGGCTATCGACTTGGGCGATACGATCTTGTGGGATATTGGGTTTCTGAAAGCTGAGCGCCCATGGCACGCTTTTATGGTGAGCAAACCTAGTCCACTTCCTGATAAGTTCAATGTTCCTTTTGTTTGGGCCCATTCCACGAGCAGGTGCGACGAACAACTTGATACCAATTGCCGACAATGGCTTTCAAGTGCTTTTCGAATCGAAGATAGCTGAGCCATCGCGGCAGGCATGACTCCTCTCCTCGATTAAAAGTTAGACGTAGTCGGGGACGCTAGCTGACCGAGACCTGATTTGAGCGCCGCCAAAGGGTCGCTATCGCCTCTTCGGGTTGCGCACGCTGCAAAACCGACTGATAAGGCCGTTTGATCAAAGGAGACCGAAGTGGAAGTGCCAAAGTTCATCGCCATTGCGATTCCGGATACCCCAAAATTCTTTTTGGTAGGCCAGTCTTCAGGCCCAATTGGAGAAATCGCTGGTGATCTCAGCGCGTCTTTCGTAGACATTGACCGCATTGCCGGTCCGTTCCTCTCGGCACCGGACAAAAAGTCGATCAATGGCGCATCGTGCAACCTTACTTTCGCCAGCCCTGTTCGCATTCCTGGCGGCTTGGTGGAAGGCAACAGACTCCGAAGTACGGACGAACTGAGCGCTGCGTTGACTGCGGCAAGCCAGAGTCGCAGGCGCTTTATCGCGCAGGTTGCCGAGGCACAACGCCGCATGTTGTCCGTGGAGGTCAAGGCTGCGGCCGAGGGCACGGCTTTTCTTGGCATCAAGACACCTTTTGGCCCCGCCGGCGCTTTTGCCGGAGCACACGTGCGGCTTGGGCTTTGGACCATAGCGAAAGCAGAAGGGGAGCCGACCATCAGTCTCCAAGTTGACGTCGAACTGGCTGCCTGCGCGCGGATTGCAGTTGCCAGCATGGAACGCGCCGTATCGCTGGTAATAGTTCTCAACGCGACCGTCGGCGCGGCCCTGCGGATTGATGCTGATGACTTTGGTCTGTGCTTTCCAAAGTTTGCCCTGCCCTCCTTCGATCTTCAAGTGGCGCCAATGCTGCTCGATCCTCTCGAAGACATGAAAGACGCCGTGTCGACGCTTGAAAAGCTGAATATTGACACGCTTGTCAAGGTCACGCATACCAACGCTAGCCCGCACGGTAGTAACCCCAAACTGGCACTCAAGTCGCGGCTAGCGGTGCCGGGAATCGACTGGGCTGTTGTGCCGAACGACTTTGATCTAGCTGCTGAAGACCTCGGGGCTCTGGTAAGGCTCGCGAAGTTCGCGGTCGAGACCACGAGACCGACAGCGGGCGTAATTGTCACAATCGAAAACTTGACCCTGGGCGATGTCCACAAAGAGCCCATGTTCGGCGGCGTCGTGAAGGCATCCATGGCGCCGATAGACCTTGGACCGGGCATGGCGCGCCGCTTCGGGCCGTTCGAAGTCAGTTGGGACAACATGACGGTAACTCCGTCGCACCAAGGCAACGCCTTTGGCAGCGCGGGTGGCCCGCCAGACGGGCCAACTCTGCGCGCGGTCGTAGCCTTCGAACGCCTCACTCTGCGTGTTTACGACGACCCGGATGCTTTCCTGACGTTCACCGGCAAGATCGAAATCGATCCGTCGGGCACGCGGCTGCTCGAACTTGCCCTCGTCGCCCCGTTTCCCCTGGTCCTCCTGGAAAAAGCGGCAGGAGCCATGCTGCGCAGCGGCGCAGCTGTGCTGAATGTGCTGATCGACTTCGCGCAACTTGTCGCGGACAACGCCGCGAAATTGCTCAATATCCTCGGGCGTATGGCGCTTGCCGCAGGGCGCGCGGCCATCTTCATTGCCGAACAGGTGGGAGCGGCGCTCGACTCACTCGGCGACTTGATCGCTCGCGGTCTTGCTGCTGTTGCCGAGATGTTGGGCGCCTTGTTCAAGCAAATTGGCGAGTTGTTGCCGTCCGCGGGCAATCCGTCGTTCGCAGTGGAACTGCGCATCGCCACCAATCCCTTCGAGTTGCGGCAGGTACTGATTACTTCGCGCGACAGCACCACCCTGAGTGGGCCGCGCAAACTGGAGCTGCTCGGCTTCACAGTCGAGATTCCGGGAGGTTGGCAGCCGGGGATGCTGCTCGACTTCGTCACCCAACCCGGTGCATACCTTGTATTGAGCCGCCCCACGGACGATGCAGTCGCCACACTGCATGCCGCTACCCTTTCTACAGACCTGTGGCTGGACCAGCCTGGGCCGAACACGGGAGAGGCACAGACCCGGCCGCTGCACGATGTCGATGGCAGCAAGAGACTCTCAACCGATCGCGAAGCAAACGCCAAGCCACTGATCAGCCTTGAACTCAACTTAAAGAAATCCGAGGGCGCATCGGACATCATGCTGGTGCTGGCAGGCCTGACTCGCGGCCAAACTGTATTTTTCCAGCGCCTGAAAGGCGATACCAAACTGGTGGACGTCCCTGGCAAGCCAGGCGTACAGGTGCGGACCACAAGCGGGCCGTTCATGCTCACTCCGCTGGCCGATGGGTTCGACCTTATCGTCAAGTTCGAGAAGGATCGCATCCTGCCCTTGCTCGGCATGGGCGAATCCGGCAACGAGGCCTCTGCGTCCGACGGGCCGAGCTTTCTTGAAAAGCTGCAGGGCTCGCTTGCGAACGTGGTGTGGGTGAAAGAAACGAAACCGTTCGGCGACTTGAGCAAGCGCGAGGCGGGCGTTGACCTGGTACTCGGCCTCAAGGCCGCGGGCCTGGAGACGAGCCTGACGCTCAAAGCTGGCATTTCGCTGGACACTCTTGCAGTAACGCTCGACGCCAGCAACGTATTCCCGATCGCGTCCGAGCGCATTGAGGAAACCGCGCTTGGCCTGCTTTGGGTTATCGAGCAAGCTGATCCGGTCGAGCGCAAGGCCAACAAAAAAATCAACATGTTTTCACTTGGCTTCGCCGGTGGCCAAAGCGGTTTCGAACTGAACTCACCCAAGCCGGACGACCCCACGCTTGCTGGCAGGGCGCGCATGCAACTGCGTTTCAACGGCCTCTCGTCGGACGGCCAGGGAGTGGTCTTCGAGGTCTCGACCTTCAAGATCGGCGCGGGCGGTCTTGACCTGATGGCCAAGGTGGCTGACAACCCGGTGCGGTTGAACGGCATCGACGTACCCTTTCACTTCACTGACGGCTCGCTGGAAATCAAGGGCGGCCGCCTGGTCAGCGCGATGGTCGCCGGACGCGGCGCGCTTCCGCCCGATCTGATCGGCGAAGCCGATTGCACGGTCGCGCTGACGTTCGGCGAGGTTGAGGGCGAAGGTATCGTCCTGCAGTCCGGCAAGGTCGAGCTGGACAAGAAGAACGATCCGATCATCTGCCACGCGGCCCGCTTCACGCTCACCATCAGCGACCTCGACATCGCCTTCGTCAAGGATGGCGGCTACCACTTCTACTACCTGGTAACCGGTTCGCTGCGCTTCACGCCAAAGTCGGGTGAATTTGAAAGCGGCCTGCTCCAGTACCTGGACGGCGTCGAGATGAATCTCGAACGCACTCCCCTGTCAGCAGACCCTCGAGTACTGGTTAAGCACATCTCTTTCCAGAAGACGCTAAATCCGAAAAAGAGCTTCAACCTTTTCAACCTGTTCACTTTCGAGTTGCGCGGGTTTGGCTACCACCCGGCCTCGCCCAAATTCGATGGCGCCCCAGCCGTGAACATTTCCGGGCAGATCAAGTTCGTCGAAATCGGCGACGTGATGCAGCCATCGATAGACTTCCACGGCCTGTGGATCGCGCCGCCGGCAATAAACGAATCGCTGCCGCGCATCAAAGCTGACGGCCTCGGTATCGACCTCAACCTGAAGGGATCGATTCGCGTACGCGGCACCGTCATCGCCGTCGACGCCGAAACTCGCACCGTCGAGGGCAGCGCACTCGCACCGGAGGGCTACAACACCTACGGATTCCTGGGCCGCGGCGAGGTTGACATACCGGGCTGGGGATCGATGGGCGCGAGCCTCGGTTTCCTTGAGATCGAACGCAAGGACCAGCCGGGCGACCGGCGCAAGTCCTTCTTCTTCTCCGCCACCAAAAAGAAACTGTCCATCGAGATCCCCACCGCGGTCTGGAACTTCTACCTGCGCGAAGCCGAGTTCTTCCTCGGTTTCCGTTACACACTCAGCGCCATCGATGCGGCCGACCGCGCGACCTCGATCCCCAAGCAGATTAGCGCGCTCGATCAACTGTCGAAAACCCAGGGCGACTTGCACCGGTTTTCCTCCGCGAAGCCGGAACCAGAGGGCGACCGCGTGACGATGGCCCTCAAGGGCGCCATTCAGGTCTACCCTGCCAACAAGACGTGGGACGAAAAGGCCGAAACCGCCGCCCAGAATCCGTTCCTGTTCGACCTGGTCGCGATGATCCGTTCTGACTTTACCTTGTTCATGGGTTTGCGAGGTTGGGTTGGCACCAATTACATCGACTATCTGAACGACAAGGATGGCTTGCGCTCGAACCCCGGTCTGCGCGGCTACCTGTACATCTCGGCCCCGCAGCAGCGGCTGTTGGCGCGCATGATCGGCGACAGCAAAGGTTATATCGGCGAGCGCATCCCCGCTCTGGCTAAGGGTTCACCGATGCGCGCGGCGCTGCAAGCCATTGATTGGTCGGCTACGCTTTTCATTAAGCCGGGTCTGTTCCACTACGAACTCGGGTGGCCGAACCAACTGGTGGCGCGCCTGTACGACGAGGAGAACATGCGTGTCACAGTGCGCGGCGGCATGATCTTCCGCGCTGCCGACGACGGTTTGCTCTGGGGCTACAACATTGAGGCCGATGCCTACTTCCGTTTCGGCGGTCAATTCCAGGCCGGTCCCGTGGGCGTGTGCGCGGAAGCCACGCTCACCGCTCAGTTTGTGGCGCGGGTGCTGTGTTATCTGTCATGGCGCTTCAGCGGTTCGCTTGTATACGGTCTGATCGCGCTCGACGCCACTCTTGCGGTCTCGTTCCGAGCGTGGATGGAAGTCGACCTTGGCTTCACGAGCTTCACCATCCGGATCGGGTTTTCGCGCACCCTGCAGCTTTCGGCGGCAGTCGAAATCGCGCTTTCGCCGGAAGGCGTCGGAGCTCGCGTTGCGGCCCGGGTCGCCGTGTCCGTGTTCGGATGTACCTTATCGGTGAGCGTCGGATTCACCATCGGCAAGGGTCAACTGGAAGAAGCGCGTGCCCGCGTGCAGCGCTTCATGGCCATGTCTATCACAGCCGAGGAACCTGACGCCGCGCCGGCGGCGCTAAGCAAAAGCGGCGACGAACGCATTACCGCCGACGCCAAATATGCCGAAGCCCGGCAAACAGCTCCGGCGGCAAAGTCGATTGAAGAGCCAAACGAATCTGGCGTGCAGGCCAAGCCGCCTTCACAAAGGCGCGCACAGTTCGGCACCCCGTACCGGGCAACTGATTTTTGGTGCCTTCTGCACAAGGCAGCGAGGGCACCCGACGACGGTACGTTGCCTAAAGACGACGACTACTGTTATGCGGTGCTGTTTCCCAAGGAGCCTCAAAGGCGCGATGACCCGTTGCAGCCCTTTACCAGCGCGTTCTACGCCGCACCGGTTTTCTTCAAGACCGATAGCGGGGAGCGCGATGACAGCGAGCCCGCGCACATACTGACGGGGCCTGCAGCCGCATTGCAGGACGTAATGCGCTACAGCGTTCAGGACAAGCGCTTCACGAACCTCCCCGGCGGTGGCGTCCCGGCCCATGCCGATTGGAACAAACCCGTCGAGACCGAGGACGGCTCGAAAATCCTCACGCTCGCACTGCTGTTCGACGAATGTTTCCTGTCCGATACCGATTGGGTCGACGGGCCGGGCGGCACCCCCATTCGCAAGACCTCGCGTTGGTATGAGCCGCCGGCACGGATATACGAGTCCCCGAAAACTCCAAACACCGGTACCGATGAGGAGCGCAATGCGCTGCGCGACCGGTTCCAGCGCGACCACAACGCCACCGCGGCAGCCAATCCGGTAGTTGATGGGGTGCACCAGGCACGCTCGACGGTTCTGGCGATGTTCGCCGACCAGTTTGTAGCACTTGCGGCTAGCGGCCGCCACGACGGCACACACGCGCACGTCACCGACCTCGGACTGGTCTTTTACGGCCCGCGCAAACAACTGGAAAAACTGTCGACCTTTACCGTCAAAAAAGACAACACCGAGTCCATGCTCGGCAAGATCGAAGTGTTCAACCCAGGGCCGAGTTGGTTCGAGGTCCAAGACCCGATCCTTGGCGCCGACAGAAGTGCGGTGACGACCGACGGCATCAAGCTTGGCTGGAAATTGCAGGTGCCGTTCTCGGCCGAGTTGATCAGCAACGGAACTGACAAAACCCAGGATGCCGGGCCCCAAACCAATCCCGAACAATTCCTGCACCACTACGAAATTGTCCGCACTGTCGAAGGCCTGGAATTCACCCCTCGCGTGGTGCAAGTCAAACCCGCCGCCACGATCGGTGGCCACAACAAAGAAACGGGCTCAGTCGATCTTCTGGCGCCGGACTGGCAATACACCGATGACTTGGCCGACCTGGCGCCACAATTGCGCAGCGCCTTGCTTCCCAGTAACGACGAAGCCGCTGCGATGTCGGGGGCGATCGCGTGGGCCAACATATTTAAAAGTAAAGAAACGCAATCGCTGAGCTACACGGTCACGCCTGTCGACATTGCCGGTTCACGTGGACTGCCCAAGTCCTTCCTGATCGATGTCAAGCGACCGTCACCGCAGCCGCGCGCGGCCGAAGCGGAACTGCGATTCGTCGTCACCTCGCTGGGCCCGGACCATGGAGCCGGACGACCGCACCACAGCGGCGACATGCCCGCGGGAACGCTGGCTGTCGTCATGGCGCTGAAAGACCCTTCTCCTCCGCCGAGCCCACCCGATCCGACCGTCAGGCGCTATTACGTGCTGTACGCCGACCCGGAGAATATCAGCCCGTCTGGACATTACGGCACCGACGGTTTGACCGAACGCCGGCTTGGAATGGCGACCGTGTCCGCGGCCAGCGCCGACTCGCGCAAGTGGATACTGGACGCGGAGAGCTTCAGGCGGATCACGGATGCGAACGGCAAGGTCCCGGTGGACACATTCATCGATCCCCTCGAGCCCGATCACGACACGTTGTCAACCTATCCGTTCTGGCGTCTGCTTGCGGGAAAGACCGGCCTGGACCGTGTCGACAACACGCTCACTGGGAGCCCCGCGCCCAAGGCCGACCATAAGGCTGGCCCGAAGGAGTTCCTGGAAAGCTTGTGGCGGCGCGAGGGCAAGGACAAAGGCCCACGCATCGCGACCCGCTTTTCGCTGGAGACAGTGCAGATCAAAACAGTCTCGGCTGGGGTGGTAATCAAGTCTGTTTCCAAACGCGTCCCGGTGAGCATCGAAGTGCGCGTCGAACCCCTCGACCCCTTGCGCAATGAGATCGGCCTGATGCGGCCAGAAGCGTTCGAGTGGCCGGTTCACCTGGACATGCCGCCGCATATTCCAGGTCAGGTACGCGCCAGCACCGGTTTTGCGCGTTTCCGGGCGCCACCCGAGGACGCCTTGCTGGGGGCCTTGCTCGAGCGCAATGGGGTCAACTCCCTGTCGCTGGTGCGCGACCCGGAGCGGCGCATTCTGACCAAGGTAAGCTTTGACGCCGCACCGATTTTTGATGGTGCCTCCATGGCCGTGAAAGACGTCATAGACCCGGTTCACGCCAGCAGCGTGGCGGGTTTTGACCTGCATGAATTGGATCTTGACGACCTGGCTCGTCTGGACACCGAGGCGGAGCCTCCAATAGGCTTGAACGCGACCACCTGGCAGCGTGCGAACCGCGTTGCCAGGATCGAACGGGTTTCAGCCGAGATGGCGCGCTTGTTGCCTGACGCGAATAAGGACTGGCCCGGTTGGCACGCGCACTATCCAAGCGAAACTTGGCGCTTGGGCGCTCGCCGCAGAGGCCGCGATGGCCAATCCGTGCCTCGCCGCGCCCCATGGTTCTCCGCCGCGGAATCAACTGTAGAGTTTGCATCCCGTACGCCGCGCCTGCGACTCTTCCCCACGGCGTCGGAAGCCGCCGTGTCGGACCTCATGGCCAAGGGCCGCCCCTCGCTGTTGACCGTCAGCTTCAACTGTACAGCGCCCGAAACGCTGGCCGGGAGTCTCAACGTTGGCGCCGCGCTGGAACTAGTGCAACTGGGTTTCGGTGCGCAAGCACCTGCACCGCATTTGAGCCTGAAAGCGACGACAACCGGGAAGACGTTGAACGTCGCATCCGGCAATGAAAGCACCCTGGAACTCAGCCCTTCTCGCGTGCGCGCGGCGCTTCTCGGACTCTGCTGCCGCTTGAGCGCGGACGTCGCTGTGCAGACGATCAATGCGCTGGCCGAAGGCAACAAGCTAGTATGTTCGCTGACCATCACCGGAAGCATCGAGGTCGACAGTCCGATTCAGGGCGAGAAGAAGCTCATGCTCACCACCGGGACCGTCGTCCAGCCCTTGACGCTGTCGGGTCCGCTGCATCCGATTCTTGAAGAA
Organism: Burkholderiales bacterium PBB3; assembly: GCA_002256115.1. GTDB lineage: Bacteria > Pseudomonadota > Gammaproteobacteria > Burkholderiales > Burkholderiaceae_C > Allorhodoferax. The sequence goes on from NKIK01000068.1 coordinate 19,484, forward strand.
GTGATTGGCGAGCTCGAGTACAGCACGGAGCACGACGGTTTGTACCGGCGCTACGTGGTGTCGGTGCAGCCGGTTCAGCCAGTCGAGGCCACCAACATGGCGGAATTCCTCGCCAATACGGCTGGCGAGACAGACCCTTACGGGTGGGCGGCGCTGCAGCAGCTCGGACTGTCCTGTACGCTCAAGCTCTACGATCGAGATCTCGACCGCTTCCTTCGGCCGACGGAGATGCTCACACGTGTGCGTCAGGTGTTCGACGCCGCTGTTAGGCGCTACGCCAGCGCTTATCCAAACGACTCATTCAGCTTCGGGCAGGCATTCGTCGAAATTTTGCTGCGCCCCGGCGAAGACCGTGTTCCCGGCCCGTTTGAAGCTGTCCTCGAAAACACGGGCAAGGAGACGGAACCCGACAGCCTGGTGCTGGAAGATTCGGGGCTGTCGATCGCTCAGTTGTCGTTGCGACCAAGGCCGTCTCCCGCCCGTCGCTACTTCCGGCTCGACATGTGCTGGGAAGACAAGACCTGGCCTGACAGGCTCAAGCCCGTCGATCCAGCGGAACTTGGCCCGAACGAGACGGTCACGCGCAGCCTGATCGGCTACGAGCTCGAATTCACGGCATCCGGAATCAGGTGCGAGCTGACGGGCATGCAGGATGGCCGCACTACAGAACTACTTCCCGGCCAGCCGGAGCGTCTGCCTGTATCGGGTTGGAAAAAGGGCAAGGTCGCCAAGCGGGTTCCAAGCCTTGCGCTGCAGTTTTTCTTACGCACCAGCGATCTGGATCCGTCCAAAGCGCCACGATGGAGGTTGTTGGCGCGCGTACGTTCGACCAAGACAGTACCCGTAACTGTCACAGCTGACGACGGAATAGTCACGCACACGACTAAGTTCACCACCACGGAAAGCCTCCATGAGGTCGAGGATTTGCGGCGTTTTGTCGACTTCGGGACCCGTGCGGGTGAAGATTACCCGACGCGGTTACTCGTGGCCCCGAAGGGAGACCGCAAACCAGAATTCTCCCTAGTCGCTTCTCCAGACGTTGAGGCAGCGGACGAGCCGAATACATGGCTCACTTCACCGTTCGAGCGATTCGGCGCGTTAAAGCCGGATGAATGGGCTGAGGCGTTGGTGCAGCTCGAAGGACCGAAGCGGGCCTTCCGGTCGCTGCGCCTGAATCTGCGCTTCGCCGCGCCAGGGCTTGCGTGGCCGAAAGCCGGCTGGCATGAGAATCCGCCGCTGGACAGCGTCAAGAGTATTGCCGCCGCCTACGTTCCATGGACCCAGCGTTTCCTGGATCACGCGGCAGGACCTGCTAGCAGTTCGCGGGATCTGCATTTCGCACTGGCCGCGCCGATCAGAGCCAACCCGCTGAACCTGGCGGCTAACGCGCAGGGACAAATCACCCTGTCGTTCCTGCACGCCGACCGCTGGGCCCACGCCCGGCTATACGCGGTACGCCCGACACCGCGTTACCAGAACTTGGCACTCGGCGCTGGTTATTTTGAGCAGCAGGCAGACAGCGAACGGCTGGTAACCAGTGGCCTGCTGGTTCACGACGAAAACGAAAACAAGCCCGTTGCGCGTTTCAAACGCGAAATCGGTTTTGCGCTGGCGGTCTCACCGCGTACCGAGCGCATCGAGCCGCCAGTGATTCTGGGCTCGCGTTTGTTGCCCCGCGGTTGTGAGCGCAATGCGGAGCGGGTCAGCGCCGGGCAGTGGGAACTGGTGCTGGCCCGCCACGGCGAGGAAGCGCTGGCCTTTTCTAACCGGCCACTGTTCGCCCGGCTGGGAACGGAAGGAACCTCCCTCAGCTTCGTGCGCGAGTACCGGGACCCGTACTGGCCAGAGCGGCTGAACGCGGCCATCGTTCAGTTGCCGGCTCTTTCGGTCAATTGCTACCCCGTTCGCGCGGCCGGGCTGGCCACGCCTATCATGGGGGGTGCTCCCGGCATCGACGGCAAGGACCTGGGTGAGCTGTCGCTTATCTATCCATCATTGTGGAAGGGCGCCGATGTATGGCGCATTGGTCAACTTCCCGCGCACTACAGGGTCACCGCATTGGCGGTAGCCCGCGCCGGCCTAGTGGTTTCGCGGGTGATCACTTCGGTACAGGATGGCACGCCACGTCGTCCGCTCAATCCGAAGTTCAGGGCCGCTAGCGCCGAGGAACGAGCGGGGGGGTCGCTGCTTGGTAAACCAACACTAGCCATCGTGCGCAGAGACGGGGGCACGGCCGCGATCAGCATCAACGCAATGCGGCTGGTATCACACGCGGACCTGAGCGAAATGGACGCGCAGGACTGGTTCACCGGCGGCGCCGACGATGTGGCTTGGTGGCCCGATCCTAACGTGCGCTACACCCTGTTGCGACAAGGGAGACTCGGCGAAGGGCGCAGTTTCGAGGATGAAGATGCGGAGATCTACCTGATCGCAAGTCCGATCGGCGCCGATCCTGGCTTTGAGCCTGAACCGATCGTAGTGCGCTATCGAGGTACCCGATTCGCGCAACCTGGCGCCAGCGTAAAGCCGGTGGTCGCTTACGAAGATCGCGACGATAGGCGAGCGTTCACGCTCAGTTTCGGTCTGCTGGCGATGCCTAGTGGCCAACAACCAGGTGAGGAGCGGTTAAGGCTGGCACCGGCGTCTGACCTGGTCACCCAGGCATTCAACGAAAGTGCGGTCCATTTTGCCAACATCGTCAACCTGGTCAGGCTCGACGTCGGGCCTTTCGATGGCATACCGCAGGCCCATGCCTCGGCGCAGGACTGGCTTCGCGAGCGCGGTTCGGCGGTCATGCAACATGCCATTGGTCTGGACGCCTCGTTCAAGCGCGCCGCCGACGCATTGACAGCGATCGGCGCCGCGATGATCGCCGAAGCGGACCTGCTGGCTCCTGCCGGGCCATACGATTTGGCTAATGTCGGACGATTGCGAACGGCGGAGATTGAACTTGGAGCCATCCCACTCGACGCGCTGAAGGTCACCGAGCCGTTTGCTTTGACCGCCGTTGTGAACGCACAGATCTTGACGTTGCGCGACTTGCCCGCAGACGATGAAGTCGCGCCAGCCGTCGCGACAGGGCACCCCGCGGCAAAACAAAACGGCGGTCGCTTGTGGGCAGCGTGCCGCCAACGCCTGCTGGGAGCCGGCACCAAGATGGCGATTCGGGCGGTCGACACCCGCAATGCGATCGACAGGACCGATACCAGCTGGGAGGCGCCTGGAGAAATGCAGAGCCCGGTCATGCTCCCTGAATGGACCGAATGGCAGAACCAGGACACACTATGAGCACAATCATCGACATCGGCAAACTCACCGAAGATCCCGAGCTGCTGCGCAAGGTAACGCTGATTGGCCCGCCCGCGGCTGGCCGGCCCATGTGGGTGCTTAGCGCAGGTTCACCCTACTTTGGGCGCGAGAACGCGCGAGAGCAGTCCGCTACAAATAACCTCCCGGCTGGTACCACCGCTGATCATGTGCACCCGCTGCGTGTACTCACCGCTGAAAAATCGTCATTGGGCGGCAAGAAGCTGATGCCGCCCCGCCTGGCGAGCGTGCACCTGGTGGTCGGTGCCGAGAACGACCAATACCGACGTCCAAAGCCTGAAGACGACAGTTTGGCCCGCCATGCAGACCGACTCCAGCTGAATTGGGCGCCGAACAAGCAAGTCGTTGTCAACGCCTTGTATGGCAAGACGCTAAGAACCATAACTGAAGGGGCTGACCAATCGGACGGCGAAGCTCCATTTGTCCATGTAACGGCCGACCTCCTTGGCGACGTACTGTCCAAATTTGGCCAGAGCGGCGATGACCACGACGGCGATGGCATTCCGGCACCGCCGATGCGCCTGGTAGCGGGCCGCATTGGCTTGTACGTCGATCCTGACGAAGGCGACATGAAGTGGTTGAAACGTCTCGGGATCGTGGCCAATGGAGCCAATAAGCTGGACTGGCGTACCTGGCCCAGGATCTGGCTGGTTCCCGACGGCATCGAGTTCGAGGCAAAGTTGGAATTCCCCGGCCGTCCAACTGTCAGCCCCCCTCTGCTGGGCACAGTCCTGATGCATCCGGCGCCGGGATTGAACGGCGCGATGGGCTTCCGGCTCAGGTTGATCTCCGCCACCAACGAGAACGAATGGAAGCTTGCCTGGGGCAACATCGTACCCGAATCCGGCAACGCGGGCGAAGAACTGCTTGGGCTGAAATTCGCCGGTCGCCGTACCGGCAAGCTTCCAGAGTTTTCCTGGGCGGTAATAGTGGACAGCGGCGGATATCCGACCGGCGTGAAGCGCACGTCGGTCGACGTGGCTGCGCGCGACTGCGAAATCGCGCTGGTCAGCCCGCCGGTACTGGGGGCAATCGACAGTGTGGCCTCTCTGCGGCTGGCGAGCGTCACGGCGAGGGAGGTTCCCGTCCAGATCGACAGCCACCAGGAAAAAGTGGTTGAGTTCACGTTTAGCGTGCCACCAGTCGCCGCAACTTCCGATATCAACTTGCGGTGTGGCTGTACCCCCGATACCTTCACGATAAAGGCAGTGGACCCTGAAGAACCGGTCATCCTGGATTTTGAACTGGCGCGTCTGGCCGACGATTTGCGCAATGCCTACGGCATTGAGGCGCCGCCGGCAGTCTCCGTGCAACGTGATGCAGGGCTTCCTTTTGGCAAAGAGTTCGGACGCCCGCTCATTCCCGCTTTCGTCGCACTCGATAACGGCTGGCTACAGCTGCCGATCCCCAACCTCGGACCGCTCGATACCAGCAGCGACCAGATGTTGTCGACGGCGCAGCACCCGGCGCCGCCCAATGTGCTCAATGGATTCTTGCGCGTGCGGCATGCGGGCCTCGGCCCTGAAGTGCAGTCCGGCTTCACACCGGACGCGACTCCGGCGCGCGGTACCGGTGCGCCATGGGCCCTGACGGTCGAACAGGCGGCCGGCGTGGACGGCAACGTGTGGCTGCGGCCGGGTGGCGCCAGCGGCGCCGCCAAGCTGCTCAAGGCAGAGCTGACCTTGCGGTCCACGGTACTGTCGACAAGAGGCATGTTGTGGGTGTCGACCGACCGGCCCGATGCGCAGGAAGCCTTGCCACGCTTGGGCGCGGGCCCCGGATCATTTATCGACGTCGTGATGCAAAGCCCCGAACCCGGCGAGCGATCGGCCATTGAGGCCAGATTCGACGGCCTGGCCATCATCGTGCCACGCAATGTGTCAGCCGGTCCACCCCTGCTCGGCTGGAAAAGCATGGCGCTGAACTTTCTCAAGACCAACAAGCGCTGGGCCGATGAGGTCCTCAAGCCCGAGGAAGCTCGCCGCGCGCTGGCCAGCACCGGCAAGTGCATTGACGGCAATTTCCCCGATTCAGTGCTGGAGGGAGAGATGCCCCGCCCCTGGCCTTCGGTCGCGTGGTTGCGTCATCCTGTCATTCCCCTAGCCGCCACAATGCCCATGACGCGTGCCGCAAGCGGCTCATCACGTCCGCTGGAAAGCCGCGACTTGTTTCCTTTCGCACTCCTCTCAAGTGATACGGAGGCCGAACAGAAACCGTGGATGCCGCTCGCCATACTCATGAAGATACCCGATTCACCGCTATTGGAGCTCGCGTCGGTTGAAGGCGAAGTGTTCGGTTTGCAGCCTGTCAAGAGTTGGCCGCTGGCTGGCGGGGACGCAATAAAGGCCGTGGAGGCCGCCACTGATCGGGGTATCGGATTTGCCAGTGTCGGTGTGCCCGGAGTGGAACTGCGCGCAAGTATCGACAAGGCGGACGAAGAAAAGGCGAGCGAAGAAGGCAAACCTGGGCTCCAGGCTGCCCTACGTTACGACCTGCCGCTACTGGATGAGGCGTTTGCCACCGCCGCGCTGCCTCCCCACGATGATCCGGCAGCGGTATTTGAGCCGAGCAGCGACAGCGTGGCCACGGCGCTTGACTGGACCCTGTTGGCCGATTTCTGGCGGGCACAGGAGCGCAAGCACCAGAACTGCCGTGTGGTCGATAGTTACTTCAGTCGCTTCGAACCAGTCGATGCCGTCAACGGAGTGAACGTGACGACACTCGTGCGAGGCCTTACCTGGGTCACCACCCTGCAAGTCGAAACGTACGCCAAAAAACCCCCGTCTGACCTGCCATATGGCACGCTGACGATCAACGGTGACGGCGGTGCCAGCGGTAACGACGCGCTGGTCGGTTATGGCGGATGGTTCACGCCCAATCTGGACCTGAAAACTCTTACCCCAGCCACCGCGGCCAACGTGGATACGGTCGAAGTGCTCGGTTTTAGCCCGGGAACCTTCCACGTCGACGGCATCGATCTGGACAACAACATGAACGGCGCCAAGGCCCCCTCGGTTGTGGATGGCATCATTTCACGCGTGGTCAGCTATCACAAAGCCGGCGATATGGCCCACCGTCTTGTGTCGCTGCTTGCGCCACTGAATGTTCGGATTGACATGTCTCAATCCCAAGTCGATCTTCAGTTCTGGTTTAAGGACGTGCTGTTCGTTGGCGACGAGGCGGTTCTCGCTGCACAGCATGCGCCGGTCAACTTCGATGCGCTGGACGATGATGCTCTACTCGCAGCCAACGGTTTCGAATGGCGTCTTGCGCCAGTCGACTCGGATCTTGCACGGGCGGCACTGAAGCTCGGACGCAGTGAAATCCCGCTTTCCGGTTTCCGCCTTGAACCGCTGCGCCTAATGAAACTGGGTCTCAAGGCGAACAAGGTCGCTTCGGCTGAAATCTTGTGCCGCCTGAGCCTAGACCCGCGCAACGATGCGGCGAACCTCATCGTCATTACCCTTGCCCCGGACGCGAGCAACGCCAGACTCGAGGCCACGTTTGCATTGGCTGATGAGAGTGCTCACCTGCGGTTTGGGTTCACGATAAACGACACTGTTTTGTCGCCAGTTGACGAGTCGATCCAGCGCAATGTTCTGGCCACCGCAAAATTCAAAACGCAAAACGCCCCCTTCTGCCTACAGGGAGTGACCTTCCAGATCGAAGTCGCTGGAATGATGGTCGGACTAGGTGTGCCAGAGTTTCTATTGCTGCCTGATTCATCAAGCCACTCCGCGGCTGTTCAAATCAGCCAGAGCAACAGCGAGCCAAGCAGTACAGGGCTGTCGCGGCTACGAATTGAGAAGGCCGTTGTCAAGGCGGGATACAAATTAGAACTTGTCGGCGAAACGCAAGTCCTGCGTGACCAGCCACCGATACTTGATTGGAGCGCGTTTATCGAGCTCTACCCCCAAGGCGAGTACACCGAGCCGACCTTCCCCGCCGTGACATGGGCGCTGGGAATGTATAAAACTTTGACGCTTCTGGGGGCCGCCACCAAGCCATCAGACATGCCCTGCAAGGAGGCCAACGGTGCGCTCTCGACCTCGATCAATGCTGGCGAATATATACGTGGCAAAGTCCGGATTGCCAGCGTCGCCGCGGCGTTCGTGGTTCGTCTGGGCCACCAGACAGTGATGGACGTGACGGACGGGACGGTGCCACTGGCTGCCGGGCACTGCGAGGGCGTGGTTACCCAGGAATCGGCCGATCACTTCACCGGGCCGGACGACCCGTTTGGTCCCGGCATTTCCATTCGTGGCGGCCGGCTTGAATGGAGCGTATCGACCGGCGACTCGGACATCTGGCTGGGTAAGGCCGATGTCAGCGCGACCATTACCGCCTATAGTGACATTCGTTGGCCGAGTCTTGACTCAACGCCGCAGCCGGTTCCGCTACCTGATCCAGGTCATCCTGGCGCTGGCACTGGACATCTCAATCGGACTGGCCGCGTGATTGTCAGAGCGGGCACGATGGACGCGGCAACACATTGCGTCAGTTGGATTCTTGCCGGCCATCCTCTTCCATTGGGCCTTGCAGCCGCGATCTTTAGAACTGACTCGCTTGAGATATGGGCCACTCCGGCAGTGGCACGCCATTCGCTCACAAGAGGAAAGCAGGTGCTGAGTTGGACTGGTATTGAATCCATCGCTATCGGCCGGCTGGCCGGCCTTGTGCCGAAGGTGCCAAGCGACCTTGCCGATGATGTGATGACATACGCCTCACGCTACGCCCACCCTATTGCAAAAGGCGAATACGGGTCAGAGCCTGACCCCGGCATGAAGGTCGCCGGTTTCGGCGCCATCGCGACGGTATTGCAGGGGACACTTGGCCTGGATTTCCGCACCATGTTCTGGAACGCCGCGCCAGAAAACAAGATCATCTTCGCTGGCGGCTTCCTCGGCATGCTGAAACTGGACGAGGGCACCACCAACGGCCCCTTGCTGCGCCTGCCCGTACTTGCAGGGTCGGGCATGACCATTGGCCAGAGCGACATCGGTGCCAACGGCATCGAACTGGCCTGGAGCGACGGTCCAGCGGCCCGAGCGGTGGCCCTCACGAGGCCGACTGCGCCCTCGCCCGCGAGCGCCTCGTTCGAGTCTGTGGCGAGCGCGCTGTTGGCCGGGTCTCTGCCCCCTTCGGACCGCGGCAGCGCCAACACGCAATCAGTGGCTGGCTCACTGTTGGTCGAGCAGAGTTTTGACAATCGCCCGAGTCGCGACGGCCCAAGCCTTGAGCGAACTCCCTTTTTTCTAGCGGCCGCGGTATCAGTTGCGGCCGTACTCGACGCGGCGCAAAAAGCGCAGCCGGCGCCTGGCGCCAGGGTTCTGTCGCTTTCACTGGTATCGGGCACGCTGCAGCGCGACGGAAACACCGTTGCGTTGGCAGCGTCGGTGTCGATGCGCGATGCGAAGCCCGTCGCGGCTCCGCAGCCGTCGAGCGCCACGCTGTATGTTCTGGGACAAAAGGTCAGCTACGCTGACTGGTCGGGAGCGCGTCCCGCGGAGAGCATGGGCTCGATGATGCCCTTCCTGCGAGCGCTGGCCCCTACCCGTGACCCGGACCCGGTCGGGTTCCTGCTCGCGTTCCGCGGCGGCGCGCAAGGCGCCACGTACGCGGGCGGCGTCATCGAGTCGCTCGCGCTGGACCGCCGGCTGGCGCCGAACACGGTGCCGGCCAGCTTTACGGACGGCCGCCGTGGTGCGCTGGCGGCCCCTGTAGCCGCCGGTGCCATGCGCTGGCTGGCCCCACCGAGCGAGGGCCCCGCCTCGCCTATCCGCGACGCACTAGCCCTAAGCGCCGCTGCTACAGGACAATGGGGCGGATCAGGATTGGCCGGGCTGACGCGGCGCATGACGCTGCCTGCCCACGCCGCCAGAGCATGGGATGTGGCGGGCGAACAAGCAGGGCCCTCGAATCTGGTGTGGCTGTCGCAAACCCAGGCGCCGGTCTACCTGCCGCTGCTGGTGACGCAGTTGCGTGGAACGCCAATTGGGTGGCTCCAGACGGCCCCGCCACTGGTCCGCCTGCCAGTCGATGCCGATGTCACAGCCGCGATTGTCGACAGCCTCCAAAAGGGAGAGAACCCCAACTCCAGCGCACGCAACGTCCAGCCGTTCATGCCGGGCCAGATGGCGATCGGCTCGGTGGGAGAGCGCGCCGGCATCATGACATTGCGCCGCAGCAGGCTGTTGACCCGGCTCGATAGCGCCGCCGCCGACGGCATCAGCGCCTACGACGCCGTCAACTCGCGCTTCGGCGCGCCGGCACAAGCCGGTTCTTCATGGGCGCGCAAATTGCGCACACCGCGCCCCGGGCCACTTCCGGCTAACCTCGGCGACCCAACGCGGGACCGCAGGGTGCAGGCCTCGGCCGTGCGGCCACTGGCCGCGGCAAGTGCCGTGCTGGGGTCTTCCGACATCGTTCTGGGACTGAAGGGCCGTTTCGGCAAATTCAAATTCGACGGTTGGTCGATCCAGGTTGTGGCCTGCCCCGAAAGCGCCAGTGTGGTCTCGGAACGCTGGGACGGCGCGTTGCGGATGGTCTGTCGCGTAGACGTAAGGCGCAGCGGCAATGGTGACGAAGGCACATCGGTCACGCCCGTCCAGTTCCTTCGAATGGCCCTGCTACTCACGGATTGCAACAGCAGCGCGCGCCTGAAGATTGGCGACGAAGTCGTCGTCTACCGCCGTTTCACGGTAGAGAACAACCCGCCCCCGGAATGGATTGACGGTACCGCGTCGCCTGGGTCGTTCCCGATGGGGTGGCGGGTGTTGTCAGCCGATATCTCTTTGGTATTCGACCCGCGCGCCATCGCGGTGGAGGTCAGTGGTCGCGCTCCGTTCGAACCGATCGCGCGCGCGCTGACCAGCACGGTACCTACACCAAGGATTGAGGTCCAGTGGACGGTTCAGCCCACGTCGCATCGTAAGGAAGTCTTAGCTTCACCAAAACCCGAGCAGTCTGAATTGTTCGGGCCGAAACCGGTAGGCTTCCGAACGCTCATTGCGGGGGGTGGCGAGCGCGCCCCATTGACCTTGCGCATGCCACTGTACCCCGTGGTGCAGGCGCGCGGCGCTCTACCGTTGACGCCAGCGACATTGGTGTTTGGCGATCCTGCCTATGACCGGGATCTGGCCAGTCCCCCAGTCAGCGCGCGCAAACCGGTCTCGGTAATTGCACCGGGTGAGCTCGACCACCGCGGCGACCTGCGGATGACGCTTTATGCCGACCGGGGCCGTGTAAACCGTCGCGGAGTCGTCACACTGATGCTCGATGTCGCCTACGAACGCAGGATGGACGAACTGGCGCAGGAAGCAGCGGAAGAACAGGGGGCTGGTCCAGGCGGCGATCTCATGTATGCGACCGATCCGAAGGAGGTCGCCACCATGACGCTCAAGGTCCTGGCCACTAACGGAACAAAACGCGATCTTGAATATGCCAATGCCAAAAGCGCGAATGAACTGTGGCTCGCTCTGGGCACTGTGTACGAGCTTCCGCTGGCGATGCTGGTTGAAACCGACGGCCAGCCTGCCAGCCTATTGCCAGGCGACGTACTGCTGGTCGGTGTCACCTTGCGCGGTCTTCGGCCATCGGTACCTCCGTCGGCCTCACCCCCGACATCAGTCGAAGTCAAACTGTGGAATACGGGCAAACAGTCAGCCGACGAAGTCGCGATCCCCTTGACTCCTGAGGTGAACTGCACCCTCACACTTACGCTGACCGACGAATCCGTTGTCGAGCCGCCGCCGGCGCTTTATCTGGCCCTTCAACGCACCAGGAACGCCAAAGGCAACTGGCGACTGGCCGTACCACTGCACGCGCAATCGCCACTCCCGCGCCGAGTCGACCTGATGGATCCGGCACGCGGCTTCCGCTCTGGCATGATGAAGCGCCACGCCGACTTCGTCTGGTACATGACTTGCCCTAAGTCACAATTGGGAGATCACTCGTTAACCGTCCTGAAAAGCGACCGGAATGGCCAAGGGTACTGGCCGTCGACTTCTTCGGAATTTCTGACGCCTGAGGACTTTGACTCTGCGAGAAAATCAAGTCTACGTCAAACTTGCAACGAGCTTGAGGTGGCTTGGCTTTCTGGAGAGCAGAACGACCATACATGACATGTTTGGCGCAGGGTTGTGTTCAGTAAGCGTCAAGGACAATTTACGTCCTGCATGATTTTGCAATCCGTCCTACGGTCAGATGTATCGCGTCCAATACTAAGGAGATATCGTGACACTCAAGTTCGATAGACTGCGAGAAGTATATCCAACCAGTTCGAGAGAGGACCTGTTAAATTCACTTGGCGGCGGCTGGCCTGTTCTCATCAATTCGGCTGGTTTTCAAAACACTTGTGCTCTGCGCATCTCAGTAAGCTTGATGGCGTTGGGCAATGCGCCGCCTGCTGACTTGGTTGCCAGTGACGGCAATCTCAAAAACAATGCTGTGCAAAGTTTGATTGTGCGCGTTGCTAGCGCAGCAACTTGGCTGGAACAGCTGCTGGGTCCATCAGATTGGGGCATCAACAAGCTAATTGGAGCCAAGATCGACGGCCTGATCCCGCCTTGGTCAGGCATATTGCTTTTCCGGGTCCCCGGGGCAACAGATGCTAGCGGCCATGGAGATTTGTGGAGAAACATGCCATGCCGCGTAGATTGCCATAGCGACTTTGCGAGAGCGGCGAGGAGTGTTGAGATTTGGAGACTGAAATGACGTCACCTCTCGAACATACTATTGATCTTTTCATAATTCATGACAACCAATCGCTATCTCATGCGTTATATCCTGAACGGGTTGTTTGGAGATACGAGACATGGTCAAGCGAGCGATGGACGATGCAACGAAGAAGCGGGTGCGA
>NKIK01000043.1 GCA_002256115.1 Burkholderiales bacterium PBB3
CGCTTGCGCAGCCAATTGACGTCTTTTTGCTTCACCCATTTGGTGACCTCTACAAATTCGTTGAACTCGGCTCCCAGTCTAACTTGCAGCAGGTTTTAGTAGCTTCAACTGCCGGAAATAGGTTCATATTGATGCCGCGTTACTGCCGCATACTGGGTTGGTGGTGCGTGGCCACACTGGGCGTGGCCATGCTGCTATCGGCCCGCAGCCTGGAGGCTGTTCTCGTGCCCTCCATTGAGTTGTGTCACCTGCTGCTCAGTTCTGCGGTGCTGATTGTTATTTCCCGGCTCACCGGCCAGCTCAGCGCGCTGCGGGCGCAGCAAAAAAGCACAAAAACTAGAGCTGCGTGAGGCGCTAGAAAAGGTCCGCTTGCTGGCCACGCGCGATGAGTTGACGGGCCTGTCCAACCGCCGCCACGCGCTGGAGCTGCTGGCGCAAGAAGAGCGCAAGGCATCGCGCAACGCGGTGCTCTCGTGTTTTGCATTGATTGACATTGACCACTTCAAACGCATCAACGATACGCTGGGCCACAGTCAGCAACTGGCAAGACCTGGCAGACCTGGCAGACCTGCAGGTTACCTTCTCAGCCGGTGTCTCTTCGCACCTGGCAGAAGAGACAACCCAGGAATCCATTGCCCGCGCCGATGCCGCGCTGTACCGCGCCAAGGGGGCGGGGCGCAATAGGACTGAGTTGGCCAACCGACGACTTGACCTCAGAGATTGCAGCGTTTCCCATTGCCTAGCTCGCATAGAAAAATCGCACCAATCCCAACCCCAGCGCGAACAAGTATCCGTAGGCAAAGCGGTCGATGCGAATGCGGTCTTGGCCACGGCGTTCGCGCCAGGCGCCCAGCGCCGACATCATCCAACCGGCGGCCACCGGGGTAACCAGCATATTGGCAATGCGCCAAGGTGCAGGCACAAAATTGTGGGGAAAGATCAGGAGACTGAGCCCGCCAGCGATGGCGCCAAACGTGGTGTAACCGATGGCAGCCAAGAAAGGATTGGGAGGCTTGCGGTTCGGCTTGGCCACCACATGCAACCCAGCCTCGGCCAGCGCTTCCAGGATGATCTGGAACAAGAACTCGCCAAGGACTTCAAACAGAAATTCCAGCATGGCTGCGCCCGTCTACAGGCTGTACTCGCGCTCCACCTTGGCAATGCGGGTGGTAAACGCGCTGTACCACTGCTGGTGGCCCAGGGCCTGGGCTTGCAAATGCTCGGCGTTGGCCTTCCAGGCCCGGACGGATTCCAGATCGGTCCAATACGACACGGTGATGCCCACGTCCTCGCGCGCCGACTCCATGCCCAGGTAGCCCGGCTGGGCTTGGGCTAGCGCCACCATGCGTTCGGACATTGCGGCATAGCCAGCATCGCCCGGCGTGCGCAGGCTGGTGAAGATGACAGCGTAGTACGGCGGCGCGGGGGTTTTGGCGATTGGGTTCATCAAGGCACAGGAGTGAGTTTGGCCACCGACAACGCCAGCCACTTGGTGCCATGGCGCGGGAAATTGATTTGCGCGCGCGCATCGTCGCCCGCACCCTCTAGCGTCAACACAACGCCTTCGCCAAACTTGGCATGAAACACTTTTTGCTTGAGCCTCAAACCATGCGCAGGCTCTTCCTTACGCGCTATTTCAGTGCCATATTGGCCTGTAAAGCCCATGGAATTTTCGGGAGCAGCTCCTGATTTCATAGCATAGTCATTTCCCCAACTGCGACCCATACTGCTGGCAGGCATGCTGGGGCGCGGCGGCGTGAGCCACTTGAGTGCCCCTTCGGGCAGCTCGTCAAAGAAGCGGCTTTTCAGATTAAAGCGCGTCTGCCCGTGCAGCATGCGTGTCTGCGAATGGCTCAGGTACAAGCGCTTGCGTGCGCGGGTGATAGCCACGTACATCAGGCGGCGCTCTTCTTCCAGACCCTCCCGGTCACTCATCGAGTTTTCGTGCGGGAACAGACCCTCTTCCATGCCGGTGATGAACACGCAATCAAACTCCAGGCCTTTGGCCGAGTGCACGGTCATCAGCTGGATGGCGTCTTGCCCGGCCTGGGCCATGTTGTCACCGGCCTCCAACGCGGCGTGCGTCAAAAACGCAACCAGAGGCGATAGGGTTTCGCCGGTGTCGCCAAATGGCGCATCCCCATCCACCGTTCGGGCTGAGTTTTCATCCGTTCGAGCTGAGCTTGTCGAAGCCCCCACCGACCCTTCGACGGGCTCAGGGCGAACGGAGTCGAGCCCCTGGCTTGCCGGGCTCTGCGGCAATAGGCGCGAAGTATTCAACGCCGGCAGCAGCGCCGCCGCATCGCGGCCAAAGCCTTCCTGCATCACAAAGCTTTCGGCCGCATTCACCAGCTCTTCCAAATTCTCGACACGGTCTGCGCCTTCGCGGTCGGCCCTAAAGTGCTCCAGCAGGCCACTCTGGTCCAACACCAGTGCCATGATGTCGCGCAGATTCAGACCCACGGTCTGCTCACGCATCACATCCACCTTGGCCACAAAGCCGCCAATGGCAGCACCGGCGCGACCGGTCATGGCGCTAACTGCGTCGTGCAAAGAACAGCCCTGGCTGCGCGCCAGGTCTTGCAGTTGCTCCATGCTGCGCGCGCCAATGCCACGCGCCGGGAAGTTCACCACGCGCATAAAACTCGTGTCGTCGTTGGGGTTCTCCAAGAGGCGCAAATAGGCCAGCGCGTGCTTGATTTCAGCGCGCTCAAAAAAGCGCAGGCCACCGTACACGCGGTAGGGCACGCCCGCATTGAAGAGCGCCGTTTCAATCACCCGGCTCTGGGCGTTGGATCGGTACAAGACGGCGATTTCCTTCCTTTCCACATCGTCGCGCACCAACTGCTTCATCTCGTCCACCATCCACTGGGCCTCGGCAAAGTCGCTCGGGGCCTCGTACACACGTACGGGTTCGCCGGGGCCCTGGTCGGTGCGCAGGTTCTTGCCCAGGCGCTTGCTGTTGTTGCTGATCAGCGCGTTGGCGCTGTCCAGAATATTGCTGTAACTGCGGTAGTTCTGCTCCAGCTTGATCTGGTGCTGCACATCAAACTCGCGCACAAAGTCGGCCATATTGCCGACGCGCGCACCGCGAAAAGCGTAGATGCTCTGGTCGTCGTCGCCCACCGCCAACACCGCGCCGCCAGGGGTGTCCGGGCTGGCCATACCGTCTTGCGGCGTACCCTGGCCCGCCAGCATCTTGATCCACGCATATTGCAGCTTGTTGGTATCCTGAAACTCGTCAATCAGGATATGCCGAAAGCGGCGCTGGTAGTGCTCGCGAATGGGGTCGTTGTCGCGCAGTAGCTCATAGGAGCGCAACATCAGCTCGCCAAAATCCACCACGCCTTCGCGCTGGCATTGCTCTTCGTAGAGCTGGTAAACCTCGACCTTCTTGCGCGTGTCGGGGTCTGACGCCACCACGCTTTGGGGGCGCAGACCCTCTTCTTTGCAACCCGCAATGAAATACATCAACTGCTTGGCCGGGAAGCGCTCGTCGTCAATATTGAATTGCTTGCACAAGCGCTTGATAGCAGAGAGTTGATCTTGCATGTCCAGAATCTGAAAAGCCGGGGGCAGATTGGCCATCTTGGCGTGCGCGCGCAAAAACCGGTTGCACAGTCCATGGAAAGTTCCGATCCACATACCGCGCACATTCAGCGGCAACATGGCGCTTAAGCGCGTCATCATTTCCTTGGCGGCCTTGTTGGTAAAGGTCACCGCCAAGATGCCACCGGGCGACACATAGCCGTTTTGCAGCAGCCAGGCAATGCGGGTCGTCAGCACCCGGGTCTTACCAGAGCCCGCACCCGCCAAAATCAAGGCATGTTCCGCTGGCAAGGTGACTGCCGCCAGTTGCTCCGCGTTCAAGTGGTGCAGAAGAGGAGAGTGGGGGCTGCCGGCCGGTGCGGTGTCAAAAATCATGCCTTGATTGTAGAAAGCCCGCCAGGCTGAGTACTAACCCTTTAGGTATCTTCCCCTATGAGTTGCTTATGCAACGTTTACTTACACTATCATGGGCAGTTGGTCACCCTTTTAAGCACGACTCCATGAATTTTTCTTACCAGTCTTTTGCCTCGCTGTGGTTTGCAGTGGCGACGGCCCTGTTGTCTGCCAGCGCGCACGCCCAAGCCCCCGAATTTGGCGGCGTCAAGATCGAAGACAGCATCACCATCTACAACAACACCCTGTTGCTCAATGGCGCCGGTGTGTCGTCGGTGGGCAAGAACAAGATGTATGTCGTTCAGATGTACGCCAAGCAAAAGTTTGCCACCCTGGACGAGATGATGGCCGCGCCTGGCCCCAAGCGCCTGGTGCTGACGGCCCTGCGTGAAGTGGACACCGCACCCATCGTCAAAAACTTCAACCGCAATCTGGAAGATGGCAACCGCGCCAACATGGCCGCCCTGGTGCCCGGTATGGTCGGCATTGGTGATCTCTTCAAGGCCAAACGCACGCTGAGCCCTGGCGAGGTGATGACGCTGGACTGGATTCCCATTTACGGATTCACCATCTACATCGGTGGCAAGCTCCAGGGGGTCGCCTACAGACAACCCGAGTTGTACAAGGCCGCTGTTAGCGTCTGGATGGGTGAAAGCAACCTGGACCCCAAAGTGAAAGACGCCCTGCTCGGCAAGGGTTAAAGATAGCTCTTGCGGCGCAAGCCCTATACAATCAGACACCGGGCCCAAGCAATTGGCGACCCGGTTTTTTTATGGCCGGTCTCCATCCAAGTGTCCCAATATCGACGGATAGGAGCGGAATTTTCCGCAGGGCCGCCCCAAGGAAAATTAGCCCCCTAGGGGGCAGCGCATTACGCGAAGCGATCAGCGTGGGGGCAAAAGGGACACTATGGAAATTTTTGATTACGACAACATCCTGTTGCTTCCCCGCAAGTGCCGCGTGGAAAGCCGATCGGAATGCGACGCCAGTGTGGAGCTGGGCGGCCGCAAATTCCGCCTTCCTGTGGTTCCCGCCAACATGAAGACCGTGGTGGATGAAACCATCTGCGTCTGGCTGGCGCAGAACGGTTACTTCTACGTGATGCACCGCTTTGACCTGGACAACGTTCAGTTCGTCAAAGACATGAAGGCCAAGGGCCTGTTTGCTTCCATTTCGCTGGGCGTGAAGAAACCGGACTACGCCACCGTGGACACCCTGGCAGAGCTGGGCCTGATTCCTGAATACGTGACCATCGACATCGCCCACGGCCATGCCGACAGCGTGCGCGACATGATCATTTACTTGAAGGGCAAGATGCCCTCCACTTTCATCATTGCGGGCAACGTGGCCACGCCCGAGGCCGTGATTGACTTGGAGAACTGGGGTGCCGATGCGACCAAGGTAGGCATTGGCCCAGGCAAGGTGTGTATCACCAAGCTCAAGACCGGCTTTGGCACCGGCGGCTGGCAGCTCAGCGCGCTGAAATGGTGTGCACGCGTGGCCACCAAGCCCATCATTGCCGATGGCGGTATCCGCGACCATGGCGACATTGCCAAAAGCATCCGCTTTGGTGCGACGATGGTGATGATTGGCTCGCTGTTTGCAGGGCATGAAGAATCCCCAGGCAAGACCGTAGAAGTGGACGGCAAGCTGTTTAAGGAGTACTACGGCTCGGCCAGTGACTTCAACAAGGGCGAGTACAAGCACGTCGAAGGCAAACGCATCCTGGAGCCCATCAAGGGCAAGCTGGCTAACACGCTGATCGAGATGGAGCAAGACGTGCAAAGCTCCATCAGCTACTCAGGCGGCAAGAAGCTGATGGACATCCGCAAGGTCAACTATGTGACCTTGGGTGGCACAAACGCCGCCGAACATCTACTGATGTGAGTAGCTAGGGCTGGCGCGCAGCGTCAGCCCGTTGACAGCTTGGCTGCGCCTTGTATCAATTACTGCGAGGTGCAAGCAGTATTCTTGGCAAGGTGCCAGGAGACAATATGAAAATAGCAATACTGGGGATCGGCCTAATGGGTTATCCCATGGGGAGGCGTCTGTGCGAAGCCGGGTTAGAGGTGCATGTGTGGAATCGCACCCGGTCCAAAGCCGAGCGCTTGCAATCCTTCGGGGCCACCGTACACGACACGCCCGCGCTGGCCGTGGCGCAAGCCGACATCGTTATCACCCTGCTAGACCATGGCGCGGTGGTGGCTGATACTTTGTTTACCCAGGGTGCAGCAGCGGCATTGTGCCCTGGCAGCTTGTTCATCGATATGTCGTCGATCAAACCGATAGAGGCGCGCGACCACGCAGCGCGCTTGAGTGAGCTGGGTGTGAACTACCTGGATGCGCCAGTCTCAGGTGGCACCGTGGGTGCGGAGCAAGGCACGCTGGCGATCATGGCCGGTGGCAACGCTGCAGACTTTGCGCGCGCCCTGCCCGTCTTCCAGCATCTGGGCCGTGCCACGCATGTCGGCCCCACCGGAGCCGGGCAATTGGCCAAGTTGGCTAACCAGATGATTGTGGGTATCACCATTGGCGCGGTGGCCGAAGCCCTGCTGCTGTGCGAGCGCGGCGGTGCAGATATGGCCAAGGTCAAAGAGGCAATTACCGGCGGATTTGCGGACAGCCGAATTCTGCAGGTGCACGGCCAGCGCATGGTGGAGCGCGACTTTGCGCCTCGCGCGCGCATGGCGGTGCAGCTCAAGGATTTGCGCAATGCCTTGTCCACGGCCCAAGAGATCGGCTTTGACGCACCGATCACCCGGTTGTTTGAGCAACTCAACGCCGAAGGCGTGGAGCATGGCCTGGCAGATTTGGACCATGCTGGCTTGTTTGTGGAGCTGGCCAGCCGCAATGGCATGACTTGAGCGTGATGCGCCCATAAAAAAAGCCCGCAAGCTTTGCAGCTGCGGGCTCTTTTTATTGGAGCCGAAGCCCCAATGATCAGGTATTAACGTGCTGGCTTGGCAGGACGGCGTGCCGAGTCGCGGGGCACGAAAACCTTGCCACCGTTGCCAGGCTTGGCAAAACCAGCGGGCTTGCGGGCTGCAAAGTCGCCGCGCGGTGCACCAAAGTCACCGCGGTCGCCACGAGGGGCACCGAAATCCCCACGGGGTGCGAAGTCGCCACGCGGAGGGCGTGCATCGCCGCGAGGTGCGAAGTCGCCACGGGGCGCGGGAGCGTCACCACGTCCGCCAGCAAAGCGGTCGTTAAAACCACCCTTGCGTTCATAGCTGAAACCTTCTTTGGCTGCGCCGCTGAAGTCACGTGCGCTATGGCCAAAATCACGCGGGCCACCGGCAGGTGGGCGTCCGCCGAAGCCGCCGCCACCGTTTCCACCGAAACCACCGCCATTGCCGCGGTTGCCACCAAAGCCGCCTTCACGGGGACCGTTGTTGAACTTGCGCTCGCCACCGAAACCGCCGCCTGGATTGGGACGACCCGCAAAACTGGGGCGTGACTCAGGAGCACGTTGCTGTGGCTCCAGGCCAGGAATCGTTTCAGCTTTGATGGGCTGGCGTGTGTAGGCTTCAATGTCGAAAATCTTGCGACGGTCGCGCATTTCGGCAAACGTAATGGCCAAGCCATCGCGGCCCGCACGCCCGGTACGGCCAATACGGTGGGTGTAGTCTTCGGCCTTCATCGGCAAACCGAAGTTGAACACGTGGGTGATAGTGGGTACGTCGATACCGCGGGCAGCCACATCGGTCGCCACCAGGATTTGCACCTGGCCTTGGCGCAGGGCCATCAGGCGGCGGTTACGCAGACCCTGGCTCAGGGCACCGTGCAACGCAACAGCGTCAAAGCCGTCTTGTTGCAGGTCGTTGGCCAAGCCATCGCACTCAATTTGGGTGCTGGCAAACACGATAGCCTGATTGATACCCGTGTCGCGCAACCAGTGGTCCAGCAGCTTGCGCTTGTGTTGGGCGTTGTCGGCCCAGAACAGCACTTGCTTGATGTTGACGTGTTTTTCTTGCGGGTTGTCGATGGTCACGCGCTGGGGTTCGCGCATCACGCGGGCAGCGAGCTGCTGAATGCGGGGTGCAAAAGTCGCGCTGAACATCATGGTTTGCTTGCGGCCAATGGTCAGCTGGTTGATTTCAGCCAGGTCATCGGAGAAGCCCAGGTCCAACATGCGGTCGGCTTCGTCCACTACCAGAAACTGAACTTGGTCCAGCTTGATTTGCATGGAGCGTTGCAGATCCAACAAACGGCCAGGCGTCGCCACCACCAAGTTCGCATTTTGCAGCTTGGCAATTTGCAACTGGTAAGGCATACCGCCGACGATGTTGGCCACGCGCAGACCGCGGCAATGTTGCACCAAGTCAATAGCGTCATGTGCTACTTGCTGGGCCAGTTCGCGGGTGGGGCAAACGATCAGGGCGCCGGGTGTTGGAGCCTTGAAGTTGCGGGTGTTGGTGGGGTCTTTGCGCTTGGCGCGCTTGGGAGCTGGCTCGCCTTTTTCCAGGGCTTCAGCAGTCAACCGATCAAACTCAGCGCGTTCGTCGGCTTCTGCCTGGGCCATCTGGGTCAACAAGGTGTGCAACACAGGCAGCAAGAAAGCTGCGGTCTTGCCGCTACCGGTCTGGCTGGAAACCATCAGATCGATGTATTTGGAAACTTGACCCTTGGACGTGTCAGAGCCCATAGCCAAAGGAATGGTTTTGCTTTGCACAACAGTAGGTTGTGTGTAGCCCAGGTCCTTACAGGCTTGAACCAGCTCAGGGGCCAGGCCCAACTCGACGAAGCCATTAGGTGCTTCAGGTTCTGCAACCGCCAGGGTCACGTCGACTTCAGCAGCTTCCATGGCAACAACTGGGGACTCCAGGTGACCCGAAGTCTCGATGGAGGAATTGGAAAAGTTTTCGGCAGGCGCAAATTCGCCTGTCACTTCAAAAGTGTCAGTCATATTTTTTCTCACACGCGAGCACCGCAGATTGTGCGGTTGCTCCGTCAATGGTTAAAAAACATCAACCATCAAACGGAACCTGCTCTGACCCGCCAAGGGGTTTTCAGTGCTTGGGGCTTTTTCGCTCTTAAATTATTAAGGAGGCGAGCCCGATGAATGAAGGGAGATGTGCAATGTGCACTACAGTTTGTAGCGCAGCCTCGAATTATGGCACAGATTCGGGTTTCTACCTAATACCCGTCGACTTTGGAGTTTTCAGTCCAGTTTTAATAAGTGCTGGCGGTAGTGTTCCAACTCATCAATCGACTCGTGCACATCGGCCAAGGCCGTATGGCGCTGCTTCTTTTTAAAGGAGGCAGCCACCTCGGGCTTCCAGCGCTTGGCGAGTTCTTTGAGGGTGCTGACATCGACATTGCGGTAGTGAAAATAGGCTTCGAGCTTTGGCATGTACTTCACCAAGAAACGGCGGTCTTGCCCGATGGAATTGCCGCACATGGGTGAGCCATTGGCGGGCACGTATTGGCTCAGGAAAGCGATGAGTTGCGCCTGCGCATCCTCTTCTGTCACGGTGGAGGCTTTCACGCGATCAATGAGTCCGCTCTTACCGTGTGTGCCTTTGTTCCAGGCGTCCATGCCGTTGAGTAGCGCATCCGACTGGTGGATGGCAAATACCGGGCCTTCAATGCGGCATTCCAGCAATGGGCCGGTGACGATGACGGCGATCTCGATGATGCGATCAACTTCGGGCTCTAGCCCGGTCATTTCGCAGTCCAGCCAGACCAAGTTTTTGTCAGATTTAGCTAGCTTAGCGGATGCGGGTGCAACCTGGGTTGCATCGGTGGGGGTGTTCAATTCAGCCATGCGGAGATTGTCGCCGATGGCCTAAACTCGTACGTCATGACACCTACGAGCTTTGAACTCACGCCTTCGCTGGCCACTACGCTGATTTTTGCCTTCGCATTGTTGGCCAGCCACCTGTTGAAATTCTGGCTGGCATCGCGCCAGATTCGCCATGTGGCCCGCCACCGCGATGCCGTACCCGCAGCGTTTGCCAGCCAGATTACCTTGGCGGCCCACCAAAAGGCGGCAGACTACACCATCACCAAAACCCGATTCGGTCTGCTGGAGCTGAGCTGGGGCACTGCCATTACACTGGCCTGGACGCTGCTTGGCGGCTTGCATTGGTTAAACCAAGCCCTACTGGACTGGCTGGGCGCGGGCCTGGTTCAGCAGGTGACCTTACTCATGGCCTTCATCGTGATCAACGGTGTTATCGACCTGCCCTTCACGCTGTACCAAACCTTTCGTATCGAGCAGCGCTTTGGCTTCAACAAAACTACGTTCAAGCTCTGGCTGCAAGACACACTGAAGTCCAGCCTGCTGGGCATGGCTATTGGCGTGCCCTTGATGGCCTTGGTGATATGGGTCATGGGCGCTACCGGGCCGATGTGGTGGCTTTGGACCTGGGGCGTGTGGATGGGATTTAACCTGTTGATGCTGTTGATCTATCCCACCTGGATTGCGCCTATCTTCAACAAGTTTGAGCCCCTGCAAAACCCGGATATTGCCCAGCGCGCCGCCGCGCTGATGCAGCGCAGTGGTTTCACGTCCAAAGGCTTTTTTGTGATGGACGGCAGCCGCCGCAGCGCCCATGCGAATGCGTACTTCACTGGTCTGGGTGCGTCCAAACGCGTAGTGTTTTATGACACCCTGCTCTCCCAGCTCAGCCCCTCGGAAGTGGAAGCCGTATTGGCCCATGAGCTGGGGCATTTCAAGCACCGCCACATCAGCAAACGTATCGTGTCGATGTTTGCGCTGAGCCTGCTGGGTTTTGCGCTGCTGGGCTACCTCAGCTCGCAAGCCTGGTTCTATACCGGCTTGGGCGTTGCGCCCAATATCGTGGGGCCCAACGATGCCTTGGCGCTGCTGCTGTTCATGGTGGTGTTGCCGTTCTTTGGCGCTTTCACCGGACCGGTGTTTGCGCGCATATCACGCAAACATGAGTTTGAGGCGGATGCCTATGCAGTGGCACAAACCAACCAGAATGATCTGGGCAACGCGCTGCTCAAGCTTTACCAGGACAACGCCTCGACGCTGACGCCCGACCCGGTGTTTGTGCAGTTTTATTACTCGCACCCCCCCGCGCTGGAGCGCTTGGGGCGTATGCAGCACAGCACCGTGGTGGGCTAGTATGAAGCGATTTTTTATGCCAAATTGGTCTGTAACCCAGATAGAACGTGCGGGAGCAGCTATATTTTTTATAGCAACTTGTTTTCCAACTGTAAGCATTTGCTTGCACCACAAGGCACAGGTTTGAGCACAGCACCTATTCTTCACAACGGCCTGGTAGTTGCGGGCCACGGCCGCCATGTGTGGGTGGAGACCGACGAAGGCCAACGCGTGATCTGCCACCCGCGCGGCAAGAAAAGCCAGACCGTCGTGGGCGACCGCGTGCTGTGGCTGCCGTCTGAGGACGAAGGCACGATTGAGAAAGTGCAGCCGCGGCGCAATCTGTTTTACAGGCAGGATGAGATCCGCACCAAGTCGTTTGCGGCCAACCTCGATCAAATTTTGATCTTGATTGCTGCGGAGCCGGAATACTCTGAAAGCCAGCTCGCCCGCGCACTGATTGCTGCGGAGGCCGAAAACATCAAACCTGTGATTGCGCTGAATAAGAGCGATCTAACAGCCCCGTTCGCGCAGGCCTGGGATCGGCTGGGTGCTTATAGCGACATGGGCTACACCCTGCTGCCGCTGGCGCTGAAGCCTAAATCCGAGACGGCTAGCTTGCCCGCGCATTCGCTGGACGAACTGCTGCAAGGTAAAACCACGCTGGTGTTGGGCCCCTCGGGCTCTGGCAAAAGCACGCTGATCAACCGCATGGTGCCTAACGCCCAAGTGCTGACCAACGCGATTTCGACCGCACTGAATTCTGGCAAGCACACGACCACCAGCACCACGCTGTACTGGGCCGATGCTGCACGCACCACCGCCATCATTGATTCGCCGGGCTTTCAAGAGTTTGGTCTGCACCACATCGAACCCATGCGCCTGGCATCACTGATGCCCGACATTGCGGCGCACGCGGGTGACTGCAAGTTCTACAACTGCAGTCACCTGCACGAACCCGGCTGCGGTGTCATTTCCAATGTCGAATCGGCCGCTGGCCCAGGTGGAATAAGGGCTAGACGCTACAAAATCTATAGCGATCTGTTTGCGGAGTTATCGCAAAAACGCTACTGAGACCTTGCAGCAAAGGCTACCCAAGCAATCGCGCCAGCGACAGCAAGGCCAAGAACACCATCCACATCACCACGGTGCGCCACACCAGGCCCACCACGGCACGCAAATGCATGGGCTGGGGTACTTGCCCGCCCTGCTCGGTGGGTGACTGACCCAACTGCACATTGACAGCCCCGGCTGTGGCTGCCAACAGCACGCCATCGTTGTCGTCAGGATGCTGCTGTGCGTATTGGCGCCAGCTGTCCACCGCCTCCTCAAAGCTGCCCACAAAAGCAAAGCTCAACGCCGTCAAGCGCGCTGGCACCCAATCGATCCAGTGCCAGGCCTGCGTTCCCTGGTGCTGGAATGCTGGGCTGATGGGAATGCTGGTGGGCCGCGCGGGTCGGTTCACCACGCGGGAGACCAATTCGCTGACACGATAAATCACGGCCCCGGCTGGCCCGAAACCCAACGCGGCAAAGAGTGAGTACCAGGCGAACACTCCAAACACATGGCGGTGCGCAGACTGCACGGAATACTCAATCACGTGGCGCACGATCTCGCTGCGTGGCAGCTCGCTGGAGTCCATGCGCATCCACTCGGCCAGGCCTTGGCGTGCGGCTTCTTCGTTGCCGGCCAGCAAAGCATCGCGGATGGTGGTGAAGTGGTGGCTGAACTGGCGAAAGCCCAGTGTCGAATACAAAATAGCAATGTTCCAGACGATGGCCGCCGCCCAGCCGAGTGTCAGAACCAGCGCCCAGTGGATGGCCACTGCTAGCACCGCTGGCACGCCCACCGCGACCCACCACGTGAGCTGGCCGTGGTGGCGCTGCCCGGCATCTAGCGTACGCATCACCCAACGCACCCAGCGGCGTACATTGCCGTGCACTGGGTTGCCCGGCGCCAGTGGGCGGGCTTGCTCCAGAAGCAGCGCAACAAGAATAGCAACAAAACTCATGCAGCAATCATAGCGAGCATGGACAGGCTAAAGACCATGCACAGAGTCAAAATTACCTGCATGCTGTGCCACCTCTGATCGCCTTATGCCGCGCTAAGAAATCGGTACAGGTTGCGCAGCATGCCCGCTGTGGCTCCCCAGATAAAGCGCTCGCCTTGTGGATCAGGATAGGGCATAGAAAGCCACTCACGCTGCGCGCCCTGCCATTCAACGCGGTGGCGGCGGTGGTTGGCGGGATTCATCAGAAATGCCAACGGCACTTCAAACACATCGGCCACTTCATTGGGGTTCGGCGTCAGCGTAAAACCCGCATGCACCAGGGCTACCACCGGGGTGACGATATAAGCGCTACCCGTGGTGTAAGTGGGCAAGGTGCCTAGCACCTGCACATAGGGCGCGTCCAGGCCAATTTCCTCATGCGCTTCGCGCAGCGCGGCTGCGGTGGCATCGGCGTCCTCCGGGTCCACCTTGCCACCCGGGAAGGCGATTTGCCCGGAGTGCGACGACAAATGCGCGGTGCGCTCGGTCAAAAGCACCGTAGTCTGCTCGCGCAGCACCAGGGGCACCAACACAGCAGCATGCACGGGCTCGCGCGTAGAGAACTGGGGCTCCTCACGAAACTCAGGCGACCATAGGGGCCCACTGGCAAACCGCGCCTGCAGGGCCGTCGGTTGCCAGTGCTCTGCAGCGACCAGGGGCAGCCGGTCATCGGTCTTGATGACTGGCACGGTACGGGGGTCAAAAGTAGGCAGCTTAGTCATGCGGTGGCAAAGGGAAATTCGGGCCAAGAAAAAACCGCCACAAGCTTACGCAGGGGCGGTTGGTTCGAGCGCTGGTGCCTAAATTTAAGCAGCAGTCTTCTTGGCTGGCAATTTTTCTTTGATACGTGCCGACTTGCCGCTGCGATCACGCAGGTAGTACAACTTGGCGCGGCGGACATCACCGCGGCGCTTCACTTCAATACCAGCGATCAGTGGGCTGTAAGTTTGGAACGTACGCTCCACGCCTTCGCCGCTGGAGATCTTGCGAACGATAAAGCCACTGTTCAGGCCACGGTTACGCTTAGCGATAACCACACCTTCGTAAGCCTGTACGCGCTTGCGGGTACCTTCAACGACATTAACGCTGACCACGACGGTGTCGCCAGGTGCAAATTCAGGAATGACTTTGCCGATGCGAGCAATTTCTTCTTGCTCAAGAGTTTGGATCAGGTTCATGATTTCCTTCGTGATCTTGGACGCGCTGGCTCCGGAAGTGGAGCCCAAAACCTGCTCTAAGTAAGAGCGAGTCATGCCGTACAGAGGATCGATTAGCCCTCCATTATAGCTGGGAAGTCAGCGTTTTGCCAATAGGGCCTCGTCCGCCACGTTCAGCAGCCCCCGGTCACGAGCCTGGGCAATCAAGTCGGGCCGGTATTGGGCCGTGATCTGCAGACGCTGGTCCCGCCGCCAGCGTTCGATATTCACGTGGTGGCCAGATAAGAGCACATCGGGAACAGAACTACCACGCCATACCTCGGGTCGGGTGTAGTGTGGGCAGTCCAGCAGGCCGTCCAATGACACATTGAAACTGTCAAATTCGTGGCTTTGCGGGTCGCTCAGTACGCCGGGCTGCAAGCGAGCTACCGCGTCCAGCAGCGCAATAGCAGGAATTTCGCCACCCGAGAGCACAAAATCACCCAAACTGATCTGCTCGTCCACATGGGTGTCTATGAACCGCTGGTCCAAGCCTTCATAGCGGCCGCAGAGCAGAACAGCCCCTTCGCTGGATGACCAACGCTGCACGGCGGTGTGATCCAGGCGCGCACCAATGGGTGAAAACAACACTACGGGTGCATTATCCTGGCGCTGGGCGCGAATTTGCTCCAGCGCGACGGCCAAGGGTTCGGCCATCATTACCATCCCCGGCCCGCCACCAAAAGGGCGCTCGTCTACGCGGCGGTAGTTGCCGCTTGCATGGTCTCGGGGATTAGAAAATCGAACGTCGAGTTGGCCCGACTCAAAAGCACGCCGGGCAATGCCCGCGGTCAGAAAGGGAGCAAATAGCTCAGGGAACAGCGTGACGACGTCAAAGCGCATAGCGGGCGCTCAGTAGTCGGTCTGCCAGTCCACAAGGATGCGCTTAGCTTCGATATCCACTTCGTCGACGTACACTGATACGAAGGGAATCATGCGTTCAGCGGTCTTTCCGTCCAGTTGGTATTCCATGACCAGAACAGTCTGTGGCCCGGTGGACAGTAACTCTTTCACCACACCCAGCGCCTCGCCTTCGCGGTTGATGACATCCAGACCGATCAAATCGACCCAGTAGTACTCATCTTTGGCAACCGAAGGAAAACTGGAGCGTGAAATGAAAATGCGCGAACCTTTCAGGGCCTCGGCCGCGGTGCGGTCATCGATGCCCAAAGCAGTCGCCACCACAGAGTCCGAATGGTGCTTGGATTCCTTGATGGAAATGCGCACTGTGCCAGCGAATGACTGCGCGCCCCGCTCAGTGGGCAGCAAGAACCAGCGTTTGGACGAAAAAAGCGCCTCAGGATCGGCGCTATGGGCAAGGACCTTGAACCAGCCCTTGACACCCCAAGCGTCCGCTATCCGTCCAACTTCGATGGCATCTGCTGGCAATTCAGCAGATTCGAGTCCGGTCAGCATGCGCTTGAAGTGCGATTCGGTGGCCTACCCTGCACGGGGCAGTGAGGCCACCAGCCTCAATTAGGCTGCTTTTTTGGCAGCTTGGTTGATCAGGCGCTCAACCGTAGGAGAAGCTTGTGCGCCAACGCCCTTCCAGTAGGTCAAACGGTCTTGGGCGATACGGATGCTCTCTTCATTGGCGGTTGCAATTGGGTTGTAAAAACCAATGCGCTCAATGAAGCGACCATCGCGGCGTGTGCGCTTGTCAGCCACAACGATATTGAAAAACGGGCGGGCCTTAGCACCACCACGAGCGAGTCGAATGACGACCATGATTTATCCTTTGGGCGACTGAAATGACTTCCAGCCTATACATTCAAAGTTCGATTCAAAGTTTGAGACACGCAACTGACCACCCGGCCAGCGGCACTCTGAATAGCCCTCGATTATAACGTTATCCTCAACCATGATCAAAATTCGCCCCAGCACCGACGCAGATGTCGCTGCCACTACCGCTATTTACCAACACCATGTGCTGCACGGCACCGGCACTTTCGAGATAACGCCGCCCACCCCTGGGGACATGGTGAACCGCCGCCAAGACGTGCTCTCCAAAAATCTGCCCTACCTGGTCCTGGAAGAGAATTCCAGGGTGATCGGGTTTGCGTATTGCAACTGGTTCAAACCGCGGCCAGCCTATCGCTTTTCGGCGGAAGATTCTATTTACCTCGCGCCCGAGGCCACCGGGCGTGGTCTGGGCAAATTGCTGCTGACCGAATTGATGGCGCAAGCCGAGCGCGCAGGTGTGCGCAAACTGATTGCCGTGATTGGCGATTCGGCGAACCAGGGTTCTATTGGCGTGCACCAAGTATGCGGATTTACGCATGTCGGCGTGCTCTCAGCCTGTGGCTGGAAGTTTGAGCGTTGGCTAGACGTGGTACTGATGGAACGTTCTATTGGTCTGGGCGCAAGCACCACTCCGGCAGACACCGCTCCATGAAGAGCAAAACTATCGCCCTGTGGCTCACCTTGGTGGGTGGTCCGCTGGGTCTGCACCGGGTTTACTTGCGCGGACGCTACGACGCGCTTTCAGGCGTACTGACTGCAGCCACTTTGATCGGACTTTACGGCGTGTACCGAGCCCGCGGCTTGGGGGTAGACGACCAAATGAGCTGGCTGTTAATACCCTTGCTGGGGTTCACCATGGCTGGCTGTGCGTTGAATGCCATCGTGTACGGCCTGATGAGTACCGAATCCTGGAACGCCCGATTCAACCCCTCGGCCCCCTCCGAAGCATCGCAAGGGGAAACCGGAAAGTTGACAGTCGTGGGCCTGGCGGTGGCCTTGTTTTTAGGAACCACCGTGTTGATGGCCAGCCTGGCATTCAGCTTTCAGCGCTACTTTGAATACGAAGTGGAGGCCACCAAATCCGCAACCTCGACGGTCAAAAAAGCTGCAGACTGATCCAGTAAGCAAGCGCCGCCACGAAGGCGCTGGCAGGGATGGTCAATATCCACGCCCAAACAATATTGCCAGCAACTCCCCAACGCACTGCACTAGCGCGCTGGGTTGAGCCGACACCAACAATCGCACCCGTTATGGTGTGGGTTGTCGAGACCGGCACACCCAAGGCCGTGGCTAAAAACAAGGTCATGGCACCGCCGGTTTCAGCACAAAACCCCCCCACAGGCTTGAGTTTGGTGATTTTTTGCCCCATGGTTTTCACAATGCGCCAGCCGCCGAACATCGTGCCCAAGCCAATGGCGGCGTAGCACGCCACGATGGTCCACGTTGGGGGCGCAGTATCGCTGGCAGCGACATAGCCGGTAGAAATCAGCATCATCCAAATAATGCCAATGGTCTTCTGCGCATCGTTACCGCCATGCCCGAGGCTGTAGGCTCCTGCGGAAATCAGTTGCAAACGACGAAACCACTTATCGATCCGCGAAGGGCGCGTGCGCCGGAACACCCACGCCACGATCACCATCATCAAAGACCCCAGCGTAAATCCCAACACGGGCGACACGAAGATAAAGGCCACGGTCTTCAGAATCCCCGCAGAAATCAAGGCACCCGCGCCCGCTTTGACAATGACAGCGCCCACAATGCCCCCGATCAGCGCGTGCGATGAGCTGCTAGGAATGCCGTAGTACCAAGTAATGATGTTCCAGGTAATGGCACCTACTAGCGCGCCAAACACCACATGCGTATCCACAATGCCGGGCTGAACAATGCCCTTGCCTACGGTAGCTGCCACGCTCAGGTGAAAAACAAAAATGGCCACAAAGTTAAAAAAGGCCGCGAACAAAATGGCCTGCCCGGGTTTAAGAACACCCGTGGACACCACAGTCGCAATCGAGTTCGCAGCATCATGAAACCCGTTCATGAAGTCGAACCCCAATGCCAGCACCACCAGCAACATCACCACCCAGAGGGCTGTCTGAACATTTTCCATAGTCGTTCGCTCAGCGCAGATCAGGAGTTCTCGAGGATGATTCCCTCGATCACATTCGCAACGTCCTCGCACTTATCGGTGATGGTTTCCAACAGCTCGTAAATGGCTTTCAGCTTGATGACTTCGCGTACATCCGGCTCTTCCCGAAACAGCTTACTCATGGCGGTACGCATCACGCGGTCGGCGTCCGACTCCAGCTTGTCGATTTCTTCGCAAGTTTTGAGGGCCGCCTCCGCGGTATTTGGGTCCGCAATATTGCCCAGCAGCTTCACTGCATCACGCAAACGCTCGCAACACTTCACGCTCAAATCAGTCAAACGAACGATTTCTTCGGTCATGTGCCGAACGTCGTACAAGGCCATGGTTTCGGCCGAATCCTGGATCAGGTCAGCCACGTCATCCATGGTGTTGATCAGCGCATGAATTTGTTCGCGGTCAATCGGGGTGATGAAAGTGACATGAATGGCCTTGTTGCACTCGTGCGTGACGCGGTCAGCAGCGCGCTCGGCATCATCCACTTCCTGGTTGTACTTGGCACGCAAGTCCAGGTCGTTGTAGTTGGCCACCAAACGGGAGAATGCATGCGCCGCTTCAACGATGCGGTCGGCGTGTTGATTGAACATTTCAAAAAAATTGCCTTCACGAGGCAACAACTTCCCAAACAACATCGCGTTCTCCTAATCTCGTTATGTGTCAACCAGATGACCCATTTTTGACAGGGGAAAGTTTAACCGCCGGGCTGGTAGATACCGCTAGGGCCCAACCCCATGGGTCAAAAAAAAAGCCCTCCGGTGCGAGCCAGAGGGCTTTTGGAATGCTTGTTAACCTGGGATTCAGGCCACAGCGCCATCCTGCACGGTGGCCGCCGAATCGGTGTATTCGTCGATCTTGTCAAAGTTCAGGTACTGGTAGACCTTGTCGCTGGCAGCAGTCAGCACGCCCATATCAGCCAGGTACTCTTCCTTAGTGGGGATGCGACCCAGCTTGGAACAGATGGCGGCAAGCTCGGCGGAGCCTAAGTACACATTGCTGTTCTTGCCCAAGCGGTTGGGGAAGTTACGGGTGGAGGTGGAAAACACGGTCGCGCCCTCTTTCACTTGCGCCTGATTGCCCATGCACAAGCTGCAGCCCGGCATTTCCATGCGCGCACCGGCACTACCCAACACGCCGTAGTGACCTTCGTCGCTCAGTTGCTTGGCGTCCATCTTGGTTGGCGGGGCAACCCACAGTTTGACCGGAATGTCGCGCTTATTTTCCAAGAGTTTGGAAGCCGCACGGAAGTGGCCGATATTGGTCATGCAGGAGCCGATGAACACTTCGTCGATCTTGGCACCGGCGACGTCGCTCAGGGTCTTCACATCGTCCGGATCATTCGGGCAAGCCAAGATAGGCTCATGGATATCGGCCAAATCGATCTCAATGACAGCGGCATATTCAGCATCTGCATCCGCCTTCAATAATTGCGGATTCGCCAGCCACGCTTCCATGGCGGCAATGCGGCGCTTGATGGTGCGCACATCCGAGTAGCCCGACGCAATCATCCACTTGAGCATGGTGATGTTGCTGTTGATGTACTCGATGATCGGCTCTTTATTCAGGTGCACCGTGCAGCCACCCGCGCTGCGCTCGGCGGACGCATCGCTCAGCTCAAACGCCTGCTCCACCTTCAGATCTGGCAGACCTTCGATTTCCAGAATGCGACCCGAGAAGATGTTCTTTTTGCCTTGCTTGGCCACGGTCAGCAGACCGGCCTTGATGGCGTACAGCGGAATAGCGTTGACCAGATCGCGCAGCGTGACGCCGGGCTGCATGCTGCCCTTGAAACGCACCAGCACGGACTCAGGCATGTCCAGCGGCATCACGCCGGTGGCGGCACCAAACGCCACTAGGCCGGAGCCTGCGGGGAAGCTGATGCCAATGGGGAAACGCGTGTGGCTGTCGCCGCCGGTGCCGACGGTGTCGGGCAGCAGCATGCGGTTCAACCAGCTGTGGATGATGCCGTCACCGGGGCGCAACGGCACGCCGCCGCGGGTGCTGATGAAGTCGGGCAGTTCGTGGTGCATCTTCACATCCACGGGCTTGGGGTAAGCCGCCGTGTGGCAGAAGGATTGCATGACTAGGTCGGCGCTGAAGCCCAGGCAGGCCAGGTCTTTCAGCTCGTCGCGGGTCATGGGGCCGGTGGTGTCCTGGCTACCAACGGATGTCATGCGGGGTTCGCAGTAGGCACCGGGCAAAACGCCTTGGCCTTCTGGCAAACCGCAGGCACGGCCGACCATCTTTTGCGCCAGCGTAAAGCCTTTACCGGTAGCTGCCGGGTTTTGCGGCAAACGGAACAGCGTGCTCAGGGGCAGGCCCAGCAGTTCGCGCGCCTTGGCAGTCAGGCCACGGCCAATGATCAGCGGAATACGGCCACCAGCGCGCACTTCGTCAAACAGCACATCGCTCTTGACCTTGAACTTGGCAATCACCTTGCCGTCCTTCAGTGCTTCGCCGTCATAGGGACGCAGCTCGACCACGTCGCCCATGTTCATCTGGCTCACATCCAGCTCAATCGGCAGTGCGCCGGAATCTTCCATGGTGTTGTAGAAAATCGGCGCAATCTTGGCACCCAGACAGACGCCACCAAAGCGTTTGTTAGGCACAAAGGGAATGTCCTGGCCGGTGAACCACAGCACGGAGTTGGTCGCCGATTTGCGGCTGGAGCCGGTACCGACCACATCGCCCACATAGGCCACCAAGTTGCCCTTGGCGCGCAGGTCTTCAATGAACTTGACCGGGCCACGTTTGCCGTCTTCCTCGGGCGTGATGCCAGGGCGGGCGTTTTTGTGCATGGCCAGCGCGTGCAGCGGGATGTCGGGGCGGCTCCAGGCATCAGGCGCGGGGCTCAGGTCATCAGTGTTGATTTCACCAGCGACTTTAAAGATGCTGACGGTGATGCTTTGTGGCACTTCGGGACGGCTGGTGAACCATTCCGCTTCAGCCCAGCTCTTCAGCACAGCTTTGGCATTGGGGTTGTCGGCTTTGGCTTTTTCAGCGACGTCATGAAACTGGTCAAACATCAGCAAGGTCTTCTTCAGACCATCAGCTGCAACACCGCCGATATCCGGATCGTCCAGCAAATCCACCAGCGGGCTGATGTTGTAGCCACCCAGCATAGTGCTCAGCAATTCAGTCGCTTTGGCGCGGCTGATCAGATCGCACTTCTCGGACCCATGGGCCACAGCGGCCAGGTAGCTGGCCTTGACCTTGGCCGCATCGTCCACACCTGCGGGCACGCGGTGGGTGATCAGTTCGACGAGCGTAGCCTCTTCACCAGCGGGAGGAGACTTCAGGAGTTCAATCAATTCGCCGGTCTGCTTGGCAGACAACGGGAGGGGGGGAATGCCTAAGGCGGCGCGTTCGGCCACATGGTCTCGGTAGGCTTGCAACATGGTTTAACTCCTCTTGAAAAAAATGGGGGGCATCCGCTCAGCGACTTGCGGCGGGCTGTGGCGGTTCGGGGGTCTTATCATCCAACAGACCGGGCGCTTTGGAATGCTCCAAGGCTGTGGCAATTGCCGCTTGGTGCAGATTGACACAAGCGTCTGCCAAGCGTTTACCCAGACGCTGATTCAGCAACATAGATTTGTTGCCCAATTGCAGCCAAACAACTCCGGTGGCGGGGTCTTCCAGGCGAATAGCGCCGGTTGTAGTCAGAGTAGGCTCCATACGGAAAGTTTGGCGTCCGAGCTCCAGCACAAAGCGGCCTGCGTTACTGTCTTGCTTAACCACTACTTTGGCACCCAGCTCACAGGGCACGGTGCCCAGCACTACCTTTTCGGCCACCAGCAAAAGCTCGGGGGACAATTCGGGCAGCGCGGCGGGGGCCGGTGGCGGCGGAGGCACGGGTTTGCTCGCGGGCACTTTCTTGACAGGCTTGCGCACAGGAGGCGCAGCAGCCTTGGCACCTTCTGGCACGGCCGCCACAGCGGCCGTCAAGCTCGCAAGCGCCAGCACACCGATACAAACAAGTTTCAACATTTCAATGCTTTCTATCAAGGGGCGTTGGGCTGAAATAGCCCTGAGCCGCCTTCGGCATGGGAGCACCGGTCTGGTGAGCGCGCTCCAAAACTTGCCAAAAATAACGGTAACTAGCGCGGTCGTGAAGCCGGCCAGACAAAGCAATCGGTGCCCATTGTTGGGCTTGTGCCGCCGCAATCACATCGGCGGCCAAATCCACCTCATCCGCCCTGGGCGCAAAGGCACGCAAAATGGGCCGAATCTGGGAGGGGTGAATGCTCCACATCCGGGTGTAGCCCAAGGCGTCTGCAGCCCTGCGGGCGGAAGACTCCAACACCCCAGCGTCATGAATTTCAGTCACCACACAATGCGATGGCACTTTGCCATGTGCGTGGCACGCACTGGCCACTTCCGTCTTGGCCCTAAGCACCAAGGGGTGGTGAAACTGATCCAGGTTGTCGCCCGCAGGTGCAGCATTGACACCCATGGCCGCAGCAGGAATCGCGCCGCCATGCGAAGACACAAAATCCATCAAACCAAAACTAAGGGACTCCACCCTGAGATGCGATGCGATGGCAAACGCTTGGCTGACAGCCATGGGACTTTCAATCAGCACATGCAGTGGTAGAGGCGTCACCCGCGTTGGCCGCGCGGCATCAATAGCCGCAACGGCCCGCTTCACGTCATCTAAGGACTCAACCTTCGGGACCATCACATAGCTCAAAGCAGCGCCAGCTTGGCCCACAATGGTTGCAACATCGCTTTCAAAAGCGCCATGGTCCACAGCGTGGACGCGAACGCCAATACGACGGCGCAAACCACTTGCTATCAATTCAGGAGCTGCTCCCGCACTGTTTGCAAGGGCTACCACCATATTGGCATGATCAAACTCACCCCCAGTGGGCGCGCCATCTTCACAGTCCAGTGTGACGTCAAAGACGCACAAGCCAAACTCCTGCGTGTACTCAGCCTGCATTTGCAGGCTTTTGGCCATTCGAGCCTCCACACCGCTGTAGTGATCGCAGACCGGCAGCCTGTGCCGCCCAGCCTGCGCACCCAACAGGACTTCACGTGGATGTAGGGCCCCCACGCTTGCCATTGCATGTGCTGCGCTGCCCCCCAAAGGAGCTGTGTTTGCTTGGGGCGGCCCAGCGCTGCGCACGGTCACTTTCGCTTACTACAGCAGGTGGGCAACGCCGGTTTGCTCGTCTTGCAGCTCTTTCAGCGTGACGTTGATACGCTCTTGGGAGAACGCATCCACATCCAGCCCTTCAACGACCTTGTATTCACCGCCTTCGCAGGTCACGGCAAAGCCGAACATGGTGTCCTTGGGGATGCCGTATTGGCCGTCCGACGGGATACCCATGGTGACCCACTTGCCGTTGGTGCCTAACGCCCAATCGCGCATATGGTCGATGGCAGCATTGGCAGCGGAAGCTGCGGACGACACGCCGCGTGCGGCAATGATGGCTGCACCGCGCTTACCGACGGTTGGCAAGAACGTGTTGGCATTCCATTCCTGATCATTGATCATGTCCTTGACGCTTGCACCGTTGACGGTGGCAAAGCGGTAGTCAGCGTACATCGTGGGCGAATGGTTGCCCCACACGGCCATTTTTTCGATGTCGGCGACGGCCTTGCCGGTTTTGGAGGCAATCTGGCTCAGGGCGCGGTTGTGGTCCAGGCGCAGCATGGCGGTGAAGTTTTTGCGTGGCAGATCAGGCGCGCTCTTCATGGCAATATAGGCATTGGTATTGGCGGGGTTGCCCACCACCAGCACGCGTACATCGCGGCTGGCCACAGCGTTCAAAGCCTTGCCCTGTGCTGTGAAAATTTCAGCATTGACGGCCAGCAGCTCGGCGCGCTCCATACCGGGGCCGCGCGGACGCGAGCCGATCAAGAGCGCGTAGTCCACATCTTTGAATGCAGTCATAGGATCGCTGTGGGCTTCCATACCCACCAACAGCGGGAATGCGCAATCTTGCAGCTCCATCATCACGCCTTGCAGGGCTTGCTGGGCTTTTTCAACCGGCACTTCCAGCAAACTCAGAACCACGGGCTGGTCTTTGCCCAACATTTCGCCAGAGGCGATACGAAACAGAATGGCGTATCCGATTTGTCCAGCTGCGCCAGTGACGGCAATGCGAACGGGCTTTTTGCTCATGGTGAAAACTCCAGGAAGTGTTGTAGAAACAGTACTGTCCAGAGGCCCAAGCAAAACGGTTGAGCCCTGCAGAATGCCGGAGAGTTTACTCCTGAAATCCATGCAGGGTCAACTTGTCTTATGTCTTATATAAGATATGATTAAGACCAATTCCCTACCTGACTTGGGACTGACATAAACGGCCCATTTTCATGAACACCACTCCCTTGGCCTCCCACGAAAGTGCTACGCCCGCCGCATCGGATGGCGAGGGCCCGTCGCCTATGGCAGCCACGCCGGCTTTTAGCCCGCTTTACCAGCAGATCAAAGCGTTGATTCTGCAAAGCCTGCAGTCGGGCGAGTGGAAGCCCAGTGCCGCCATTCCCAGTGAAAACGTGCTGGCCGCGCGCTACAAAGTCAGCCAGGGCACGGTGCGCAAAGCGGTGGATGAGTTGGCCGCAGAGAATTTACTGGTCCGCCGCCAAGGCAAGGGTACTTTCGTGGCAACCCACGCCGAACGCACCGTCCAGTACCGCTTCCTCAAGCTGCTGCCTGACAATGGCGATCCCAAAAGCGAAGGGCCGGCGCAACGTCGTATTGTTGACTGCAAGCGCATTCGCGCAACGGCCGATGTGGCGCGCGCCCTGTCCATGCGCGCGGGTGACCCCGTACTGCAAGTACGCCGCATCTTGCTGTTTGCTGGCACACCCACCATTCTGGAAGACCTGTGGCTGCCCGGAACGCCTTTCAAAGGGCTGACCGCAGAGCGCTTGGCGGCCTACGGCGGCCCCATGTATGCGCTCTTCGAAACCGAATTTGGCGTACACATGGCGCGCGCGGAAGAAAAAATACGCGCCGTCTTGCCCGACGCCGAGCAGTGCGAACTGCTCCAAGTCAAGCCCAACACACCATTGCTCAGCGTTGAGCGCATCGCCTACACCTACAACGATGTGCCGATGGAGATGCGCCGCGGTCTGTACTTGACCGACACACACTACTATCGCAATGCGCTAAATTGATATAAAAACCCTTGCAAGTGCTATGTCAGCCTCTCGCGCTGTAATCTCGCGGGTCAAAGTGCATCGATAATTACAATCCGGTTACTGAAACGAAAGTAAATCCATGACTGAGCTTATTTCTGGGGGCCGTGCAAAGCGGCCCGAATTTCGCAACATTAACGCGCTGAGTGACCTCCCCACCTACCGTTTGCCCGCTGCGGGCTGGGTTTCCATCCTGCACCGTATCAGCGGCGCGCTCATGTTCATCTTGATGCCTTTCATCATTTGGATGTTTGACACTTCGGTCTCCTCTGAAATTTCCTTCGCCAGGTTCGCAGCCGCGTTTACTGTGGGCCTTGGTTTTGTGCCAGGCTGGTTTATGAAACTAGTAGCTTTGGCTTTGATCTGGGCCTACTTGCACCACTTCATTGCCGGTGTTCGCCATTTGTGGATGGACATCAACCACGCAGTGAGCAAAGAGTTTGGCAAAAGCTCCGCCATCACCACCTTGGTGCTGAGCATTGCGCTGACGCTTGTTTTAGGCGCCAAGCTGTTTGGTCTCTACTAAGCCCACTAAAACAACTCGATGGCAGGCGCAAAGAGCGACTTGGCTGTCCACTACAAGGAAAACTAGCAATGGCAGTGAACTATGGATCCAAACGCGTCGTAGTCGGCGCGCACTATGGCTTGCGCGACTGGCTCGCACAACGCATTACCGCAGTGTTGATGGCGCTTTTTACCGTGCTCTTGTTGGCACAAGTGCTGATCACAAAACGTCCTCTGGGTTATGAACTCTGGGCCAGCATTTTTTCAGCACAGTGGATGAAGGCCATTACTTTCACCGTCATCATCGCCCTGCTCTACCACGCGTGGGTTGGCATCCGTGACATCTGGATGGACTACATCAAATCCGTGTCCCTGCGCCTGTCCTTGCAGGTGTTTTCCATTGTCTGGCTCGTTGGTTGCGCCGGTTGGGCCATTCAGGTTTTGTGGCGTCTTTGATCCCAGCTTCATAACAGGCAATATTCATGTCTTACTCCGTTACCATAAGAAAATTTGACGTTGTCATCGTCGGCGCCGGTGGCTCTGGCATGCGCGCGTCCCTCCAACTGGCCCGCGCCGGTCTGAACGTCGCCGTCCTCTCCAAAGTATTTCCTACCCGTTCGCACACCGTGGCAGCCCAAGGCGGCATCGGTGCAAGCTTGGGCAACATGAACGACGACAACTGGCACTACCACTTCTATGACACTGTCAAGGGTTCCGACTGGCTGGGAGATCAGGACGCCATCGAGTTCATGTGCCGCGAAGCGCCCAAGGTCGTCTACGACCTGGAACACATGGGCATGCCGTTTGACCGCAACCCCGATGGCACGATTTACCAGCGCCCGTTTGGCGGCCACACCGCCAACTACGGCGAAAAAGCCGTGGAACGCGCCTGCGCTGCGGCGGACCGTACCGGCCACGCCATGTTGCACACCTTGTACCAGCAAAACGTGGCAGCCAAAACCAGCTTCTTCGTGGAGTGGATGGCGCTCGATCTGATCCGTGACGCCGAAGGCGATGTGGTCGGCGTGACCGCGCTGGAAATGGAAACCGGCGACATCCACATCCTGGAAGCCAAGACCACACTGCTGGCCACCGGCGGTGCGGGCCGCATTTTTGCCGCCTCCACCAACGCCTTCATCAACACCGGTGACGGCCTGGGCATGGCGGCACGTGCCGGCATTCCGCTGGAAGACATGGAGTTCTGGCAGTTTCACCCTACCGGCGTGGCCGGTGCCGGCGTGCTGCTGACCGAAGGTTGCCGTGGCGAAGGCGCCATTTTGCTGAACAGCAATGGTGAGCGCTTCATGGAGCGCTATGCGCCCACGCTGAAAGACTTGGCTCCGCGCGACTTCGTGTCCCGATCGATGGATCAAGAAATCAAGGAAGGCCGCGGCTGTGGCCCGAACAAGGACTACGTGCTGCTGAAGCTGGACCACCTGGGTGCCGACACCATCCACAAGCGCCTGCCTTCGGTGTACGAAATTGGTGTGAATTTCGCCAACGTGGATATCACCAAGGAACCCATTCCCGTGGTGCCCACCATCCATTACCAAATGGGTGGCATCCCCACCAACGTGAACGGCCAGGTGGTCGTACAAAACGGTGACGTACACAACCAGGTCGTCAACGGCTTGTACGCCGTGGGCGAATGCTCCTGTGTGTCGGTGCACGGTGCCAACCGCCTGGGCACCAACTCGCTGCTGGACTTGCTGGTGTTTGGCCGCGCGGCCGGCAACC
Source organism: Burkholderiales bacterium PBB3 (assembly GCA_002256115.1). Taxonomy (GTDB): domain Bacteria; phylum Pseudomonadota; class Gammaproteobacteria; order Burkholderiales; family Burkholderiaceae_C; genus Allorhodoferax. The sequence goes on from NKIK01000043.1 coordinate 27,537, forward strand.
ACATCGTCAACTACATCAAGACCAGCAAGGCCCACAAAGACTTGCCCAAGGATGCAGCAGACCGCACCCTGGCCCGTGTTTCGCGCCTGGACAACGCCACTAGCGGCGAATACGCTCAGGACGTGGCCAACGACATGCGCGCCTCCATGCAACAGCACGCAGGTGTGTTCCGCACGCAAAAGAGCATGGACGAAGGCGTGACCAAAATCGCAGCTCTGCGTGACCGTGTTAACGCGATCAACCTGAAAGACAAGTCCAAGGTGTTCAACACTGCACGCATCGAAGCGCTGGAAGTCGAAAACCTGATCGAAGCCGCCCAGGCCACCATCGTGTCCGCCGCAGCCCGCCACGAAAGCCGTGGCGCCCACACGGTGGACGACTACGCGGACTCGGCTGAGCACCCCAATGGCCGCAACGACAAGGAATGGCACAAGCACACGCTGTGGTACAGCGAAGGCAACCGCCTCTCCTACAAGCCCGTGCAGATGAAGCCTTTGACGGTTGACTCTGTGCCACTCAAAGTCCGGACATTCTGAGAGATATTGATATGACCAAACGCACTTTCTCCATCTACCGCTACGACCCGGACAAGGACGCCAAGCCCTATATGCAAGACATCGAGGTGGAACTCGATGGCCACGAACGCATGCTGCTGGATGCCCTGATGAAGCTCAAGGCTGTGGACCCCACGATCTCTTTCCGCCGCTCCTGCCGCGAAGGCGTGTGTGGTTCGGATGCCATGAACATCAACGGCAAGAACGGCTTGGCCTGCCTGACCAACATGCTGACACTGCCCGGCAAGATCGTGTTGAAGCCCCTGCCCGGCCTGCCCGTCGTCCGCGATCTGATCGTCGATATGACTGACTTTTTCAAGCAGTACAACTCGGTCAAGCCTTACCTGATCAACGACACTGTACCGCCTGAAAAAGAGCGTCTGCAGTCCCCCGAAGAGCGCGAAGAGCTCAACGGCCTGTACGAATGCATCTTGTGCGCGAGCTGCTCCACCTCCTGCCCCAGCTTCTGGTGGAACCCCGACAAGTTCGTGGGTCCTGCCGGTTTGCTGCAAGCCTACCGCTTCATTGCAGACAGCCGCGACCAGGCCACCGGTGAGCGCCTGGACAACCTGGAAGACCCTTACCGCCTGTTCCGCTGCCACACCATCATGAACTGCGTTGATGTGTGTCCTAAAGGACTGAACCCGACCAAGGCGATTGGCAAAATCAAAGAAATGATGGTCCTGCGGACCGTCTGAAGGTAGTTTGCACGTGACAGAAGCACTGATTGACGAACGGGCTTTGAGCAAGCTGCAGTGGCGTTGCCGCCGCGGCCTGCTGGAGAACGATTTGTTCATTGAGCGCTTCTTCCAGCGCTTTAGTGCCACGCTGACTGCCAAGCAAGGTGACGCGCTCGGTGAGCTCATGTCCTTGAGCGACAACGATCTGCTGGACGTGCAGTTGGCCCGCAAGACACTGGCCCAAGTGGAGCCCCATTTGGACCGGGACGATGTGCAAGAAGTTTTGAGTATGTTGAGAGAACCCCTCTGAAAGGCGAAAGATGAAACTAGCTGACAACAAAGCCACCCTGTCGTTCAGTAACGGCAGCCCTAGCGTCGATTTGCCCGTGTACCACGGCAATGTCGGCCCGGATGTCGTGGACATTCGCAAGCTGTATGCGCAAACGGGCATGTTCACCTACGACCCAGGCTTCTTGTCCACGGCATCTTGCCAGTCGGCTATTACCTATATCGATGGTGACAAGGGCGAACTGCTCTACCGCGGTTACCCCATTGAACAATTGGCCACCAATTGCGATTTCATGGAAACCTGCCACCTGCTGCTGTACGGCAACCTGCCCAACGCAGCTGGCAAGACTGAGTTCACCCACCGCGTGACCCAGCACACCATGGTTAACGAGCAGATGCAGTTCTTTCTGCGCGGTTTCCGCCGTGATGCGCACCCCATGGCCATCATGACCGGCTTAGTGGGCGCTCTGTCGGCCTTCTACCATGACAGCACCGACATCACCAACCCAGAGCATCGCGACATTTCCGCAATTCGCCTGATTGCCAAGATGCCAACGCTGGTGGCCATGGCTTACAAGTACACCGTCGGCCAGCCCTACATGTACCCCAAGAACGAGTTGAGCTACGCCGGCAACTTCCTGCACATGATGTTCGCCACACCGTGCGAACCCTACGTCGTCAACCCCGTCATTGAACGTGCGATGGACCGCATCTTCACGCTGCACGCGGACCACGAACAAAACGCTTCTACCTCTACGGTGCGCCTGTGCGGCAGCTCGGGCACCAACCCATTTGCGGCCATTGCTGCTGGCGTGGCTTGCCTGTGGGGCCCTGCGCACGGCGGTGCCAACGAGGCTTGCCTGAACATGCTGGAAGACATCCAGCGGATGGGTGGCATTTCCAAGGTTGGCGAATTTATGAACCAGGTGAAAGACAAGAACTCCGGCGTCAAGCTGATGGGCTTTGGTCACCGCGTTTACAAAAACTACGACCCCCGCGCCAAGCTGATGCAAGAGACTTGCAAAGAGGTGCTGGGTGCCCTGGGCCTGGAAAACGATCCCCTGTTCAAGCTGGCCATGGCGCTGGAAAAGATTGCTCTGGAAGATGACTACTTTGTCCAGCGCAAGCTCTACCCGAACGTCGACTTCTACTCCGGCATCGTGCAGCGCGCCATCGGCATCCCGGTGCCGCTGTTCACTGCCATTTTCGCGTTGGCCCGCACCGTCGGCTGGATTGCCCAGTTGAACGAAATGATCGGGGACCCCGAGTACAAGATTGGCCGCCCACGCCAGTTGTTCACCGGTTCCGAGCGCCGCGACGTACAGCCTATCAGCCAACGTTGATCGCCTGCAGCCAGGCGGCTGCAAAAGACACTAACCCCGCTTCCAAACCCAGGTAGCGGGGTTTTTTTGTGCCAAATACGCCTTCCAGGCCGTGGATAGTGCGGGAGCAGCTCCATTTTTTATAGCAGATTCAGCCATCAGTCGTATCGATGTCATACATCGCATAATGCGATGACCATTCGTTAAATCAAGTGAGACAATAGTATTGCCATCGCCAAATACGATGGAACTACCCATGCAAGCTCCTGCCCCTAGCCTCGCCCGCCGCCTGGATCTGACCTCGCTTCAGCTGTTTGTGGCTGTCTGCGAACTGGGCAGCATTGGCAAGGCGGCCCAACGAGAATTCATTGCGCCCTCCGCTCTGAGCAAGCGCCTCAGCGACCTGGAAACCACGCTGGGCACAGCTCTGCTGCATCGGCATTCGCGTGGGGTGCACCTCTCTCCCGCCGGGCAAAACCTGTTGCACCATGCCCGCAGCGTGCTCTTCAGCCTGGAGCGCATGCAGTCCGAACTGAGCGAATACGCCGACGGCGTGCGCGGCCAGGTGCGCGTGCACGCCAGCATTTCGGCCACGGTGCAGTTTTTGCCCGAAGACCTGGGCGCCTTCACCCGCGCGCACCAAGGCATCAAGATTGACCTGGAAGAACATCTGAGTAGTGAAGTGATAGGCGCCGTGCAAGAAGGCGCGGCCGACCTCGGTGTCTGCAACACGGCCGATGGCGCAGGCGAATTGCAGACCCTGTCCTACCGACAAGACCAACTGGTCCTCGTCGTACCTGCGAGCCATGTACTGGCTAACCAAGGCACCGTGGCCTTTGAAGACACGCTGGCATTTGACCATGTCGGCCTGCACTCCAATAGCTCCATCTATGGGGCCATGCGCCAGGCCGCTGCCGCGCTGGGGCAAAGCATCCGCTTGCGCATCCAGGTGACCGGGCTGGACGCCATGGGCCGCATGATCCACAACGGCCTGGGCATCGGTGTGATGCCGCTTCGCGCCTTCACTCTGATGCACAGCACGGGCGAACTCAGTGCGGTTCCCCTCCGCGACCCTTGGGCCACGCGCCAGATCGAACTGGTCGCCCG
>NKIK01000091.1 GCA_002256115.1 Burkholderiales bacterium PBB3
CGCGAATTTCGCGGATGGCCATAATGTCCACACAGAATTCTTGGCCGCCTGCCATGAAGGCCATCAATTCTTGCTGCGCATCTTCAGGGGTGTTGAGGGGGTCGTACATGTCATTAACTCGCGATCTTGAATTCAGATTGGTTGGCTTGTTGGCGGCCAAGAACCACCAGCGCGTCAATATCGAGAATGAGGGCGACCCGTCCGTCGCCTAGGATGGTCGCAGCCGAGATGCCGTCGACTTTTCGGTAATTGGTCTCAAGGCTTTTGATCACGACTTGACGCTGGCCTTGAATGTCATCAACCCAGAGGGCGACTTGCGAGCCGCCTTCGTTCTCAACCACGATTGCGATACCATCGCGGCCAGTGATCTCTGGCGCATCTGGCTTGGAGAAGCCCAAGACTCGACCAGTATCGATCAAAGGCAAGAAACGATCGCGGAAACGGATAACCCAATCGCGTGCGCCAATCCGGTGCAGGTCGCCTTCTTTTGGCGTGAAACTCTCAATGATGGAGGACAAAGGCGACAAAAGTGTCTGCCCGCCTGCGCGCACGACCATGCCGTCCAGCACTGCCAAAGTTAGCGGCAGGCTCATGGTGAAGACAGAGCCTTTACCCGGCGTGGAGGCGATTGAAATGCGGCCGCCCAATTGTTGGATCGACCGGCGGACCACATCCATCCCGACGCCGCGGCCGGAAATATCGGAGACAGTGTCTGCCGTGGAAAAGCCCGGCAAGAAGATCAGATTGTCGGTTTCTTCATTGCTCAGATTGGCATCTGCCGCGATCAGACCGCGATCAACAGCAATCTTGCGTACCCGTTCGCGGTTGATGCCGCGGCCATCGTCGCTAACTTCAATGACGATCCGGCCAGAGCGATGCAGCGCTGCCAGCCTGATGATCCCCTCTTTGGGCTTCCCTGCAGCTTCGCGACCTTCGACATCTTCAAGGCCGTGATCGATCGCATTGCGGATCATATGGGTGATCGGCTCGGCCAAGCGATCTACCACCGTCTTGTCGACTTCCGTCGCTTCGCCTTCTGTGACGAGGCGAACATGTTTGCCTGTCATATCCGCCACTTCGCGAACCAGACGCGGCATGCGTTGAAACACGGACTTCACCGGTTGGGCGCGAATGGCCATCACGCTGTCTTGGATTTCACGCGATAATTGCTCAAGATCTTCAAGGCCGACTTTGACGGTCGAAGAGGCCGCGATGCCGCATTCGGCCACACTTTGGGCCAGCATGGCTTGTTGAATTACCAATTCGCCGACCACATTGATCAATTTGTCGATCCGGTCGAGATCCACCCGAATGGAGGCCTGACCACCCGAAGCTGGTGCGCTATTGCCCGCTGGGGCTGCTGCCTTGGACGAAGTTGGAGGAGCAGCTGGGACAACCGGTGCAACAGGCTTTGGAGTTGGGGCAAGCTCTGCCACTGGCGCGGGCTCCAAAGGTGCTGTCGCCATAGCTAGGAGGGCTTGAATATCAACGTCGCCACCAGCCGGGCCGTCAAGGATAGGCGCAGGAGCGGTTGCAGCAGCTAGGAGCGCCGCGATATCAACGTCGCCGACCGAGCTTTCCTCAACATCTGCCAAAGGATCAGTTTTGGGCAGAATAACGAGATCACATTCACCTTCAACAAACTCGAAGATTTCTGTGATGGCTTCTAATTCTACCGGCGCATTGAGTTCGATGGTCCAACTCAAACATGCCGCAGGTTCGGCGAGATCTGCCAAGGCGCAGAGCTCGGAAGTATCTAGGGAGACCTCGCAAGGTCCAAGGCGGGCCAGTTCACGGAGCAGCAAGGCGGGCTCATTGCCGGTTTCATATAGCCTCTTGTGGGGCTTGAAATGGATGACCCAAGCTTCGGGAGCCATATCTTCGGGCGCATCAACGGCATCACCGAAGTCAAACATGACTGGCTTAAAGTCGAACTCGGCTTCAATCGGGTCTTCAACCAAATTGGGTTCTGGTACGGCTGCTGCGAC
>NKIK01000044.1 GCA_002256115.1 Burkholderiales bacterium PBB3
CACTTCGTGTGGTTTAGGCTTTCTATCTTGTCCATCGCGTCTTTTCCTTTCGTTTGCTTGGCGGCTCACGATTGGAAGTTTCTGCGATGGACACCCATACCAACGCAAATGTCAAACTTCTGCTGTCACCCCGGCACAGCCGGGGGATTACCTATTGGATTTACATACTGCAATGCGTTATGCCGCATGTCGGTGTTTGAAGCACCACGCAAACACGTGAAGGGGCGCAAGCTCGCGCGCGTGGTGATTTGCAACAGCGTGGCCCAGTCGGTGATCGAGGCCGTGCGTGGTCAGCACAAAGACTTTGTTTTTGTGTACCGCCGCGAACGTGTCAAAAACACCGACCAGGCACCAAAGATGCCGTATCGGCCCATCGAGACCATGAACAACACTGCCTGGCAGAACGCCCGCAAAGCCGCTGGGCTAGGCGATCTGCACGTGCACGACCTGCGCCACACGGTTGGCATGCGTCTGCGCGTGGCTGGCGTGGCTGAGGGGACGATATCCGACATCCTATGGCACAGCACCAAGACCATGACCATGACCCAGCATTACAGCGTGGCTCAGATCGTGGAACTGCACCAGGCGCTGGATAAGGTGAAGGACGATGCAGGCCGTTGGAATAAGAGTTTGGCGACTCTGAGGCGGGAACAAGAGGCGACGCTGCGGGAACTCACTCCCCCAGAAGTCCCCCAGGTGAAAGTAGCGTAGAAATGAAAAACCCTCTGAAAACTTGCGTCTTCAGAGGGAAATCATTTGGTGCGGCTGGCAGGAATTGAACCCACGACCCCTTGGTTCGTAGCCAAGTACTCTATCCAACTGAGCTACAGCCGCTAAGCCTCGAAGTATATCACAGGATTTTTGGCTCTTTAGCTTTTCAGACCCAACAGGGCCCGTGCCTCTGGCGCACTGGCCACCGAGCGCCCCGCCCGCTGGGCGCAGGCGGCCAACTCGGTGATCAGTGCACCATTGCCTGCAGCGCGTTCGCCATTGGGCAGATAAAAGGTGTCCTCCAGGCCGGTGCGCAGCATGCCGCCCAAGTCGGCAGTCTTCTGGTGCACCGGCCAAATCTCGGTGCGGCCAATCAAGGTGGTTTGCCAGACGCTGTCTGCGGCCATGTACTTGGGTAGCAGCGCAAGCAGATCGGCATCGCAGGGCATGCCGGAGGCCACGCCCATCACCAAGTTGTACTCGGCGCGCCCCATGGCTGGTTTGAGCATGCCGTTCTTCAGGTACATGGTGACCGAGCGGATGATGCCTACATCAAAGCATTCAAACTCAGGGTGTGTTCCGGCCTCTTCCATCACATCCAGAAACTGCTGCACCTTGGCCACTGGGTTGTCGAAGACCATGGGCGGCCAGGCCCACGAGCCGTCTTCCTTGAGCTTGAGGTAATTCAGGCTGCCCGCATTGCAGGCCGCGATCTCGGGCTTGACGCGGCGGATACAGGCTAGCGGGCCGCTGATGTCTTTGCCCACCACGCCCGTCGTCAGGTTGATGATGACGCCAGGACAGGCTTCGCGGATCGCATTGACGATGCTCTCCGCTACATCGGGGTCCCACGAAGGCATGTGGCCAAAGCCATCCTCCTGGTTGCGCATGTGGATGTGCATGATGCTGGCGCCGGCGTTGAACGCGTCGCGCGCTTCGGCTGCCATTTGTGCCGGGGTCACCGGCACGGGGTGCTGCTTGGGGTTGGTCAGCACGCCGGTCAGCGCGCAGGTGAGTATGGCTTTTTCCATCATTTCTCCAGATAGTTCACAAGTTCAAAGATTTCTGACTTCCGTTCGCCCTGAGCTTGTCGAAGGGCCCTTCGACAAGCTCAGGGCGAACGGCTTATGTGTTGGAGTGTGGGAGCAACTCTAGTTCCACCAACACTGCGCCTGATTCCACCTGGTCACCAGCCTTGGCATGCACAGCTTTCACGGTGCCCGCACTCTCGGCGCACAGCCACATTTCCATCTTCATGGCTTCCACGCACACCAGTTGCTGGCCATCCTGCACCGCGTCTCTGGGTGCCACCAGCACCTGGGTGACTTTGCCCGCTACCGGGGATCGGGCACGGCTGGCGTCTTTCAATGCATCCGCATTCGGGAAGGCAGAGACTTCGGTGAACACATGGCTGTGACCCGCGTAGGCCAAATGCAAACTCCCACCGGCCATCACCGCAATCGCAGTTTGTGCCACGCCGTCTAGCTCCACGCGCAGCACGCCGTCGGCAAAACTGATCACGCGCGCTTGCGCATTGCAGCCATCCACCGTGACTTGCACGCCCGCATGGCGGTCCGGCAAGACGCGCACCGTCCGCACGGTGTCGCCCGTTTGGAGTTTGAAACCATAGGCCGCGACACTATTGGCGCGCCAGCCCTCGGCGGCGTCTTTGCCGTGCTGCATGGCCAGTGCTACAGCGGCCACGGTCCACGCAGCGTCGCTGGCTACGGGCGCTTGCAACAGCGGCTCGCCCTGCTCCAGCCACTGGTCAATCAGTGTGGTCGTCATCGCGGCTTTGCGGAACGCGGGGTGGTCCACCAGATCACTCAAGAAGCGGCCGTTGTTCTTCAGGCCCAGCAAAGGTGTGTTGGCCAGTGCGGCACGCAGGCGGCGGATGGCGTCATCGCGGTCGCGGCCATGCACGATGATTTTGGCGACCATGGGGTCGTAGAACGGCGACACAACACTATCTTGCCAGATGCCGTCGTCGACGCGGACTCCGTACGCAGTAGTGCCGCTTTGGGCATTGCCCTGCCGCGCGCGCTCCGGCTGCCACCACGCCACTATGCCAGTCTGCGGCGCAAAGCCGGTGTAGGGGTCTTCCACATACAGGCGCGCCTCGATAGCGTGGCCGGTGAGCGTGATGTCTTCCTGCTTGGCAGGCAACACATCGCCCGCCGCCACCTGTAGCTGCCACTCCACCAGGTCGTAGCCGGTGATGCACTCGGTGACCGGGTGTTCCACCTGCAAACGCGTGTTCATTTCCAGAAAATAGTGGTTCAGCTTGTCATCGACGATGAACTCCACCGTGCCCGCGCCACGGTAGCCCACCGCCAGCGCGGCAGCTACCGCGTCCTCGCCCATGGACTTGCGCATGGCTGGCGAAACCACTGGCGACGGCGCTTCTTCAATGACTTTTTGGCGGCGACGCTGAGCCGTGCAATCGCGCTCGCCCAGGTAGACCGCATTGCCATGCGCATCGGCGAACACCTGGATCTCGATGTGGCGGCCGTTGTCAATCAGGCGCTCCAGCATCAGCGTGCCGTCGCCAAACGCACTGGTTGCTTCACGGCGTGCGCCTTCGATTCCCTGTTGCAATTCCGAATCGCTGCGCACCAAGCGCATGCCACGCCCGCCGCCGCCGGCCACGGCTTTGACGAGCAGCGGATAACCCAGCTTTTTGGCCTCGGTAGTCAACATAGCATCGCTTTGGTCCGCACCCAAGTAGCCAGGCGCGCACGGCACGCCTGCTTCTAACATGCGCTTCTTGGCCAAGGCCTTGTCGCCCATGGCCGTGATGGCGCTGGCCGGGGGGCCAATGAAGACGAGGTGTGCGTCCGCACAGGCTTGCGCAAAAGCTGCGTTTTCGCTCAAAAACCCGTAGCCGGGGTGAATAGCATCAGCCCCAGTCTTGCGCGCGGCTTCCAAAATGGCGTCAAACTTCAAATATGACTCTGCAGCAGGGGACGCACCAATGTGTACAGCCTCATCCGCCAGCGCCACATGCGGCGCGTCGCGGTCCGCATCGCTGTACACCGCCACGGTTTGGTAACCCAATTTGCGCGCAGTACGAATCACACGGCAAGCGATTTCACCCCGATTGGCGATCAATATCTTGTTAAACATGCGTTATCTCCATCGGGTTCAAATCGCCTGCGCGAACTACGTTCGCCACGCAATGTGGCTTCGCCGCTGCGCCGCTTTGCGGCTGGTCCCCGCGATTGGTACTGAGAGTTTGGGTGGCAGAGTGTTTTGCGTAGGTCAAGGAGGAGCCCGCGCTCACGCATCCGCCCTGGCGGATGCGTTCACGTTGTGGCAATAGGCCATGCACGGCCGAAAGCCGTGCGTTGGCGGGGGACACGGAGCAAAGCGCTCTGTCGCCCAAACTCGGCGAGGCCATCGGTGTTGCAAAAGATGTCATGTCAACGTCCAATTCGGTTTACGTTTCTGAATGAATGCAGTCATACCTTCAATGCCTTCAGCGCTTTGGGCCGACTGGGCAAAGACGGCGGCAGCGTCTTGCACCAATGCGTGTGCCGGTTCAAAGCGCGCACGCTGCATCAAAGCTTTGGTGGCCGACAGCGCGCCAGGGGCGCAGGCCAATATGTCGCTCAACACTGTGTCCAGCGCAGCTTGCAAGCCATCGGTGGTGGCGAGTTCATGCACCAGCCCCAAGGTCAACGCAGCCGCAGCATCCAGCCGCCCGCCGGTGACGGCCAGACGCTTGGCTTGCGAGTAGCCCAGCCGCTCCACCAGAAACGGCGCGATCTGCGCGGGCACCACGCCCAAAGATGTTTCGGGCAAACGGAAGCTGGCCGTGTCGCTGGCGATGGCCACATCGGCCACACAGGCCAGGCCAAAGCCGCCGCCCATCACCGTGCCTTCCAGTACTGCCACTACCGCTAAAGGTGTTTGCGCATAGGCCACACACAGGCGGCCGAACTCCGCGTTCACTTCGGCAATCGGGTCGGGCGCGCCCTCTGCCTTTTGCATGGAGCGCATGCGCGCACCCGCCATGTCTTTTAAATCAGCCCCGGCGCAGAAGTGCCCGCCCGCCCCGCGCAGTACCACCACGCGCACTGCATTGGGCGTGCCCGCAGTTGCTTCTGCGGCGCGCAACACCTGCTGCAGCTCCGCCACCATCTGCAATGACATGGCGTTGCGGGACTCGGGCCGGTTCAGCGTGATGTGCAGCACGGCACCGGTTTGCTCCACGCGAATACTTAACCAAGCATCCGCTATATTTTTAGGAGCTGCTCCCGCACTATCCACGGGCTGCAAGGCACTTTTGGCATCTAAAGTCGTCATAGAGTGGACACCTCGGAGGCGTGTTGTCGTGGCATGTCGGACATGGACAGAGGCATTGCAAATGGCGCTCAGGCCTTGCCTGGCAGCGTGCCTTCGAGCTTGCAGATGATGCCCAGCATGATTTCATCCGCACCGCCACCGATAGAAATCAAACGCCCATCGCGGAAGGATTGCGAGATAGGGTTGTCGGCCGTGAAGCCCATGCCGCCCCAATATTGCAAACACGAATCCGCCACTTCGCGGCTCAGGCGCCCGGCCTTGAGCTTGGCCATGGACGCCAGTTTGGTCACGTCCTTGCCGCTGACATAGGACTCCACCGCGCGGTAGGTCAGTGCGCGCAGGCACTCCACCTCGGTACGCAGCTCGGCCAGGCGGAAGTGCACCACCTGGTTGTCCAGAATGGATTTGCCAAAGGTCTTGCGCTGGCGGGTGTAGTCGATGGTCAGATTGATCAAGTTGTCCAGCGAACGCAGACTACCCGCCGCACCATACAGACGCTCTTCCTGGAACTGCAGCATCTGCAACATGAAGCCCATGCCCTCCTGGCCCACCAGGTTGCGCTGGGGCACGCGCACATTGTCAAAGAACAGCTGGGCGGTGTCGCTGCTATGCATGCCGATCTTCTCAATCTTCTGGCGTGTGATGCCAGGCGCGTCCATGGGGACGATGATCATGGACTTGTTTTTATGCGGCGAGCCCTCGGAGGTGTTGGCAAGCAGGCAGCACCAGTCGGCCTGCATGCCGTTGGTGATCCACATCTTGGAGCCGTTGATGACGTAATCGCCACCGTCCTTGCGCGCCGTCGTCTTCAATGCGGCCACGTCCGAGCCGCCACCGGCTTCGCTCACGCCCAGGCAGCCCACCATGTCGCCTGTGATGGCGGGTGCCAAGTAGGTGTTGCGCAGTTCATCACTGCCAAAGCGCGCCAGCGCGGGGGTGCACATATCGGTCTGCACGCCAATGGCCATGGGCACGCCGCCCACATTGCAGTCGCCCAGGGCTTCAGCCGCCACCATGGAGTAGCTGAAGTCCAGCCCCAGGCCACCAAACTCTGTGGGGTACTTGATGCCTAGCAAGCCCAAGTCGCCCATCTTCTTGAAGAGTTCGTGCGCGGGGAACATGCCAGCTTTTTCCCACTCGGCGGTGAAGGGGTTGATCTCGTTGGCAACGAACTTACGCACGGTGTCAGAGATCTGGGTGTGTTCGGGGGTGAATTTCATGGGGTGTCCTCGGGTCTTCTTTTTTGGTGTTTACATGCGGGCCACGCCAAAGGTATTGGCGTTGAGCTTGCGTTGGTCGGCCTCGGCGGCCAAAGCCAGGCACAAACCCAGCAGGCGACGTGTGTCGCGCGGGTCGATGATTCCGTCGTCCCACAGGCGGGCGGTGCCAAACAGCACAGCGCTTTCTTTGTCCAGCCGCAGGCGCAGGCCGTCGGACATGGCTTTCAAAGCCTCGTCATTGGCTTCCATGCCCATGCGCTCAATCTTGGCGCGGTTGACGATATCCATCACCTTGGCCGCCTGCGCGCCGCCCATGACTGCGGTGCGCGCGGTGGGCCAGCTAAAAATAAAACGTGGATCGAAGCCACGCCCGCACATGCCGTAGTTGCCCGCGCCATACGAGCCGCCCAGCACCACGGTGAATTTGGGGACGCGCGCATTCGCCACGGCCTGAATCATCTTGCTGCCATGCTTGATGGCGCCGCTGCGCTCGGCCACAGTGCCCACCATATAGCCGGTGGTGTTTTGTAAAAAGATCAGCGGCGTGCCGCTCTGGTCGCACAGCTGGATGAACTGCGCGGCTTTAGTGGAACCTGCGGGCTGAATCGGCCCGTTGTTGCCCAAGATGCCGACCAGATGGCCCTGCACCCGCGCGTGGCCGCACATCATCTCAGCGGCGTAGCTGGCTTTGAATTCGAGAAAGTCTGAGCCATCCACCAGGCGCGCAATCACCTCGCGCACGTCGTAGGGTTCGCGTTCGTCGGCGGGGACGATGCCCATCAGTTCCTGCTCGTCAAACACCGGCTCGGTAAAGCTCGCGATGGCGGGCGTAGTGTCCCACTTGATTTTGTCCATCAGCTCGCGCGTCATGGCGATGGCGTGGGCGTCGTCCTCAGTCAAGTATTCGCCCAGGCCGGTGACCTGCGCATGGGTCTCGGCACCGCCCAGTTCGTCGTCCGTACAGTCCTCGCCAATGGCGGCTTTCACCAGCGGTGGGCCCGCCAGATAGATGCTGCTGCGCCCGCGCACCAGCACCACATAGTCCGACAAGCCCGGCAAATACGCACCGCCTGCGGTAGACGAGCCATGCACCACCGAGATTTGTGGAATGCCCGCGGCCGACATGCGCGCCTGGTTGGCAAAGCTGCGCCCGCCTTCCACAAAGATTTCGGACTGGTACATCAGGTTGGCCCCACCGCTTTCCACCAGGTAGATGACAGGCAGTTTGTTCTCCAGCGCAATCTCTTGGGCGCGAAGCGCTTTCTTCAGGCCCATGGGCGCCACGGTGCCACCTTTGACCGCGCTGTCGCTGGCGGACACGATGCAGCGTCGCCCTGCCACCACGCCAATGCCAACGATGGAGCCGCCGCCCAGCACGGCCTTCTTGCCATCGTCATCGTGCATGTTCAGGCCGGCCAAGCGGCTCAGCTCCAGAAACGGCGTGCCGCGGTCCAGCAGGCGGGCGACGCGTTCGCGGGGCAGCAGTTGCTTGCGCTTTTCAAACTTCTCGCGCTTGGATTCGGACTCGGCAATGACCAGGCCCTCCAGGCGCTGCACTTCGGCCAGTAGGCCCTGCATGCGCTGGGCGTTGGCAGCAAACGCTTCAGAGCGCGGGTTGATCTTGGAACGCAAAACAGGCATAGCAACCGTCTTTCAAGAGGACATGCCGCATTAGAGGCTATGGTTACGTTAACGTCAACCCAGTTTCGTATAGGTGTTTATACTGAGGTTTAGGTGACCTAAGGCTGTTAGCATCCAGCCCGTTCGGCACCATGTCATCCCGTGCCCATTCACCACCGCTATCCAGCATCATTTAAAGGAAACAACATGTCCCTCGAATCCGCAACCCAAGCCATCCGCGCCAAAGTGGGCGACGACAGCGGCCTGGACGCCACCCTGAAGTTCGACATGGGCGCAGACGGCGTCATCGTGATCGATGCCAAGTCCACCCCCAACACCGTGAGCAATGACAACAGCGATGTGGATTGCACCGTCGGCATCACGCTGGACAACCTGCAAGCCATGTTGGACGGCGACCTGGAACCCGCGACCGGTTTCATGGCCGGCAAGCTCAAAGTGAGCGGCGACATGAGCGTGGCCATGCGCCTGCAACGCGTCATCTGATCGCGTCACTTCATTTCTTGACCCGATGAAAAAGTCAGTCGCGCAAGCCTTTGTGGACTCGCACCGCGATGAAGGCGCTGCCGAGCTTTTCGGCATCACCGAGTTGTGCCGCGAGTTCGGCATCACGCTGCGCGCACTGCGCTTTTATGAAGACAAGGGCCTCTTGTCGCCCCGCCGCATCAACGGTGCGCGGGTCTACACCCGCCGCGACCGAGCCCGCCTATCCCTCATCCTGCGCGCCAAAGCTATCGGCTCGCCGCTGTCCGAAATCAAACGCTACCTAGACCTGTATGGCGACCAGGGCGAAGGCCGCGCCCAGCAGCTAAGTTACGTCATTGAGCGCACCGATACCGAGATTGCCGAGCTGGAAAAGAAGCGCGCGCAGATTGACGAAACTCTGGCGGAGTTGCGGGTGATCAATGCGACTTGCCGCAAGAATTTGGAAGCGCAAGCAGAACAAAAGGCGCAGACCAAGGCCTGAATGCACCGCGGTCGACAGTTAACTACTTACACGCGGCCTTCTAGTCAAATCATCGTTTCAAGCCGTGGATAGTGCGGGAGCAGCTACTATTTCAATAGCACTCCCGTTTTCCATTCCTACAAAAACATCCCACCCGAAGCCTCAATCCGCTGCGCATTGACCCAACCGTTGTCGGGCGACAGCAGCGCGCTGATCACACCACCAATGTCATCTGGCAACCCTACACGCCCCAGCGCCGTCTGGCTGGCCACAAAGGCATTGAGCTGCGCGTTGTCGCGCACCGCTCCACCGCCAAAGTCAGTCTCTATCGCGCCGGGCGCCACGGTATTCACCGCAATGCCGCGAGCGCCCAGTTCTTTGGCCATGTAGCGGGTCATCACTTCCACCGCGCCTTTCATCGACGCATACGCGGAGTAGCCCGGCAGCGCAAAGCGGGTCAGGCCGCTGGAGATGTTGACGATGCGCCCGCCATCCGCCATCAAGGGCAACAGTTTTTGCGTCAAAAAGAAAACACCCTTCAAGTGCATGTTCACCAACGCGTCAAACTGGGCTTCGGTGGTTTCCATCAGGCTGGCGTGTTCGCCGGCACCGGCGTTGTTCACCAGCGCATCAAAGCTTTCGCGCTGCCAGTGGCTGGCCAGTGCCCCGCGCACGGCAGTGGCAAAGGCTTCAAAGCTCTTGCTGACACTAACGTCCAGCGGCAGAGCCACGGCGCGGCGGCCCAGGGCTTCAATTTCGGCCACGACGGCATGGGCTTCGCCCTGCTGGCTGCGGTAGGTCAGGATCACATCGGTGCCACGGCGGGCCAGGTGCAGGGCGGTGTTTTTGCCCAAGCCGCGGCTGCCGCCAGTAATGATAGCAATGGGGGTTACAGAAGTCGAAGTGGAGGTAGTCATAGCAGGCCCTTTCAAGGCAGTGGTTGTCGATGGAAGGAAGTTTATTGATAGCCTCTAGCTAGATAAATACCTATCCATTGATAACTTTGTTCGCAATAATTGAACAATGAATCCTCTGGAACAAATGCAAATCTTTGCCCGCGTGACCGAGCTGGCCAGCTTTACGCAAGCCGCCGATGCGCTGGGCCTGCCCAAGGCCACGGTGTCCACCGCAGTGCAACAGCTAGAGGCCCAACTGGGCGCGCGGCTCCTGCACCGCACTACGCGGCGCGTGCAGCCCACGCAAGACGGCCAGGCCTTTTACGAGCGCTGCAAAGACGTGCTGGCCGATGTGGAGGAGTTGCAAACCATGTTCCAGCAACCGGGCGAACAGGCGCTGCGCGGGCGCGTGCGCATCGACATGTCTACCGGGCTGGCGCGCCATGTGGTGATACCGCGCCTGCCAGCGCTGCTGGCCCAGCACCCGCTGCTGGAAATAGAAATCAGCAGCACCGAGCGCCGGGTAGACCTGGTGCGCGAGGGTTTTGATTGCGTGATACGCACGGGTGCGGTGGTGGACACCGCGCTGATTGCGCGGCCCATCGGCCGCCTGAAAATGGTCAACTGCGCCAGCCCCGCCTACCTGCAGACCTACGGTGTGCCGACCCAACTCAGCGATCTCGCACACCACCGCCTGATCCATTTCAGCGCCACGCTGGGAGCCAAGCCCAGCGGCTTTGAAGTGGCCCCCAGCAACCCGGCAGACCCACCCACCATGATTCCGATGCGGGGCTCCATCACCGTGAACAATGCCGAGGCCTACAACGCCGCGTGTCTGGCGGGCCTGGGCATCATGCAGGTGCCCCTACTGGATATTGTGCAAGAGATGCTGGACAACGGCCGCCTGGTAGCCGTGCTGCCGCAGTATGTGGCTGCGCCCATGCCTATGCATTTGCTTTACGTGTCACGCCGCCATCTATCACGCCGCGTGCGGGTGGTGATGGACTGGCTGACGCAGGTGGTGGCCGAGCACATCGGCCCCTAGACAGTTGCCTGAACGGAAGTGATGGGCAGGCGCGCACGCACGCGCGTGCCCTTGCCCAGGTGGCTCTCCACCTGCAGCGTGCCGCCCAAGCCAATCATGCGCTGGCGCATGCCTGGCAGCCCGTGGGATTGGGGGCGCATATGGCTGGCATCAAAGCCCACGCCATCGTCCAGAATTTCCAGCAACAAGGCCTGGCCGTTGAGGCGCAGCGTGACCGATACCGTTTTTGCAGTGGCGTACTTGGCGATGTTGTTGATGGACTCCTGCGCAATCCGGTACATGGCGACGGACGATTTTTGCGCCAGCTCCAGGTCTTCTTCGGGCAGATCCAGGTTCAGGGCCCAACCAGCGCTGGCCTGCATGTTTTCTGCCAGCTCGCGCAGCGCCACCACCAGGCCAAAGCTGGTCAGCGTGCTGGGCATCAGGTTTTCAATCAGGCGGCGCTTGGCTTGCACGCCCTGCTCCAGGTGGCCCAACGCGCGCGTCAGCTTCTCGGCCAGGGCGCTCTGCTCGCTCACCAGGTGCTGGCGCACCCAGGACACATCCATCATGCTGGCCGTCAAAATCGCGCCCAGCTCGTCATGCAGTTCACGCGCCAGATTGGTCTTCTCGTTCTCACTCACCTGCTGTAGGTGGGACGCCAAAATTTCAAGCTGGGAGGTCCGCTCGGCCACCAGTTGGTCCAGGTGCTCGCGCTGCTCGGTCAGCACCTGCTTGCGTTGCTGCTCCCGCACCCAGTCGGCACGCAGCCACCGAAACAGAAAAATCGACAGCACGACGTTCAGCAGGGTCACGATAGCCACCGCCAGGCGCGACATCTCGTGGTTGCGCTCCAGCTCCTCCACGGAACGGGTCGTGCGCTGCCGCTCGTTGGCCAGCATCCGCTGCACACTGGTGCGCAGCAGCTCCATTTTTTCTTCGCCAATGTCGGTCCTGAAGAGTTCTATGGCCAGCTCTTTTTTTCCACTGATGGCCATGCCAAAGGTCGTATCCAGCAAAGACAGGCGCTCGTCCAGCGCTACGCTAACGGCTTTGAAATCGGCTTTCAGCCGTACGTCGTCCGATGCTTCGTAAATGGCCTGTAGCTTGTTAAAGAGGGGGCCAATACTGGGTCGCGCAGAGTTATAGGCGTCCAGGTATTTTTTGCGCTCGGTCAGCAGGTAGCCACGCTGGCTGGACTCGGCCTGTGCCACAAATCCCACCAGCACGGACAGCTCGCTCGATGTCTCGGTTTCCTGGATCACATCGTTGTAGCTGCTCTTCAGGCGCAGATGCCCCACCTCGGATGAGACCAATATCCCAGTCGAGACTGCGATGAGCCCCAGCAGTGCATAAACGAGGTGCCCACTGGGCCGAAGATGAAGTTGCATGGCACATCTTCACACATCTTCCCACAGGCAAAGTCGTGTTTTTACACAGCTATCATCTTCGCTTTAGCATGAACCCGAGGATGCCCCATGCCCACTGCCCCCGTGATTCGCGTACTCATTGCCGATGACCACCAGATCGTTCGCGCCGGGCTCATTCAATTCATTGACGAAGAAGGCGACATCAAGGTCGTGGCCGAAGCGGCGTCTGGCGATGAAGTGATTCAACTGGTGCGGGAACACGCGTTTGACGTGGTGGTGCTGGACATTTCTATGCCGCACAAAAACGGCATCGACACCCTGCATGTGCTGCGCCGCACCCACCCCCAATTGCCGGTGCTGATGCTGTCAGGCTTTGCTGAGAAGCACTACGCCGTGAACCTGCTGCGCGCCGGGGCCAGTGGCTATATTGCCAAAGATGCGCCGCCTGCTGAAATCATTCGGGCGATACGCACGGTGGCGCGCGGCAAACGCTTTTTGAGTGAAACCGCTGCTGATTTGGTTGCCGAAGAGTTAACCCGACCCGAGGGCAGCCAGCAGGCCCTGCACGAGGCCCTGTCGGCCCGCGAGCTCCAGATTTTTCGCAAACTGGCGGCTGGCCAAAGCGCCACCCTCATTGGGGAAGAGCTGCATCTCAGTGTCAAAACCGTGAGCACCTACCGCAGTCGGGTGATGGAGAAAATGAACCTGAAGACCAATGCGGATTTGACCTACTACGCCATTAAAAACGCGCTGCTGGAATAACCGGTGTAGGACGTTGCCGGACATGTTTTTTCAGATCAACGTGCAAAAATGCGGTGGTGATTCAGCCCAGCTGAACGAACCAAAGCCAAACCGTTGAGACCACCGCCATGCCACGCTCGCTGAGTGTTTTACTGATTGAAGACTCGGTCGAAATCCGGGACGCTTTGATTCAAAGCATCGAAGGCTCAGGCGCGCTTGCCGTGAATGGCGCAGTGGACAATGCCCAAGAAGCCATTGCACTGCTAGACCAGGGCCGCATAGAAGCTGCCGTGATCGATCTGAACCTGCGCAAAGGCTCTGGCCTGCAGGTGCTAGCCCACCTGAAGCAAGCGGGCAATCCGCAAAAAATCTTGCGCATTGTGCTGTCCAACCACACCACACCGGCCTTCAAACGCATCTGCACCGATCTGGGTGCCGACTATGTTTTGGACAAGTCGCTGGAGTTCGATTACGCCATTGCTTTGCTAGAGAAACACGCGCTTTTTCGGCAGTCCTTGTCCTGATCTGTCTGACACAACTTTGGGCTACCGCCTACAGATCGCAAAGGCCGCCCCCGATATCGTTGACCCATAGCAGATTCAGTAACCCCTGCAAGGAGAAACGATATGTCGGACACCATTTTTCACCCCGCACGCACCAATCTAGTTTTGGCTGGATTGCCCCGTCTTGAGTGGGATCGGCTGCAACCCCATCTCGCATTGGTAGAGCTGGAGCACGGCACCATCTTGAATGAAACAGGCACTTCCTACATCTACTTCCCCACCACCGCTTCGGTGTCTTGGCTGTACCTGATGGAAGACGGCGATACGCCTGAGATTGCGGTGGTGGGCCGCGAAGGTCTGGTTGGCAAGTCGGCTAATTTTGGTGTCTATGCACCCACCACCCAGTACCTGGTGCAAACCCCTGGCTTGGCTTACCGCCTGGATGCTGCCTTACTGGACCGGGAAATGGAGAACTCCAACACCCTGTACCGCCTGATGATGAACTACGCCCAGGCGCTGTTCCAGCAAATGGCCTTGACGATTGTGTCCAGCCGCAGCCAACCGGTGGAAGAGCAGCTGTGCCGCCGCTTGTTGCTGAGCCTGGACCGCGCCGATTGCAACACGATTCCCATGACCCACGAGTCACTGGCCAATGTGCTCAATGTGCGGCGCGAGGGGATTTCTAAAGCTGCAGGCCACTTGCAGCAAGAAGGCCTGATCACCTACCGCCGCGGCCAAATCACCGTGATTGACCGCGAAGGCCTGGAAGAGCGCGCGGGTGAGTGCTACGCGTCGCAGTACGGCGCTCTGTAAGCTGGGTCGGGTCTGCGGCCCCGGTTAAAGCCTACTTGGTAGGCAGGTACTTGGTGGGGTCAACTGAGGTACCCAGCTTGCGCACCTCAAAGTGCAGCTTGACACGGTCGGCTTCCGTGTTGCCCATTTCGGCAATTTTTTGGCCCCGCTTAACGGCATCGTCTTCTTTGACCAAGAGCGTCTGGTTGTGGGCGTAAACGCTGACATAGGTCTTGTTGTGCTTGAGGATGATCAGATTGCCATAGCCGCGCAAACCCGCGCCCGCGTAGACCACCTTGCCGTCTGCCGTAGCCAGCACTGCATCGCCAGCGGTGCCGCCAATTTCCAGCCCTTTGTTCGATGAATTGAAGCCAACCAAGACCGGCCCTTGGGATGGCCAGATCCCGGCCAAGTCCTCATCGTCGACGGCAGGGTTTGGGGGCGCAGGGGTTGGCGTGGGCGGTTTGACAACCGGCGGCGTCTCGCCCGGCGCAGGCGGTACCAAGCGCAACACCTGCCCCACCACAATCTTGCCCGGATCACTGAGCCCATTCCAACGCGCAATGTCCGTTGGGCTTTGGCCACTGTCCAGCCCAATGCGAATCAGCGTGTCACCGGCCTTGACGGTGTAGGTATCTGACTTGGGCGAAGTGTCGGTTGGCACCTCTGGCACTGGCAGCGTGGGTGGCGGCAAGGTCGGCTCTGCCCCCTGCGGCGCTAAGCCAGCACATGCAGACAGTAAAACTGCCGCAGCCAGCACCAGCACCAAACCTCGGTAAGACAGACCTTGCATAGACATGCGTTCCTTAAAGCAAGGGCCGATTCTAGAAGAACACCCGCCAGGTCCTACACGGGCAAAGCAAGGCTTGGCGCAAGCGCGCAACTTGATGCACGCTGGTAACCCTTACCCTCTACATTGCAAGCCACTTCCCTCAACACCGGTCTGCGCACCGTATGCCCCAAGCCCCTATGCAATATTGCCGCCTATCCCGATTGCTCTGCCTAAGCGCAGTGAGCGCATCTTTGCTGGCCTGCGGCGGCGGCTCCGGGGGCCTTACCAGCGCGCCCCCGCCCGCTAACGACCCTGGCACCAACGTCGCGGTGCCTGACCTCGGCACCGTGGCGGTGGCGAACACCGTCAGCACCCTGCCCGCAGGCTGGATGAACGGCGCCTTCATGGAAATTTATGTGCGCGGCTACAAGGACAGCAATGGCGATGGCAAGGGTGACTTGCAAGGCCTGATCAGCAAACTGGACTACCTCAAAGACCTGGGCGTGACCGGCATCTGGCTGATGCCGGTGACCGACAGCGCCGACAAAGACCACGGCTACAACGTCAAAAACTACCGCGCCATAGAAACCGACTACGGCAGCATGGCCGACTTTGACCAACTGCTGGTGCAAGCCCATGCGCGGGGCATCGGCGTGATCATGGATTACGTCATCAACCACAGCAGCAACGAGCACCCGCTGTTTAAAAACGCCGCGTCCAGCGCCGCCAATGCACAGCGCGACTTTTATGTCTGGCAGGCCAGCAAGCCCAGCGGCTGGAGCATTTATGGCAAAGACCCCTGGTACGCCAGCCCCTACGCCAATGGCTACTACTTTGCTGGCTTTGTGGCCGGCGTGCCCGACTTCAATTTGAAGAACACGCAGGTAGAAACCTTCCACCACGACAACCTGCGCTTCTGGCTGAACAAGGGCCTGGACGGCCTGCGCTTTGACGCCGTGGGCAACTTGGTGGAAAACGGCCCTAGCGCCTGGGAAAGTCAGCCTGAAAACCATGGCGTGATGCTCCGTGCACAGCAGGTGGTGCAGGCCTACAGCCAGCGGTATATGGTGTGCGAAGCGCCCGCGGCATCGCAAGCCTTTGCCGCGCCCACCTCCTGCGGCAGCGCTTTTGCGTTTGACCTGAAAGACGCGCTGGTGAATGCCGCACGCGGCAATGCGGCCAGTATTCAGGCGGTAAGCCGCTACTTCAGCACCGCGCCACCCACCATGGCCACGCTGCTAGCCAACCACGACACTTTTGCCGGTGACCGGCTGTGGACCCAATTGGGCGGCAATGTGGCCCAGTACAAGCTGGCCGCAGCCAGCTACCTGCTGATGCCTGGCACACCCTTTATTTACTACGGTGAAGAGGTCGGCATGGCCAACGGCCAGGGCTTGACGGGCGACTGGGCGCTACGCACGCCCATAAGCTGGACAGCCAACCCCAGCGGCTTTAGCACTGGCACGCCCTACCGCAATGGGGCCACCAATGCCACCACCGAGAACGTGCAGGCCCAGGCAGGCGTGCCCGACTCCTTGCACAGCCATTACAAAGCCCTGCTGGCGGTGCGCAATAGCCTGCCTTCGATCGCACGGGGCAGCTATGTGG
Source organism: Burkholderiales bacterium PBB3 (assembly GCA_002256115.1). Taxonomy (GTDB): domain Bacteria; phylum Pseudomonadota; class Gammaproteobacteria; order Burkholderiales; family Burkholderiaceae_C; genus Allorhodoferax. Next base: position 16,530 of record NKIK01000044.1, read on the forward strand.
CACCTTTCGTTAGCGGCCAGGTGTTGGGCTACCAGCGGCATTGGGGCAGCGAGAAGACGCTGGTGCTCATCAACTACGGCAGCAGCGCAACCAGCGTGAATGTGACGGGCTTGGCCGCAGGTGCCAGTCTGGTGCCGCGTTGGGCCTCAAGTGCGAACGCATCTGGTGCCAGCATTCCGGTGGACAGTGGCGGCAGCGCCAGCGTGCCCCTGCCCGCCCAAAGCGCGGCGGTGTACCAGATACAGGGCTAGATTTTTATGGGAAATCGCCCGTTCAAGCCGTGGATAGTGCGGGAGCAGCTATTAATTGAATAGCAACTACACTTTTCACACTCCCACGATATTTCAACAAACCCATCCAAACTATCTATGAAACTCCTCCGCTACGGCCCCGCAGGCCAAGAAAAACCCGGTGTACTGGACGCCCAAGGCCGCGTGCGCGACCTGAGCGGCCACATCACCGATCTGGCAGGCAGCGCGCTACTGCCTGAAGCACTGGCGCGCCTGGGCCAGCTCAACATCGACAGCCTGCCCCTGGTGCCCGGCACCCCACAGCAGGGCCTGCGCCTGGGGCCCTGCGTGGGCGCGGTGGGCAAGTTCATTTGCATTGGCCTGAACTATTCCGACCACGCGGCCGAGAGCGGCATGGCCGTGCCACCCGAACCTGTGGTGTTCAACAAATGGACCAGCGCGATTTGCGGGCCCGATGACGACGTGCAGATCCCGCGCGGCTCGGTCAAAACCGACTGGGAGGTGGAGCTGGGCGTGGTGATTGGCCAGGGCGGCCGCTACATTGCCGAGGCCGACGCCATGCGCCATGTTGCGGGCTACTGTGTGGTGAACGATGTGTCGGAACGCGAGTTCCAGATCGAGCGCAGCGGCACCTGGGACAAGGGCAAGGGTTGCGACACCTTCGGCCCGCTGGGCCCCTGGCTGGTGACCCCCGATGAGGTGCCCGACCCGCAGCACTTAAGCCTATGGCTGGAGGTGGATGGCCAGCGCAAGCAAGACGGCAGCACCGCCACCATGGTCTATCCGGTGGCGTTTTTGATCAGCTACCTGAGCCGCTTCATGAGTTTGCAAAGTGGCGATGTGATCAGCACCGGAACACCGCCTGGCGTGGGCATGGGCCACAAGCCGCCGGTGTACCTGCGCGCGGGCCAGACCATGCGCCTGGGCGTGCAGGGCCTGGGGGTGCAAACCCAGCGCGTGGTACAGGCATGAGTAGGGACTTTGCTTGGGCCCTGATAGGCCCTGGCTCCATAGCCCAACGCTTTGCCGAAGCGGTGCACCACCTGCCCGATACCTACCTGCACACCGTGGTGGGCCGCAACCTGGGCAAGGCCCAGGAATTTGCCAACACCTGGACACGTGACGACTCACCCGCCCCCCAGGCCACCGACGACCTGGCCGCCGTGCTGCGCAACCCGGCTATTGACGGCGTCTACATTGCCACCCCGCATGCGCAGCATGGCGAGTTCATCCGCCAGTGTCTGCTGGCCGGTAAGCCGGTGCTGTGCGAGAAACCCCTGGTGCCTACGGAGCAGCAAGCCCAGGCGCTGATTAGCCTAGCCCGTGCGCAAGGCGTGTTCTTGATGGAAGCGCTGTGGAGCCGCTTTTTGCCCGTTTATGAGGTCGTGGGCGACTGGTTGCAGTCGGGTGCTATTGGCGAAGTGCATGCTGTGCAGTCCAGCTTTTGCTTCTCTGCCGACTACGACCCGCACAGCCGCATGTTTGACCCGCACCTGGCCGGCGGCAGCCTGTTGGACATCGGCATTTACAACCTGGCCCTGAGCCGCTGGGTGCTGCAGCGCAGCCCAGGCCCCAACCGCATCCACGGCCCCGACACCTGCTCCAACACCTGCCCCGAGCCGCTGCATATTCAGACCCACGCGGTACTCGCCCCCACCGGTGTGGACCAGCGTATCAGTGCTGCGCTGGCGTTCCCTGGCGGGGTTGGCGTGCAGTTTGTGTGCGGGTTTGACAGCACCTCCGACAACAGCATGCACATCCTGGGCGCGCACGGTGCCATCGTGCTGGAGCGTAATTTTTGGCAAGCCACATCAGCCACCTTGCACCAGAAGGACCAGCCCCCAGAAACCAGCCAAGCGCCCTTCCGTATCAACGGCTTTGAAGGCGAAATTGAAGAGGTGGTGCGATGCGTGCGCGCCGGGCTGACCGAAAGCCCGCGCATGCCCCACGCCGAGACGCTGGCCCTGGTGCGCTGGATGGACGCGATACGGGCTCAGATAGGTGTGCGCTACCCGTTTGAGTAGCGCCCCTTGGGGCAGTCAGCAGGCCCGCACCTGGCCCTGCACCCGTGCGCCTATGATGTCGCTCTTCACTGAAACCCTTGAGGATTCCCCATGCGTTTGACCCATCTCATCGTTGCCCTGGCCTGTGCCGGTTTTGGCGCCAATCTGGTAGCAACCCCTGCGTTCGCAGCGGCCCCCAAACCTGCGCTGTCAGGTGCCGTGCAGTCGGACAACGGCCGCCTGTCTATCCGCCATGAAAAGTACAAGCTCGACAACGGTATGGAGATCATCCTGGTGGAAGACCACCGCCTGCCGCTGGTGGCTTTCAATTTGTGGATTCACGCCGGACCGCGCAATGAGGCCGCGGGGCAAACGGGTTTTGCGCATTTGTTTGAGCACCTGATGTTTGCCGGCACCAAGCACATTGCGCGCGGTGAGACGGACAAGCTCGTAGAGGCTGTGGGTGGTACCGACTCCAATGGCTCCACCAACTTGGACCGCACCAACTATTACTTCACCCTGCCTTCCAAAGAGCTGGAGTTGGGCTTGTGGATCAAGGCCGACATGCTGGGCTATATGAGCGACCAGGTGGACAATATCGCCCTGGCCAACCAGCAGGACGTGGTACGCAATGAGCGCCGCCAATCCTATGAGAACCGGCCTTATGGCATGACCGACGAGGCAGCCTTTGGACTACTTTTTCCCGAAGGACACCCCTACCGAGCCCGCGTGATCGGCTCGCATGCAGACATCCAGTCCATCAAGCTCAACGACGTCAAGGCATTTGCCAAAACCTACTATCGCCCCAACAACGCCACACTGGTGTTGGCCGGCGATTTCAACCCCGCACACGCCAAGAAGCTGCTGCAAAAATACTTTGGCACCCTGCAGGCTGGCACTCCAGTCCCGCCAGTGGTGGTGCCCCAGCCCGTGCTGACCGAAGAAAAGCGCGTGCAAGTGCAAGACCGTGTGGAACTCTCGCGCCTGGACATCTATTGGCACACCCCCTCCATGTTCAAGGCGGGTGATGCCGAGCTGGATGTCGCAGCCAATATCTTGGGCGGTGGCAAAGCGAGCCGCCTTTACAAAAAGCTGGTGTACGAGCGCCAGATCGCCCAGTCGGTTGAGGCTCAGCAAGCTTCCTACAGCCTGGGCTCGGTGTTCAGTATTGAAGCAGTAGCGCGCGCCAACCAGTCCTTGGCTGATTTGGAATCGCTGGTGGATGCTGAGTTTGCCGAACTGGCAAAAAACCCACCAACGCAGGAAGAAGTGCAACGTGCCGTGGCCGCAATCGAAACTAGCATGGTGGCACAGTTGGAAAAGGTGGGCACCTTGGCGGACACGCTCAACGCCTACAACCAAAACGCGGGTGACCCCGATTTCGTGGGTAAAGACTTGGCCCGCTACCGCGCAGTCACCCCCGCGTCCGTCAGTTCCACGGTGGCACGCTACCTGACCAAGAACGCAAGGGTGGTGGTGAACACCGTGCCCGGCGTGCAAAAGCTGGCACCCGAAGTCGCCACGCCGCCCATGCCCACGAGCGTGGTCAAGGGCGATGCCATGAACGCGGACGAACCCTGGCGCAAACAGCGCCCTGCATCGGGCAAAGCCGCTGCCCTCACCCTGCCGGCGGGCAAGCGCTTTGCTTTGCCCAATGGCCTGACCGTAGTGCACATTCCCAAGCCTGGCCTGCCACTGGTTAGTGCCAGCCTAGTGGTGCGCGCTGGCCAGGTTGCCAACCCACAGAATCTGCCCGGCTTGGCCAACTTTACGGCTGCCATGCTGCAAGAGGGCACAGCGACCCGCAGCTCTCAGCAATTGGCCGACCAGATCGCCAATCTGGGTGCCACACTGCGTGCCAATGCCGGGGCCGAAGCCGCACGCATCAATGTGAGCAGCCTGAAAGCCAACTTTGGCAGAAGTCTGGAGTTGGTGGCGGACCTGGCGCTGAACCCTGCGTTCAGTGCCACCGAAGTCGAACGCCTGAAAGGCTCTCGCCTGGGCGCTCTGGCGCAGCAGCGATCCCAGCCACCCTCCGTAGCAGGCGTGGTGGGCAACCTGGCTTTGTATGGCGATCAGCATCCTTTGGGCTGGAATGCCCTCGGTACCGAAGACAGTATCAAAGCCACGGATAGCGCTGCGCTCAAACAGTTCTGGCAAACCCACTACCGCCCCGACCAGGCGGCTCTAGTGGTGTCTGGCGATATCACCGAAGCCGAATTGCGCAAGATGGCCACCGAGCTGTTTGGCCGCTGGAAGAAACCCACCACCGCAGCAGCGACGGCTGGTACGGCACAGGCCCAAACCACCGCAGCGCGTTTGGTACTGGTTGACAAACCCGGTGCACCGCAAACTGCACTGGCAGTCGTCGGCATGGGGCCCCGCGCCGCAGCCCCCCTGGCAGCCTCGGCCAACGTGATGAATGCGGCCCTGGGCGGGCTCTTTACGTCGCGCATTAACAACCAATTGCGTGAGGTCAAGGGCTACACCTACGGCGTCTACTCCAACTACGACATGGGCCAAAGCATCGGTACCTTCGGCATTCGGGGCAGCGTCCGCACCGACGTGACCGGCGCCGCACTCACCGACATGTTCAAGGAGATTGATGGCATGCGCGCCAAGCCCATGGGGCCTGACGAACTCAGCCGTGCGCGCAATGCGCAACTGCTGGCTTTGCCAGGTCTGTTTGACACCAACCGCGTGGTGGCCGACAGCTACGCCAACGACTGGGTGCGCGGCCTGCCCGCCGACAACATCGTCAAGCTACCCGGCAAACTGGCCGCAGTGACCGCCGCCACTGCGCTGGACGCTGCCAAAACCCTGGTCGACCCGAATGGCCTGATCGTGGTGGCCGTGGGCGACAAGGCCAAGGTTTTGCCCCAACTGGAAGCCTGGGGCCGCAAGCCGCTGGAAGTGCGGGATAGCTCGGGCAAGCTGCAGGGCCTTTGATCGCCACGCTACCAACCCATGAAACAGCCTCCTTGCAGGCTGTTTTTTCTGCGTACTCTGACAGTCAAATCGGCCGTTCAGGCCGTGGATAGTGCGGGAGCAGCTCCTAAATGTGTAGCATTTCATTTAAAGACTCACCCCACACGCATTGAAACTCCATGACCACGCCCCATTCCCCCCTAGAAATCCGCGCATTCATTTTTGACCTGTTTGGTGTGGTCTTGTCTTTTGATGAAAATAGCGTCTACACACGTTTGGCAGCGCAGTGTCACGAGCCTGCTACTGCGTTGCAAGCCCTGCAAGGCTTGGTGTCAACGCCAGCACTCATCACCGGCAAACTAAGTCTGCAGCAACTGCACCAGCAGCTTGTTGCCAAGCATGGCTTTTCGCTGGGGTTCGCACAGTTTGAAGTGCTTTGGCTTACACCCTACACCGCCGCAATGCCAGGCATCGCAGGCATCCTGCGCGCACTATCCAGTCGATACCGTCTGGTCCTATTGTCAAACGTAGACTGCTATTACCTAGAGGTGGTCCGCCGCCAGCACCCTGAACTGAGCTACTTCGCGGATCAACTGGTGTCGTGCGAATTGGGATATGCCAAACCGGACGATGCCGCCTTTTTTGCCGCACTCAGGGCGGCCGAATTTCCGCCAGAGGCCTGCTACTTCGTTGACGACAAAGTGGAGAACATAGAGGCCGCGGCAAGGCTCGGCATCCGCGGGCATGCGTTCAGCAGTGCCGCATCCTTGTCGGCAGCACTGCTTTTGGAAGGGATTGCGGTGGGTGAGTCGGATAGGCATTGATTTGAAAAGGTCAAACGCAATCTCCGCCAAAAGTCTACTCTGCACGCTCTACAGACCACGAAAAATCAGACCGCTCTATCAAGTCGGTGCGCGCCGACTTGCACTGCTTCACACCCAAGACGATTTGGTCGAGTAGTGGTCCTTGAAAAACAAGGCGCTTGCTCATTTCCACACGGCGATCAATATCAGCCTTGCCGTTGCGCACCACCTCCTTCAATGAAACGTCGCCTCCCTGTTGATTCAAAAAGTGAATGGCGCATTAAAAATTTGCGCTATCACTGGACTGCAATGACACCTCAAACTTGACTGTTTTGCCTTACTTGTGCGGCATAAGTGTGGAGGGCAAGTCGGCCCGCGAGACTGCATGCTGGCACGCCGCAAGTAGCAGAGTGGAAATCGCAATGGTGATGAGTGAAGGTATGGGATTTTTCATTTTTGTTGGTTTAGATGTGGCCACTGACCTAGCACCTCAACGGGCTCGCACCGATCACCCTGTCTTTTCAACCCAACACACCTGCGGCAATCCCTTGAAATGCGCATCGCAGGTGAGTAGCTGCGCGCCCGACAACAGGGTGCTGGCGTAGACAATCGCGTCGGCGGTGGCAAGTTTGTACTCACGGTGTAGCTCGGCTGCGCGCAGCGCCGTGGCGGTATCCAGCGGCCAGATTTGGCATTTTTGGGTATAGGCAATAACCACGTCGGCGTCGTCTTCGCCACGCTCACGTACCAGCCACTTGGCCAACTCCAACTGCACGATGGTGGGGACTACACACTGCTCACGCTGCGGCATGAGTGGCACCAATTGGCTGCGCAGTGGGCCATCCACCAGCCATTCAATCCAAGCCGAGGTGTCTACCACCCATAGCGCTGGCGTATCTGGCTTCGCACGCGAAGTAGCCATGGGTTAGAACCGCTCCTTGCGATCACGCACACCTTGCGTCTTGGCACCACGTGCCAGTCCCACCAAGTCATCTAGCTCGGCCACAGGCATCACCAGCACGCCACGCCCTTTGGGCAAAAAAGCAAACTCTTGCCCGGCACGCCAGTGGTTAAGCTCTCGCACGGCCTTGGGGATGGAGATTTGAAACTTCGCGGATAAGGTGGCAATTGCAGCAGTCATTCAGATTTCCTTCACATTGAACGTAAATTCTTACTATGGCTGTATCGTACTACCCATCGTAAGTTTTAGCCAAGATCCAATCGAGTTGCCTCCATCGCTCTGCCAACGCGTGCAGGCCTTCGCAAGCCTCACAAGACTCTCTGGCAGGTTTGTCGAGTCACCACCTGTAAGAAAGCCACCACCCGCCCGACCAAGGAAGAAACCTGCGCCCTTGGGGCCAGAAAGGACAGCGATGACAAACGTAGCAAGGATTGGTGGCGAGTCTGGCGACGCGGCCAACGCGGCAGCGGGCGGCGGCGCTGCGCCTGTGGCACTGCAAGACAAGCTGGCCCGCTGCCAACGCCAGTTGGGCGACTGGGAGGCCTGCGCCTCCAGCAAGACGCCTGAGGGCCAAAAGATCATTCAAAACCTGCGGGCCCAGATCGGCAATATCGAGTCGCGCATTCAGGCCCAGTCGGCCCAGCGCAGCGCTGATGCCCCACCAGCCCCCGCTTCACCGGCCAAGCTCACGTCCCTGTCCATGGAAGGTTCTCTGCTGAGCGTATTTGCCTGATCACCCTACCCATGGGTGCGCATGCACGCTGCCGTGCATAGGGCTGGGCAGGCCCGCGGTCCGGTAGGGACCCACTCAGAAGCGGCAAAAAGGGCCGGGAACTTGCGTTGTAGCGGACAATCGCGTACTCCCCAATGAAGAGGAATCTATGCTGCAAAAACTCAATGAAATAACCGAAAGTCACGGGCCCCTTAGAAAGGGAAACGGTCTGATCACTGGCGTGATTGCGCTTTCTCTGGCCATATTGTGTTTTTTGGGTGTCTTGGCATTCCACTTTCCGCAGTACCTCACCACCCCTGAGCTGCGCAAGAGCTACGACGTGGAAATGATCCGGACTGTCATGTTCGTCGCCATGGTGTTGGCCGGCGGCATGTCGTTGGTCAATGTACTGTTCAATCGCGCACGCTGGTTATCGGGTTTCGCGTTCTTGCTGGTGGGAATGACGGCTATTTTGGGTGGCAGTAAGGTCCCGGTCAATGACTTTGCCGACCACACGCCTTACATCGGTCTGGATTGGTTCATTTTGGATTTACTGGGTTCTTCTCTGATCTTTATCTTCGTTGAGAAACTGTTTGCGCTGCGCAAAGACCAGCCCGTGTTCCGCCCCGAATGGCAGACCGATTTCAATCATTTCATCGTTAACCACATGGTGGTTGGTTTCATTATGCTGGCCACCAACTTATTGGTGCACAAGCTGTTCGGCTGGGCGGCAAAAGACGGCATTCAGGCCTGGGTACAAGGCCTGCCCTTTTTTGTAGCCGTATTTTTAATCGTTCTGGTGGCTGACCTGGTGCAGTACTGGACGCACCGTGCCTACCACGAGACCTGGCTATGGCGTTTGCACGCCGTGCACCATAGTGCCAAGCATATGGATTGGATGGCGGGTTCGCGTCAACACATTCTTGAACTCATCATCACCCGCACGCTGGTGCTGGCACCCATTTTTGTCCTTGGTTTCTCCAAGGAAGTCATTGATACCTACATTGTCATCGTCGGTTTTCAGGCCGTGTTCAACCATGCCAATGTCAGCGTACGACTCGGGCCACTGCGGTACGTCATCGTCACACCCAATTTTCACCATTGGCACCATAGTCAGGATCAGGACGCACTAGACCGCAATTACGCTGCGCACTTCGCGTTCATAGACTATCTATTTGGTACAGCCGTCAAGAGCACCAAACTCTGGCCTGAGCGCTATGGCGTGCTTGGCGACTATGTGCCCAATGGATTTTTGAATCAGTTAAAGTTTCCATTCGTGTGGAGGGGCTGATCACCCCACCCACGCATTCCCAGTCCGCACCCGCGCGCCCAAGGCCCTATGCAGCTGCATCAGGGCAAGAAAAGTTTCCAGCGCATTCTTGTCGGGCCGCAGGTCGGCAAACTGGAGCAGTCGGCAACGACTTTGCCCCTATTTTTACGGGCCAAATAGGCATTTCAGCCCGTGGATAGTGCGGGAGCAGCTCCTAAAAATGTAGCAATCACGCAGATGTCATGCGCTGCAGTCAAAATGCAGGCATGACCCACACCTCCTCTGAGCGGCCCCAAACCTGGGGCGAAGAAATTGCCAACAGCGTTAGCCACGGCTTGGGGCTACTGGCGGCCCTGGGCGCTGCGCCGGTGTTGATCGTGGCGGCCTCGGGCCAAGCGGCGGCCAGCTTGGTGGGGGCCATTGTGTTTGCGGCCACGATGGTGCTGCTGTACTTCACATCCACGCTGTACCACGCGCTGCCACCGGGCCGGGCCAAGCGCGTTTTTTTGCAACTGGACTACTGCGCCATTTTTTTGTTCATTGCCGGGAGCTACACGCCCTTTGCGCTGGGTGCGCTGCACGGTGCTTGGGGCTGGACACTGTTTGGCCTGGTGTGGGCACTGGCCGCGCTGGGCGTGGTGCTGAAGTCCACCCAGCGGCTCAGCCACCCTTGGGCCTCCACCGGCCTGTATCTGGCGATGGGCTGGCTGGTGCTGATAGCCGCCGTGCCCCTGGTAGAGCGGGTGCCCACCCAGGGCCTGATTTGGCTGGTGGCCGGTGGCCTGGCCTACACCGTGGGCGTGGTGTTCTTTGTGCTGGATGCGCGCCTCAAATACGCGCATGCCGTGTGGCACTTGTTTGTGGTGGCAGGCACAGCCTGCCACACCTTCGCAGTGCTAGGCTACGCCGCTTAGAGCCCAAGGGCTTGGGAGGCAGAGTGTTTTGCGCAGGTAAAAGGAGGAGCGCCCAAAGGGCGCGGGGGACACGGAGCAGAACGCTTTGCCGCCGTGGCTCCGACGTGCAGCACAGGCCAATCCCGGCATCACTTCAAGCTAAGCACTGCAGCAAACCTCCCGCCCCCCAGCAAGTCCGCATTCGCCGCCGCGCCGCTGCCCAGGCCGTAGCCCACAATAATCTGGGTACCACCCAAACCTGTCAGGTCCGCGTTAGAGCCCAGGGCCAGCGGCAATCGCGCAGGCAGCGCGCCCTTCAAAAAAGGCTCAATCCGCTTGGCTGGGTCATAGGGCAGCAATTCCCCGGCGGTGTTGAACACCAGGATTTGCCCCGTCGGCAAGACGATGACCAAATACACCTCGCCCGTCTGGCCCACATGGGCGGGGGCCACCGCCACGCCCACGCTCAGGCTGGTGGACTTGAGGGCACCGGTCTGGGTACCAGAAAAAATGGCCGGTGCACTGGCAACCGCCCCTGCGTTGATCGTCACAGCCTGCGGCGTGGGGTTATTGGCTGCGCTCTGGTTTGCCAATCCCGAGAGCCCGCCACTGGCACGTCCCCAAGTGAACACTTTGCCATCCGCCGCAATCGCAGCTGAGGCATTGGCCCCCGCGGCCACAAAAGACACATCGGCGGGCAAACCCACCACAGCCACCGGCCCGGCCTTGGCAGGCAAATCGCGCGTCGTGCCGCGGGTGGTGCCGTCACCCAGTTGGCCATCCGCGTTGTAGCCACAGGCCTTAACCGCACCGCTTTGCGTCAAAAACAGCGCATACAGCCCGCCCCCGGCGATCTGCTTCACCTGGGTCAGCCCCGTGGGGCTGTAGGGCTGGGTGAGTGCGCTGGCTGACGTGTTGCCGATGTCTTGGTGGCAGTACAGCAAGCCGCTGTTGGTGTCGCCCCAGGCCAATACCGTGCCCTGGGCATCCAGCCCCATGAACATGCCGGTCGTGTTGCTATTGACGCCCACCACCGCGCTCAGTTTGGGCAAGTTGGCCAGCGCCGCGGCGGACGTGTTGGCACCCACGCCCTGGCCAGTGCGCAGGCTGTCCACTGAATTGTTGTAACCCCAGCTAAACACCGTGCCATCACTGCGCAGGGCCGATACCTGGGCAAAAGTGCCCGCCATCTGCACCACGCCATCCAGGCCAGCCACGGGCAAAGGCGCGGGGCGGCGCAATAGCTTGCCATCGCCCAGCTCACCACTGTTGTTGTTGCCCCAAGTCCAGACTTTACCGGTGGTGTCGGTGGCAAAAGCCGTGGCACCGTCCATGGCGGCGGCAATCGCCGTCATGGCCCCCAGGTTGTTGACGCGCACAGGCGCGTTGTTAAACACGCCGCCGCTGGTCGCCACACCGGTCAAGTCATCGCTGTTGGCACCCCAAATCCACACCGTGCCATCGGCCTTGAGCGCCATGGACAGGCCACCCTCGCGGGCCACCACATCCACCACGCCGCTCAGACCCGACACCTGCACTGGGGTCGCCGATGGCGTGTAGTTGCCCGTGCCGAGTTGGCCCGAGCCATTGCTGCCCCAGGCCCAGACCGTGCCATCAGACTTGAGCAACAGCATGTGGTCATAGCCCACGGCGATCTTGGGCGCAACAGCCAAGGCGGCGGTGGTAGATAGGGCCAGCAGCAGCCCCAAACAGGTTTTACGGTGCTTCATGGTGCGGAACTCCCCTGGGTTAAATCAACACAAGCCGGGATACAACAGCATCCCGTTGAGACCGCCATATTACGCCGCTGCCCTAATTCACATCCACCAGCGCCTTCACGATGGTGTACGGGCCGCTGTAACTGCCGGTGGCATTTTTGTAGCCTGTGGTCTGGTTATCGCGCTTGAAAGTCAGCACAAAGCTCAGCGGGTTGTAGCTATCGGACGGCGCGGTGCCGGTGCTGGACGTAGGCGTCTGGTCGATCATGTGCTTGAAGGTGGCGCTGCTGGCCCCCACGCCATTGGCATCCACCGCAAAGATATTGCTGGAATTCAAAGCGCTGCTGTACTGGTAAGCACCGGTGCTGGAGCCAATCAGTTTGGTCTTGGTGGTGGTGATGCTGCGGTCACTGAACTTGAAGCTATCCCCCGCAGTCAGGTACGACAGGCGCACGCTGCTGGCGCTGAATTTGCTGCCGGTGCCAAAGTTACTGCCTGTGGCCTCGGCCACAAACACACCGCTAGTGCCATATACCGTCGCCACATCACCATTGATGTACAGCGCGGTGTTTTGGTCAATGCCGTACGACACATTGGGGCCGATGTTTTTGAGCGCTGCCAAGAAGCGGCCCAGACGGCCCGAGCGGCTGGCGCGGTTGTCAAAGTGGGTGTCCACATTCGCATTGGGCACAAAGCCAAAGCCTTTGATCTTGGTGCCAAAGTCAATGTTGGTGGGGTGGCTCAGGCAACTGGGTGCGGGCGTGCCGTCACTGGCCGGTGCGGTGTAGGGGCAGTTGGCGGGGGTGATGGCGCGCAGCGTGTTCTGGTTCAGGTAGCCAATGCTGATGCCTTCCCCATATGAGGTGCTGGGTGCAATGGCCGTACCCGCCGAATCACCCGCGTAGATGAAGTTGCCCGCCGCATAACGCGCGCGGATCGCCGCCATCAAGGGGCGGTCGCTGCCATCGTCATTCAAAAACGTCCGCGCCAGGCGGGACTGGTCACCGCCGATGACGTACACCAGATCAGCCTGGTTAATGATGGCGATATTGGACTGGCCGGTAGTGGTGCTATTGCCCGAGTTATTGGCATAGGTGTCGTGGTGCGACAGGATGTGCTTGGGCGCAAAGCCATGGCGCTGAAACAGGTTGTAGTACGACCAGGCACCGGATGCGGTGTCGTTGGTGAACTTGTCCACGCCATCGGCCTGGTTCACGGCTGCGGCGGTGATGATGGCCACGCGGGGACACGGTGTGGTGTTCCAGTTGGTGTCGCAGTTGGTCACGCTGTTGACGTTAGGCGTGTTGGTGTTTTTGCCCGTGGCCTGGCGCAGGCCGTTGACAAAGATGCCCGCGTTTTCTTGCAGGATCAAACCGCCATTGAGCCAGACCTTGCCCGTCACTACACTGGTGATGGGGGGCTCTACCGGTGGGTCAACCGGCGGCGTGCCAGGGAGCTTTACGTTTAAGGTGTAGCTGCCAGTGCCAGAGTAGCTTTTGACCCGCACATAGTAGGTGCCCGCAGCGGACACCGTGTAGCTGCCAGTTTCCGGAATATTGGAGGTAGATTTGTAAGTCAGGTAGGCACCTGTAGCGCCATAAAAGTACCAGTCAAAGTCTCGGCCAGTCGCATGGTTCAGGCTGATCTCTACCAAGCCGGGTGTGGTCACCACCACTTTGTACCAATCCGCATCCGAGCTGCTGCTGATAGAGCCCGCCACGTTAACGCCCGAACACAAGCCCGCGCTGGCCGTGCTGTCCGAGTTGTTGGGTTCCACCTCGGCGCTCAGGCACGCCGCCTGCGCACCCGCGCCCCAGAGGGCCGCTAACAAAAATGAGACGGCCCGTTGTTTCCAATTCAATTGCATAGTGTTTCTTTCAAGCGAGTTGCAGAAGCCAGAGACTGTGCGGAGCCCACCCTGCATGGGGGCCTTGCCGGCGCATGCGACACCATGCGCGCCAACACAATGTACTGTTATTTACATATATTGTCATTATGTAAATCTAAGTACAAACCCTGCCGAGAAATTGCAACGCGGCAAAAAGAAAGGCGCCCCAAGGGCGCCCACTGATGAGATCAAAAAGACTTTGCGCTCAGTAACCCGCTGCAATGACGCTGCCCAAAAAGTCGCTCACGGCCCCCAGCACCACCGGGGTGCCACCCACTACGTAGTAGACCAATTGCCCCTGGGTGACCGCCAAGATAGCGCCGCTCTCGCGATAAAAGCGGTAGTAGTACGAGCCGCTTTGCAAAGATGGAGAAAACACCGTCACAAACAGGCCTGGGAATTTATCTTCAGCGTAGTTAAACAACCGGTCTTCATCGCGCGTGGGAGTGGCTTTGAGCGGGGCCATGCCAAAGGCTTGGCCCAAGCCGCTACCAAAGTCCATCACATAGCTCACCGCGCCGGTAGACGGCTCGACCTTGAACAGCTTGGTATACGCAGCGCCGTACAAGGTACCGCTGTCACCCGGCGCAAGCCCGAAAACAGCGGTTGCCAGCCCAAAACTACCCACTGTGGATGGCTGTTGCGTGTTGCTTATTGATCTTTTCATAATTCATGACAACCAATCGCTATCTCATGCGTTATATCCTGAACGGGTTGTTTGGAGATACGAGACATGGTCAAGCGAGCG
>NKIK01000092.1 GCA_002256115.1 Burkholderiales bacterium PBB3
CGGACTGCGTTGGCACCTCCAACCGCCAGGGCGCGCTCTCGGTCACCCAGCTCGAAATCATGCCGCGTCCGCCCGAAAAGGAAGACAAGGCGCTGACCTGGCCCAACTGGCCGCTCAAGCTGCGCACTTCCTCCAGCCACGAAGAAGGCGTCGAACGTGAGTTCGCCGTCCTCACCAAGCGCGTCCTTGGCGAAAACGACGTGACCGGCCTCGAATGCGTCCGCGTCGAATGGAACGGCAGCAAGATGGAGGAAGTGCCCGATAGCACCTTCGTCATCCCCGCAGACCTCATCTTCCTCGCCATGGGCTTCGTCGGCCCGCGCAAGCAAGGCATGCTCGAACAAGCCGGCGTCGAACTCGACGCGCGCGGCAACGTGAAGGCCAACACGACCGATTACCACACCAGCAACGAACGCGTGTTCACCTGCGGCGACATGCGCCGCGGCCAGAGCCTCGTCGTCTGGGCCATCCGCGAAGGCCGCCAATGCGCCCGCGCCGTGGACGAAGCCCTGATGGGCGTGAGCGAACTTCCGCGCTGACCATTCCTCCCCGAGCCAGTTCGGGGAGGGGCACACCCCATTCACCCCACCAGCTCCTCCCCATTTTTGCGAAGTACAAATGGGGAGGTGGCAGCGCGAAGCGCTGACGGAGGGGGAATTCCTCAGCAGAAGAATGCCTCCGGCGGGCAAGGGCCATCGCCCTTGCATCCCGGTAATTCAGGGTCTGTGCCGCCTGTTGGCGTACTGCTCCTGTTACTGTACCGCTCACTGAAACTTGGTCAGGCGTCACCGAAACAACGTTAGCGTGATCAGGGCATCATGTATCACGCAACGCAGTTTCAATTTCTGTAAATATGCTCATAAATCCAGAATCCTCACTTATCTCGCGAAAACCCAAATCGAGTACAAGGAGCGGGTTCTGTCCATTCGCTCGAAACTGATGCGAAAATTCAGGCGCATTGCCGCGGTTGTTCAATCTGATTAGGAAACGGAACCCTGCAAGGTCAAACAAGTAGGTTCGTCGCCCACGTAACAAAGCGCGATAAGGTTGAACGGTGATATCGCCGACGTAGTTTCCTCCGACTGTCCAGCGGAGTTGTAGAATGCAAACGCTTGGGCGATAGTCCGAATTGCCAAAAAGGTATTGTCGAAGCTGGAAATCCCATGGACCGAGATCAATATCCGGCGATGCTGTTTTTGGAGCCGTCGCTGCCCGCCAAAGTACCGCACTCGCAAATTTTACGAGTAAATCAGGCTTTGGGTTGGGCACCGCCTTTGCAAGGCCTTTGAAGCAATCTGTAGCCTTGCTATCAAAGGCTCTGATCCATCGAACTGCATAATCGTCGCAATCTGAGAGCTTTGCTTCGCAACTAATGCAAAGAAAGTTTCCATCCGACGGCCCAGATTGTGAAAATTCATATCGGTCCGCATTCTTGCTTGCGATATATAGCTTTGCCGCACCCGCTCTCATGTCATGCGCGAATGCTCGCGGAAAAATGTGTGACTTTGCCATGTTGCGGCTACAGCAGACTCGGCAAAATGATTCGTTTTTAGATGTCGTCATCTAGCCGATATCATGTCGTATAGAGCGGTAATAATCCAGCTCGCGTTGTGAACTGCGATGCAAGAATTCAAATGATCGTGGCTCTGCAAGATTGAGGCAACTTGAACTTCCGGGATGCAAGGGCGATGGCCCTTGCCCGCCGGAGGCTCTTCTCCCCCACCGCCGCACACCCCTCCGTCATCGGCTGCGCCGATGCCATCTCCCCATTTGTGCGTCCCGCAAAAATGGGGAGAATCTGTGGGGCTCAGGCCTTTGTGATGACCCCGAACAGGTCATGCGCGTCGGCGTCTTCCACCAGCACTTCGGCGAAGTCTCCGGCCTTCAGGCCCTCGGGCACGTTGCGCAAGTAGACGGCACCGTCGATTTCG
>NKIK01000045.1:0-17150 GCA_002256115.1 Burkholderiales bacterium PBB3
GATTCCGCAGCCTTCAGATGCGCTGCCCATTTGGATTTCTTACCAACCATACTGATCTCCTTTTGAAATCAGCAGGTTTAGCGCGTTCAGGTGATTAGGGGAAGGACAGGGTTAATTGACCGCTTACATACGATCTCAAGAGAGAGGCCATCACCGCGTCATCAATCGAAGGCAACAGAGCCTTTGTTGAGACAACCAGGACAAGTGTTCTAGGTGCGGGTCGCTATCGGTATTCTTTGCGGCTTCGAGACACACGGTGGCTCATCGACAGTGTGAAGCAGCTCATAAATGGTCAATGGAAGAATCACATCCTATGAAACTTACGGCTAACGAGTTCGTCGAATGGACCCACAACGGCGGCCAGCGTGGTCGCCATTCTTCAATCCTGAGTGCGCCATTGCGGCCCATTAACGGCCGACGTTAGGTTCCTTGATGAACATTCCAGAGCACGATCACGATGCGATTGTTCGCCGGGCAATTGAGCTTTTGGGCGGCAAGCAGGAATTCTTCGCAGAGGCCGATCGCGAGCTGGCGGATGTCAATGGGCGGTGGAAACAGAACGTCGAAGTCATAGGTCGCATCTTGCGAGCACACCTATTTGTGGAGTATTACATCGGCGAATATCTGGCGAAAGCGAATCCTCGTTTGGGAGCTCTTGGCGAGGCGAAGATCTCGTTCGCCCAGAAGGTTGCTTTGCTCGATGCGTCCAATACCGACATTGCGCTCATACTTCCTGGGATCAAGCGCCTAAACAAGATTCGCAATCGGTTAGCTCACAATCTGGACGCTCAGGTGACTGAGGAGGACGCAACGGTGTTCTTGGGCAGTAACCGTTTTGCAGCACTACGCGCCGCAAGAACTGCGGAGCAGGCGCAGACAAATGAACCTATCGAGATTCTCGAGGACTTCGCGAAACACGTTGCAATGGCGCTCAACTATGAGTTCTCGCCGTTGTCGAAGGCGATCTATCAAGCAATCCAGGAGGTGCAATTTGGCCGCAGCGAAACCTAACATTTCGGCCCACACGGACACACAGCAGCAGGTTGCCGCTGCGCGGCGCTTGCTGCGTGCCATTAGCCTCCAACGTTAAACATCATGGGTGATGCTCTCTCGGAGTTCGATGGTCAGTTACTCGACGGCTTGGACTTTTGCGCGAGAACTTACGCGCTCTTCGAATCAGTCAGAGCCCAGGAGGGTGGTGTCGAACGCCTCAGGGTCCGCACCGGCATTGTTGAAAAACGGCTGCTTGAAGAACTGCTGCCGATTTGCAGGTACGTGCAGACCTACTATCGTCTTGGTCGGTATATCTCGGTTAAGTGGGTCAACGGCAGTCAGTCGTACGACGCAGAACTGCATCAAAGCGGAGAGTATGTGAGTCAGGGCTTCACGCCGCCGGTCGCATACCTTGAGGCAACCTGCGCGATGCATCCGAATGAACACTGGATCGGGAAGCTACTGAACGCCGGCAAGCCAGCATTCGCTCCTGAGGGCATTTCGAAAGAGAAGGGTCGAGATGTCGAGTCAGAACCCATAGCATTTAGCGGCAACGAACACCTCTTGAGGTTTGCCCCTATCGTTCAGTCTCTGATCGAAAAGAAGAGTGGAATCGCATATCCAGAGCACACATCGCTTGTGGTTCAGTGCCATCTCAACACGCTGTATACGCTGGAGGACTGGCGGGAACTCACCTTCATTGTGGAGCGGGCGGTACGTTCGACTCCTTTCCAGGAGGTTCTGCTCTTCGACGGAGTAACAGAGAGGGCCGTACCATTGGCGCTCCAGCGATCATGATGTTTAACATGTCAATCGACACGGACCCACAACAGCAGGAGGTGGCTTCGCCGCGAGTGTTGGTGGGCCGGTCATTTTTACGTTAAACACTACCAAGGAGCTAGCTTGCATCTCAGTTTTTCTAATGGGTTTATCGCTCTTGCCGCCTGTATATTGACTTCATTGCAAGCGGGAGCTACAGAAGTTTCCCCGCCGGACCTGGACGCTTCATTTGCAGTTCCGGTGGGCTGGAAATACCAAATGCACCTAGCGCCTGGTAGGGTAGGAGCGACGCTAAGCCCTGTGCACGATGCAAATGAAGCAAATGTGGCAAGGTGCAGAATCGACCGGCACGAACTACCAGCTCACTTTAGGAGTTACACCCAAGCCCAGCTGAACTCTGCCTATGCGTCCAAGCCACTGACGCGAGAGGACTTTGCCGCGCGGCTAACCCAGCAGGCCGGTGTGCCAGTTAGAGTTCTTGAAGTCGGCGAGGCCAAGCTTGGATCAAGTTTGGCCTACTGGGCATTGTCGCAATCATCGGAGCAGAAGGGCAGCACCACTGCTCACTACATGAGCAAGACCTATCTATCTCAAACGCCTGGGTTCGCTTGGAATGTCCAGTGCTTGACGGCCGCGACAACTGGTGCAGCAGAAGCGGCAACACTGTTTAGGTCTAGTACGTCTACCTTTGAGCCGTTCCTCGCATCGGTCCGTCCTCACGCTTTGAAGTGAGGCTACGTTTGATATGCACCGCGTTTAACTTTACGTTAGAACTCATCATGAACCATGAAGCGCTTCATTCGCAGCTCGGACGTTTTGTTCTGACATTCCAAGCGGTAGAGGCCGCGATGGTCGAATTGACCGTCCGAATTGTGGACGCTGATCCTGAGTACGTTGCGACCCTCACGACGGAGTTGGACTTCAATGCGAAGGCTCGAGCGCTCGACGTCATCTACACACGCTATGCTCAAATTCATGGCCTGTCCAACGAAGCACCGCATCCGGACTTTCACAAACTGATGACGCGAATCCAGAAACTCGCCACCAGGCGCAACGATCTCGTGCATTCGTTCTACAACCTTCTGATCACGGTTGACGGCGAAGCAGCCTTGGCGCGCACTCCTACACGATTGAAGCCAAGCGAAGGTCTTAGGGAGCAAGACGGCGAGGACATACTTCCAGCAAAGCTTTCGGACGAAATCTCGGAAATGAGTCTGATCCTGCAAGAATTGGAAAAGTACCGCCTTCATGCAATCGACATCAGCTATCCAGCGAAATGAGTTCTGCGTTCCAGTGGGCTATAGTTCTCGAAGAATTTTCGCTTTAAACACCCGTTACTCGGGACCGGCTGACCGTGATGATCGCCTTTGCCACTTGCCCGTTTCACGCTACCCAACGGACTCTTCAAATAGCACCAATGAAATTTCAACGCATCGAGTTCTCTTGGCGAGCAGCCTTCGTTGGTCTATATCTCACGCCCGACAGGGATAAGCTTTGGATAACGATCATTCCCTTTTTGCCGCTCTACTTTAAGAAGGTCTGAGGGAATGCATGCCTCATAGCTGGTCGGCTCACACGGACACAATTCAAAAGGCTGCCTGGCGGTGGCCTATCCACTAAAGCCGCATTTTGAGTGACCGCTTTCGATCAAGGCGAATGACCGGAATGGGCCTTAAGTTGCCTGTCGCGGTTAGGTTCCAGATCAGAGTCTTGATCTCTTGAGGCCTCCAGCCTGATTGAGTCTCCTAATTACCAATCACCAATTTGATGTGCATTGGACTTCAACGATTGGCCTACTTTGCCTTGGAATGAATGGCTAGGTTTCAATCGGAATTGGTGGCCGGTTTGGACTGGAATCAGTGGCAAACATTCACCGGAATACGCATTTTATTGCTGACCCGCGAACGAAGTATCTCAGCGAATACACTTATAAACACCATTTCGTGATGACATGCGTGGAAGGGCTTTCGCTTGCGGATGCCCCGCGAGTCCGAGAAACAACTTACTCTCCTATCCATATGGCTGAATCAACGCCACTGAACATTCGCCAATTCAACATACTGGTGCTTCTAATTTTGAGCAGTTTGTATCAGTCGTTTCCAAAACTTAGGGTCTTGTCGCTCAACAACCTAGCAGCTGAAGCAACGCCGGATGACACGACCTACGATGAGTCGCTTGATTGGATTGATGCAGCAAATGCCGCTGCGGATTGGCTGCGTGAAGAGGGTTTCATCAGATTTGAACGACGAGTGCATATCCACACTCGACCTGGAGAAATTGAAGATGCCCGCCTTTCGCTCCAGGGGCTCACTATTCTCGGCTTTGTTCCAAAGTCGCTCTCCTTAAAACCTAGATGGAATCGCGAGGTTCTAATAGACAGAATTCAACACGCGCTGTCTTCCGGCGCAAAAAGGGCAGGAACAGAAGCTGTCACAGCGTTGACGAAGGAGCTTATTCAGTTAGCACTGAAATCGACACCGTAAATAGTTGTTGACGGGCGCGACCAGACATCTCAAGTGGACAGCCAAATGCTTTCACTAAGCGCAGGCGGTTGATAGTTGAATAGTCCCGATTTTTCGTGGAGGCTGTGTAGTGACCCAAACTACGGCTTTGCTGAAGTGTGGCTCAGGTAGTAGTCTTGACGCCATAGCCGGTGTCAAGAGCGTTTGGCGTTTGCTGGCTTCTTCAGGGGGGGGCTTAGTCCAGTGCATACCTCCGCGGATTTCAATTCAAAGTGTGCCACTTGCTTCACCTCAGTAACTTTCAGACGCTGGCTTTTGGGAAGCGTCCAACCACGTAATATTGAACGCATGCCAGATCAAGTCTGGATCAGACCTCAGTCTGTTCAATATTGGAAATTACGCAATCCTTGTTTAAGGCCGTCGCCGTCAAACGACATTCGCTAATTGCATCGCACTTTCGAATAACTCGACAGTTCCTATGGCATTGGATTCGACCAATGGAGCTCTCCATCGAATATGGCCAGCCGCTCCAATTGCTAGCCGTCGATTCTTAACTGCCGAGGCAAGCATCGCTTGGACTTTCGGTTGAGACTTTGGTGGCTTCGCAGTCGCGTTCGGATCAGCGGTAATGTAGGCACGAGTAGTGGCGGCAAGAATTCTGGCTCTATCAACAGCATTTGGCAGACGGTGTTTACCCCATCTAAATGGGGTCAATAAAGCCAATGGGTTGTTGTGAAGTAGATCTGCCCAGACACCTTCATGATGGCCGGAAGCGGAACCATGATGCGCCACCTTGTACATTTGGGAGGGAGGGCTAGCGGATTGCGTTTCAAGCACGGCCGACCAACCAACGAGTGCATCGCTTTGCTCCTCTAAATCGGAGCCTAGGAGAATACGCCGATCATTCACAGTGAGGACCAATGCCACGGAAACATCGTTAGGCTTGCTGGCCAATATTCTGGACGGAGGTAAAGCACTGCTTTTTAACGCCGCGAGAGTGTTCACCATGAAGTTGTGGCTTCGCCTGGTCATCTCATCTGATGGAGATAGTGCATTTAACGAAGCGCTGAATTTGTCTCCACCAGTCGTCCACGCAGACTGCCAGAGAACCCTGTCGACGGTTGCGTATTTCATTCGCAATTTGCCCGTCGCTTCCATTCGAGCTCTGCAAGTTTGGAGGCATTTGTAAAGCTCTTCAGGACCCATCGAAATTTTGCTTCCACTTCCCGAAGCAAGGTCCGCGAGGCTGACAAATTCTTTAGTAGTCAGTACACTGGAGCAGCAAAAATCTGCATTGCGAGCACTTTCCAGGAATTCATGTAAACCGCGCACATGGTCCTGATGCCAGTGGCTGGCTACTACAAGTTCGACCGAAGTTGCTGGATCTACGCCAATTTCTTGGAGGTACCTGAGCAGCACAGACTTTTGTGTAGCACTATCAACACAACTGTCGATAGCTATCCATTTACCTTGACCAACATGTATAAGAATGCCTTCACCAAACCCAGGGCCGAATATCGATACTTCGAGTTCATTTGGCTGGGGAGGCGTTAGGTTCATTGTTGATGTGTTGTGCGAAAAAATCACTCAATGCCTGCCCTTTCTCCTCCGCCCTTCTTATCTCAGCTGACGTAAAGGCTGGAATGCGTCGAAACCGGAGATCGGACACCCGCAACTTGGTCGTCCCTCTCATCTGCAATCCTATTGTGAATGTGAAAAGCGCTCCGGGAACAACGAATCTCTCGTCACCGTTTAATTCGTCCAACGAAAATTCGCCTTCTTCTTCAGGCTCTTTCCCAGCCAAGTTGAGCAACCTTCCTGTGAAGGTGTTTTCTTCTGGGTTGACGCAAACAACTGTGCCTTCGTATTTGATTTCTACAACAAATTGCTTAATTTCCGGTGCACGGGGCGCTGGATTCACACCTAATCGGCGTTTAACTGTTTGTATCCCCTGAGACTCCGTCACGCTTTTTGGGAAGCCATGATCCATCGCTGCCCGAGCAATTGCAACCTCAGCCATCTTCCAGTTTGGCACGGTCGTCCGTGCGGGAGAAGTAGAGATAGATCCTTGAGCAAGGTATGCCATCACTAAGCTCCAGAGTCCACACTATTGGCGGCCAAATAGCCATTCAGCAGTTTTGTCGCCAGTTCTTGAGATGTTTTTACAGAAGGCTCAAATCTTTCATTGAGAACGCTCACCGCCCAAGAAGCACTTGTCGGGGCATTTTTTTCTGATCTTGGGGCTTCATAGTGATCATTGACCCTCACAAGGACTTCCTTGGGGTTCTTGATGTCTGGCTCAATACCGATGACTACAAATCCTTCCATGTCATCAGTCCTCTCACCCCTCAACTGAACATTGAGCATTCCCGGCCTATTCAACACATCGTCCCATGGTGTTTTTGGCACAAGATAGTGACCAAAGCAGTGCCAATCTTCTTCTGACTTAAACTTCAATCTAAGCGTGGTATTCAGTCCCATTTGCCTCACTGGGGTGTGGGACAAATGCTGGAATGTGCCCTGTACTAAATCCTTCAAATGTTTGAGATATGCGTCGGCCTTGATTGAGACAAAGAACCGATCCTGCAAAACCTGCACATTCACCCAATCGATTGTGAAGTTTGAAATATCGTGATGCACCAAATCAACTTTTGCGTCTTCAACTTCGTTGGATCGCATCAATTGAAAATGCTCAAACCACTTTGGATGAAAGATTGCCGGATTGAAGCTCCCCACCAACACGATAGAGATATCTTCAATAAGTACTTCAGGTGCAGAAGGTTTGATGTTCATCTGAGGATGAGCTTTCACCCGCAGTGGCGGGCAGGAATGCGCGATTCTAAGGGCTATTAGCGACGGTTCTGCGTTGCTCAACCTTCCGGAATAGGGCCAAAAAGTTGCTCAAATCCTATGTTTTGTGGGCATTGGTCCACATAATCTTTGCTCCAGGCCATTCACTTCGCTCAAATTAGCCTAATAACGGCGGCAACAACGGAATATACGCCCTGAGCGGGGTAAATACACTGTATCCGTAGTGCATGTGCCGGATGCATCACCCTCGAAATCGCCAATTTCGTCACGCTTTTGATTTCCAGTAGACCTGTTAGCCATCGATGCGCCTAAGCACAGCCTCGTCATGTCGGATGGTCCGCTGACTCTTAGAGTGTCCCAGCCACGTGCCTCGGAGTTCGGAAGAGTTGACGATCTCCAGTTGGAGCACTCCAAAGTATCCAAGGGGATCTCTGATGTCGTACCAGTCACCCACTACGTACCCATGCTTGATTTCTCCAAAGAGAGCATAGAGACGTTGTTGGGAATAGAACTCAGCGTAGACGTAGGCGTCCAATTGTCGAATTTTTGGATGGCCGTGACGGTCCGACTCTTTGCTAAAGCCATCACTTCCTCCCGAAGACCATACGAAGTCCCATGTGCCGGAGACATTCACCGGCTTGGCCCGGAAATAATTTCTCACAGGTAGCCAGAACAGATACTTCACCGCCAGTGAAGCAAGCCGAAAGTCGATCAGGAATTTCAGCACCAAGACAAGCAGAAATGGACCTGCTCCCAGTACGACGGATGACCACGAGAGGTTATTCATTG
Source organism: Burkholderiales bacterium PBB3 (assembly GCA_002256115.1). GTDB lineage: Bacteria > Pseudomonadota > Gammaproteobacteria > Burkholderiales > Burkholderiaceae_C > Allorhodoferax. Next base: position 7,836 of record NKIK01000045.1, read on the forward strand.
AGGGCTAACTTGATACATGAGTGAGCCCTGTTTTTTTAACAGAGTCGAATTGCGCCATGGTTTCCCGCCCGAAGTTTGTAAGTCGTTGATTTATAACTGAATACTTACCCAACCCAGAAGTGACCACTCAATTGAATGGCGGCAAACCCTGCTATTACGCTGATTAAAACGGTTACCAGCTCCAGGTAGCGCTTTGATTTCATTAGGAATTTTTTAGTTTCGCAGCCTTTGTGCAGCGATAACAGAATCGACATCAACTGCAAGAAGTCCAAAACTGGACCATGATCCTGAGAGACCGCTTTCGGTGGCCCAAAATCTGCCGGTCAAGACGTTGGTCTGTTCCGCTCTCAAATCTATCGACAACCTCCGATTCAATTGGATTACTTCGTTTGCCTTAGATGTTTGGTGCGGTTCGGAATTGAGCTAATAGCCCATTTAGCAGTGCAGTCAGTGCCTAAATCACTCCGGGAGAGCACGCGGATTCGGAAAAGGTGAGTGTTGAATGGCACAAAAACCGAATGAGTGAATCATTAATGGCACGAGAGTGGCAAGTCTTAAGTCACAAATTTTTCCGTGCGTATATAAAACAACGACTTGCAACGGGTCAGAGGGGAGGGATCAATGGCGTTCCGCACCAGCCAAGGGCTTACTTCCAGCGGACAAAGCTGTGTACGGAGGTATTCGCCTGCAGCAACACGGCGATCACGTAGGTGCCATCGGCACTGGGGAACACGGGGCGCACCTCGGCCTCCCAAATGTTGGTGTTGGCGAAGCGCGAGATAAATCCGTAATTGCTGGCCTGGGCCAGCGCCGTGGGTGCGCCGCCAAAGAAAGTGGTGTCCAGCACCCCTGTGGACGACAGCCTGACCACCGTCGAGTACGACGTGGCGGTGCCGTTGAAGGACTTGTCCAGAGCGTAGCCCCCCACCAAGATGCGCCCGGAAGCATCCAGCCACACCCGATTGGCCATGTCATTGAAGGTATCGGAGACGACAGGCGTCGGCTGGTTATAAAAATTGATGAAGCTGCGGCCAGCCGTGCCAAATGCGGCATCCAGGGTCCCGTTCGCCAACAGGCGGGTTATCAGGCCCTGCGGCTTGTTGGTGGTGCCTGTTGCTTGCCCTACAGCCAGCAAACCCCCGGCCGGATCGACCACCATGTCGCTGATCAGGAGCGCAGTGCCCGTGCCAACGCTCGCAAAACCGCCGACACCATAGCCGGTGTCTTGTACCCCCGCCGCATTGAATTTAGTCACCACCCAGGTCTTGGCGCTGTCAGCACGCCGCCCCGACATATAAATATCCCCCGATTTGGCAATGCTGAGTACCGCAGGTTCGTCCACGGCATTGGTCGCGACCGAGGCCACGCCTTGGCTACCAAAGCTGGTGTCGAGTTGTCCGCTGGCAAGCAGTTTCCAAATGACCCAAGAGCGCGTGGCGCCAAAACGGGTGGTGGCGGCATAGCCAGCCAGCAGGATGCTGTCGTCCGCCAATGCGGTCGCAACCCGTATCTGCGAATAAAGCTGCCCCGCCGCTTCAGAGGGATTGAGTTTCAGGCTGCCGCCAGTGCCAAAGCTGGTGTCGAGTTTGCCGGTGTTGTCCAGTCGGGTCACCAGCGCCCCTTGCGGGCCATTGCTGCCGTTGGGCCAAGACACGACATAGGCGCGCCCCTGGGAATCCACGGTGAAGCTGCCGTAGCTCAATTCCAGCGTGGCATCCGCTTTCTCGAACAGACCATTGGTGGCGTAGGCCGTATCCAGCACGCCCTCTTCATTGAATCGCACAATGCTTCGGCCCAAAATGCCTTGGGCGGCATGGGAGGTGAAGAGATAGACCTCTTTGCGCCCCGGCACCGTAACCGCCTTCAAGATGGACTGGGCGGTGGACGTGGTGTTGCGGTAGCCAATGGTGCCAAAGGCGGTGTCTTTTAGGCCCTGTAGCGTGCTGACAGACGTGGGAAGGGCGCTGCCAGCGCTCCCGCCCGTCGGCACTTGTCCGCCAGCGCTGACAAGCTCGAATGTCGCGCCCGTCAGACTGACCCGATGGAAGGTCGTGGTGCCCACTGTGATGGACGGCAGCAGTATGCGATTGCCATCACTGCGGTACTCAATTTCAGTGCCAACCGTTGGGTCTTCCACCGCCAGGCTGCCAAAGGTATGGAGTTTGATGACGACGTTTGAGAAAGTCACCGTTGAATCGATTCGCACGGTCGGCATAGTGAGCAGGCTGGTTGCGCCGTCAAAACTCGCCAGTGATGCTGCGCTCGCAACAGTCATCGAAAGCAGGTAGAGCCCAAGGCTGGCGAAGGCAGCAAATAGACGGTTCATGGATTTTGTCTCCACAGAGGGGTGTTGGGGTCTCGCTTGAGCCGCTTGAGCCGCGAGGGATGCCAAGTTATCGTACTTTGCGACGCAGCTTTGATCAAGCTAGGGGGATCACTGCTCTAATGGTGCCTTCATCAAGGGGAATTCGGTATGAAGTTTCGGTATAGCGCGCCAGCGGTCATGATTGCGGCGGTCATCGTGGTGGTGGCCACTATCTCAGTCGTCAGCAATGCCATTTCGCACCGCATGGTGGCGTCTTTTGAGACGGGTCAGTTTGCACTGATGAGTAGCATGTTGCAGTCCAAGTTTCGCGGTGCGGAGGGCAAAGCGATTGCGACCGCAGAAACTATTGCCGCCATGCCGGCCGTACGCAAGGCGTTTTCTGACAAGAACCGCGCTGAGCTGCTGGCAGCAACCCAAGAGCCTTTTCGGGTGCAGCACGAGAAGTACGGCATCAGCCAAGCCCAGTTTCACATCGCTCCGGCGGAATCTTTTTTGCGTGTGCACCGCCCAGAGAGCTTTGGCGACGACCAATCCAAGTTCCGGCAGATGGTGGTTGAGGTCAACCGCGAAAAGTCCATCCGCAAGGGCATAGAGATCACCACCTCAGGCGTTGGTATTTTCGGCACTATGCCGATGAGCGACGCAAGCGGTGGCGCAGTCGGCAGTTTTGAGGTGGGCATGGAGATTGGCCCCCTGCTGGATGAACTCAAGAAAGCCTATGGTTTTGAGTTGGCGCTGTTCATCGACGAAAAGACCCTGCGTGAAACCGCCAAGTCCATGAAGGCGGATATCTTCTCCGACCAAAATCGGGTTGGCCCCTACGTCAAGTTTTACTCCACCCACCCGGAGCTGCTGCGCAGCTTGGTGACGGATGCTGACATCGGTATCACTGAGGATTCGCATTACATGCGCGACAGCGGTGGCGTGCCCCATGGTGTGTTGCTGCAACCCGTGTACAACTACGCCAAAAAGCAAATCGGTGTGGTGGCCGTAGCGGCCAACTTCAGCCAGACACGCTCGGCCGATGGTCAAGCGGTGGCTTGGCAAACCCTGCTGGGTGTTTTGTCGGCCGTGCTGTTGATCGGCGTGATTTTGGTGGTGGTGCGCGGCATGTTGTTGCGCCCCCTGGAGGTTCTATCGACGCACACGTCAGCGTTGGCCGATGGTGAAACGGGTCCAGAAGCTTTGCGCTCTGAAGAGTGGTGCGATGAAATGCAAGCGCTGGCCAACCATTGCGCGCGCTTGGCAAAGCGGGCGGAATCCTCAAAAGGAGACGCAGCGTGATGCGCACCGCGACAGTGGGCTGGGGCAGGGTGGTGGTGGCAGTCTTGCTGGCCGTAGGCAGTTGGATGCCATTGGTCGGACTGGCCGCTCCAGCCGCAGCGCCGCCCGCCCAAGAAAAGCCGACGGATACACCGTCACTCACTTCTATTCCTCTGGGTAAGGGCTTGCCCGTAGTCGTGCGCACCGGCCTGTTTTTTAACCATATCGAAGCCTTTGACGACAACAAGGCGACCTTTGAAGCCACCACCGATTTGCGCCTGTCTTGGCATGACCCCCGCTTGCGCTACCCCGTAGAGCAGGGGCTGAATGGCTACAAGGAGTACCGAGTCTCAGCCGCTGAGGAGCAGATCGCCAAAATCTGGACACCGCCGGTGCGCTATGTCAACCGCGTCGGTGAGCCCACCTTTACCGAGCGGCGGCTGCGCATTTATCCCGACGGCCGCGTGGAAACCATTGCACGCACCACGGCGGTCTACAAAACCCCCGTGGATGTGACCCGCTTCCCCTTTGACCACCAGTCTTTGCAGATCGAACTGATTGTTCGGGAAGACACCGTCGAATCGGTGGATTTGGATTACACCAGCGAGGATGTGGAGTACAGCAAGGTCGCCAAGCGCGTGGAATTGGGCGGCTGGACCCCCGGCCTGATACACCTGAAGCGCGAGCTGATTGCAGGCTGGAACGGGGACCGCTACGCCAAAGTACAGGTGTCCCTGGATGTGCAGCGCGATGCCATGGGCGCGATCGCCACTATCTTTATCCCCCTGTTTGCGTCATTGCTCATCCCCTTTTTGGCCACCTGGATGAACCGGGCTGATGGCGATAGTTTTGAGGTTGAGGGGTTCGAGCTGGCCAACGTCATCATCGGTGGCCTGTTCGCCGTCATTGCACTGGGCTTCACGATTAATTCCGCGTTTCCGCTGCTAGCGCAAAGTGATAACACCGTCTCGCGCCTACTGGGCCTGAACTACACGGCACTGGCTATGGGTCTGATTATCACGGTGGCTTTTTACCGCTACCGGCTGCCCGCGCGGTGGTTTGGCCCCTATGTACAAGAGCAGATGTTTCGGTTCTTGGCCTGGGCCTTTCCGGTCGTGTTCATTGCCGTAGGCCTAGGGTTTGTGGCCATCGCTGCCGCCTAAGTCGCCTCGCCTGAAGCCCCCTTGCCATGAACCCCGTTCAGCACGCCATTCTTCAGTTCACGCTTTTGGTGGGCCTGGTGTTTGCGTTGGCGTGGCTGTTCATGGCCATTTTGATTGGTATCAAACCCAGGGCCTCCAAGCAGTTTGTGGCGGCCAATGGCTTGATGGTGTTGGGGGTGGTGCTGGGCGGGCTGCGCGAGCCCGCATCCAGCTACCTGTACTACCACGTGGCGGACTGGGCCTTGTTGTCCGGGTTTGCGCTGATGCACCGGGGCCTGCTCCACCTGGTGGATGCCGACAAACCGCCGCTGCTGCATTCGGCCCTGCCGCTGTTGTTGGCGGTGCTGGTAACGGCACCCTTCGCGCCCAGCCCCAGCTCCTACACCCTGATGGCATTGGCCTTGTATGGAACAGCCGCCTGGTATGTGTTTACAGCCTTTATGGACGGCATGCGGGGCCTGGACGCCAATCTGTTTTCCAAAGCGGCGCGCATGGCCGTGAGTGCGCCATTTTTGGTGATGGGCTTGGCCCTGGTAGCGCGCACGCTGCAGGTGCTGGGTAACTCCATCTTTCAGGTTCCGCGTGCGCAATCTGGTGAAGACCCGCTTTATTTTTTGTGGGCCATGGTGGGGTTTTTGTTGTTGGCCAATATCGCTTTGGCTACCTTGGCGACCGGTCGTCTGCTGATGCGCATCCGCTCCTTGGCGGAGATGGACTACCTCACCGGCTGCCTGAACCGGCGCTCGCTGGAGCAGCGCATGAAGTTGGAGCTAGATCGCCACCAGCGCGGCGGCGAACCGCTGGCCTGCGTTTTTTTTGACTTGGACCATTTCAAAGCGATCAATGACGAATACGGCCACGAGGCGGGCGATGCGGCCCTCAAACACACGGTGCGGCTGATTGAAGATTTGCTGCGCAGCATGGACGCCCTGGGCCGCTACGGCGGTGAAGAATTTGTGGTGCTGATGCCCAACACCCAGCTCAAAGGCGCGGTGGATGCGGCCAACCGCATGCGCCTGGCGCTGACCCGCGCCAAGCTGGAATTTCAGGGGCGGGTGATACCGCTGACCGCCAGCTTTGGTGCCGCCGTACTCGGCCCCCAGGAGCCCCTAGACAGCCTGGTGCGGCGCGCAGATGCCGCCATGTACGAGGCCAAGCGCCTGGGCCGCAACCGGGTAGAGGCCGACACTAGCCTGGGCGCAGACGCTAAAAACTGACCGCCGGGCGAACCTGCGAACTGAGCACATAGCGCCAGCGGCCCAGGTAGCAGGCTAGTACGGATACCACCAAGCCAGCACTGGCCACCCAAGTCAGCGGGCGCACCCAGGCATCGTCGTAGGCCCCAAACATGCAAACCTTGATGGCCTGCACCACCCAGGTCATGGGCAACCAGGGACTGATACTGGCGAACAGCCCACCACTCAATTCCACCGGCAGCAGGCCACCCGATGACGACAGCTGCACGGCCAGAAACACCATGGCCAAGGCCTTGCCTGCATCGCCAAAGGCACGCGTCAGGGCGTACACGATCATTAAAAAAGTAGCCGCCGCCACGCCCAGGGTCAAGGCCAATGCACCGGGGTGTACCACATGAATTTTCAAAACCCAGAGTAGGGTCAGCATCACCAAGGCCGCTTGCACCAGCACCACGGCGCCAGGTACCCACAGCTTGCCCAGCATTTGGGCTGGCCTAGAGAAACTGCGTGCTTTGCGCGGCAGCACGCGCACGTGGATCAAGAAAGCCGCAATCCCGGCCCCCAGCCACAAAGCGCCTGGCACCACATTGGGTGCAAAACCGCTGCCGTTGTTTTGCACCACCGCATCGACCTCGATCACGGGTTGCACGGAATTGGCCAAACCACGCGCACTGCCGCCCAGGGGCTGCACGTCGGGTGGTAAGGAGTCGGCGAGCAAGTCAATGCCAGCCTGCAAGCGCAGGGCCCCTGCCTTGAGCTTCTGGCCACCGTCTGCCAGCGCGCCCGTGCCACGGGCCAGCTCATCGCTGCCATGGGCCAACGTATCGAGTTGGGCGTCCTCAGGAAGCTTGGTGACCGCGGTGCGAATGCCCGTGCTCAGTGTCCGCATGCCAACGGCCACGGCAGTCACGCCGGTGCTGAGTTGTTTCGATCCCTCAGACAGCTTTTGCTGCACATTGCTGGCCTGTTGCAAACCCGAGGTCAGCTGCGTCATGCCATCGGTGAGTTTGCCCAGGCCATCGGCCACGCTGCCCGGCACAAACAGGCTGTCGCGCGCCTCATCGCGAAAGGCCGTCATCCCCGCTTGTAGCCGATTGCCACCGGCTTGCAGTTCATCAATACCGTGGGTTAGTTCGGTGTGCCCATTGGCCAGCGCCTCGGCTCCCGTTTTGAGCTTATCCATCTCCGAATTGCGCGGGCGCTTGGCGTCCATGGTGCGCAGCCCCACACCCAGTTGCTTCATGCCATCGGTCAATTGCCCTACGCCCTCATTCACTTTGCGCGCTCCGCTGGACACCGACCGCGCCCCGCTGGCGTTTTGATTGGCCCCTTCGGTGAGCTCGCTGGCCCCTTTGCGCAACTGCTCAGCACCTTCGCGCAGGCGGCTTACGCTGCGTTGCGATCCGGCGGTGTTGGTCAGCACCAGCGCCCAGCGGCGTTCGTTCAGGCTTTCATTGACGGCGTGGCCCAAGTCGTCGGCAAAGCGGCGCGCTAGCGCGGCGGTCTCAAAGTTGTTGCCTTCGGAGGTGTAAACCACCAGCTTGCCGGCCCCTGCCTGGGCCCCTGGCAGGGCGTTGGAGCTGAAGTCGGAGGGAACAATCAAGGCAAACGCCAAACGCCCCTGGCGCACGGCACGCCGGGCCTGTGCTTCGTCGCTCACGTCCTGGTAGCCAAAGGTGCCAGTCGATTTCAGCCGCGCCACCACCTCATTGCCAATGTTGAAACCGTGTTCCCGGTAAGTAACGCCCTGGTCCATATTGACAATCGCCACAGCCAGCGCCCCGGTGTTGGCCGATGGGTCCCACACGCTGGACAGGTAGATGATGGTGTACATCGCAGGAATGAGCGCGACCGCCAGCGCGGCCACCAGCAGGCGGGGATAGCGCACAAAAAACTGCGCCTCAATCTTGGCGATGTCCAGAACCTGTTCAAAAAAACGCATCCTGGCATTGTCACTCAGCCCCGCCTATGGGTTGACCCGTGTGGATTTGCCGAACATACTTTGCCCAGCTTTACGAAACCTGAGAAACCAAGCAGCCCCTATGTCCACTTTGACCGAAGAACAAGCCCGCGCCTATATGCACAAACTGCTGGCCGCTATGCGCCAGGCGGGGGGCTCTGACCTGTTTATCTCGCACGATTTTCCGCCCAGCATGAAGGCCAATGGCAGCATGCAGCCCCTGACCCAGCAAAAGCTGACCGGCGACGTGACCCAGGTATTGGCCCATTCGCTGATGAACGAGAAGCAGCGCGCAGAGTTTGCCAAGGAGATGGAGTGCAACTTCGCGATCTCTATCCCCAATATCTCGCGCTTTCGGGTGAATGTGTATGTGCAGCAGCAAAACGTGGCCATGGTGTGCCGCACCATTGCTTCGGAGATTCCGAACTTTGAGAAGCTGGAGCTGCCGCCGGTGCTGCGCGATGTGATCATGAACAAACGCGGCCTGGTGCTGGTGGTGGGGGGCACGGGCTCGGGCAAATCGACCACGCTGGCGGCGCTGATTGATTACCGCAACAGCACCTCGCCGGGCCACATCATCACCGTGGAAGACCCGGTGGAGTACGTGCATATCTCCAAAAAATCACTGATCAGCCACCGCGAGGTGGGCGTGGATACCCACTCGTGGCACCACGCGCTGAAGAACACGCTGCGCCAAGCGCCCGATGTGATTTTGATTGGCGAAATACGCGACCCCGAAACCATGGAGCACGCCATCGCCTTTGCCGAAACCGGCCACCTGTGCCTGGGCACGCTGCACGCCAACAATGCGAATCAGGCGATTGACCGCATCATCAATTTCTTCCCGGAAGAGCGGCGCAACCAGTTGCTGATGGACCTGTCGGCCAACTTACGCTCCATCGTTTCGCAGCGCCTGGTGCGCACTGAAGATGGCAAGGGCCGCAAGGCCGCGATCGAGATTTTGTTGAACACGCCGACCATTGCCGAACGCATTTTCAAGGGCCAGTTTGGTGACATCAAGGGGCTGATGGAGAAATCGCGCGAGCTGGGTATGCGCACCTTTGACTGGGCGCTGTTTGAGTTGTATGACGCGGGCCACATCGGCTTTGAGGAGGCGATTCGCAATGCCGACTCCGCCAATGAATTGCGCTTGGCCATCAAGCTCAAGAGTCGGCGTGGCGAGCCCAGCTCGGCTTCTGGGCCTTCACTGTCGTTTGAGAAAGAATTGTCGGCCGAAGAACTGGCGGCAGAGCGCGATGCCGAGATGGAGCGCCAACAAAAACGCCGCCGCGAACTGGAAGACCAGGAGCTGGAGCGCAAGATGAAGGAAAAGGGGATGGACAGCCGCTTTACGGGTTAAGAGCCTTGAGCTAGAAGCGTGGCGCTAGGTGCCTGGGCGGCAGAGCG
>NKIK01000045.1:17160-30487 GCA_002256115.1 Burkholderiales bacterium PBB3
CTGGCTGGGGTGTGGACGTTCCCTGCTAGGCGGAGCCTGGGCGGCAGAGCGCTTTGCTTCGTGTCCCCCGCCCGCTTCGCGAGTTCCTCCTTTTACCTACGCAAAACACTCTGCCGCCCAGGCACCTAGCGCCACGAAGCCACATGCTTCTGGTCTAGCCAGCTTTTGATCCAACCGACCCAGCGCCCCTGCACGGTCCAACTGCCCTGGCTGGCCAGCGCGTGGCCTTGGCCCAGATCCAGCAAGCTCCAGGCTGCTGCGCCAGACCTTAGGCGAGCTTGGGGCAGCGGCTGGTCCGCTACGGCGGCGGCCAAGCGCTGCGCCAAATCCTCACCGGCTTGGGCCGATTCGGCAGTGCCCCGTGGCCGCGGCGCTGCGGGCTGGCGGCTGCTGATCTCGCCCACTGCAAACACCCAGGGGTGGCTGAAGGAGCGCTGGTGTTCATCCACCGCAATCAGCCTTTGGGCGCACTGCGCCAAGCCGCTGTTGTGCGCCCAGCGCGGGGCTTGGGCGGGCGTGGCCAGTAAGGTCACGTCACTGGCCAAGGCGGCACCGCAGGCCAACTGCACGGCTTGGTCTGAAATCTCCAGCGCCGTGTCTTGCAACACGGTCACTTTGCGTTGCTTCAGGGTATGCAGTACGCGGGCCTGTACCGCCAGCGGGTAGGTGGCACAGGGCGGGCTGGTACCTGTGAGCAAGGTGGTGCTGTGGCTAGGAAAGCGGGCCTGCAGCGCCAGCGCCAGTTCGGTGCCGGTAGCACCTGCACCCACCACAGTAAAGCGCAGGGCGCGTTTCTCGGCCAAGCTGCACACCTGCGGCCACAGCGCGCCAAACGCCGCCAGGGGGCTAACAAACAGGGCGTGTTCGCGTGCGCCGGGCAGGCTTTGCTCTAGCTGTTCGCGGTTTTGTAGGGCCTCGGTGTCGATGGACATCCAGTCAAACACACGGGTGCTGCCGTCGTCCAGGCTCAGGCTGCGGTGGCTGGCGTCCAGCGCGCGCACATTGGCGCACAGCCATTGCACGCCGCTGCGCTGCACCAGGGGCTCCAGCGCTATCTGGCAATCCTGAGCGCTGGCGCGGCCCGCCACAAAGGCCGGTAGCAGCGCCGGGTGCCACTGGGTGTTGTGGGGCGTGATCAGGGTGATTTGCACGCCCGCCAGTGGGTGCTGCGCCAGCCAAGCCAGCACCTGCCGGTGCGCCGGGCCCGCACCCAAAAGCAGCAGTTGCCGGGGGCCGGTGGTTGGCAGGGCTGCTGAGGTTTCAAGGGTGCTCATGCCCCCTATTGTTCTACAAGAACCAGGTCCCCGACAAATGCCAAGCTGCTATGGCCGGTGTTGTCGGCATCGGCGCCCACCACAATGGCCAGCAGCGGTGGCACGGTGGCGCTCTCGGTGCCAAAGGCCTGTAGGAAGTCGGCATGCAGATTGCGCTGGTGCGTGTGCCATTGGCCCAATGCTGATTCAGCGCTATTCAGAACCAGGTAGCGCACACGGGCTGTGTAGGCGTTGGGCAGCAAGGTGCCCAGTGCCAGCGCTGGGTCCCACACGTAACACAGCGTGGCGGCGGGTAGGAGTTCTCCGCTGCGCGCGCGGGCCAGGCGCATCAGGCTACGCTCCACCAGGCCCAAGCGCTCCAGAGGCATGTCAAACATGGCGCACACTTTGAGCGCAGCATCGTCACCGGCTTTTTGGCGCAAATTGGCCCCAGCCACGGCTTGGTCCAGCCGCCAACGCCAGCCCAAGCGCGTGGCAGTTGTGGGCTGTAGTTGGGCCAAGGCATGGCTTAGCGTGCCGTAAGACTTGTCGGCGCGCAGCTGCAAAATCCCCGTGTTGTCTGACCCACCCGGCACGCGGGTGATCTGCATGTCGGTCAAGGGAATGGTTTTGTCGGGCAGGCCTACGGCGCGCCAGGGTGCCGGGGGCCGGCCGGGTGGGGCGCTGGAAAAAGCTTGTAACAGCGGCGCACCCGAGGGCGGGGCTGGAGGGGCTGCGGCCACGGCGCAAGCGGCTAAAACCAGTGCTGTGCCCAGAGCCGTAGCGCACAGGCGTTTAAGTGCCAAATAGGCCTTGTAGGCCGTGGATAGTGCGGGAGAAGCTATCAAACTCACAGCGTCAATAGGCCGGTAATGGGCCGTCAATAGACCGTAAATAGGCAGAAGCGCTGCAAAACACTCAGCTGCGCCGCCAGTCGTGGAACTTGCGCACCCATTCCAGCAACTTGTGCGGCTGGTGCGCGCGCTTCCATTCACCAGCCGCGTACTTGTTGGCCTCGGCCAACGTGGGGTAGGTGTGGATGGTGCCCAGAATCTTGTTCAAGCCCAAGCCGTGCTTCATGGCCAGCACATATTCGGCCAGCAGGTCGCCCGCGTGCGTGCCCACGATGGTCACACCCAAAATCGTGTCTTTGCCCGGCACGGTCAGCACTTTTACAAAGCCTTGCGTCTCGCTATCGCAGATCGCGCGGTCCAGGTCGTCGATGTTGTACTTGGTGACTTCATAGGCAATCTTTTTCTCCTTGGCGTCTTGCTCGTTCAAGCCGACACGCGCCACCTCGGGGTCTATAAACGTAGCCCATGGGATGACTGAGTAGTCAGCCTTGAATAGCTTGAAATCACCAAACAGTGCGTTCACCGCCGCATACCAAGCTTGGTGCGCGGCAGTGTGGGTGAACTGGAAAGGCCCGGCCACATCACCCGCGGCGTAGATGTTGGGGTAAATGGTTTGCAGGTAGTCGTTGGTCTGTACGGTTTTGTCGGTGGGAATGCCCAGCTCTTCTAGGCCATAGCCGGTGAGGCGGGCGCTGCGGCCGACTGCGCACAGCAGTTGGTCAAAGGGGATGCGCTTTTCTACCCCGGCGTGTTCGACCACCAGTGTCTTTTCGCCGCCAACCGCTTCACAGCGCAGCGCCTTGTGCTGGGTGAGCACTTGCACGCCGTCCGCAGTCAAAGCCTTGGCAGCCAGCACAGACACCTCTTCGTCTTCCCGAATCATGATGCGCGGGGCCATTTCTATCTGGGTGACTTGCGAGCTCAGCCGCGCAAAGCTTTGCGCCAGTTCGCAGCCAATGGGGCCGCCGCCCAGCACCACCAGGCGCTGGGGTACGTCGTCTAGCTTGGCGAATGCGTCCCATAGCGTGTCGCTGGTGACATAGCCCACATCGGCCAGGCCAGGCAGGGGCGGGACGAAGGGGCGGGCACCGGCCGCAATGACGATGCTGCGGGTGGTCAACACCTGCTTATCACCGCCGTTCAGCGCAATCTCCACCGTCCAGGGGTTGATGATCTTGGCGTAGCCCTGTAGCACTTCCACGCCCAGGCCGGTGTAGCGCTCCACACTGTCATGCGGTTCGATAGCGGCAATGACTTCATGGATGCGTTGCATCACTTTTTTGAATGAAAACTGGCTGGAAGCCGCATCAAACGTGCGGGAGGCACTATACAAACCATAGCGCTCAGCATGCTGCATCTGGTGCGCCAGCTTGGCGCTCTTGATCAGGGTCTTGCTCGGCACGCAGCCGTAGTTCAGGCAATCGCCGCCCATTTTGTGGGCTTCTACCAGCGTCACCTTGGCCTTGACCACCGCGGCAATATAGGCCGATACCAAGCCGCCGGCGCCGCCGCCAATAACGATCAAATTGCGGTCGAAGGTATCGGGCCGCACAGCATTCCAACGGGCGTAGACCTTGCGTTTTTGAATGAAGTTCATGGTGGCCTTGGCGATAAAAGGAAGTAGGCCCAGCAGTACAAAAGCGCCCAGCAGGCCGGGGCTGGCCACATCCTTCAGGCTTTGCAGGCTGGCCAACTGGGTGCCAGCGTTCACATACACAGCGGTGCCAATCAGCATGCCGAGTTGGCTGACCCAATAGAAAGTCCAGGTGCGCAGGGCGGGCAGCCCCATCAGCAGGTTGATCACAAAAAACGGCACCACAGGTATCAGGCGCAGGCTGAACAAATACAGCGCCCCATCGCGCGCCACGCCCTGGTTGAGCTCGGCCAGGCGCGCGCCAAACTTGGCCTGCACGCCATCGCGCAGCACAAAGCGCGCTGCCAGAAACGACAGGGTGGCCCCGATGCTGGACGCAAACGACACCAGCAGCAAACCCCAAGCCAGGCCAAAAATACCGCCGCCCGCCAGCGTCAAAATGGCCGCGCCGGGTAGTGAGAGCGCAGCTACCGCCACGTACACAGCAAAGTAAGTGCCGCGCACCAGCCAAGGCGATTCGGCGTACAGGGCGCTAAAGTTGGCTTGGCTTTGGCGCAGGTAGTCCAGACTTAAGAAGCGATCCAGGTCCAGCACAAAGAAAGCCACCACCGCCGCGGCGATGGCGACCAACAACACAATTTTGGAAAGCTTCATGGGGTGGGTGGTCTCACAGGGTAAAGGCAGCGCGCCCACGCACACAGGGCTTGCCGGATTGGGTCGGGCTGCACAAGGCGACCTTACACGCTGTCGGGCTTGGTGCCAATGCGCAGCAGGCCATCGGCATCTTGCACCAGAGGTACCGGGCTGAGCGCATCGCCATCACATTCACCCGCTTCGCAGGCCCCGGTGGCCCAGGCGTAGCGGGCGTAGTGCACATTGCAAGTCAGGCTTTTCAGGGGCTGGTGAATCAGCTGCGCCTGCCGCGCCGCCAGTGGCACGCCAAAGTGGGCGCAGCGGTTGGCAAAGGCGTGCACCGCATCACCGTTGCGCAGCACCAGCAATTTAAAAGCCGGGCTGTCCGGCTGCGCCGCGGCCAGCTCCACCATGGTGGCTTGGCCATCGGCAAAGGCCTGCAGCGCGCCCACCGGGCTACCCGGAGCCGGGGCGTGGGGCAGCTCAAACCAGGGGGTAGGCCGGGCTGACTTGGGCGTCGGGGCGGGTATCGGCGGAATGGAGTGCAAAGCGAAGGTCATGGTGTGCATATTAGAGCGTACCCAGGTGCGTGCGGTAGGCTTGGCACCTATGCCCATGCCTATGCCAATAGCGATTGTGATGCCGGTTCTGCAAGAAAGCGATAGCCTGGTGCAGCGCCTGCGCGCGCTGGCCCCGCTGCGCGCGCGCGGGGTGCGCCTGGTGGTGGTGGATGGCGGCAGCACCGATGGCACCTGGGCGCTGGCGCGCGCGCATGCCGACTGCGTGCTGCTGGCACCGCGCGGCCGCGCCAGCCAGATGAACGCCGGGGCCCGCGCCTGCCTGGCAGACCCGGCCATCAACGCATTGCTGTTTTTGCATGCCGATACCGTCTTACCTGCCGATGCAGACACCCTGATTGCGCAGGCACTGAACGCAGGTGCCCTGTGGGGCCGCTTTGATGTGCGCATAGACGGCCCGCACCCCCTGCTGCGCGTGGTGGAGCGCATGATGAACTGGCGCTCGCGCATCACAGGCATTGCCACCGGCGACCAGGCCATTTTTGTCAGCCGCAGCGCCTGGCAGGCGGTGGGTGGTTTTGCAGAGCAGCCGCTGATGGAAGACATCGACCTCTGCACCCGCCTGAAACGCTGGGGCTCACCGGCCTGCATTGCCAGCCCGGTGCACACCTCGGCGCGGCGCTGGCAGCAGCATGGCACCTGGCGCACCATGGTGTTGATGTGGCGTTTGCGGGCGGCTTACTTTTTTGGGGCCGCACCCACCGCGCTGGCCAGGCGCTACGGCTATGCGCAAGCCCCCGCAGTAGCCAGCGCCGCTATCGCTATTTTGGCCAAAGCGCCGGTGGCCGGCCTGGCCAAAACCCGGCTGGCCCCCGCGCTGGGTCTGGCCGGTGCGGCCCGCGCGCAGCGCCGTTTTACCTTGCAAACCCTGCAGTGCGCGCGGGCGGCTGCGCTGGGCCCGGTGGCACTGTGGTGCGCGCCTGATGTGCGCCACCGTTTTTTTCGGGCCGTGGCCGCTCAGGTGGATGCGGTGCTACCCCAGCCCGAAGGCGACTTGGAGCAGCGCATGGGGGGTGCGTTTGCGCACCACTTTGCCCGCACGCCAGCGCTACCGCTGTTGCTGGTGGGCACCGATTGCCCGGCCTTGACCCCCGGCCATTTGCAGGAGGCAGCGCGCGTGCTGCAAAGCCATGATGTGGTCATCATCCCCGCCGAAGACGGCGGCTATGTGCTCATCGGCATGCGCCGCTGGGTGCCCCAGGCGCTGCAAGGCATAGCCTGGAGTACGGACCAGGTGTTGGCCCAAACCCGCGCGCAGCTGCAAGCCTGTGGGGCCAGCTGGCAAGAGCTGCCCGCGCTGTGGGATGTGGATGAGCCTGCGGATTGGGGGCGCTTGCAGCGCTGGTTGGGTGCCAAATAGGCCGTTCAGGCCGTGGATAGTGCGGGAGCAGCTACTAAGTTGATAGCAAGCCGCTCAAGTGCGGCGCTGCGCCTCGCGCCAGAAAAACCAGGCAATCACCGCGGTACCCAGCGCCGAAGGCAGCAACTGGGCCACGGTGGTGTGAAAGATGTTGCCAATAGCGGCCGATGCCATGCCCGAGAGGGCCGATAGAACTTTGTAAATATGCTCATAGCGCCACAGGCGCGCATGCCAGCGGCGCGGAAAAAACCACTTGGCCATGTCATAAACCATGACCACCCCCACCGCACCCAGCGTAGACCAGATGATGGGGGCTGAGCTGCCCTGGCCCAAATCTGCCCGCAGCAAAACCGGGACCAGCAGCACCGTACCGATCAGCGCACCTGCGGTCAGGGCCGCATCCCAAGCCCCAGGGCCTCGGTCTTGGGTGTAGATGACGCGCCATCCGCCCAGCACCAAATAAGACACCAGCAGGGTCAGCACGGCAAACAGCGGAATGAAGCGGAAGAACACCGTACCCACCAAGGCCGAGACACACACCACCCCGGCAAACCCTACAAAGATGCGGCCTATCTGGCGGTGCAATCGCGTGCCCTTGGCCAGCGCCAGCAAGACAGCCCCGAGCAGCAGCCCAATCGCGCCAGCGACGACATGTACCGTAATGTTGGTCATGTGGGGTGTAAACATAGAGGCCGATTCTAGGTTGGGCTTTACAAGTGCTACATACGCCTAGGGTGCGGCGGTAGTCGTGCCGTTGTAGACTGTCCTGCCCCTCTGAAAGAATCTGGTTTGACCCACCCCGCACCGTCCACCGATAGCTATGTTTACAAGCGCCTGCGCCATCTTGGGCTGGAGCAAGCGCTGGCCCTGAAGACGGCTGCGGTGGTAAAGGTGCATTCGTTTGAGGCCGGTAGCGTCATCTGGGCCAAGGGCAGCGAAGTGCAGTCGTGGCAATACATCGTGGATGGCTTGGTGGCTGCAGCCATTCCAACCACCAATTCCCAATCCACACCGATCAGCATTTACGGCAAGGGCTCGTGGTTTGGTGAGCAGCCCATCATCAACCGCAAACCGAGTTACGCCGAATACGTGTGTTTGGTCGACACCGAGGTGCTGGCGCTGCCCGCCACCCACTTTGACCAGCTGTTTGTGGATGACGCCGGATTTGCCCGGCATGTGGCCAAGCTGATGGCCTGGCGCGTGCAAAAGACCTCTGAGACGCTGATGCTGATGAAGTTAGGCAACCCCTGCTTGCGCACGGTGATGGGGTTGGCGCAGTTTGCCGAGGCTCTGGCCTACCGCTCGGACCGGCCGCCCACGATTCCCTTTGGCGTGGGTGTGGAGATTCCCATTCCGCAGACCACGCTGGCCTCTTTGTGTGGCGTCTCACGCACGCTGTTTTCTGAATATGTGCAGCAGTTGGCCGCTGCGTCCTGGTTGAAGATTTCCTACAGCAAGCTTGAAATCTTGCAGATCTCGGCCTGGCTCGGTTTTGCATCCCGCCAGCGCGAGCGCAACTTCAGCAACCTGAACCCTAGCGTGGCTGAATTGCTGGCGGAGCTGCAGTCCTGCGACCACACCCAGTGACCACGCCCCATATTGAGTGCCGGGCCACGCCCGCTTGGGGCTGACCCTAGGTGCCATGGCGGCATGAACGGTTTACCATCGTGAATCAACCCGCCATTCCTAGAACCCTTTGTCTTGCCCCGCCAACTCTTCCTTCCTAGGGCTTGACTGGCTGCCTGCGGCTTGTCGCAAGCTGGCCCAGTCCTGTGGGTTGGCCGTGTGGGGGCTGGTGGTGGCGCTACTGGGCGCGGCATCCGTGGGGGCTGCGGAGCCCGGCGCTAGCGCCTTGGGGTCGGCCCAGCCCAGTTTTCCAGCGTTTGAGGTCGCGGCCAACGGCCCTGGCCGCATCGACACCGGCCCACGCATGGGTGTGTTGGTGGATGCCAGCCACAGCTTGACGATTGACGATGTCATGGCCCCCGGCGCAGCCTGGAAAACCATTGACCGGCGCTCTCCCAATTTTGGCTTCACCCCGGATGCGTATTGGTTTCGCTTTCAAATCTTCAATCCGGGTTCGGGCGTGTTGACGCGCACCGTTGAAATGCCGATCTCCTTCATGGACCATGTGCATTTGTTTCACTACGCGAATGGCCAGAAGCTGGAGGAATACGACACTGGGGATGAGAAGCCGTTTTCTGCCCGCCCGGTGGTGCACCAAAACTTTTTGATGCCGGTTTTGCTGGTGCCGGGCGTGAACCACATTTATGTGCGTCTGGCCAATGCCGGGACCATAGAGGCCCCGTTTCGCATCTGGGAGCCCGCCGCGTTTCAGGTAGCCAATCAGTTAGAAAAACTGGCCCAAGGCATGGTCATCGGCATTCTGCTGGTCATGGTTGTGTACAACCTGTTTGTGTACTTTGGTACGCGCGACAAAAACTACCTCTACTACATCAGCTTTGCGCTCAGTTACCTGCTGTTCCAGTACTCCTTAACAGGCTACACCTACGCCTACCTGTGGCCCGAGTCCGTGTGGTGGAACAGCGTGGCAGTTCCTCTGTTCATCTGCACCACCGAAATGACAGTGGCCTTGTTCTGCAATAGCTTCTTGCGCGTGCGCGAGTATTCCGGCTGGGTGCACAACGCGCTGCGTGGCTTGATTTTTGGTACCGGGGCCATGGCCGTGTTGTCTATGGTTTTGCCCTACAACATTGCGGTTCGCATTGGCGCGGGCTTGGCGATTCCCACGGCTGCCTTTTGCCTGGGGTTAGGCTATTGGCGTTGGTGGCGGGGGGATGGCTTTGCGCGCCTATTTTGCGTAGCCTGGACATCGGCTCTGCTGGGCGTCATGGGGCTTGCAGCGGGAAAATTTGGCGTCGTACCGTCCAATTTTTGGACCGAAAATGCCGGGCAGCTCGGCATACTCGGTTTGGTCGTGCTCTTGTCGTTCACGCTGGTGGATCGTATTAACCACGACCGCTCGGGCCGCTTAAAGGCACAAGCGCTGGCCCTGGAGCATGAGCGCAGTGCGCGGGCCTCCCAAGAGGCGCTGATTCTGGCCAAGGAAGAGGCGAATCGCAAGCTGGAGCAACGTGTGCAAGAACGCACGACGGATCTGAACTCCACACTCGAACAACTGCAACAGGCCAATGCCCAATTGCAGCGCCTGTCAATGACCGATGGATTGACGCAAATCAGTAATCGCGCCAGTTTTGACATCGCATATGCCGCAGAGTTCAAGCGCGCCACGCGCAAGAAAAACCACCTGACCCTGATGCTTTTAGATGTCGATCATTTCAAACGTGTCAACGATACCTGGGGCCATCCAGCGGGCGATGCCTGCTTGCAGGCCCTGGCCCGGCTGCTGCAGGCCAGCGTGCATCGGGCGGGTGACATGGTGGCCCGCTATGGTGGCGAAGAGTTCGTGGTCATGCTGGGCGAAAGTGAACCCGCTGATGCGATAGCGCTGGCAGAGTCTTTCCGGGCCGCAGTGGAGGCGATGGTGGTGGCGGTGGATGGTATGTCTTTGCGCATGACGGCTAGTTTTGGCGTGGCCTATGTGGTGCCTGATGGGTCGGTGTCTGCCCAAGAGCTGTTGGCCGCTGCCGACAAAGCCCTCTACCAGGCCAAACAAAGCGGGCGCAACCAAGTGTGTGTGGCGGACTTGCCATGACGCTATTGCAAATCGCCGGCCAATTCTTCAGGCGCTGGGTCGGCGCGTCCCTGCTTGCAGGCCCGGTGGCTCTGTGTTGTTTGCTGCACAGTGGTGTTGCCTTGGCCGCAGACAACCTGGTGGTCAGTTTCATGATTTCTAGCGGCAACCAGCGCACCGCTTGGGAAATCGAAGTGATCAAGAAGTTCAGGGACGCCAACCCCGACATCACGGTGACCCAAATAGTGCGTGCCCAAGAGCTGTACAAATCTGGCTTCACCAGCATGCTGCAAACCGAAGCGGTAGATGTCGCCTTTTGGTTTGCCGGAGAACGGCTGAACCAGGTGGTGGATCAAAATTTGCTGCGCCCCATGGATGATCCGGTTCTCAAAGTCGCTATGGCGCGTAATTTTGTGGACTCTACGCTCGCCGCGACGAGTTTGAGGGGCAATGCCTACGGTCTGCCGCTGTCGTATTACGGCTGGGGTTTTTACTACCGCAAGTCTTTGTTTGCCAGCCTGGGCTTGCGCCCGCCCACGCAATGGGCTGAGTTTTTGGAGCTGGGCCGCAAGCTCAAGGCTGCCGGTATTGCGCCCACTGCGGTGGGTGCGGCTGAGGGCTGGCCTGCGGCAGCTTGGTTTGACTACCTGAACCTGCGCTTGAACGGCATCGAATTTCATCGCAAGCTCTTGTCTGGTGATGCCAAGTTCACGGAACCCAAAGTGCGTGAGGTGCTGCTGCAATGGAAGCGCCTGCAAGAGTTGGGATTCTTTATGCCCGAGACACTGGACAAGTCCTGGGATGCACCGTTGCCCTTTTTCTACCGCAATTTAGTGGGCGTGGTGTTGATGGGCGGTTTTGCATCGGCCAAGTTTCCGCCGCAGTTGGCCCAAGACATCGGGTTCTTTCCGTTCCCGGCCATGGCTGCGCAGGTTCCGCAGTTTGAGGATGCGCCGCTGGACATTCTGGTGCTGCCCAGAAACGGCAAGAACCCAGAAGCAGCCAAGCGATTTCTGTTGTTCCTGTCGCAGAGCGCTGTCTTGAACACCTATAACAACAAGGTCAATCAGTTATCGCCATTGCGGAGTTTTCAGGCTTCAGACAACAATGCAGGGGAGGTACAGGCTTTGCAGTCGGCTAAGGCGATTGCGTTTTACTTTGATCGCGATGCAAAGCCCTACCTGGTGGAGCCCGCTTTTGCGGCTTTCAAGCAGTTCATGGCAGCCCCGTTTGATGTGGACAAAGCCATTGGCGCGCTGGACAAGGGGAGCATCCATCCAGCGCGATAACGGCAAGTTGGGGCCAGACTGTGGCACAGTCGCAAAAGTTTTTATGGTTGTTCGAATAGGGGTACGGATTGAGTAGCAAGACTGGGTCAGCGCCCACCATCTTTGATGTGGCCGAACAAGCGGGTGTGTCGATCAAGACCGTATCGCGCGTGCTCAACCGCGAGTCGGGTGTCCACGACAAAACCCGCGAGAAGGTTCTGAAGGTAGTGGCCACACTGAAGTACCGGCCCAAGCTGTCGGCGCGCAGTCTGGCGGGTGCGCGCTCTTACCTGATCGGCCTGTTGTACTACGACCCCAGCGCCGCCTTTGTGGCCGGTGTGCAGCGTGGGGCCACCTTGCGCTGCCGCGAGCTGGGCTACCACCTGGTGGTGGAATCCATGCACAACGATGCGGCCGACATTGACAGCCAGGTGGACCGCGTGATCTCTGCACTGCGGCCCGACGGCATGATCCTGACGCCACCGCTGTGCGACAACCCCAAGGTGCTGAAAATGCTGCGCGACAGCGATACGCCCTATGTGCTGCTGTCGCCGGGCCGCGCGGTCAAGGGCCGCCCCAGTGTGGTGATTGACGATGTGCACGCGGCGGAGGAAGTCACCAACCTGCTGATCAGCCTGGGGCACGAAACCATTGCCTTCATCCAGGGGCCGCCGGACCAGGCGGCCTCCGGCTTGCGGCTAGAAGGCTTTCAGCGGGCCATGAAAAACCATGGCCTCAAGGTCGATGCCGATTTGATTCAGCCTGGTGATTTCACTTTCCACACGGGTGTAGAAGCAGCGCATCGGCTGCTGAGTCGGCGCGTTAAGCCCACTGCCGTGTTTGCTGGTAACGATGATATGGCTTTGGGCGTGCTGGCCGCAGCGCAGCGGCTGGGCTTATCGGTACCCGCTGATTTGTCGGTGGCCGGGTTCGATGATTCACCCGCCGCCAGTCTGGTTTGGCCCGCGCTGACCACAGTGCGCCAGCCCGTGGATTTGATGGCGCGTGTAGCTGTCGACATGCTGGTGCCGCCACCGGCATCGGCCGCACCCGCGGAAGACTTGGGCAATCACCGGGTGCAGCCCTATGAGCTGGTAGTGCGCGACTCCACGAGCGCCCGGCGCAGCGAGCTGGCGGGTGTTAAGGTTTTAGGGTCGCAGCGCTATGAGGCTTCTGGGATTTGAAGAAAGCGTTGATGGTGAGTCGCCCCATGGCGGCCTGGTAGGCGGCAGGCGAGGTGCCTTGAATATCGCCGGAGTGAAAAATTCGGCCATCGTAAAAGACGACACGGTTCCACCGAGCGGGTACCCGCCCTATCACTTCAAAGTACGGGTTGCTCTGGGTCATATAGCCTGCAGGGATCCCGTACTTGCTGCCAAATGTGCTGCCATCCATGGAGGTGGCGTCTATCAGGAATGCTTGCGTATCGGGGTCTGACATCCGCGAGCGAAAAAACACCGTGCCCCCCAGCTGCGCATCTTGAAATAGATAGTGCACCGCTGCAGAAATCATTTGCTCCGGCGCGATGTTGGAGTCGTCTGTATGACAGATGCGCTGGACGGCACCCAGCGTAGCGGGGGTCTGTGTCACCCGTGAAAACCGGCCATAAGATGCCATCGCTGGGCCGGTTTGCAGGCGGGCGCGAAGATGCTGTTCAAAGTAGTGGTCCAACTGGGCTGAGATCGGGGCCAGCAAGTCCCATTGAGGCCCTGGATAAGGGTGCCCTGGGCGGGTTTGGAACTGCGATGATGCAGATTGCGCCAGGCGCAGCAGTGCATCGGGGTCTTGTGCAAAATCATCAATGACATACACCTCTTGCCCATTGGTCAATGCGATGGTCTGAATCGTCGGATTCGGATTGAAGAGGGCAGTTGAAAGACTGGTGGGCTGGACGGTGGAGTTAGCGGGCGGCTGCACGGGGGCAAGTGGGGCCTGCATTGCAGTAGCCGCTGGCATTTCCTTTGCGTCACAGAATACGCGGACGAACTCGTGATGTTTCGGCAGTTTGATAAACGTGCGCGCAGCGTCCTTGCGAATCTCGCCCAGGAACTCACTCAAATCCCGGTTATCCATCTGGCGCGTCACCGGATGGTGCGCAGCCGGCGTAATACCCTGACCCATCATCACCCGAA
>NKIK01000046.1 GCA_002256115.1 Burkholderiales bacterium PBB3
CGCAGGACGCGCTGACAGTCGGAATCCAGAGCCGAGGGGTGAACTGGATACTGGACGCAGACATAGCGGCGTTCTTTGACGAGATCGACCACGACTGGATGCTGAAGTTTCTGGAACACCGCATAGCCGACCAGCGAATCTTGAGGCTGATTGGCAAATGGCTCAAAGCGGGGGTGATCGAAGATGGAGTGCGGGTAGCCGCAGCCAAGGGCACGCCCCAAGGCGCGGTGATATCGCCGTTACTGGCGAACATCTACCTGCATTACGCACTCGATCAATGGACGCAACAATGGCGCAGCAGACACGCACGGGGCCAAGTGATCGCGGTGCGCTACGCGGATGACAGCGTGTTTGGATTCAAGAGCGAGACGACGGCCAGACAATTCCTTGCAGCGATGCAGGGTCGACTGGCCAAGTTTGGGCTGACCCTCAATGCGAAGAAAACCCGGCTGATCGAATTCGGTCGGTTTGCGGCCAGTACGCGCAAACGCAGGGGGCAAAGCAAGCCTGAAACCTTCGACTTCCTTGGGTTCACGCACTGCTGCAGCACCACCAGACAAGGCCAGTTCCAGGTCCGCCGGCTGACGGTGAAGAAGCGAATGCGCGCCAAGATTGCAGAAATTCGTGTGGAGCTGATGCGCAGAAGGCACCAACCTATTGCTGTGGTGGGCAAATGGCTGAACCGCGTGGTGCGGGGTTACTTGAACTACCACGCAGTGCTGGGCAACTTGTACCGACTGGGCAGTATGCGCCAGGACATTGGCCGCGCTTGGCGGCACTCCTTGATGCGCAGAAGCCAGAAGCCCAAGATGCCATGGTGCAGGTTCAGCCGTATTGCCCAGCGATTCATACCACCCATCCGCAATATGCACCCTTACCCTGAGGATCGTTTCTATGCGTCAACTACCTGAGGCAGGAGCCGTATGCGGTAATTCCGCACGTACGGATCTGTGCGGGGGGCGGGGGGTAACCTTCGTTCCTACCGCAACATTGATTGCTAAAACTATCCCAGCACTACTGGGCTTTTACTTCAATCGCCTTCAAGTCCGCATCCGCCAACCCCACCAACAGCGCCCGCCCGCTGGGCAGCACGCGGAACTCGCCAAACTTGGCGGTCTGCCACAGCGCGGCGTCGCCTTCCTTGAAGAACCAGGCGTCGGTTACCACCACCCAGCGACCGTCTTTGGGGGTGAGTTCAATCAGCATCTCGTCTGCCGCCAATGCGATATCCGCTTTGTGCAAGCGCACCACAGTGGCCACTCCGCGCGCGTCTAGCTTTACCACTAGGTGCGGGCGCTTGCCGCCCAGGTCGGCCAGCAGCGGCAGGGTGGTGTCATTGATGGCGGCAAAGTTCAGGCGCATGTAGTCGCCCTGCATCAAGGAGCGCGGATCTACCGGCGCTAGCGGCACCAGCACCTTGGTGCCGTTTGCAATCAGGTTTTCCTTTTGCCAGATGGCGCCGTTGGCCACCAGCAGTGTCAGCAGCGCACCGCCCAATATGGCCCATGAGCGCCGACCCGATGTGATGCTTGGCAGGGCAGGCAAGCTGCTTGCTGCTACCGAACCGGCGCTAGCATTACGCCCTTGGCGCAGATGGTCTACCCACACCAGCGCGGCCAGCACGGCACCGGCTGCGGCCAGCAGCAGGGCTTTGTCGGCTAGCGGCCACTGCAGTTGGTAATAGAAGGCACCCAAAATCCAAGCGGCTGCCAGCGCGCAGGCACCAGCCAAGCGCCAACGGTGTGCCAGGGCCACCACCATCAGCGCCAGCAGCGTGGCACCCAGTGTGGGCATGAACCCAGCCAACACTGCCAGCACGCCTGCCACAGCCAGCGCTAAAAACGTGCGCAGCGCAGGCCAAGCCCGTGCACCCAGTGCCGCAGCGGCCAGCACCAGGGCTGCCGATAGCAGTTGCAAACTGCTGCCAAAGATGCTGCGTTCGGCGTGTCCATGGAGTTCACGCGCAATGCCACCCAGTTCATTGGCACCGACTGCCCCGCCCACCAAGAAGCTGGTGCCGCTCATCCAGGCCAGCGCGGCCACGGTGGCCAGCAGCCAGCCGGTAGACAGGGGCTCGACCAGCGCCTGCAGCGCTGCGCGTGGCATGGGCGCATGGGTGGCCAGCACCCACACCGCTAGCAGCCCGTGCAGCACCCACAAGACGCGCACCGTGGCACTGCCCCAGCCGGACTCAGGCACCAGCGCCACACCCAGCAGGCCAGCGGCCAATGCACCCAGCAGCACGCGCAGCCAGGCTTGGGGAATGGCTGCTGCCAGCGCCAGCACCACGCCCAGCAGTACCAGCGCGCCGCCCACTTGGTCCAAGTCCGACATCACACCCATGGTGAGCGTACCGCCGCCCACCAGTAGCGAAGGTATGGCCAATTGCTCAACGAACAGGGGTAAGTCTTGGGCGCGCAAAACGATGACAGCCGCACTCAGCGCCAGAATGCCGACGATGTAGGGGCCCACGCCGTGTAACAGTGTGTCGCCCAGCAGCATGCCCACGGCAATCAACAAGGGAACGGCCGCAAACCACGCGCCTAGCGCAGTGAGCAAGACGACGGGCCAGGGGCGAGACGCAGAGGTACTCATGCTGGTTCTCCGGTAGACGCGGCTGCTGCTGCATGGCGGCGCGCAAGTTGCAAAATGCCACTCACGGTACCCGCTAGCAGGCCCGCAGCGATCAAGCCCATCAGCATCAGCTTACCTACCCAGTCGCCCCCGCCGCCGTTGTCAAACAGCCAGCGCGCTGCGCCAATGGCCAGCAAGGCATTCACACCGAGCGCCACCGCGCTGATGGCGAAGATGTCAAACAAACGGGACACATTGAGCAGGGCCAGTGCCACTGCAAACACCAGCAGCCCCAGCACATACTGGGCTTGCACTGGTTTGTGAAACAGCCCACCCAGGGCCGTGAGGGTGATGGCGGCCACGGTGAGCGTGACGGCTGTGCGAAAGCTCCACACGCCAGCGCCCGTCCAGCGTTTGCACACGGGGCTGAGCGCCGCCGCCAGCGCCAAGCCTGCGGACCAAGCGGCCAGGTGCACGCTGAGTTGATCAGCCTCCACGCCCCAGCGGTGCCCACTGTAGGTGTGGGTCCACAGCGAGATGGCCGTCACCACCACCAGCGCCCACGGTGCCCACAGCACATCCGAGCGCGCGCCCCAGCACAGCGGCAGTGCCAGCACGGCCCATAGCGCAAACAGCTGCCAGGGGTCGGCCCCGGTTTGGTAGGTCTGGCCAAAGTAGGCAAACAGCGCGCCAATACCTAGCAGCGCCAGCAGGCCCAGCGGCCCACGCGCAGCGGGTTTGAGCGCAGCGCCCACGCCCATCACCAACACCAGGCCCTGCAGCAGCGCAAAGTGGCCGATGCCCCCCATCGAGGCCCAATTGGCTGCAATCCACATCACCACACCCAGGCCGCCCAACGCTGCGGCTAGTACGGCTACACCGCGGGGCAGCCAAAGGGGCAAAGTGCTGGGCTGGGGCAGGGCGTTGGAGTTCGGTTGCATGGTTCAGTCCTGTCGCAAATAAAGGTCTACAACACACCGCCGGCCACGGCTAGGCCGGCGGCCACACCGCCAAAGCGGTTGCCCTCCACCAGCGTGGCCTGGGGCATGGCCTGGCGCAGAGTTTCTATCAAAGGGCGCAGGGCCGAAGAGCCGCCGGTCAGGTAGACCACGTCCACGGCAGTCAGGCCCGCGGCGGCCACGCAACCTTGCGCGCACTCCACCACCTGGGCCAATGACTGGTGCAGTGCTTGCTCCATACCAATAGCGTCAATCGTCGGTGCCAAGTCGGGGTCCAAGAACGCGAGGTCTACCTGAGAACTTTCACCGCTGATCGAGCAGGCAATTTTGGCGGCCTCTACCTGGCTGAGCATGCGGTGGCCGTGCTGCTCTTCCAGCGCGTGCATCAGGCGGGCGTGCAGGCTCTGGTCGGTGTAGTCGGTCCATAACTCTTTTGCAAAGTGCATGGCCTTGCGTGTGTACGACTGGTGAATCAAATGCCAGGTGCTCAGGTCAAAAAAAACGCCATTGGGCACGGGGCGACCGCCGGTGCCAATGTGCCGGTAGCCCAGCAGCGGCATCACAGTGCTCAGGTCCAGCAGGCGGTCAAAGTCGGTGCCACCAATGTGCACACCGGTGGTGGCCAGAATGTCGGCGCTGCGGTCGCCCAACTTGCTGCGCACGGGGTTCAGGCGAATCACCGTGAAGTCGGAGGTACCACCGCCAATGTCCACCACCAACGAGGTGGTTTCCTGCGTCACGCGCTGCTCATAGTCCAGCGCGGCGGCAATGGGTTCCAACTGGTAGCTGATGTGGG
The DNA here is from genome assembly GCA_002256115.1 of Burkholderiales bacterium PBB3. Lineage (GTDB taxonomy): Bacteria > Pseudomonadota > Gammaproteobacteria > Burkholderiales > Burkholderiaceae_C > Allorhodoferax. The sequence goes on from NKIK01000046.1 coordinate 4,330, forward strand.
TAAAGCCGGCCTCTAGCGCGGCGCGGCCCAGGGTTTCTTGCGCCAGCAGGTCGCGCTCCGCGTTGTCATCCACAAAGTGCACCGGGCGGCCCAACACGGCGTGCGTCAGCGGCTGACCCACATGCGCTTCGCAGCGGCGCTTGAGCTCTTTGAAGAACAGCACCACGATGTCAAAGAAACGGATCGAGCGGTCGCCCACGGCGGTGTATTCGTCCATCAAGCCGCTACCCAGCAGGCTTTTTAAGGAGCGCAGCAGGCGGCCTTCGGTGCCACTCAAATACGCCTGCATGGCGGCGCTGCCGTACAAGACGCTGTGGGTTTCCATCGAGAAAAACAGGGCGGTCGGCATCTCGCTGCGCGCGCCATCCAGGGGAATGACTTGCAGCGTGCCATCGGCATCCATCAGCGCGGCGGCTGAGTTGGAGGTGCCAAAGTCAATGCCTAGAACTAAAGGTTTAACTACCGATTCACTCACGCGGGTTTGCCCAATACTTGTTTGAGGAAAGCGGCAATGTCGGCAATCTCTTGCGGGTGCACGCTGTGCGGCATGGGGTAGGTGTGCCACTGCACGGGGTGGCCCAGGGCTTTGAGCGCATCGCGCGAATCTTCACCGCGCTTCAGAATCACCACCGGGTCTTGCGTGCCATGCGCCATGAAAACAGGCGTTTTGGCATTGGCTGTGTGGCGCTCTGCCGCAAACTGGCTGGCCAGCGGCAGGTAGCCCGACAGGGCCATGATGCCCGCCAAGCGGTGCGGCAGGCGCAGGCCAGTGTGCAGCGCCATGGCGCAGCCCTGGCTGAAACCCGCCAGCACGATGCGCTCGTAGGGAATGCCGCGCGCCACCTCTTGCTCAATCAGCGCGACGATGGCCTTCTCGGATTTTTGAATGCCAGCGGCGTCCTGCCGGTCCACCAGGTTGGCACCCAGGATGTCGTACCAGGCGGGCATCATGTAGCCACCGTTGATGGTGACGGGCATGCTGGGCGCGTGGGGGAAGATAAAACGAATCGGCGGGCAGCCGCGCAAGTCCAACTGGGGGACGATGGAGGCAAAGTCATTGCCATCGGCACCCAGGCCATGCAGCCAGATGACGGAGCACAGGGGCAGGGGCGCGGATTCGAGTTCGATGCGGGGGAGGAGTGTTGTCATAGCGAATGGGCCAAAAGTTCGATCTAGGACCCCCCATTGTCCCCTATGACCAAAGGGACGCTATTTGCCAGGCGCATTGCCCAACCAATAACGCGGCCCTGGCCCGTGGCGCGCGGCGCTGTCGCCTGGGTTGAAGAGCGCGCATTTGGCCAGTGACAAACAGCCGCAGCCAATACAAGCATCCAGCTGATCGCGCAGGCGGGTCATCTCGGCAATGCGCTGATCCAGGATCGGACGCCAGGCTTTGGAGAGCCGATTCCAGTCTGCCGGTGTGGGTGTGCGGCTGTCTGGCAGTGTGGCCAGTGCTGCACGAATCTGGTCCAGACTCAAACCCACGGTTTGCGCTGCACGCACAAAGGCCACGCGGCGCAGATCACTGCGGGCAAACTGCCGCCTGCCCGATGCGCTGCGGTGGCTGGTCAGCAAACCTTGTTCTTCGTAAAAACGCAGGGCGCTGGCGGCCACACCGCTGCGGCGGGCCAGTTCGCCAATGGCAATCCAGGGGGTAGATGTGGGGGTAGTGGCGGTGGGCATGGTGTGAGTTTATTAAACGGAGATGCTTGACATCAAGTTAACTTTAACTTGCATTATTCCAGCCATTCATAGCTTCTGGGTACTTTCATGACCACCACTGCCGCAAATTACTCCAGCGAACACAAGGCGTTGCACTCGCTGTTGGACGCCCAACTGCAACTGCCCGCTGAATACCGCGACCAACTCACCAGCCACTTGCCGATGGCTTTGCAAGCCCTGCACAGTCTGGGTGCCAGCCCAGGGCGCATGTACGCGTTTTATGCGGCTTATGCAAAACGGTTTGATGGCATGCATGCGCCGACAACTGCCCAGCCCGTAGCAGACTGGCGCAGCCTGCGCGGCCAGCCAGATGTTTACCCGGCGTTGTTTGCCAGCTTGAACACGCTCGTGGTCCGCGATGGCATAGACGCCACATTGCGCGCTTTGCTGCCCGACTTGTTGCCGGGAGTTGCCGCGGCCGCCTTTCATGGGTTGATCCGCACGGCGCATGCGGTGCAGAGTAGCCATGCCGGTGAGGTGGCGGCTGCCTTGGCCTATTGGGCCTGGCGCTGGCAGCCACTGGCCCCTGCGCAAGCGCACGCAGTGCCCATGCCACTGACTGCATGGTCGCAAGCTTTGGTGCGCGATGCCCAAACGTGGCGCACCGATGGCCCTTTGATCTCCGTCCGAATGGACCAAGCCGCACAGGGCGCGGTCTACCAATCGTTGGCCGACGCGCTGCAGCCGTTTGCCGATCTGCAGTCGGCAATCGCCCGCCTGGCGGCGCTGGCCGCAGAGCGCTATGTGGCTAGCCCGAACTTCACCGTACTGCACATGATCACCGGCATGCGCGCCTTGCGCGTGTTGTCCCCGTGGATAGAGTCCGGAGAAGGTGTGCAGCCGATCTTGATAAGAGCCTTCACAGCCGCCTACCTCGCTGCCCGCGTGGTGCCGCAGGCAATAGCACCCGAGCCGCGCCTACACACCTGGTCGGAAGTGATTGCCGCAGCCATAGCATCCGACGATGACCACGTCATCAAACTCGTCCACGCCTGCCGCGAAGAAGCCAGTGTGTACGGCGAAGGAAACTATCTGCGCGCAGCAGCCCTAGCCATAGGATAGGAGCCTGTGCCGCCCAGGCTCCGAGTGCAGCAGAGCGCTAAAGCTTGTAGGCTAGCGCGGCACCGCCATCCATCCCAAGCCATGCGCATGCAAGCTCTGCACATACAGCCGGTCCGCCGTCTCCGTGATAGAAGTCGTCTCCGGATAAGCGCCGCTCGGGTCTTGCAGGTCGACAACGATCTTGCCGTCTTCGGTAAACGCCATCACATGACCATAGGCCTTGGGCACGGGCCACAGTGCGCGCGGCAGGCGCATCACGATGCTGCGAATGAAGGGCTTGTCGGCCAGTTTGTCGGCGTCCGGGCTGCGCGGGGCAGCCAGGCCCAGCCAGATTTTTCCATCGCGCCCGCGCATCAGGTTGTCCGGGTAGCCCGGCAGGTTGTCCAGCAGGATGCTGGCTTGGGCCGGCGGGGGCGTGGCGCGCAGATCGATGTTGCGTGCCGCCGCAGCCATCTTCCACACCCTGAACTTGCCAGTCTCATTCACCAGTAAAGACTGCTGATCGGCCGTCAGCGCAATGCCATTGGCAAAGCTCAAGCCCTTGGCTACGGTGGCGGTTGATTTGTCGGCCGGGTTGTAGACCCAGACGCGCCCAGTGGCCGAGCCCTCCATCAGGTCCAGCACGCTGGCCTCAAAGGTGCCGCCCCAGTCTTTGGGCGCAAAGCGCGCGGATGCGTCGGTGAAGTAAATCTTGCCGTCTTGCGCCACCACCACGGCATCGGCAAAGCGGATGGGCTCACCGCCCACCGTGCTGGCCAGCACGGTGATGGTTTTATCTGGTGCAACCGAGATCAATCCTTTCACCGTGTCCACCGCGATCAGATTGCCCGCAGCATCAAAGTCCAGGCCCAGCGGGCGTCCGCCGGTGTTGACAAACACCTCCAGCACGCTGCCATCGGCCTGCATGCGCAGGATGTTGCCGCTGGCCACGCCGGTGTAGAGCTTGCCATCCGGGCCAAACACAATGTGCTCGGGTCCGACATCGCCCTTGAGGTCGATGGTGTGCAAGTTGGACAGACGGGTGTTGGTGGCATGCACGCCCCCATAGCCCGGTGCGGGGCTGAGGCTGACAGAGACCGGCGTGATGGGGATGGGCCAGAGCAGTAAATACGCCAGCAGAGCCAGCAATAGGCCACCAATGATTTTTGCAAGAGTTTTCATAGCGGCCTGGGTGCTTCGGTTGTGGTGTTTGGAGTGGCTTGTGTTTAGGCCAGCAGGGCCTGGGCAAATTCGCGGGCGTTAAAGGTTTCCAACTCGTCCAGTTGCTCGCCCACGCCGATGAAGTACACCGGAATAGGCCGCTCGCGGGCAATCGCCGCCAGCACGCCGCCCTTGGCCGTGCCGTCCAGTTTGGTCACGATCAGGCCGGTCAGACCCAAAGCGTCGTCAAAGGCCTTGACCTGCATCACGGCGTTTTGCCCGGTGTTGCCGTCAATCACTAGCAGCACTTCATGCGGCGCAGAGGCATCGGCTTTCTGGATCACGCGCTTGATCTTCTTCAGCTCTTCCATCAAATGCAGTTGCGTCGGCAAGCGCCCTGCGGTGTCGATCAAGACCACATCTTTGCCGCGCGCCTTGCCCGCGCTCACCGCGTCAAAACTCACTGCTGCGGGGTCCACGCCATCCTGGCTGATGATTTCCACCGTATTGCGGTCGGCCCACACGCCCAATTGCTCGCGCGCAGCCGCGCGGAAGGTGTCGGCCGCTGCCAGCAGCACGCTGGCACCGCTGGTGGACAGGTGCTTGGTCAGCTTGCCAATCGATGTGGTTTTGCCCGCGCCATTCACGCCCGCCACCATGATGACGGTAGGCTGGTGCTGGCCGATGACCAGGGCTTTTTCCAGCGGCTTGAGTATCTCGGTCAGCTTGGCGACCAGTACGTTTTTGAGCGCCACCGGGTGGGTGATGCCGCTGTCTTTGACCGTGCGGCGCAGCTCGGTAACCAAAAATTCTGTAGCGGCCACGCCAGCGTCAGCCATCAGCAGGGCGTCTTCCAGCTTCTCGTACAGGGCCTCGTCAATCTGCGAACCGCCAAAGGCACCCGAAATGCTGGAAGCGGTTTTGCCCAACCCGGCTTTGAGCTTGTCCAGCCACTTTTGCCGCTCGGGCGGCGTGGCCGAGGGCAGCGGGATCTCGATGGGGGTGACCAGCGCCGAGCCGATCAGTGAGCCGCCAGCGGGGAACTGGGATACGGTGGGCAGCGGCGTGCCTGCCACCAGCGTGTCTGACGCGGCAGGCAACGGAGCAACGGGTGCAGGGGGAGTTTTTTTCTTGAAGAAGCTGAACATGAGCGGGCTGACCTTGAATGCTCCATTCTATGAAACCCAGGCCACAGGGTGTGTGGGGCGGCTTCGCATCCGTTAAGCTAGCCCGATGAAGAAAACCAAGCCTAGCTCCAAGCCCAACTCTAAGCCCGCCTCCGGGGCCAAAAAACCAGCCGCCAAGCAGCCCGTCCACCGCGGCATGCCCGGCCAGATTCGTCTGATTGGCGGCCACTGGAAGCGCATCCAATTGCAAGTAGCCGACAAGCCTGGCCTGCGCCCCACACCCGACCGGGTGCGCGAGACTCTGTTCAACTGGCTGGGCCAAGACCTCAGCGGCCTGCGCTGTGTAGACGCCTTTGCGGGCACGGGTGCTTTGGGCTTTGAAGCCGCCTCGCGCGGTGCCAAAGAAGTGCTGCTGGTGGAAAAAGACGGCGCGCTGGTGACCCAGTTGCAAAAAGTGCGCACCCAGTTGCTGAAGCTGGAGTTGCCCGAGCCGGTGAACCAGAACATTCAGATCGTGCGCGGCGAAGGTGTCGCGGCGCTGCGCCAACTGGCGCCGGAGAGCCAAGACGTGATCTTTATCGACCCACCCTTTGATGGCGGCCTGTTTGAGACCGCACTGACTGCGGCTGCCACTGCACTGTCCGCTCGCGGTTCCATCTACCTGGAAGCGCCCACGGCGTGGACAGATGCGCTGCTGGAACCCATGAACCTGATGGTGTTTCGTTATCTGAAGGCGGGTGCTGTGCACGCCCATGTGCTGCACAAAGCGTTAACCCCGGCACCTTCGCCAGCACCAGAGCCCACGTCTGCGCCCTAGACCCAGGAGCCATCGCATGTCCTCTCCAGTAATCGCCGTTTTTCCCGGTACCTTTGACCCCATCACGCTGGGTCACCAGGACCTGATTCGCCGGGGTGCCCAGTTGTTTGGTACGGTGGTGGTGGCCGTGGCGGCGGCGCACCACAAAAAGACGATGTTCAGTCTGGAAGAGCGCTTGCAGACCGTGCGCGATGTGGTCGAGCCCTGGGGCCATGTGCGGGTGGAGTCATTCACCGGGCTGGTCCGTGACTTTGCCGTGGCCCAAGGTGCCCGTGCCATGCTGCGCGGTGTGCGCTCCGTGACAGATTTTGACTACGAAAGTCAATTGGCTTGCATGAACCGCGCGTTGGCACCCGATATCGAGACGGTGTTTTTGACACCCGATTCGCGCTTTCAATTTATCTCCAGCACCCTGGTGCGGGAGATCGCCACCTTGAAGGGCGACGTGGCCCAGTTTGTGGACCCGCTGGTGCACGCGCGCTTGCTACAAAAGCTGCAGGAGCGTACAAGCGTATAAGTGAATAGCGCCTCAGTTTTATCCCAAGGAGAACACCATGAAACTATTGATTCCTGTCGACGGTTCGGAGTTGTCTCTGGAGGCGGTTCGCTTTGCGGTGCGGGTGCTGCTGGCGGGCCTGCATGGTGAGGTGGTGTTGGCCAATGTGCAAGAGCCCGCCAATTTGTACGAACTGATCGTGGCCCACGACCCCGATGTCATTGACCAAGTGAGCGCTGATGCGGGCTTGCACGCCCTGCAAGGCGCGCGCGAGCTGCTGGATGCTGCTGAGGTGGCCTATGAGTGCGAAGTGGCCAAGGGCGACCCGGCGCATACCATCATCGATATTTCTGAGCGCTTTGCCTGCGACCTGATCGTGATGGGCGCGCGCGGCACCAGCGCACTGCGCAGCGCAATGTTGGGCTCTGTGTCCAACGAGGTGCTGCACGCCAGCGCCGTACCCGTGATGATCGTCAAGCCCGACGCCGCGTCCGACGTTCTTGGTTAGGCAGTCGGGGCCAGCCGGGCAGCGGGTCGCGCAGCAGTTCAAAGGCCCGGCAGACCTGCAGCACACCTAAATCATCGAAGCGTTTGCCCGCTATTTGTAGGCCGATGGGCAGGCCATCAGCCGTCATGCCGCAGGGAATGCTGGCCGCGGGCTGCTCCGACATATTGAAAGGCACGGTGAACGCAATGTGCTCCAGTGGGCGCAGCGGATCGTTGGTGGGGGATGGCAGCTCTGCGTCAAAGGCCGGGATGGGCGCCGTAGGCGAGATCACATAGTCAAAACCACTGCAGGCCGCCACGGTGGCCACCCTTGTTGCGTGGAACTGGCTGGTGGCTGCAAAGGTGGCGGGGCCCGACATGTCTTTGGCACTATCGGCCCATGCGCGAATATAGGGCAGCACCAAATCCCGTTTTTCATCCGACAGCGCGGCCAGATCCAGGTGCGAGCGCATGCGCCAAGCGTGGTCCATGCCGTCCAGCATCTTGCGCGTTAAAAACGGCTCCATGAATTCCACGTTGGCCCCGGCGGATGCGAATATCGCCGCCGCGCGCATCACGGCATCCCGTACTTCGGGCACCACGGCCAGGCCGCAGCCCGCGTCCATCAGCAAGCCAATGCGCAAGCCGCGCAGGCGCATCACCGGCACATCCCAGTCATCCCAGGCAATATCGCAAGGCGGCAGGCTCATGCTGTCACGCGCGTCGCTCTGGCTGAGCACTTGCATCATCAGAGCGGAGTCTTCGACGGTGCGCGTCATGGGCCCGGCGGCGCGGCCGGTGTAAGGTGGGTCAATAGGCACCCGGCCCAGGCTGGGCTTGAGGCTGAAGATGCCGCACCAACTGGCTGGCAGGCGCAGCGATCCGCCAATATCCGTGCCCAGGTGCAAGGGGCCATAGCCTGCTGCCGCGGCAGCACCGCCGCCCGCGCTGCTGCCGCCTGGGGTCTTGCTGGTATTCCAGGGATTGTGCGTCAGCGGGTGGAAGGTGGACACGCCGGACGACAACATGCCGTAGTCGGGCATGGTGGTCTTGCACACCATCACGGCACCCGCCTCGCGCAGGCGCGCGGCGGGCGGTGCATCGGCGGCGGCCAGTGGGGCGTCGGTGCCCAAGCTGCCCAGGGGTACCGGGTCACCCGCGGTGGCAATGTTTTCCTTGATGGTGACGGGCACGCCGTCCAGTGCGCCACAGGGGTTGCTCAGAAACCAGCGGGCCTCCGACGCACGGGCCTGCTCCAACGCGAGCTCTGGGCGCAGCAGGTAGGTGGCGCGCAGGCTGGGCTCCCAGGCTTCGATGTGCCGCAGCACGGAGCGGGTAACTTCTACCGGTGAAACTTCACCCGAACGGTAGGCCTTGAGCAGGGCTGCTGCGCTCCAGGCGTGAAAGGGGAGGGAGGTGTCGAGCATGGTGGGGGAATGGGTCGCGTGAGATTCGATTGTCGCGTCAGCGGAGATAATCGCAGCTATGTCTGTTCTTCTTTTTTGTCAGCGAGTGTTGGTGGGCCGATCGCTATGGCACTGATCATTACCGATGAGTGCATCAACTGCGATGTCTGCGAGCCCGAGTGCCCCAACGAGGCCATCTACCTGGGCCCCGAGATTTACGAGATTGATCCGCACAAGTGCACAGAGTGCGTGGGCCACTTTGATGAGCCCCAGTGCGTACAGGTCTGCCCGGTGGCGTGTATTCCGGTAAACCCCGCTTTTGTGGAAGACCAAGAGACGCTGTGGCAAAAATACCGGCGTCTGCAAATCAGCGTCAAGCCTGCTGGGCAGTAGCCCACGCGGCAATTTGCGCCTTGGCCATCGGCCGCGCGTAGTAGTAGCCCTGGGCATGGCTGCAGCCCATCGCGGCCAGGCGCTCACCGGTGGCGGCGTCTTCAATCCCTTCAGCAATGGTGCTCAGTCCCATGCTACGGGCCAGTTCGAGCGCGGCGCGGATGATATGCGCACTGCTCTGCGAACTGTGAATTTGCTGCACAAAGGTGCGGTCTATTTTCAAACAAGTGAACGGCAGATTTTGCAGGTAGTCCAGCCCGGCATAGCCGGTACCGAAGTCATCCAGCGCAATGCCAGTGCCCAGCTCCCGCAGTTGGTGTACCGATCGCGAAACGGCTTCCATGTTCTGGATGATGACCGTTTCTGTTAATTCGATGCGCAGTTCGGCGGGCTCCATGTGGTACTGATTCAGGCGATCCCGGATCGAGTCGACGATGGTTCCCGACGCCAACTCCGGCGCGGACAAATTGATGCTCATATACGGGCGGTGCGTAGCATCATCGCGGCAATAGGGGCGTAGCTCAGCCCAGTCCGACACCGCGCGGTGTAGCACCCACTGACCAATGCGGTGGATCAGTCCAGTTTTTTCCGCCAAGGGAATAAATTCAGTAGGGTTGATCAGGCCGAAGTTCGGATGGTGCCAGCGTATCAGTGCTTCGTAGCCGGTGACCACCAGTCCCTCCAGGGCAAACAGGGGCTGGTATTGCAACTCCAGCTGATTCTCATCGACTGCATTGGCAAGGTCTTGGGCTAGCGACAGGGTGCGCACCGCGGCCAAATGCAGATCGTCGCCGCCGGTGGCAACGCCCCTCAAAGCGATTTGTGCAGCCGTTGCGGTTTGACCGGCGTGAAGGTCGTGGCTGGTGCGAAAGCGGGCCAGTAGCAAGCGCAAAAGGTATTGAATGACCGGATCGGAGCGCAGCAACATTTCTTCCACATGGCTGCGGTCAATGCGGATCAGTCGGGTAGGCGTCAAAGTGCGCACCGATGCCGTACGAGCCTGCCTGTCCAGCAATGCCACCTCGCCAAACATGGCACCGGCAGAGAGCAGTGCAATGCGTTTTTGATTGTCGCCCTGGCCGGCAAGCACTTCCACGCAGCCCTCTTCAATCACGTAGGCCGACTCCCCTGGGTCCCCCCAGGCAAAAACCATCTCCTGCCCTTGAAACACCTCTCGGTTTAATTCTTGACTCATCAAGCCTCTCCTTTCGCCGTGGTACAGACCAAGATGCTGCTAACCCCAAAAGCCTAGGCTTAGTTTTCGCCTTTGTTCTTTTTCTTATCGGTGATTGCAGTCGCCGTGAAAAACTCAGGTTCTTTGCTTTTGGCGCGGGAGCCTTTGTTGCTTGCCCCAGCGCTGAGGATAGTCGTAGTCGGCACCGAGTTTTGCTTCTTTTCGGCAACTGTCTCTTTGGATCGCACTGTTTTTTGAACCACTGGGCTACTGACCCTAGCCTTTGCCTCGTCTTTCAATCGCGCTTTTTCCATGGCTGCGGCGGTCTGGGCATCCTGCTTCACCGCCGTTCTGCTTTGCAGTTGCTGCTCCTTGGAGCGTCGATCCGCCATATTCAAGGCGCTAGTGCCCTCACAGGGTATTTGACTGTAAGTAGCCCCGCATTTATAGACGTTTTGTGCCATTAAGGCCGTGGATAGTGCGGGAGCAGCTATTGAAATTATAGCGTTTACGAAATGACGTGACACGGGCTTTTCCTTCGCTAATCGGGCCTTGGCACCGTGGACGTCGCTTGCGTGCGTGGGGAATTTTCCAACGCCGTTGGCAAATCACTGGGTGGCTTGTGCGCCCGTGGCAGTTTGTGGGTGTGCACCTGCATGGTAGCGCGCTCCATGGCCCCCTGAATCAAATCCGGCACCGCTTTAATGGCGCGGTCAATGCACTGGTCAATGGCGATGCGGTCGTCCAGCATCGGCTTCTTCAGCACCCAGTTGGCTACTTCGGCCTTGTTGCCGGGGTGGCCTATGCCCAAACGCAGGCGCCAATAGTCGCCGCTGCCCATTTGTGCGTGGATATCACGCAAGCCGTTGTGCCCGGCATGGCTACCACCAAATTTCAGCTTCACCTGGCCCGGTGCTACATCCAGCTCGTCGTGTGCCACCAAAATTTCATCGGGTGCAATTTTGAAGAAGCGGGCGAGTGCCACCACCGATTTGCCAGATAGGTTCATGAAGGTTTGGGGGGCCAATAACCAGATGGTATTGCCTTGCACCGTGGTCCGTGCGACCAGCCCGTAGTAGCTCTTATCCATGAACAGGTTGACCTTGAGCTCACGCGCCAGCGCTTCCAACCACCAAAAACCAGCGTTGTGGCGCGTGTCTTGGTATTCGGGGCCTGGGTTACCCAAACCTACAAACAATTTAATCATACGGGTGCGATTCTCCAACGAAAACGGCCCACCGAGGTGGGCCGTGAAGGCAAATGCCGGTAACTATTCAGTGCGGGCCAGATCCGAAGATCTGTCCCGCAAAGACATTACTTCTTGGCAGGTGCTTTGGCAGCTGCCTTAGCAGCAGGCTTTGCGCCAGCCTTGCCAGCTGGTGCTGCGGCAGCATCCGCAGCCGGTGCTGGTTCAGCACTAGCGATCTGTACCACGGAGACGATCACGGGGTTGTTCTTACCGTGGGTCACAGCGCTCACGCCCTTAGGCAGAACGATGTCGGCCAGGTGCAGGGACTTGCCCTTCTTCAGGCCGGACAGGTCTACCGCAATGAACTCAGGCAGGTCGGTAGGCAGGCACAAGACTTCGATTTCAGTCACAACGTGGTTGGCAATGCAACCATCGGTCTTGACCGCTGGGGACAGCTCGTCACCGCTGAAGTGCAATGGCACCTTCATATGCAGCTTGGTGTTTTCGTCCACGCGTTGGAAGTCGATGTGCAAAATCAATTGCTTGAAGGGGTGCATTTGCACGTCGCGCAACAGAACCTTGTGTTCAGTGCCGGCGAGTTCCATGTCCAGAACAGAAGCGTGGAACGCTTCTTTCTTGATGGCGTGCCACAGGGCGTTGTGATCGAGTTCGATCAACGTAGTGTCGGTGGTGCCACCGTACACGATGCCAGGGGTGCGACCCGAATTGCGGAGACGGCGGCTCGCACCCGTGCCCTGCTTAGCGCGCTCAAAAGCGACAAATTTCATAACTTACTCCAGTAAGAGTCCACCGCGACCAGTGCGACTCCGATTAAAAAAGACGCCTGAAACCTATACAAGGCCAGGCGCCTGCTTTTTGTCCCGTTCCAAACCTCCAGAGAGGTTTACAAACACCTCAGAAGAGGTTGTCTTGGTCCGAGAACAAACTCATGACCGACTCACCCTTGGCAATGCGCTGAATCGTTTCGGCGATCAGCGGAGCCACGGTGAGCTGGCGAATTTTTTTGCATTCCGCCGCAGCAGCGCTGAGCGGAATGGTGTTGGTCACTACGACCTCGTCCAGAGCACCACCATTGGCAATGCGCTCAATGGCCGGGCCCGAGAAAATTGGGTGGGTGCAATAGGCGTACACCTTCTTGGCGCCACGGGCTTTCAGCACCTCGGCAGCCTTTACCAGCGTACCGGCTGTGTCAATCATGTCATCCATGATCACGCAGTTGCGGCCTTCTATTTCACCGATCACGTGCATCACTTCAGACACATTGGCCTTGGGGCGGCGCTTGTCGATGATGGCCAGATCACAACCGAGTTGCTTGGCCAGGGCACGCGCACGTACCACACCACCCACATCGGGTGAGACCACGATCAGGTCTTCGTAATTCTTTTGGCGTAAATCGCCCAACAGTACTGGGGACGCATAAATATTGTCCACCGGGATATCAAAAAAGCCCTGGATCTGATCGGCATGCAGATCCATGGTCAGCACGCGGTTCACGCCCACGGCTTGCAACATATTGGCAACCACTTTGGCTGTGATCGGCACGCGGCTAGAGCGTGGGCGACGGTCTTGCCGCGCATAACCAAAATACGGAATCACCGCGCTGATGCGTTCGGCAGAGGCCCGCTTGAGCGCGTCCACCATGATCAGCAATTCCATCAAATTCTCGTTGGTGGGTGCGCAGGTGCTTTGCACCACAAACACATCACGGGCCCGCACGTTCTGGTTGATCTCAACAGTGACTTCACCGTCGGAAAACCGCCCCACCGTGGCCGCACCGAGGGAAATACCCAAATGGTGTGCAATATCGGCTGCCATGCCAGGATTGGCATTGCCGGTGAAAACCATGAAATCAGGGGTATTGGGTGCCTGCATGTGGGTTCCAGCGAAGAGATTGGGTTTGTGTCGTAACTTAGCGCATTCTGCTGCAGGAAATACCCGAACAACAGATTTGGCAGGGGAAGAAGGATTCGAACCTTCGCATGCTGGAATCAAAATCCAGTGCCTTAACCAACTTGGCGACTCCCCTACACGGGTTGGTAACGAAACGCTACCAACCGTTAAACCAAAATTCTTCCTTCGCTGACTGCCCACCCCAACAAAGGATGTTTACCCAAGCCTCTACAAGCTCTGACCTGCAAACCCGGCGCTGGCTGAGACAAATTACTCAGTAGGCTGTTTGCTTTTTCAGCAGGCACATGGGCAAATACTGCACTGCCTGAACCGGTCATTCGACCGTTCAGTCCCTGCAACGCCAACCACTCAAGTGCTTGGGTTACGCCGGGACACAGTTTCTGCGCTACGGCCTGCAAGTCGTTTTGGCCGTAATTAAATGCGTTACCAAATGCGTCTGCAGCGAAGCCTGAGATTATAGCAGGCTCTGAGTCGCGTTTTAAGTTCGGATCGCAAAAAATCATCCGGGTATCCAATCCTGCCTCTGGTTTTGCGACCAAATACTGAGCTATTGGCAACTCTATCGGCGTCATGCACTCACCGATGCCTTCGACCCAAGCGTTGTGTCCGCCGAGAAAAAAAGGGACATCTGCGCCGAGTTTTAAGCCTATCGCAACGAGGCTGTCCAACGGAAGATTCAGCGCCCACAATCGGTTCAAAACCAGCAGGGTAGATGCTGCGTCGGATGATCCACCTCCCATGCCCGCCTGTGCAGGCACTCTTTTTTCAATACCGATATGTACCCCGAGCGTGCACCCTGTGGCTTGTTGAAGAGCGCGCGCTGCTTGGGTTATCAAGTCATCAGCAGGCAAGCGGAGGGTGAGATCTTCACGTGTGATCACACCATCGGTGCGCAGGTCAAAATGTAAGGTGTCACTCCAGTCAATCAGTGCGAACACCGACTGGAGCAGGTGGTAACCATCGGCGCGCCGCGCCGTGATATGGAGGAAGAGATTCAGTTTGGCTGGTGCCGGGATGTCATAGAGCGACTTCATGCTGCAATTTGTCCGTGCTCTAGCGGTCCATAATTATTTTGAGGTCTACACGTGGCTCTGGCTTCAGACGCTGCGCATTCAATCTGCCGGACTCAAATTCTCTCAAATCGGATTGCCAGCCTTCGCTGCTAGCTGGTACTCCGCGCAGCCATTGAAGCAATGCATCCAGCGGCAACTCCGCGCCCATGGCTGCCAATGTAAGTTCGCGCAAAGAGGGGAAAGTGCGTGTGGTTCCACCAGCTTCCAACTGCGCCTCCTGCGTAGACCACCTCAATTGCGCCAAAGTGGTTCCCAGGGTGGTCGAGAGTTCCATTTGACCGTTTTGGCTATTGCCTTGAAGGTCAAAGTTCGCAGAAAACGCCTGTTTTGGTGATGACTCAACCAAGACCGCGATTCGTCCTTGCCATCGCTCCGCGCCATCTACGCTTGGCTTTGCTTGTAAACCGGAGTACTGGGCGCAACCAACGCCGGTACATACAGCGATGGCCGCCAGCGAATGCAGTGCAAGGCGCTGGATCAAACTAACGCAGGCCATAGATTTCACGGTTTGTTGCGCAAGCGCTGGGTCGTTTCTAGCAGGGTCTCGTTCTCTGGGTTGATCTTCAGCCCTTGCTCCCAAATGGCGGCGGCCTGGGATTTCTCTCCAGCACTCCAAAGTACCTCTCCTAGGTGTGCGGCAATCTCTGCATCGGGCCGCGCTTTAAAGGCGCTTTGTAGCAGGCGTATGGCCTCTTGCGTATTGCCACTGCGGTATTCAAGCCACGCCATACTGTCCACAATAAAGGGGTCACCCGGCGCGAACTCCAGCGCTTTCGCAATCAGTTGCCGCGCCTCTCCAAGTCGGATATTGCGGTCTGCCAGCGAGTACCCCAATGCGTTGTATGCCGCATGGAAGTCCGGCTTCGCGGCGATGACCTGGCGCATCAACTCTTCCATAACGTCCAGCTTACCCATTTTCTCAGCCATCATGGCTAAGTCGTATCGCATATCCAGATCGTCGGGAAAGCGTGCCAGCGCTGCCTCCAAGGTCTGATAGGCCTCCAGCGGCTTCTTGTTGTCTCGTAGCAGTTGCGCCACGGCAATGGCTTTGGTTTTGGCTGCATCCGGTTGATTTTCTGGTTCTGGCAATGCGCGCAGTAGCGCAAGGCCTTCCTCCAGCTTGCCTTGTTTTGCCAAGATTGCAGCTTGGCGCGAACCCATACGCATTGCTTCGGCAGGATTGCCGATGCGCTGCAAGTACACCAGCGCTTCGTCGTACCGCCCGCCTTGCTCTGCAACCTGAGAAAGCAACACGTGCGCCATCACCAAAGACCTGTCCATTGCCTGCGGATCCGGCTTTTGGGCTGCTGCCGCACGAATTTCCATATATTTCTTTAGAGTCGCCTCGGCCTCTTGAAACTTGCCTTCCTGAAGTTCTATAGATCCTTGCAGCAGCCAGCCATCTGCATAGTCGGGTGACTGCTGCGTCAATTTCAGCGCTTGTGCATACGCGTGACCAATGCGCTGGGCTCCCACGAGGTAGCGTATGTAAGCAACCCTGAATTCAGCAGACGGCTTACCTGCCAAGTAGGATTGCACCAAAGACTCGGCCTCGGGAGCCGCCGTGCCGAGTAAGGCCAGGGCCAGGGTCGCTGGCGCAGCTGATTGAGGGTTCAGCGCGATCCCCCGCTTGGCCGCGCCCAAAGCGCCAGCGGCGTCGTTCGCCTGCAGGCGCATTTGGCCAATTACCGCCCAAGCTAGAGGCCCTGCTACCGGATCAGAAACCTCAGTCACCAGCACCTGCTCAACACTAGTGGCTGCGAGCCGTCTGTCCGTAGCGCGTGCAAAATACCGCGGCAATGCTTCAATGGTGGCAAACTTATCGGCAGCCGTCATGGCGCGCATCGCTCGCTTTAAAGGTGCAACCGCGTCCATAGGACGGTTCAATCCCACCAATATTTGAACGAAATAGCGGTTGGCATCCAGTGCTTGTGGATAAGCCCGCACCCAAGATTGGGCAGCCTGAAGTGCCGCATCGCCGTTGCGTGCATCAAGTGCTATTTGCACGGCCCGCTCAAACAAGTTTGCTGCGTTGGCCTTTCGGGCTGCATCCAACAGGAGTGCAAACGCCGCGCTACCGTCTCCCGCCTGGGCGCTAATTTCCCCAACCAGCACTTCGTAAAAGATCTCTCCGTCTAGTACAGAGTTCTCGGGGCCATTGTCCACAGCAGTCTGAGCTGCGGCCCAACTACTGGCTAAAGCTGCCAGCAGGCCAAGTACACGTTTACACCGGACAGTAGGAGATTTCAAAGACATCGAACCATAATAATCGAACCCGATTGATTCCATTTTCTATGCCCGAATTACCTGAAGTTGAAGTCACCCGCCTCAGTTTTGCTGACCGAATCGCGGGGGCCACAATAGGCCAAGTACGGCTTGGCAAGCCTTTGCGGTGGCCTTTGGGTTGTGTGCCCGATGATCTCGTCGGGCGTAGCGTTTTGCAAGTGCGCAGGCGTGGAAAGTACCTGCTGCTGGATTTGAATCAGGGTTTGCTGCTCGTGCACTTGGGTATGTCCGGTAGCGTTTTGTTCGAATCGGATGTTCCTGCGGCGGGCGTGCATGATCATTTTGACTTGGTCACCAGCCGGGGCACTTTGCGTTTGCACGACCCTCGGCGATTCGGTGCCGTCGTATTCTCTGACCACGAAACTTCAGAAGTTGCACAAAAATTGTTGGGCAAACTGGGCGTTGAACCCTTAGGGGACGCATTTGACCTCTCCGCGTTTACCCATGCATTAAAACTGCGCAAGGCACCTATAAAACAGGTTTTGTTGGCTGGCCAAGTCGTCGTCGGGGTGGGAAATATTTACGCATCTGAAGCACTGTTTCAGTCAGGCATACGGCCTTCGGTGCGCTCCAATCGGCTCAGTAGCCAGCGTGTGTTGAAGCTGCACGCCGCCATTCGCGATGTGTTGGCCCGTGCTGTCGAAAAGGGCGGCAGCACCCTAAAAGATTTCTCAAACGCTCAAGGGCAGAGTGGCTATTTCCAATTGGAGGCCAAGGTTTACGGCAGGCAGGGAGAGCCGTGCAAGACCTGCAGCACCGCAATTGTGGCAATTCGCCAAGGCCAGAGATCCAGCTTTTTCTGCCCTGTGTGTCAGAGGCCCTAGGGTAAATTTTGATGCAAAGTGCTATATTGTTCGCCTCAGGGGACACACATTTGGCTACTTCATTCAACGAAAAATTCGATCAACACGGCACCTGGCGCAGAGAATTTGCGCTCAGGCTCAAATTGTTGGGCGAATGGATGAAAGAGAACGACCTGCTGGATGCAGCCGTTGAAGAGCGTTTGCGTCGCCTGGAAAATCAGGTCCGTTCCGAAAAGGTCATGGTCGCCTTTGTCGCAGAGTTTTCTCGTGGCAAGTCCGAAATGATCAATGCAGTTTTCTTTGCTGGTTACGGCAGACGCATCATGCCCGCCAGTGCCGGGCGCACCACTATGTGTCCTACAGAGATGGGATACGACGCAGACGTACCGCCATGCTTGCGTTTGCTGCCCATAGAAACTCGCCTTCAGCCCCAAGCCCTTATGGAATGGCGCATGGTGCCCGAGAAGTGGACGCGGTTTGACTTGGACGTCAACAACCCGCAGCAATTGGCCAAGTCTTTGGAAAAAGTGGCTGAGACGCGCAAGGTGACTCCAGACGAAGCGCGTGCGCTAGGGTTTTGGCACAGCCAGAACCCTGAAGACAACCCCACCCTGGATGCACAGGGCTTGGTCGAGGTTCCCAAATGGCGCCATGCCCTGATTAATATTGCGCACCCCCTGCTGAAGCAGGGTTTGGTTATTTTGGATACGCCAGGTCTCAATGCCATCGGTGCGGAGCCTGAACTCACAGTCAGCCTGATCCCGCAGGCCCATGCCGTCGTGTTCATTTTGGGTGCTGATACTGGTGTAACCAAGTCTGACCTGTCCATTTGGCGTGAGCATTTGGTCACGGAGACTACCGACACGGATGCACGCTTGGTCGTGCTCAACAAGATCGATACGCTGTGGGATGCGCTGAGCAGCCCGGAGCAAATCCAAGCGCAAATTGACCGCCAAAAGGCAAGCACGGCAGAAATTTTGGGCATTCCGCCCGATCAGGTCATTGCCGTGTCTGCGCAAAAGGGACTGGTTGCAAAAGTCACAGAAGACGCAGACCTGCTGGCGCAAAGTTGCTTGCCCTTGCTCGAAGAAGAGTTGGCCACCGGAATCATGGGCAAGCGGCAGAAAATCTTGAGTACCGCCATGGGCACCGGTATTGGTGAGCTGCGCATGGAAACCGGGCGCGTTATCAATATTCGCCGCCGTGACCTGACGGAGCAACTCATAGAGCTGCGTGGTCTTCAAGGAAAGAACAACACCGTTATCAAACACATGCGCTCGCGTATTTCCAACGAGCAGGCAGAGTTTGATTTGGGCGGTGCCAAGATTCATGCGGTCCGGTCGGTCCACCTGAAGTTGCTGCGCGAAGTCTTTGGTATCTTGGGTGCCAAGGCATTGAAGGCCGAGATGTCCGAACTGACCGGTGCGTTGATGCAACGCGGTCTAAAGTTGGGCGTTAAGAGAGCGTACGGCGATACGTTTGGACGCCTGCGCGGCAATCTGAACAAAGTGCAGGGTCTGATTGGTGAGATTCAAGCCATGCTGGCGGGCTCTTTCCGCCAGTTGAATGCAGAGCATGGTTTTTCCCTTCAGGCTCCGGCAGAGCCGCTGATGGCCCCCTATGTGGTGGATTTGGACCAAGCGGAGCGCAGCCACCTTCAATACTTAGGTATCGGCAATGCATTTCGCCTGGCACAACCTGAGTTCGCTGACCGTTTGGTTCGGGCGCTCTCAACTCGCTTGCGCAGTATTCATGAGTTAGCTTTAGCTGATGTGGAGCTATGGAGCAAGTCAGCCGCCGCCCAGTTGGATGCGCAATTGCGCGAGCGCCGCCGCAATTTCGCGCGTCGCATTGAGGCGATTGATCGTATCCAACAGGCCACAGGTGGCTTGGAAGAGCGTATTACGGAGATTGGCCAACACGGTGGCTCACTCAATCAGTTGGATGCGAAGTTGTTTGAGCTCACAGAGTTTTTGATGGTGGGTGACCCGGTGCCAACAAAACCTAAAGCGGACGTGGAACTCGTCTGAGCGTGGGGCGCGCCAAAGGCAGTTTTGCTGCAGCGGTAGTGCACTGGCAGGCGTCCCATGGGCGCAATGATCTGCCCTGGCAAAACACCCAAGACCCTTACCGTGTGTGGCTTTCCGAGATCATGCTGCAGCAAACCCAGGTGGTTACGGTGCGCGAATACTTTGCCCGATTCCTGAATCGTTGCCCCGATGTGCAGGCGTTAGCTGCCGCCAGCCTGGATGATGTCTTGGGACTGTGGAGCGGCCTTGGCTACTACACCCGCGCGCGCAATCTGCACCGCTGTGCGCAGCAGGTGGTCGCTGAATTTGGTGGCGAGTTTCCACGCAGTGCCGAGTTGTTGCAAACCCTGCCTGGCATCGGGCGATCTACGGCTGCGGCCATTTCGTCCCTGTGCTTTGGGGAGCGGGTCGCGATACTAGATGCTAATGTGAAGCGCGTGGTGACACGCGTGCAGGGGTTTGATGCGGACGTGGCCAAGGCAGCCAATGAACGCAAGCTATGGGAGGTGGCTACTGCCCTGATACCGACGGCTGCGGAGGCAAAAGACGCACGGGCCATGCAGCGTTACACCCAGGGCATGATGGATTTGGGTGCCACGGTGTGCTTGCCTAAAAAGCCCTTGTGCTTGTTGTGCCCCGTGCAGCCGCAGTGCGTGGCAGCAGCGCAAGGACAGCCCGAAAAATACCCGGTGCGTACCCGCACGCTCAAACGCTCCAGTCAATCCATTTGGCTGCTGTGGGCGCGTCGCAAAGATGGTGCGGTGTGGTTGAGCAAGCGGCCAACGCCAGGCGTCTGGGCAGGGCTGTATTGTTTGCCTTTGATGGATTCTGAAGACGCATTGCAGGCAGCATTGCCGCGCAAACTGCACTCCGCCGTGACGGCCTTGCCCATGGTTTTGCATGTGTTGACGCACAAGGACTTGTACCTACATCCCCGGGTGGTGGACTACCCGGCCAGTGCATCGGTAGACGACTCCGGTCAATGGTTTCTGCCAGAGCAATGGCGGGCTGCTGGCTTGCCTGCACCGATTCGCAAATTATTGGAGCAGGGCGCAGACGCTTGAGTCGGCCGGGACGCCTTACAGCGCGTCCAGCTCGCGGTGGCGCTTGAGTGTGACCCAGTCTTGCGAGAAGCGCTTGGCCAATTGCTCTACTAAGTACACCGAGCGGTGCTGGCCCCCGGTGCAGCCAATAGCCACCGTCACATAGCTGCGGTGGTCGCGCGCCAGACTCTCTAACCAACTGTTCAAAAACTCGGTGATCTGGCCGCGCATTTTTTCAACCTCGGGTTGCGCTTGTAGAAACTCTGAGACGGGTGCATCCTGCCCCGTCAGGGCCTTCAGCAGGGGCTCGTAGTGGGGGTTGGGCAGCATGCGCACATCAAATACAAAATCAGCATCGGTGGGGACGCCGCGTTTGAAAGCAAAGGATTCAAACACCAGGGTGAGTTGCGCCTGTGGCGATGACACCATGGACTTGACGTAGCCCTGCAACTGGGAAGGCCGGAGGATGCTGGAATCAATCACATGCGATTGCTCGCGCAGGTCGGCCAAGAGCTCTCGCTCTAGCTCGATGGCATCGACCAATGCACGCTGCTCATCCTGCGCTGTGTGGGTTGCCAAGCCCTGGCTTTGCGATAGCGGGTGCTTGCGCCGGGTCTCCGAATAACGCCGCACCAGGGTGTCAGTATTGGCATCCAGAAACATGGGCTTGATCACCATGCCCTGCGCGCGCAAGGCATTCAGTTGCTCCGGCACTAGCGGTAAGGAGGTGGCACTGCGCACATCCATGGCAATGGCCACACGCGCAGCCTGGTGCTTTTGTTCCAGCGCCACAAACGCCAGCAGCAACTCGGGCGGCAGGTTGTCTACGCAATAAAAACCCACATCCTCCAGCGCATTCAGTGCTACCGATTTGCCCGAGCCCGACATGCCGGTGATCAGCACAATCTCCATCACAAACCTGCCTGCAGCATTTCCTTGGCATGGGCCAAGGTGGTGCCAGAGAGTTTTTCGCCGCCCAGCATGCGGGCAATTTCGGCCACACGCTTTTCACCCACCACGGCACCCACCGTGCTGACAGTGGACGTACCTTGCATCTGCTTGGACACGACCAGATGGTGGTTCGCGCAGGCTGCTACTTGGGGCAGGTGGGTCACAGCCAGCACTTGGCGGTCAGCACCCAGCTGCTGCATCAAGCGACCTACGGTCTCGGCTACCGCACCGCCCACGCCTGAATCTACCTCGTCAAAAATCAGGGTCTGGGCGGTGCCCAATTGGCTGGTGGTGACGGCGATAGCCAGCGCCATGCGAGAGAGTTCACCGCCCGAGGCCACCTTACCCACCGGCCGTGGCGTACTGCCCGCATGACCAGCAGCTAAAAATTGAATGTCTTCCAGGCCACTTTGCATGGGTTGTACGACCGGCTCTAGTGACACCTGAAATTGACCACCTTGCATGCCCAAGCCTTGCATGGCCTGGGTGATGGCTTTGGCCAGCAAAGGCGCGGCTTTGGCGCGGGCCTTGGAGACCAGCTTAGCCTCTGCCATATACGCCGCCTGGGTCTTCTTTTCTTGGGCTTGGAGCCCTTCCAAGTCGGCCGCCGCGTCTAGCTGTGCCAACTCGGTTTTCCAAGAGGCCAGTAGCTCGGGCAGTTCTTCGGAAGGGCGTTTGTAGCGCCGGGCCAGGGATACCCATTGACCCAGGCGCTCGTCCAGCTCGGCCAGGCGCTCCGGGTCCAGCTCGGTGCGGCGCAGGTAACCGCGCAGCGTGTGCACGGTGTCTTCCACCTGCGCAATGCTGCTGGCCAGCACATCCGCCGGGTCTTTGAATTCGGGCTCCAGATGGGCCTGGTTTTGCAACTGCTGCAGCGCGTGGTTGAGCAGGCTCAGCGCATTGCTCTCCTCGTCTTCCAGCAGTTGCAATGCGCCTTGGGCAGCGTCCATCAGTGCCTGCCCGTTGGATAGGCGGCTGTGGTTGGTATTGAGCTCTTCCCACTCATGAGGCTGGGGGTTGAGTTTGTCGACTTCGCCGATTTGCCAAGCCAGCCGCTCGCGCTCGCGCTGCAGCGAATCCTGGGCTGCCATGGCCTGGGTGAGGGCGGTCTGGGCTTGGCGCCAGGTGTGCCAAGCGTTGGTCAAGGCTTGGGTAGACACTTGGGCATAGGCGTCCAGCAGTCCGCGCACCGCGTCGGGCCGCGTCAGGCTTTGCCAGGCGTGTTGGCCGTGAATGTCCAGCAGCTGCTCGCCCAGCGTGCGCAGCTGTTGCGCCGTGGCCGGGCTACCGTTAACCCAGGCGCGGCTCTTGCCTTGCAGGTCTACCGTGCGGCGCAGCAGCAGGGTGTCTTGGGCATCGAAGCCCGCTTCTTGTAAAAAACTGTGCACATCGGCTGGTGCATCAAACTCAGCGTTCACGTCGGTGCGGGCTGCGCCTTCGCGTATCACGCTCGTGTCTGCGCGCGAGCCGGTTACCAGTTGCAGTGCGTCGATCAAAATGGATTTGCCCGCACCCGTTTCGCCAGTCAGCACCGAGAAGCCCGTTTCCAGGTCCAGTTCCAGCTCGCTGACGATGACAAAGTCCCGCAGCACAATTCTCCGTAACGCCATGCTTACGCCACTCCCTCATTCCAGTGCAGTTTCTTACGCAGGGTGTCAAAGTAGGTCCAGCCCTTGGGGTGCAAAAAGCGCACCTGGTACTCCGAGCGCGTCACCACAATGCGGTCGCCATGCATCAGAGTGGCCAGAGACTGCATATCGAAGTTGGCACTGGCATCGCGGCCTGCTACTATTTCGATAGCTATCTCGGCAATGTTTGCAAGGACGATGGGCCGATTTGACAATGTATGGGGTGCTATGGGCACCAAAACCCAGCCGGGGATACTGGGGTGCAATAGGGGCCCGCCGGCCGACAAGGAATATGCCGTAGAACCAGTGGGCGTAGCGATGATCAGACCATCCGCACGCTGGTTGGCCACAAAGTGGCCGTCCACCTCCACGCGCAGTTCCACCATGCCCGATGTGGCACCCCGGTTCACCACTACGTCGTTCATGGCCACCGCCGAGAACACGCAGTGCTCGTCGCGCATCACCCGTGCGTTCATCAGGCTGCGGTGGTCTTCGTCATACGCACCCGCTAGCATGGGCTTCAGCGTGGCGCGGAATTCATGGAAAGGGATGTCGGTGATAAATCCCAGTCGCCCCTGGTTGATGCCAATCAGCGGCACGCCGTACTGCGCCATCTGGCGGCCAATACCCAACATGGTGCCGTCGCCTCCCACCACCAGGCACAAGTCGCAACTGGCACCAATGGCGGCCACATCCATCACGGTGTATCCGTTGAAGCCCATGTTGGCAGCTGTATCGGCCTCCAGCACGACCTCGCAGCCTTCGTCCATCAAAAAATGGGCGATTTCTTCCAGCGCCTGGCGCGATGAGGCACCGCTTGCCCCACTGGAGACAGCCTGGTATTTGCCGATCAGGGCCACTTGGCGAAATTGAGACTTCATTCGCAAATTACATCACTAAAATGTGTTCATGCTCGATGACCGTTCTAAGTTGTTAATGAAAGCGCTCGTTGAGCGCTATATCGCCGACGGTCAGCCAGTGGGCAGCCGCACACTGTCGCGAGCGTCGGGCCTGGAGCTGTCACCGGCCACCATCCGCAATGTGATGTCCGACCTGGAAGAGCTGGGCCTGATCGTCAGCCCGCACACCTCGGCCGGGCGCATACCCACGGCGCGGGGCTACCGCTTGTTTGTGGACACCATGCTGACCGTACAACCCAGCCAGTACTCTGCCCAAAGCCTGGCACCAGACCAGCCGCAGAAGGTCATCTCCAACGCAGCCAACATGCTGTCGAACCTGTCGCAGTTTGTGGGCGTGGTGATTGCGCCGCGACGTACCTCCAACTTCCGCCACATCGAATTTTTGCGCCTGTCCGAGCGTCGCCTGCTGGTCATCATCGTCTCGCCCGATGGCGATGTGCAAAACCGGGTGATCTACACCGAACTGGACTATTCCCCCGCGCAACTGGTGGAGGCAGCCAACTTCCTGAACAGCCACTATGTGGGCCAGGACATTGAAAAGGTCCGCGAGCGCTTGCAGGGCGAAGTCGAGTCCCTGCGCTCTGAGATCGCCACGCTGATGCAAGCTGCGGTCACTGTCAGCTCTGAGGCCATCTCGGAGACCCAGGACGAAGTCATCATTGCGGGAGAACGCAACCTGCTGTCGGTGTCAGACTTTTCCAGCGACATGGGCCACTTGCGCCGGGCATTCGAGTTGTTCGAGCAAAAAGCCCAACTGATGCGCCTGATGGACATTACCGGTCAGGCCGAAGGCGTGCGCATCTTTATTGGTGGCGAAAGCCAGGTCGTGCCGTTTGAAGACCTGTCCATTGTCAGCAGCCCCTACGAGGTGGATGGCAAAGTGGTGGGCACCCTCGGTGTGATCGGCCCCACGCGCATGGCTTACGACCGGATGATCCAGATTGTGGACATTACTTCCAAACTCGTTAGCAACGCGCTGAGCCACCACAAGTAAGGGCTCTGCAGCCCGCTACAATCGTCGGTTCGGTTGGGCCGTTAGCTCAGTTGGTTAGAGCAGAGGACTCATAATCCTTTGGTCGACAGTTCAAGTCTGTCACGGCCTACCATTTCATTTCCAGTCCGATATGCAAAGCCCGCTATTCAAAAGATAGCGGGCTTTTTTTCATATTGCATGCGGCCATTCATTGGCGCAGAATTCACCGCAGTTGGACCGAGGAATAACATGATCGAAAGAACTACGGACTTCAAGCTCATCAACGCGGCGTTCCCAGCGATTGGGGACAAGCTCAAGTTGTTTTGGGGCCATCCTGAATTCAATCAGTTGATGGACGAGCTACTGGTCTACAAGCGTGGGGTGCCCAGGGAAGGTTTTCCGGCCGACGTGTTGTTTGCCCTCTCCACACTGGATTCTTTGCACACTGCAGCCAATCCGAAATTGGCCCGCAAAACGTCCACCATCTGGAATACGGGGCCTATTTAAGAGGCTCACTCTCTCGTCCTGCCAAGGCCTGCTGTCTGTCTCCAACGGCAGGCTTTTTTGTTTTCAAACGTATAGATCAAATGGTCCGCCTTAAAAGGGCGTTAGGCTAGCGGCCATCATTTGTTTGAATCATTGTGTCCGTTGAACCAAGGAGCTATTTTGTTGCGTACTCTTATTGCACTCACCCTCTCTATGTTGCTGTGCCTACCCGTTTGGGCCGGAGACAAACTCTATGTGCATGACAGCACGCGCATCATGTTGGTGGATGTCGATGCCAAGACGCTGACATCGGTCGCAAGGCCCACGCTGGATGGCATCATGACCGATACTGCGACGGATTCTGCGGGCACCTTGTACCTGCTCACCTTCACCTCTTTGTACCGGCTCAATAGCACCGATGGCACAGCCAGTTTGATTGGGGCCCACGGTGTGGTGGGTGCCAATGCCTTGTCATTTGACGGCAGTGGCGCACTGTATGCCGCGTCTAACAATGACACCCTGCTGTACCGCCTGAACTTGAGCACCGGGCGTGCCACCGTCGCGGGCAATGTGCCCACCAGCTCGGCGGGCGATTTGGCCTTTATCAAAGGCCGCCTGTTCTTTGCGGGCAATAACGACACGCTGGGCGTTATCAATTTATTGACGTTTTCGTAAATCATGACATCACCACAATTTTGCCTGCGCCCAACAAGCGGCGATGATCGTGGGGCGTCTTTGCGCACTCTTGAGCTTGTTG
>NKIK01000093.1 GCA_002256115.1 Burkholderiales bacterium PBB3
AGCTTGGTTGACACGAATTGAAAACGGCCTTGAGGTATCTCAGGGCCGTTTTTGTTTGGCTTTTGACCAAACCCACCACGCCTGCATCGGGGGACATGTGCATGCCGACCATTCAAGCCAATGGCATTGAGCTTTATTATGAAGAACGGGGCGCGGCCTCAGGCGTGCCTTTGTTGTTAGTCATGGGGCTGGGGCGGCAATTGATTGCTTGGCCGGAAGATTTCATGGCAGAGCTGGTAGCTGCCGGGCATCGCGTGATCTTGTTTGATAATCGCGACGTTGGCCTTTCAACTCATTTTCATGGCGTACAAGTGGCAAGCCCATTGCGCGCGATTGCGGGGCTTTTGTTCGGGATCGGCTTTAAGACTGCCTATCACGTCAAGGATATGGCCAAAGATGCGGTGGCGCTGTTGGATCATCTGGGGATCGACGCCGCCCATATTGTTGGAGTCTCCATGGGCGGCATGATTGCGCAGAGCATCGCTATTCATCATCCAAGTCGGGTGCGCAGTTTGATCTCTGTGATGTCAACCAGCGGCGCGCGCGGCTTGCCCAGTGCCCCGGCCAAACTTCGCCAACGCCTGACTGCTCGGCGTAGCACAGCACCAAACCGCGATGAGGCGATTGAGATTGGTCGGCGGACGCTGGAATTGATCTCTTACCCTGATCCCGCGCGCGCGCCCGACGCCTTCGTCAATCACTCGGCCGCTGCCTATGACCGGGCCTATGATCCCAAGGGCACGCTGCGCCAGCTGATTGCCATTCTGGCCGATGGGGAGCGTGCCGGAAAGCTGGCCTCAATCCAAGCGCCCACCTTGGTTATTCATGGCAAGCAGGATGAATTGGTGCCGCTGGCATGCGGGGTCGACACCGCGCGGCGCATTCCAGGTGCAAAGTTGGAGGTGATCGACCAAATGGCCCATGACCTTCCCCCTTCGAAAACCAAGCACATGGCTGATCTAATCATCAGCCATGCGCAAAATGTCGAACAAGGTCGCGGCCAAGCAGCTTAGTTGCCGCTGGTACCGTCAGCGAGGCCGCGCATTTCCAACAATGCTTTTGGATCGGGATCGCGGCCGCGATATTGGCGGTAAGCTTCTGCCGGATCACGCGAGTTGCCACCACCATAGACGAAAGTGCGCAAGCGCTTAGCAACGTCCTTGTTGAAGATATCGCCCGTCTCGGTGAAGGCGCGGAAGCCATCGGCGTCGAGAACTTCCGACCACATGTAAGAGTAATAGCCAGCCGAATAGCCGCCCGAGAAGATATGGCCAAAGTGAGTCGGCCGGTGGCGCATCACAATCTCACGCGGCATGCCGATCCGGGCGAGGCTTTCCTTTTCAAAGGCCCCCATATCAAAGCCCTTAGGCAGATTGGGCTGGCTGTGCACGTCCATATCGACCAAGGCAGATGATAAAAACTCAACCGTTGCAAAGCCTTGGTCGTGATTACGCGCTGCCATCACCTTGTCCAGCAACTCTTTCGGCATGGCGGCACCCGTGTCGCTGTGGCGGGCAAAGCGCTCTAGCACTTGGCGCTGACCCAGCCAGTGCTCATAGATTTGGGCTGGAAACTCCACAAAGTCGCGCGATACAGCGGTGCCAGCGAGGCTTGGATAAGCGACGTTAGACAACAGGCCATGCAGGCCGTGGCCAAACTCGTGGAACAAGGTTTCGGCGTCATTATAGGATAGCAGGGTCGGCTTGCCCGCCGGTGCCTTGGTGTAATTCAATACATTGACGACCATCGGCTTCAGATTGCCATTCACGCGGTCTTGGCCCTGATAGCTGGACATCCACGCCCCGCCCTGCTTGCTCTCGCGTGAGAAGAAGTCGCCGTAGAAGAGGCCGATATGGCGGCCGTCGGCTTCCATCAAGTCCCCCACC
>NKIK01000047.1 GCA_002256115.1 Burkholderiales bacterium PBB3
CAAATTACGCGAGGCTGCGAACGAGCATATGGCGATGCTGGAGCAAAATCCTGAGCGCGTTATGGGCTACTTCCAGGATCGCCGGGTTCGCTATGCGGCTTGAGACTTCTCAGGGCCGGAGCAATAGCTGCGTGGGCCTGTTGTGTGGCGTACTGGGCATGACCTGGCAGGTAATGGACGCGCCGCGCCGCAAGCCGGAGCATGCAGGCTTCATTCACCGTAAAGGAGCTTCTTATGTCTAGCTACGCATCTTCTCCATCGCGAACATCCACCCTGTCCGCAGGCACTGCGCTTTACCCGGCTTGGCTGCGCACCGTGTTGTGGGTGGACGCTGCCACGGGCTTGGCATCCGGGCTGTCGAGCCTGGCGGCACCCGACATGCAGGCCACGCTGCTGGGCCTGCCCGCCGCCTTGGTGCAGGCCAGCGGAGCGGTGGTGCT
Source organism: Burkholderiales bacterium PBB3 (assembly GCA_002256115.1). Classification (GTDB taxonomy): domain Bacteria; phylum Pseudomonadota; class Gammaproteobacteria; order Burkholderiales; family Burkholderiaceae_C; genus Allorhodoferax. The sequence continues at coordinate 441 of NKIK01000047.1, forward strand.
GGCCTTTGTGGCGCTGATAGCGCTGCTGTTGTTGGCCAAGCCGCAGCCGCCGCTGTGGGGCCTGCGCACGCTGGTGGCGGGCAATGCGCTGTGGGTGGTGGCCAGCGTGGTGGTGGTAGAGCTGCACTGGCCGACGCTGAACGCATTGGGCGTGGCCTATGTGCTGCTGCAGGCTGGGTTTGTAGCGGTGCTGGCGGGCTTGCAGGCCAGGGCCATGCGGTAGGGGATACTCCTTAGCCCCGGACTAGGGGCTTTAAGGAAACCGGCGTGAAATCTGCAGCCAAGGACAAGTTTGACGAGGCGTACTACCAGCGCTACTACTTCAACAAGAAGACCAGCGTGGTGGACCCCGAGCATGTGCAGCGGCTGGGCGCTTTTGTGTGCAGCTACCTGCAATACCTGCGCGTGCCGGTGCGCCGCGTGCTGGATGTGGGCTGCGGCATTGGCCTGTGGCGCGATGTGATCAAACGCCACTACCCCCACGCGCAGTTTCAGGGTGTGGAGTACAGCGAATACCTGTGCGGCCGCTTTGGCTGGGAGCGCGGATCGGTGGTGGACTACCGGGCCGCTGCGCCGTATGACCTGGTGATTTGCCAAGGCGTGCTGCCCTACCTGAGCGCGGCTGACCTGAAGCTGGCGCTAAGCAACCTGGGCCGCCTAAGCTGCGGCGCGCTGTATGTGGAAGCCGTAGCGCGGGAAGACTGGGAGCAAGACACCGTGGACGAAACGCTGACAGACCCGAGCCTGCTGAAGCACCCGGCGGCGGTGTACCGGCGCGGTTTGGCCGAGGGCTTTACTGAGCTGGGCGGTGGCCTGTGGCTGAGCCGACAGGCTGAAGTGCCGCTGTTTGCGCTGGAGCATGTGGATGGGCGGTGAGCGCACCGTGATGGAACCCCACGCAGTCTCCCGCCTGCGCACCGCACGCTTGGCGCGCAGCTCCAAACCGTTTCGCGCCCGTGGCGGCTCCGATGTGCCACGCTGCCCCGGCTGCCGCCTGGTGCTGAGCCATTGCCTGTGCGCCGAGCGGCCGGTGGTGCCCACCCGCGCGGGCATGTGCCTGATCATGGCGGACATTGAAGCGCTGAAGCCCAGCAACACTGGCTGGCTGATTGCCGATGTGGTGGCCGACACGTTTGCGTTTGGCTGGGCGCGCACCGAGGTGGACCCGGCGCTGCTGGCCCTGCTGGCCGACCCGCAGTGGCAGCCGTATGTGGTGTTTCCGGGGGAGTTTGTGGCGGCCGAAAGAGTGGTGACGGACTTGATTGGACACCACCCCGTTCGCCCTGAGCCTGTCGAAGGGCAAGGCTTCGACCCTTCGACAGGCTCAGGACAGGCCAAGCTCAGCCCGAACGGTGTCGTCGATTCTGGAGGCCTGCTTAAGCGGCCGCTTTTTGTCTTGCTAGACGCCACCTGGCCCGAGGCGCGCAAGATGTTTCGCAAAAGCCCGTACCTGGACAAGCTACCGGTGCTGAGTCTGGCCTCCGAGCAAATCTCGCGCTACAAGCTACGCCGCAGCAGGCGCGACGATCACTTTTGCACCAGCGAGGTGGGCGCACTGTGCCTGGAGCTGGCCGGTGAGACCCACGCCGCGCAAGCGCTAGAGGCCTATCTGGATGTGTTCACCCACCACTACCTGCAGGCCAAACACCAGCAGCCGCCCGACCGGGACGGGGCGGCGCATGTGCGGCTGCGGGGTTTGGCGCTACCAACTTGACTTGCTATCAATGGGCGAGCTGCTCAGGCACATTTCACCTGAGCCTCCGGCCTATTTGACGCATAACTCATACGCAGTATTGCGCCCACCACCTTCGAGCTTGCGCAGCACGCCACGGGCCAACAAGTCATTGATGTCACGCAGTGCGGTATCTGGCGAACACTTGCCGATGGCGGCCCATTTGGCATTGTTGAGTTTGCCATCCATGCCATCCAGCACGCGGTTGAGCACCTTGGTTTGTCGCTCGTTCATAGGCTGGCCAGCCCAGCGTTGCCAGAACTGCGCCTTGTCCAATACGCTGACCAGCATCGCATCGGCACCCTGTACGGCGCGCAGCAGGCAGCCCAAAAACCAGATGAGCCAAGGCGTCGCGTCCATACCGCCCTTTTGCGTAGCTTCTAATTGGTCGTAATAGTCTTTGCGTTCGCGCTGTATCTGGGCGCTAAAGCTGTAAAAGCGCTGATTGGTGCCCTCCGCCCGCGCCAAAGCCATATCGCCTACAGCACGGCTGATGCGGCCATTGCCGTCATCAAACGGATGCAAGGTCACCAACCACAAATGGGCTAGTCCAGCTTTGACTAATCCGTCACCCACGGGGGCAGCGTTGAACCATTGCAGGAAAGCTTGGGTTTGCGCAAGTAACGTGCTGGCGGGCGGTGCTTCAAAGTGCACACGCTCCCGGCCCACCGGCCCCGACACCACTTGCATGGGGCCACTGGCATCGGTGCGCCACGCGGCTACGGTGATGCGCGTTCTGCCACTAAAGCCGGTGGGAAACAAAGCCGCATGCCAACCAAACAGGCGCTCATCGGTCAACGCTTGGTCAAAGTTGCGGGTGGCATCCATCACCACATCCACCACGCCCTCTACGTGCCGGTCGATAGGTGCCAGGGCACCAATGTCCAGCCCCAAGCGAAGGGCGAGTGAAGAACGCACAGCGTCCAGATCGAGTCGCTCGCCTTCAATTTCGCTGGTTTTGATGACCTCGTGAGTCAGCACCTGCAGGGTAGCCAGATCGCGCTGCACCAAACCCAGCTCGGCCATGCGCCCCATCAACTGGCCTTGCGCTCGGTGCACCTGGGCCAGCGGCGCGGCCAAGGCTGCGGCGTCAAAAGTCCACTGAGGCCAATCGGGTCGCTGCCAGATATAGCGAGGCGTTGTGGTGGGGCGATGGGAACGCATGCGGCGATTATCCGTGATATTCACCGCACAATTTGCGGTGAATATCACAAAATACGGCTCACACAGAGCTTTTTGCTACAAATACAGGAGCTGCTCCCGCACTATCCACGGCCTAGATGGCCGATTTGGCATCTAAACCTCACGACTACATACGACCCTGCTGGCGCAGCAGTTGTGCCCTTTCACGAATACCGGCTTGCCCGCGGTGCAGCGCATCGGCACTGGTGTGCACTGAATATGGCCCCATGAACAACTCGTGCGGGTGCTGCACACCCGAGCCGAGCACAAAGGCCACGTCGGTTTGCGCCGTGAATTCAATCACGCCGCCTTGGTCTTCAAACACGGCCAGGTCGCCCGTGGTCAATGCTGCAGGCGCGGTCAAGCGGCCTTCGCCCACGGCGGCCCAGGCCACGGTGTGGCCAGCGGGCGGCATAAAACGCCAGGTCTCGCCCGCCTGCAGGTGCACGCCCAGGTAGCTCATGTTGGACGGTGCGGGGATGGGGCTGACCGCGCCTTCGTAAGCGCCCAGCAGCACACGCGCCGGGCCCACATGCGGCACGCCTTCGGGGCCCAGGTAGATGCTGTGGGCCTCGGCCAATTCGAGCTCGGGCGGCATGGCCACCCAGAGCTGAAAGCCCAGCACACGCTCGGTGTTTTCAGGCGCGCCGGTGTGCCACACACCGCCGCCCGCCATCATCCATTCCACGCCGCCGTTGGGCAGCACGCCGCGTGCGCCGTGTTCACCGGTGGTGTCTTCGTAGGCGGTCTGGCCGCTCATCAAATAGGTGAGCGTGGCAATGCCCGAGTGCGGGTGCATGCCAAAGCGCGGTGGTTGGCCGCCCGCGGCCACTTCAAAGCGGTCCAGAAAGATAAAGGGCTTGAGCACTTCGCCCAGGTCGCCAGGGCTGACCAGGCGCGTGATGGGGCCGTGTGCGCTGCCGCGCGTGCGGTGCACGATGCGGCGTTGGATGGCGACTTCAGGGGTAGCGATTGCAGACATGGCGATCTCCTTAAACGGGTGAATCAATGCGATACCCCTAGATTAGGGCTTGCCCCATTACTTGTGTAGACGTCACAATCGGCATTCACTATGCCGTTTTTGTTGGGATTCACCGCCGGGCCGCCCCAAGGGGAAGCAGCCCCCTTTGGGGGGCAGGGATCCACACGAAGTGGGCGACCGTGGGGGCCAGGATTACCATGCTGGATCTGAACCAAATGGCCCTGTTTGTGCAGGTGGTGCAAGCGGGCAGCTTTGCCGAAGCCTCGCGCCGCCTGGGCATGCCGCCCACCACGCTGAGCCGTCAGGTGGCGCAACTGGAAGACAGCCTGCAAGCCCGGCTGCTCCAGCGCACCACGCGCAAGCTGTCGCTGACCGACGCGGGGCGCACACTGTTTGACCAATGCGCCAGCCAGATTGATGCACTGAACAACGCCGCCAGCGCTCTGGCCGGAGAAAACCAGACGCCCAAGGGCAGCATTCGCGTGGCGGCGTCGGCCGGTTTCTTCGACTACTTTGAGATGGCGTGGGTGCAGGAGTTTTTGGACAGCTACCCCGGCGTGCAACTGGAGTTTGTGCTGAGCGACAGCATGGCGGATTTCATTGAGGAGGGGATTGACGTGGCGTTTCGCGGCAGCGCGGAGCTGCCCGATTCGAGCCTGGTGGCGCGCAAGCTGGCCACGGGCTATTTGGCGCTGGCGGCCAGCCCAGCCTATTTGGCCGCACGCGGCACACCGCGCACGGTAGAAGACTTGGCTGCGCACGATTGCATTCGCGCGATCAACCCTGGTGCTACGCCCATGGCGCAAACCACCTGGCATTTGCAAGGGCCTGATGGCCCGGTGCAGATCAGTGTGGGCGGGCGCTTCAGCGCCAACACCGGGCCGGCGCTGCAAAAGGCGGCGGAGGGTGGGCTAGGCATTTGCTTGCTGCCCTTTGGCTCACTGCAGGGCAGCATTCGCAGCGGGGCGCTGGTACAGGTGCTGCCAGGCGTGGCCAGCAGCCTAGGCAATATGTATGTGGTCTACCCCAGCCGCCGCCATGTGCCGCACGCGGTAACAGCGTTTGTGGAAATGACGGTGCAGCGGATTACGGCTTTGATTGGGGCGACGCCGGCGTAGCCTGTGCTGGGCCACTGACACGGGCCAGTGCAGCGCGCGCACCGGCCAACGACTGCAAGCGCTCGCGCAAATACTCGGCCAGGCGCGGCTGCTGGGCAAAAGCCACGTTGAAACGGATGTGCGCATCCGCCTGGTTGTTGGCACTGAAGGTGGCGCCACGCATCAGCACAATCTTGTTGCGGTAGGCGTCTTGCACCAGCAGGCTCAGGTCCACATCGCCCGGCACGGTGGCCCACAAAAACAGGCCGCCTTCACCGGGATGGTCCAGCAGCAAACCCGCGTCGGTCAACTGCCGCGCGCTGGCATGGCGGGCGGCCAGCAGTTTGGCGTTCAGGCGGTCCAGGTGCTTGCGCCAACGGCCGGCGGCCAGCACTTCCAGCAGCACGTATTCATTGAGCGCGGGGCCGGTCAATATTGAACAAATCTTTTCGCGCATCAGGGCTTTGAGTAACACGGGCTCGGCCGCCATATAGCCCAGGCGCAGCGCCGGGCTCAGCGCCTTGCAGAAGCTGGAGTAGTAGATGACGCGGTCCAGCCCCGACAGGCTGGCCAGGCGCGTGGCGTGGCCGGGGTGAAAGTGCCCGTGCACATCGTCTTCGGCAATCAGAAATCCATATTGCTGCGCCAGCATCAGCACCTTGTGCAGATTGGCGGCGGTGCTGCTCCAGCCAGTGGGGTTGTGCAACACCGTCTGAATGAACAGCAGGCGCGGGTGGTGTTCGCGGCAGGCGGCTTCCAGTTGCGCCAGGTCCAGGCCATCGGGGTTACGTTGGATGGGGATGGCGCGAATGCCATCTTTGCGCAGGCGCTCAAACATCAAAAAGTAGCCGGGGTCTTCCACCAGCACGGTGTCGCCGGGCTGCAAAAAGGCGCGGCAGATCAAGTCAATAGCGTGCGTGCCACCCAGTGTGGTGAGGATGCGACCGGCGTCTACCGCAATACCCACACTACGCAAGACCATGGCGACGCGCTCGCGCAATTCGGGCAGGCCCTGGGGAGGGCAACGTGATGCCATGCCGGCACTGGCGCGCGCCAGACCGCGCTGCACGGCGGCGGCGGGCACGGCGTCTTCCAGCCACGACGGGGGCAGCGCACCGCTGCTGGCCAGCAGCACCCCGGCACGCTGGTCATTGGCCTGCTGGGCTAGCCACACGCCGTCTTGCTCTTCACCAGCCTCCAGCGCGGCGGCGTCGGGCATGGGGCTGGCCAGGCGCGTCTCGCGAACAAAGTAACCCGCGGTGCCACGCGATTCGATCAGGCCCAGGGCCATCAGCCGGTCATAGGCCACCACCACGGTGTTGGGGCTGACGGCAAACTGCGCGGCCAACTGGCGGATGGACGGCAGGCGCGCCGCGGCGGGCAACTGCCCGCTGGTGATGCGCGCGCGCAGGCCCAGTTCGATCTGGTCGGTGAGCGGCGTGGGCGCGTTGCGGTCTAGCGGGAACATGAAGCAAGGTTAGCGCAATGTCTCACATTAAAAAGCTGGCCGCCAACAGCAGCAGCATCGCGCCCATGCTCAGGTTGAAGATGCGCTGCTTGCGCGGGTCGGTCAGCAGGCGGCGGATGGCCACACCAAAGAGTGCCCACATGGACGCGCTGGGGAAACCAATGACCAGCCCCACCACCGCGACCAGCAGCGCACCCACCGGTGTGCTCAAGCCCGCAGGCATAAACACTGAAGCCAGCGTGATGGCCTTGACCCAGCTCTTGGGATTCACCGCCTGGAACAGCGCGGCCTGCGTGAAGCTGAGCGGTTTGGCGTCTTTGGCCTCGCCCAGCGCGCTGGCGCTGAGCTTCCAGGCCAGGAACACCAGGTACAGCGCGCCAGTGATACGCAGCACTTGGTGCAGCACCGGAAAGGCCACAAACAAACTTCCCAGCCCCAGGCAGGTGATGAAGGTCTGCACGGCCACGCCGCTGTTGGTGCCAAAGATTTGCGGCAGCGCGCGGCGGTAGCCAAACTGCGCGCCCGAGGTGGCCAGCATCACGTTGTTGGGCCCCGGCGTGCTGGACATCACAAAGCAGTAGGTCATCAGGGGCAGTAAATCGGTCCACATGGGCGGCTCCAGCAGGGTGTGGACTCCAATGTAGAAGCGGCCGGGGTTGCATGGCTGCACACCCAGGGTGGTGCCGTGCTGCGCTGTATCAGTCCGCGAAGCCCTACACATGGATACCGGATGGAGACCGATCAGGCGGGCAGCACGCGCCTGAAGGTGACGTTCAGGCGCCGCTGCCCCACCAGCGCGTGGTCGCCATGGGCCAGCGGCAAGATGCCGTGGAATGCCAGCCGCGATGGCCCGCCCCACACCACCACATCGCCATGGGCCAAACGGTAGCGTTGGGTTTTGCCGGTGCGCTGCAGGCCGCCAAACAGGAAGATCGCGGGCAAGCCCAACGAGAGCGACACCACCGGTGCGCGCAGGTCGCGCTCATCGCGGTCCTGGTGCAGGCCGAGCTTGTTGCCGGGCAGGTACTGGTTGATCATGCAGGAGTCCGGCACAAAGTCGGGGTAACCGGCCTGCGTGGCAGCATCGATGGCAAAGTCCATCAGGCACGCCGGTATCGCGGGCCAAGGCTGGCCGGTGCGCGGGTTGATGGTGGAGTAGCGGTAGCCGCCGGGCTCCGACAGCCAACCCACGCTGCCGCAGCGCGTGGTCTGGATGGACATGGTGTAGCCGCCCGGTGTGTGCGGCTGTAGCAGCGGCGCCTGGGCGATGATGGACTCCACGGCCTGCAGCATCTGCACATCGCCCGCACGGCCCAGCCCGCGCATCAGCACCGCACCGGGGCCAATGGCGGTGTGCAGGTCTTCGGTCGGCAGGGGTAGGTCGTCAAACAGGTCCATGGGCTGCGGGGTATTGATACTGTATTTTTACACAGTATTTTGCGCTACGCCACTGCGACCCTGCGCAGCAGAGGACAATCGCCCCATGACAGAAAACACCAACCCTCAACCCGATGCCTCGCCCCCTGCCAAAGACGAGGCGCTGTGCGAATCCTGCGCGGGCATTCAGCGCAACTGGCGCGGCACCAAGGGGCACCCCGAGCTGATGCAGGGCACGCACCGCACGGTGGCCCACAAGCACGGCACGGTCACCATCACCAAATACCGCTGCGAACGCTGCGGCACCGTGTGGGAATACGAAAACAACAAGGTCAACCGCCAGGCCGGCTGGTCGGTGGTGGTGCGCTGAATTTTTTGCTCAAGGTGCCTACGCCGGGGGCATGGTGGTTGATGCCATCCAGCACGGCGAGCTGTTCACGGGCGGCCTGCTGCTGGCCGTCACGCCAATACGCCAGCGCCAGCTGGTAGTGAATTTCTTCAAACCCGGTGGCTAGCGCGGCGGCCCGCTCCAGGGTGCGAATGGCTGCGCGGTAGTCGCTATCGCGCATGGCGGCCATCCCCAAGCCCATCCAGTAATAGGGGCTCTCGTTTTGTTGTTTGACCAGCAATTGGGCGTAGTGCTGCGCCTCGGCGTTGCGGCCCTGTGTGGTCAATAGCATTTGCATATTGCGCAGCGCAGAGTAGGTCGGGCCACCCAGGGCAATGGCATGGGTCAGCAGTTGTTCCGCGCCCGCCAGCAAGCCCTTGCGCACATAGAGTTGCGCCAGATTGGCAAACGCGGGGGCGTAGCCAGGCCCCACCGCAATCGCTGCGCGGTAGTAGGCATAGGCGCGCGCATCGTCCTTGGCGATCAGGTACTGGGCTGCGCGGTTGTTGTAGTAGCGGGCCATGATGTCGTCTTCGGTCAGCCGCTGGCCGAAGCGGTTGGCACCCATCTGCGGCTCAAAGTCGACGACAAAGTTTTCCACGTTCATGGTCCTGTCATTGAGCGGCACGTCGTAGGCATGGCGCACCAGCAAATTGACATGGCCACCGATGAAATCGACGCCATCGCGGCGATCAAAGGTGAGTGGCACCTGCACCTCTTGCATGTACGCATTGAGGCCCAGCGCGCGGGCCGCTGCGTAGGCCATCACGGTCAGCGACAGGCAGTCTCCGCTCTGGCTGCGCCAGGTCTCGGCCGCACCCGTGGTGCGCCCACTGGCATACGACAGGCGCAGGCCCTTGGGGTCATACAGGCGCGCGACCAGCAGGTCCAGCCGCTGCCGGGTGGATTGGAGCTGGTTGCCTGGGGTGTTCAGGCTGGCCTGCATGGCCCGGTCTAGCGCAAACACGCTGTCGCGCGTCTCGGTGACCAGACTGCTCTGGTAGCCAAACGCCTGGTCTTGCCATAGCCCGGAAGGCGGCGCACCGGCAAGCGGCGGCGCAGCGCAGCCCGCCAAGCCCAAAGTGACAAAAATCACGGCACATATCAACCGGTAGACCATGGCATCTCTCCGCACCCACTGGGGTTTGAATCAAAAGTATGGACCTCGGCTCGGCAAATATCTATAGGGTTGATCCGCAGTGCGCGGCTTGAATGGCGGCTGTGTGAAGTGCCGCACAGAGCCAAGTGCCCTGGGCGCGCCATGATGCGAGTCAGCAATTTTGCCCAACCACTCGCCTTGGAGTCCCCCATGAATATCAACCTCAGCTTGACCCCCCTCATCTCACTATTGGCGGGAATTCTGATCCTGGTGGTGCCGCGGCTGCTGAACTACATCGTCGCGTTCTATTTGATTTTGATCGGCTTGGTGGGTTTGTTTGGGGCTGGGTCGCTGCGCCTTTAAACCGCCCGCAACTGGGCACGATGGGGCAGTGCACAATCCACGGAATGAAAGCACCCCCCAGACTCCAATCCCTCGTTGAAGAGGGCCTGATCGACACCGTGGTGCGCCAGCTAATGAGCGGCAAAGAGGCCATGGTGTTTGTCGTGCGCAGTGGCGAACAAACGCTGTGCGCCAAGATCTACAAAGAAGCCAACAACCGCAGCTTCCGCCAAGCGGTGGACTACACCGAAAACCGCAAGGTCAAAAACTCCCGCTCGGCCCGCGCCATGGCCAAGGGCAGTCGCTTTGGCCGCCAGGAGCAAGAGGCCGCCTGGCAAAGCGCCGAGGTGGACGCGCTGTACCGCCTGGCTGCGGCTGGCGTGCGCGTGCCGCAGCCGTTCAACTTTCATGATGGCGTGCTGCTGATGGAGCTGGTGACGGACGCCCATGGCGACGCTGCCCCGCGCCTGAACGATGTGGCCTTCACCCCCGCGCAGGCGCAGCAACACCACACCACGCTGATTGCCGAAGTGGTGCGCATGCTGTGCGCGGGCGTGGTGCATGGGGACTTGTCGGAGTTCAACATCTTGCTGGCGCACATGCCGGGCGAAGATGGCGCTGAAGGCAAGGACGAGCCGGTGATCATTGACCTGCCGCAAGCCGTGGACGCCGCCGGCAACAACCACGCCCAGCGCATGCTGCTGCGCGATGTGGCTAACTTGCGCGACTTCTTTGGTCAGTTTGAACCCGCGCTGCTGAAGACCGACTTTGGCCCCGAGATCTGGAGCCTGTACCAGGCTGGTTTGCTCAGCAACGACACCGTGCTGACCGGCCGCTACGAGCGCGCCCATGCCGATGTGGACATGCAGGCGGTGCTGCGCGAGATAGACGATGCACGGGCCGAAGACGCCGCGCGCAGGCTGCGCATGGCGACAGCGGGCTGAGTGTTCAGCAAGGTGATGTGTTGTGTTGGCGCTATGTAATTAATAGCTGCTCCCGCACTATCCACGGCCTGAATGACCGATTTGGCTTAAATTTCAAGCGCAAAGACGGATCAGGGCCGTGGCGTGGACGGGGGACCCTATTCGTGTCACCATTTCGGCCTTACTGCCCAGGAGACACCATGAAAGTCGAGCCCTATCTGTTTTTTAACGGCCACTGCGAAGAGGCCATGCTTTTCTACCAACAAGCCATCGGTGCTGAAGTTATTTTTCAGATGCGCATGGACGAAAGCCCCACGCCCACGCAGCCGGGTGCGCTGCCACCAGGCTTTGAAAACAAGATCATGCACGCCAGCCTGCGCATCGGCGAATCCACGGTGATGGTGTCAGACGGCAACAGCGATATGCAGCCCAGCTTCAAGGGCTTCAGCCTGTCTTTGGGCATAGCCGATGTGGCCGAGGCGGAGCGAAAATTCAATGCCCTGGCCCAAGGCGGCAAGATCACCGTGCCCATGGCCCCTACGTTTTGGTCGCCCTGCTTTGGCATGCTGGAAGACCGCTTTGGTGTGGGCTGGATGGTGATTGCAGCCGCCCCTAACTAAACCCGCAGTGAACCGAGTGACCCCCTATGCAAAGGACCTGCAGCGGGAGTTGCCATTGCGGCCAGATCGCTTTGGAAGCGGACGACAGCGTTCAGACTGTCCTGCATGACAAGCTGCGCCGGGGCGGGATACTCGGTCGACCAAGTCGACGCGCGAAGCGCGCTGGGCAGCGTGTCCATGAATGAATATTTGAATAGATACTTATTGAAAATACTATTCAGAATCAACACCATTCAGTCATTGTTGAATGGATAGATAGGCCATCCCACGGCCCACTGCAGCCCGCTCAGCTTGTAATCACCACCAGCACGCTGCAATGGGCGTGCGCAATCAAGGCTTTGGAGACTGACGACTTCCACCAGCGCGCGGCCCAGCCGTCCAGGTGGCGGTGGCCCACCACGATCAGGTCGGCCTCCCATTTCTTGGCGTAGATGGTGATTTCTTCCACCGTGTCACCCGTCAGCAGCGCGCCACTGGCCTGGTGCCCCGCGCTTTGCAGGCGCTGCAGGCCATCGTCCAGCACGGCTTGCAACGCCTCTTTTTCGCGTTCCATCAGCCCGGCGTCGTAAATGCCGCCTTCGGTGGCCACCAGCCCAATGCCCAGCGGCAACACCGCCACCAGCGCCAGTTGGGCCTGCGACCACTGGGCCAGGTCTTGGCAGTCCAGCAGTGCTTTTTGACCGCTTTGCGAGCCGTCGTACGCCAACACAATTCGCTTGTACATAGTGGCCTCCTGGTAGGTTGGGAGTGCATGGATGGGCACTACAAGCTTAGACCCCTGCGGACAGGCTGGCAAGCGCTTGGCCCCTACTTTGAAAAGCTTGTTGACTTTCTTTTATTTCTGTATTGACAGAAATAATTGACGCGCCTATAGTGAAACTGAACACAAAAAAACGAGGACCGCGACCATGCCACTGAGTGAGACCAGCCAAAAATTCATCCTGCACTGGGGCGAGATGGGAGCCCGCTGGGGTGTGAACCGCACCGTGGCCCAAATCCACGCGCTGCTGTACCTGACTGGCAAGCCCCTGCCCGCCGATGAGATTGCCGACACCCTGAATGTGGCGCGCAGCAATGTGAGTAATTCCATTCGCGAGCTGCAGGCCTGGAACCTGGTGAAGCTGGTGCATGTGATGGGCGAACGGCGCGACCACTTTGAATGCAGCACCGATATCTGGGAGCTGTCCCGCACCGTGGTGCGGGAGCGGCAAGAGCGGGAGCTGATGCCCACTATTGCCATGTTGCGCGAACTGCTGAACCACCCCGAAATCATGCTGGACGGCGTGGAGCGCGCCAACCGCATGCGTGAAATGTTGATGATGCTGGAGACACTGACCGTGTGGAGCGACGAGATGCTGCGCCTGGATACCGAGACGCTGACCAAGGTGCTCAAACTCGGGGCCAAGATTCAAAAACTGATTCGGGGTGATGGCGGCTCTGCCAAAGTACCTGCGCAGCCTGCGGGTCTGCAGGCGATGGGGTCGATCATCGGACCTTGAAATCCACGGGGCGACACCTGGGGCGAAAGCGTCCCTTTTTTTGACTTGTTATTTCTGTTTAAACAGAAATAACTGTAAATAAGGATTAAAAATGACCAACAACAATGCAAACCCAAGCGACTACCCGCTGACCCTGTACTACGACGGCCTGTGCCCGGTTTGCAACCTGGAAATGGACAATCTGAAAGCCCGCAATCACCAAAACTTGCTGCGCTTCGTCGACATCTCAGTGCCATTTTTTGACCCAACCCCGCTGGGTGTGAGCCTGCAGTCGCTGAATGAACTGATCCACGCCAAGCGACCCGATGGCGCGCTGGTGGTGGGGGTGGAAGTATTTCGTTTGGCCTACAGCGCCGTGGGTTTGGGGCGCTGGTTTGCACCGACTGCGTTGCCCGTTTTAAAGCCACTGGCTGATGCGGCCTACGCGCTGTTTGCACGCAACCGGTATGGCTTCTCGCGCGCCAGCATGCCCGTGCTGGAGTGGCTGCGCCGCGTGCGCAGTGCCCGCCGCGCAGCACTGTGGGAGCGCGCGGCCCGGCAAGCTACCCAAGCCGCCAGCCAATGCCATACCGCACCGGGCGAAGCCTGCCCCGTGCGCCCTGAAACCCATAGCTGAGAGAGGACGGACCGTATGAAAGTTCTTGTATTTGGAGGTGCCGGCGTATTGGGTAGCGCCATTGCCAGCGCCCTGCGCACGCGCGGCCACAAGGTCACCACCGCAGGACGCAGCGCCTGCGATGTGACGGTGGACTTTGCTTATGACACATCGCCTGAAACCTATGCCGAGTTGCTGCGTGGCACACACATCGTGGTCAATGCGGTGGGTATCTTGATAGAGCGTGGAGACAACTCCTTTGAGGCCGTGCATGTGCAAGCACCCACCGCGCTGTTTGCGGCCTGTGCCCGAGCGCGTGTGGCGCGCATCGTGCACATCTCGGGCCTGGGTGTGGGCACTGGGTTGCCCGGTGCCTATCTGCGCAGCAAGCTGGCCGCTGAGCACGCCTTGGCAGCAGGCACGGTGGACTACGCTATCGTGCGGCCGGCGCTGCTGGTGGACGATGCCTGCCCCAGCACCCGCTTGTTCAAGTGGTTGGCCACGCTGCCGGTGATTGGCCTGCCCGGCCTGTGGCACCCCGGTGCGTCATTACTCGCGCCAATCAGCGTGCAAGAGGTCGCGCTCGGTGTGGCGCGTCTGTGCGAATACCCGAAAGCCTTGCGCCGCACGGTGGAGATGGCGGGGCCTGTGACGCTGAGCTACCGTCAGATGCTGGCAAACTACCGCCGCAATGCGGGCAAAGGCGCAGCGTTGTGGCTACCAGTACCCTGGTGGTTGATGAAGCTGACCGCGCTACTGGCGGCTTACCTGCCGCAGAAAGTTTTCAGCATCGATACCGTGCGCTTGTTGCAGGCGCAGCGCTTGCCGCAGGATGCGTCTATCCAAGAGGGACTCCATTTCAAGGTAAAACACTTGTAGAAGAGGCCACCACCATGAACACACACAACGGCGTCCCACGTATTCAATCCAGCCACGGCAGCAACACCGTAGACGGCGTGGTGCGATGGGACCCCGCCAAATCTGCCTGGTTTTCTGGCATGGCGCTCGTAGCCATACTATGGGGTCCCATTACGCTGCAGTGGGATAGCTTTGCTATTTTCCTAATCAGCAGCGGGATGACCCTGTGCCTGGGTCACTCGTTGGGAATGCACCGCCGCCTGATTCACGGTAGTTACGCGTGCCACCCTGGTTTGGAGTATTTCTTGGTGTACTGCGGGGTACTGGTTGGCATGGCAGGGCCTATTGGAATGGTGCGTACCCACGATATGCGTGACTGGGCTCAGCGGCAGCCCCGATGCCATGCTTACTTCTCACATGGACAAGATTTTTGGCGCGACGCATGGTGGCAATTGCACTGCGAGCTCCAGCTGACACATTCACCGCAATTTGCGCCAGAGGCCCGGATCGCGAACGACCGTTTTTATGCCTGGCTAGAGCGCACCTGGCGGTGGCAGCAACTCCCTCTGGCCCTGGGACTGTGGCTCGCAGGTGGATGGGCCTGGGTGGTGTGGGGCGTGTGTGTGCGGGTCTGCGTTTCCTTAACCGGACATTGGTTGGTAGGGCACTTTGCACATCGGCAGGGGCATCAGACCTATGTGGTGGATGGCGCTGGCGTGCAAGGCCACAACGTGGGCCTCGGCGGCCTGAATGGTCTATTGACCATGGGCGAGTGCTGGCATAACAACCACCATGCTTTTCCTGGTAGCGCATGCCTAGGGCTGGAGCCTGGGCAGCCCGATCCGGGGTGGTGGGTACTACGGTGCCTACAAAGGATCGGTTGCGTCTGGGATCTGCGGCTACCTGCTGACTTGCCAAACAGACCCCAAGTGCGACGTTTGCAAGACACCTTGAGTGCGAAAGCAATTTATGAGCGCTGAAGATTTCGCCATCAAAAAGGCGATTCCCTTTTCATGGGCCTACCCTCTTATTGCGGGCGTAGCGGGCGGCATGCTGCTACGGTTCATTTTTTCAGGTCGGCCAGGTGGGGCTTGGTCAGCCATGGCTGGCGCATTCATCTATTTGTCGCCCATTTTGGTGGGTGCCATCACCGTATATGTGGCTGAAACTCAGAAGCGCCGCAGCTGGGGCTATTACATCGTTGCTCCCTACGTTGCCAATTGTCTTTACGTCCTGGGCACACTGCTCATATTGATAGAGGGCTTGATCTGCGCGGTGATCATCGTGCCAATGTTTGCTTTGCTGGGTTCTTTGGGTGGGCTTGCAATGGGTGCGGTGTGTCGTACAACCAACTGGCCCAAACAAACGCTGTACAGCCTGGCAGTGATACCTCTTTTTTTGGGTATGGTTGGGGATCAGTTGCCCAGTCCGCAGGTTCTAAATTCCATACAACGCAGCACGGTGGTCCACGCTACGCCCGAACAAGTGTGGAGCCATCTGAATCGCGCAGTCGATATTCAGCCCGCTGAGTTTGGTGCCACATGGGCGGCGCGTATTGGTGTACCCATGCCTCTGTCCGGTGTCACCGAAATGACGAAAGAAGGCCTGGTTCGCAAATCATTGTGGAACAAAGCAGTCCACTTTGATGAGCCTATTTCGGACTGGCAGCCCAATCGCTACCTGCGCTGGTCTTACCGCTTTTTTGAAGACTCTTTTCCACCCCATGCACTAGACGACCACGTGATGATTGGTGGGCATTACTTTGATCTGAAAGACACCAGTTTCACGCTCACGCCGGTGGCCAATGGCACGCGCCTGGATATCGAAGCCCACTACCGGGTCAGTACCCAGTTGAACTTCTATGCAGACCGCGTGGCCCAACTGCTACTAGGCAATATGATGGAAACTGGGTTGCAGTTCTACAAAAATAGAAGTGAAAAACCTGTCGTTTCACCCAGTACAAATGCCTTGCCTAAGGCTGTACCAACCACATAACGTCTAACTTGAATTCAGCACTGAACATTGCCATCGTCGGCGCAGGGTTTGCCGGCCTGGCCAGCGCCACACTGCTGGCGCGCGCGGGCCACCGGGTGACGGTGTTTGAAAAATTCCGGCAGCCCCAAGCGGTGGGCGCGGGTATCTTGATTCAACCCACGGGATTGGCTGCCATGCGGACGCTGGGTATTGCCGAAGAGGTCTTGGCCCATGGTGCAAAGATTGACCATCTGTGGGGCGTGAACCCACAGGGCCAGCGTGTGATTGACATTGACTACGCGCGCTGGCAACCGGGCAGCTATGGGCTGGGGCTGCACCGCGGCGTGCTATTCACGGCCTTGTGGAATGCAGCATCCGACGCTGGCGTGGCAATGCGCACAGGACATGAGGTGCACACGCTGGCCGAGCTGGACGCCTTTGATGTCCGCGTGATTGCCGACGGTGCGAACTCGCAGCTACGCGCGCAAACCGGCCTGCGTGCCAAGAACGCAATCTACCCCTGGGGCGCCGTGTGGGCGGTATTGCCCGACCCCACACGCCACTACGGCGCCACGCTGTGGCAGTGGTACCGGCAAGCCAATCAGATGCTGGGCATCATGCCCACCGGTTTGCAGCCCGGCGGAGATACGCCGGTGGTGAGCTTGTTTTGGAGCGTGCGAGCCGACCGCTACGCGGCGCTGCAGGTCGATGGCCTGGCTCGCTGGAAAGAAACTGTCTTGCAGCTCAACCCAGCCTGCGAAGCCTTGTTGGACCACATCTCCGACCCACAGCAATTGACCTGGGCGCGTTACCACGACGTGGTGATGCCCAAGTACCACACCACCAACACCGTGGTGATAGGCGATGCCGCCCACGCCACCAGCCCGCAGCTGGGCCAGGGTACGAATCTGGCACTGCTGGACGCGGTGGCGCTGGCGCGCTGTCTGGCGCAACCTCAGCCGGTGCCCGAGGCACTGGCCAACTACACAGCACAACGGCGTGGGCATCTGCACTTCTACAGCCAGGCCAGCCGGTTGCTCACGCCGCTGTTTCAGAGTGACCAGGTAGCACTGCCCTGGCTGCGGGACCGGTTCATGGCCCACAGTGCGCGCTGGCCGGTGATGCAAGGCATGAATCTGCAAACCCTGGTGGGGGTGCGCAGAACTTGGTGGGGTGGCGAACTCAAGCTGGACACCACCAGCGGCGACAATGCCGCATGACTCCAACTGACCCCACATCAGCCGGCCGCGCCGACAAACGTGCACTGCTGGTACTTCTCATCGGTATCTCGCTCGCATTGGGCTGGATATTGCTGCCTTTTTATGGCGCTATTTTGTGGGGCTTCATCATTGCGCTGCTGGCCACACCATTGCAGCGTTGGCTGCTTCCACGCCTACGATTTCAGCGCAACCGGGCGGCCTTGCTCACCATGCTGGTGGTGCTGGTCGTCGTGGTACTTCCGTTCGTCTTGATCACAGTGTCGATAGCCACCGAGGCCTCGGGCATGTACCAGCGCATGCAGTCGGGTGAACTGAATCCGGCCCGCTATTTGCGCGGCGTGTTTGACGCCCTGCCCGATTGGGTGGGCTCGGTACTGGATCGTTTTGGCCTGACCAATTTTGACAAATTACAGGCCCGCGTCAGCGCTCTGCTATCGCAAGGCACGCAGTTCATTGCCACGCAAGCGCTCAGCATGGGGCAGTTCACGTTTGACTTTGTCGCCAACCTATTCATCACCCTCTACTTGGCGTTCTTTTTGATTCGCGATGGCGACTCTGTGTTGCGCTTGATGCGCCAAGGCATACCGCTGTCGGATGCGCACAAACGTGAACTATGGATCAAATTCACCACCGTCATCCGCGCCACTGTCAAAGGCAACTTGCTGGTGGCTGGTTTGCAGGGCGCACTCGGCGGCGTAGCGTTTTGGGTGCTGGGCATTGGTGCGCCGGTTTTGTGGGCGGTATTGATGGCGTTTTTGTCGCTCTTGCCTGCGGTGGGTGCGGGCTTGGTCTGGGTGCCAGTGGCCGTTTATTTGCTACTGCAAGGTGCACTGTGGCAAAGCCTGGCGTTGATCGCGTGGGGCGTGTTGGTCATCGGCCTGATCGATAACGTACTGCGCCCCATGCTGGTGGGCAAAGACACGCGCATGCCCGACTATGTGGTGCTGATCACCACCTTGGGCGGCATGGCTGTGATGGGGATCAATGGTTTTGTGGTGGGGCCGACGATTGCCGCCATGTTCATGGCGGTGTGGCATATTTACGCTAGCCCATCTGACGCAGAACCACCCTCTGGCGCAGAGGAAAACGATTCGTAACAAACGACACCACGCAGCGGACACAAGCGTCGCTGTGCCACTGAGGGCCAGCGTGTACTATGCAGGCCGTCTTCTACTACCCCGCATGCCATGATCCGTTTCACTATTCCACTGATCGCCATCGCTATCGCCGCTTTGGCTGGCTGCAAGCCTGCCGGTATTGAGACCGGCAACGCCGGGGGTTTGGCCACCGGCTCGGCGGGGCAGAAGCAGTCCAGCGGTGAAACACGCAAGATTGAAAAATGCGATGCGCCACTGGCCACATTGGGTGTGATTGAGAACCCCAACGGCTACACCTACACCAGCGGTAACGGTGCCTTGCCCAGCTCGCCCGTGCCTCTGGTGCGGCTGATGCTGCAACAAAGCGGCTGCTTTCGGGTGGTGGACCGCAACCTGGGCCTGAAGGGCACCAAGCAAGAGTTGGATTTACAAGAGTCAGGCTTGACCCGCAAAGGCAGCACCGTGAACCCGCGTGGCAATGTGCTGGAAGCGCAATATGTGCTGACGCCGACACTGGTGTTCTCTGAGCAAAACGCGGGCGGTGGGTTGGAAGGCATTTTGGCGCGCATCCCCTATATCGGCCAGTTTGCGGGTTTGGCCGAAAAGGTGAAGTTCAAGGAAGCCCAGGTGGTGCTGACGCTGACGGATGCGCAAACCACCGAGCAATTGGTCAGCGCCGAGGGTTCCGCCCGTGCCACCGATTTGGGCACCGCCGGCATCATGATTGGTGCAGCCGGTGGTGCTGGCGCGGCCAACTGGACCAACACCAACGAGGGCAAAGTAGTCTCTGCCGCGTTTCTAGACTCCATCAACAAACTGGTGCCGCACGTGCGCGAGCTGGCAGCCAAATCCATGCCAGACCGCGCAGCGACGAAGAAGCCTTAACGTGAATTTCAACGACCAAGACGACAACTCTGAGCACGCCACGCACAGCGCTGCGCAACGTGCCGCGGTTGCATCGCGCACCACCTGGGTTAGCGTTGCGGTCAATGTAGTGTTATCAGCCATCCAGATGGCGGTGGGCATTTGGGCATCCTCGCAGGCCTTGGTTGCCGATGCCATTCACTCCCTTTCAGATTTGCTGTCCGACTTCATAGTGCTGCTCGCGGGCCACCACAGCCGCAAAGATGCCGACACGGACCACCCCTACGGCCACTACCGGTTTGAAACTGCGGCGTCCCTGGTCTTGGGCTTGATCTTGCTGACCGTGGGGCTGGGCATGGCCTGGTCGGCAGTGCAGAAACTGGAGTCCCCCGAATCGATACCCACGGTGCACGTGTTTGCGCTCTGGGTGGCGGGTGGTGCCTTGGTAGCCAAGGAGCTGCTCTTTCGTTATATGCTGCGTGCGGCTAAGGCCGTGAAGTCCAGCATGCTGGTGGCGAATGCCTGGCACGCACGCTCCGATGCAGCGTCTTCTTTGGTGGTGGGTTTGGGGTTGATCGGCAATCTGGCGGGCTATCCGCTGCTGGACCCGATGGCAGCCTTGGTCGTAGGCTTTATGGTGGGCAAGATGGGCTGGTCATTTGGCTGGGATGCCCTGCACGACCTGATGGACCGTGCGGTCAATGACGAAGAGGTCCAAGCCATTCGCAATACGCTGGAGCAAACCCCGGGTGTAGCGGGTGTACATGACATTCACACCCGCAAGATGGGCGACATGATTGTGGTGGATGCCCATATTGAGGTGGATGCCAAGCTCACGGTAGAGGCGGGCCACAACATTGCCGTGGCGGCACGCCAGGCAGTGATGCAGCGCCACCGTGTGCTCAATCTAATGACCCACGTGGACCCGGCCAATCGACCTGACCTGGACCACACAGTCCAGTCAACGCACGACTAGCGCACGATTAAGGCAGCAACTCGGCCACGCTGTCCCAAGACTCGGGCGCAATGCGGCCTTCATAGCGGTACTTCACTATACCGGCGGTATCCGTGACCAAAGTAATAGGCAACTTGCCAGAAGCTCCTTTGGATTCCCAGACCGAAATAGGGCGCACCGTCTGCGTTTGTCCAGCAATGTACTCATAAGCCCGCCACTGGGCAGCATCTGCATCTACATTGACTGTGACCAAGGCAAAAGGTTTGTTTTTCCAGCCCGCCAGATTAGTCCGTAGCTCCGCCAAATGGGAGCGACAGACAGCGCAGCTGGTCGACCAGTAGTAGACCATGACGACTTTGCCTTTGAGCGTTGACGCGTCGAATTTGCCGCCCTCCAAGGTGCTGGCAGATATCAACACCGGCTGCTTCAAAGCAGCCGGTTCCGCCCACACAGGGGCAGAACCCCACACAGCGCCAAGGGCAAAAAGGGCAACTACAAGCGGGATTTTTTTCATGGCACTTTTCATGGCGTAGCAGTCAGGTTTAGGGTTTTGCCAGCAGGCTTAGGAGCTACACGATACCTCATAATTCGAAATGAATTTCGGCCCCTGCTTACAACCCCCTCAACGACGGACACCTGGCCTCTGGTGCCCTCCATGCATAAAACTATTTTTGATACGCCCATCGTCAACACCGTGCTGCGCGGCCTGTCCATCACTTTTTTGAAACTAACGGGTTGGAAGGTAGAAGGCAGCCTGCCGCCCAATGCAAAAAAGAGTGTGCTGATCGCCGCGCCGCACACCAGTAACTGGGATCTGCCCTACACCCTGATGGTGGCATTTACGCTGCGGCTGAACGTTTACTGGATGGGCAAGGAATCACTGTTCAAGCCGCCCTTTCGCGGCGTGATGATGTGGTTGGGCGGCATACCCGTGCGCCGGGAGTCTTCCAACAATTTGGTCGCCGCTTCGGCAGAGGCGATCAAGCTGGCCGATGGACCCTTGCAACTGATTGTGCCGCCGGAGGGCACACGCAGCAAAGCCCGCTATTGGAAGACCGGCTTCTACTATATTGCCGTAGGTGCCCAGGTACCCATCGTGATGGCCTATATGGACTATTCGCGCAAAGTCAGCGGCCTGGGGCCGGTGTTCATTCCCACTGGGGATTTAGATGCCGATATGGTGGCTATCAAGGCCTTTTACGCGCCATTCAAAGGTAAAAACCCAGATCAGTTTTAAGCCCCACAAGGGCCTTTTTAGACCTTCCCACTGCAAACCCAGCGCCTGTACCAAGCCCTGGCGGGCACCGGTGGCAATGTGCGCCATGTGTCATTGCCCTTTTGAGTCGCACGGCTACTCGGCCCGTGAATCCATTGGCCACACACTGCGCGAAATGAGTGACTGGATGAAGCGCCAAACCCGCGATCCGCGCGTAGCACCGTAGAAAAACATAACGCGCCCAAAGGCGCGTTATGTACAGCTTCACCGGGCTACCGGTAGCGCCCCCTCCAGAGGGAAGGCGGCTTTGCCGCCACGGGGGTGAACCTATTTAGCTACAACGCGCACCATCTCCAGGCACTTGTTGGAGTAACCCCACTCGTTGTCATACCAGCTCACCAGCTTGACGAAGGTGCCGTCCAGGGCGATGGAGGCATCGGCGTCGAACACGCTGGTGCAGGTCTCACCACGGAAATCGGTGGCCACCACTTTGTCTTCGGTGTAACCCAGCACGCCTTTGAGCGCGCCTTGGGACTGGGCCTTCATTTCAGCGCAAATTTCAGCCAATGTTGCGGGGTTGTTCAGTTCGCAAGTCAAGTCCACGACCGACACATCGCTGGTGGGCACGCGGAAGGACATGCCCGTGAGCTTCTTATTCAACTCAGGAATCACCACGCCCACCGCTTTGGCAGCGCCGGTGGATGATGGGATGATGTTTTCCAGAATACCGCGGCCGCCGCGCCAGTCTTTGTTGGAAGGACCATCCACGGTCTTTTGAGTGGCAGTAGCCGCGTGCACAGTCGTCATCAGGCCACGCTTGATGCCCCATTTGTCGTTCACCACCTTGGCCAGCGGTGCCAGGCAGTTGGTGGTGCAGCTGGCGTTGGAGATGATGGCCTGGCCCGCATAGGTCTTGTCGTTCACGCCATACACAAACATAGGGGTGTCGTCTTTAGACGGGGCGGAGAAGATTACCTTCTTGGCACCTGCAGCCAGGTGCTTTTCACCACCGGCTTTGTCCAAAAAGATACCGGTGGATTCGATCACGATATCCGCACCGACTTCATTCCATTTCAGATTCGTCGGGTCTTTTTCCTGCGTCAGACGAATCTTCTTGCCATTGACGATCAGGGTATTGCCCTCGACTGCAATAGTGCCCTTGAAACGACCATGCACGCTGTCGTATTGCAGCATGTAGGCTAGATAGTCTGGCTCCAGCAAGTCATTGATCGCAACGACTTCAATGTCGCTGAAATTCTGAATAGCCGAGCGCAACACGTTGCGCCCGATGCGGCCAAAGCCGTTGATACCGATTTTGATTGTCATAGTTTTCTCCAAAATAAAACCAAACACCGTTCGCCCTGAGCCTGTCGAAGGGCATCGACAAACTCAGCCCGAACGGACCTTATTTCTTCGCCAAGGCAGCCTGTACCGTATCAGCCACGTTTTCAGGCGTGAAACCAAAGTGCTTGAACAACACCGGTGCGGGGGCTGACTCGCCATAGGTGTCTAAGCCCACGACAGCGGCTACGCCGTACTTCCACCAACCACCGGTGGAGCCCATTTCGACCGCCACGCGCGGTACGCCCGCAGGCAGCACCGACGATTTGTAGTCACTGCTCTGGCAATCAAACGTGGTCGTCGATGGCATGGAGACCACGCGCACGGCAATCTTGCGGGCGGCCAAGAGCTCTTGCGCCTTCAGGGCCAACTGCACTTCAGAGCCGGTGGCAATGATCACGGCTTGCAGCTTTTTCTTCAGGCCCACATCCGACGGCTCGGACAACACATAGGCACCTTTGCTGATGGCATCCAGACCGCTGGCATCGGGCGCAGTTGCAGAGTCACCCTTGCAGGCGTACAAAATATTTTGGCGCGACAACAGCAAGGCGGTGGGCTTGGTTCTGTTTTGCAAAGCCACGGTCCAGGCCACGGCGGTTTCAGCGGTATCACCCGGACGCCACACGTCCAGATTGGGAATCAGGCGCAGGCTCGCGGCGTGCTCCACCGACTGGTGGGTGGGGCCGTCTTCGCCCAGGCCGATGGAGTCATGGGTGAATACGTGAATGACACGTTGCTTCATCAGCGCAGCCATGCGAATGGCGTTGCGGCTGTAATCGCTGAAGGTCAAGAACGTTCCGCCGTAAGGAATGAAGCCGCCGTGCAAGGCCACGCCGTTCATGATGGCGGCCATGCCGAATTCGCGCACGCCGTAGTTAATATGGCGGCCGCCCTGGCCTTCGGCAGTCTTGACCACAGCACCGTGCATGTCAAAGCGCAGGCTGGGTGTGCTCTTGGTGTTGGTCAGGTTGGAGCCAGTCAGGTCGGCAGAGCCGCCCAGCAGCTCAGGCAAAGCGGCCGTGAAGGCTTCCAGCGCCAGTTGCGATGCCTTGCGGCTGGCCATGGTTTCTGCCTTTTGGTGGGCCGCGATCACGGTATCCACTGCGGTCTGCACAAAGTTCTTGGGCAGGTCGCCCTTCATGCGGCGCAGCAGCTCCTTGGCTAGCGCGGGGTGGGTCGCCTTGTAGGCTGCAAATTTCTCGTTCCAAGCGGCTTCCAGGGCCTTGCCCTTGGCCTTGGCATCCCAATCGGCATACACCGCTTTGGGGATGACGAAAGGCGCGTGGGGCCAGTCAATCGCTTCTCGGGTGAGTTTGATTTCTTCGGCACCCAAAGGCTCGCCGTGGGCCTTGGAGGTGTTGGCGCGGTTGGGGCTGCCCTTGCCGATATGGGTCTTGCAGATGATCAAGGTGGGGCGCTCGGTCGACTTCTTGGCTTCGGCCAGGGTGCTGGCTACCAGTTCGGCGTTGTGGCCATCGATCGGGCCCAGCACATTCCAGCCGTACGACACAAAGCGCAAGGCGGTGTTGTCGGCAAACCAGGGTGCCACTTGGCCGTCAATAGAGATTCCGTTGTCGTCGTACAGGGCGATCAGCTTGTTGAGCTTCCAGGCCCCGGCGAGCGACGCGGCTTCGTGGCTGATGCCTTCCATCAGGCAGCCATCGCCCAACATCACGTAGGTATGGTGGTCGACAACAGCATGGCCGTCGCGGTTGAACTCCGATGCCAGCAACTTTTCGGCCAGCGCCATGCCCACCGCATTGGTAACGCCTTGGCCCAGTGGGCCGGTGGTGGTTTCCACGCCGGGGGTGACGCCCACTTCGGGGTGGCCAGCGGTCTTGCTGTGCAGTTGGCGGAAGTTTTTCAGTTCGTCGATTGGGAGCTTGTAGCCGGTCAGGTGCAGCAGCGCATAAATCAGCATGGAGCCGTGACCGTTGGACAGCACAAAGCGGTCACGGTTCAGCCACTGCGGATTGGTGGGGTTATGGCTCAAATGCTGGCCCCACAGAGCTACAGCCATATCGGCCATGCCCATGGGCGCACCGGGGTGGCCCGAGTTGGCCGCCTGAACGGCGTCCATGGCAAGCGCGCGGATGGCATTGGCCATTTGCAGGGCGTTGGGCGTAGCGCCTGGCATGACATCGGTGGGGGTGTTTTGCGTGGGGACCATGAAGGGACTGCTCCGTTAGATTGGGCTGGGGCGGGTTAGGGTTAGCCCGCTATTTTACTGGGGCCATCTGTAATGCATTGGTAACTGCAAAATCCTCTACAGTTGCAGCTCTTTTTGCGTTGCGTCATGCAATTGCGTTTGCCCACTTTTTCCACCTTTTGTATGCAAGGCTTGCACCTCACTGCTGATTTGAACGGTTGCCAATGCGATGGCGTCTGGCTTACGGATGCCGTGCTCTTGCTGGCGCACTGCGTGCAAGCCGTGCAGACTTCGGGCCTGCAGGCCGTGAGCCAATTGGCCCACAGCTTTCCGGCCCATGGCCACGGGCCCGGCGGTGTCACCGCCACCGTCCTGCTGGCCGAGTCGCACCTGTGCATTCACACCTGGCCCGAGTTGCAGGCAGTGACGGTGGACGTGTACGTGTGCAACTTTGGCGCAGACCACTCGGCCAAAGCGCATGCGCTGATAGATTTGATCGTGGCGCATTTTTTACCCCAGCACGCAGACCGGCAAATGCTACTGCGTGGTCGCGGTGAATTGCTATTGAATTAGGAGCTGCTCCCGCACTATCCACGGCTTGAACGGCCCATTTGGCTTAAATTCCGATGGTCTGCAGCCTTAGGATGGCCGCGCCGGGTTCAAGAGAGATTCGATCACCTTGAGGATGCAATCCACCGTGAGCCCAAAGTGACTCAAAAGCTCAGCCACCGGTGCGGATTCTCCAAAGGTATCTACGCCAATGGCAAGGCCCTCAAGCCCCACGTACTTGCGCCAGTAGTCAGTCACACCGGCTTCGATGGACATGCGGGGAATGCCGGGCGGCAAAACAGAGTCACGCCACGCTAGGGGCTGCCGGTCGAATGCAAAGGGTGAAGGCATGGAAACCACCCGTGCCGAGATGCCTTTTTCTTCCAGCGCTCGGCAGCAGTTGACCGCCAGTTCAACCTCAGAACCTGTTGCAATCAGAACTACCTGCACAGACTTGGACTCTTTGCACAAAACATAGCCACCGCGCCGGATATGACCTTCAGTATCTGGTGTGTGGGCCTGAAACTGAAGGTTTTGCCGACTCAGCACCAAGCAGGTGGGGTGGTCTGCGCTCTCCAGCGCCATGGTCCAAGCGACCTGCGTTTCCAGGCTATCGCACGGCCGCCAAACATCCATATTGGGCATGAGCCTCAAAGTGGCCAATTGCTCTACGGGTTGGTGCGTTGGGCCGTCCTCACCCAGGCAAATGGAATCGTGTGTGAATACGTAGATGGGGCTGATGCGCATGAGTGCCGCCATGCGCAAGGCGTTGCGCGCGTACTCTGAGAACATCAAAAACGTGCCGCCAAACACCTTGAAGCCGCCGTGAAGAATGAGGCCATTCATGGTGGCCGCCATGCCAAACTCTCGAACGCCGTAGTAAATGTAGTTACCACCAGCAGGCGTATTCACATCCGTGGCTTGGGGCCACAAAGTCAGATTGGAGCTAGCAAGGTCGGCCGAGCCACCCATCAGCTCCGGCAGAAATGGCGCCAGTGACGCGATGGCGTTTTGGCTCGCCTTGCGGCTGGCAATGGTGGCTGCGGTTTGAAGCACCTGCGCTATCGCCGCGCTGGTGCGTTCGCCAAACGCGCTTGGCAACACGCCCTGGTTTCGGCGTTTTAGTTCTTGGGCTAACTCCGGGTACGCGGCTTGGTAGAGGTCCCACCGCTCTGTCCATTGGCTCTCAAGTACAGCGCCGTGTGCCTTGCCGTCCCAGGCTGCGTAGATATTCAGCGGCACTTCAAAGGGTGCATAGGGCCACGCCAGCTCCTTTCGGACCGCGTCCACTTCGCTGCGGCCCAAGGGTGCGCCGTGGCATTCGTGGCTACCAGACTTATTGGGCGCCCCCTTGCCGATCACCGTTTTGCAGGCGATCAGGGTCGGTCGGGTGGTGTCCCCACGTGCTTGCAGAATGGCCTGGTGAATAGCATCCGGGTTGTGGCCATCGACGTTCTCAATCACCTGCCAGCCGTAAGCCGCAAAGCGTGCGGCAGTGTTGTCGGTGAACCAGCCCTGCACATGGCCATCGATGGAAATGCCGTTGTCATCCCAGAACGCAATGAGCTTGCCCAACTTCCAGGTCCCGGCCAGCGAGCAGACTTCGTGGCTGATTCCCTCCATCAGGCATCCGTCCCCCAAGAAGACATAGGTATGGTGATTGACGATATCGAATTGATCGCGATTGAATTGTGCCGCCAATACCTTCTCGGCCAAGGCCATGCCCACCGCGTTGGCCAAGCCCTGCCCCAAAGGCCCGGTACTGGTCTCAACGCCAGGGGTCACCCCAACCTCAGGGTGCCCTGGTGTACGGCTCTTCATTTGGCGAAACTGCTTCAAATCTTCTATCGACAAATCGTAGCCACTCAAGTGCAGCAACGCATACTGCAGCATGGAGCCATGACCATTGGAGAGCACGAACCGGTCACGGTTGAGCCAGCCAGGATTGTTAGGGTTGTGCTGCAAATGTCTACGCCATAAGACGGCCGCAATGTCGGCCATACCCATGGGCATACCCGGATGGCCTGAGTTGGCTTTTTGCACTGCGTCCACCGCGAGCATGCGGATCGCGTTCGCGCATTCGAGTTCTAGTGCATTGCTCATTGCGCGGCACCTCCGAGCAAGAGCCCCTGAACAATGGCTTCCAGTTTGTCGGTGTCCTGCTCGAACAACCGAATGCCCTCCGCCAGCTTTTCAGTGGCCATGGCGTCGCGATTCAGCGCACGCCGGAACTCGGACTCAGTCAGAGCAATCCGTGCCCCCGCGCTAGGGGTACTTGATGGCAGACTCAGATTTCTTTCAACCGCACCCGAAGCAGCCTGTAGCTGCTCAAGAAGTGCGGGGCTGATGGTCAACAAGTCGCAGCCTGCCAGCGCCAGGATTTGCCCGGTGTTTCTAAAGCTGGCCGCCATGATTTCGGTCGCAATGGCGTGGCGCTTGTAGTAGGTGAATATCTCTTTGACGGATTGAACACCCGGGTCATTGGCACCCGCCATCGCGGACTCATCCCATGCAGCACCCGCTGATTTGCGGTGCCAGTCATAGATGCGCCCCACAAACGGAGATATCAGTTGAACCCCAGCATCCGCACACGCGATGGCCTGCGGCAATGCAAACACCAGCGTCAGATTGGTTTTGATTCCTTCCTTTGCCAAGATGCGCGCCGCCTGAATTCCCTCCCAAGTGGCTGCAATCTTGATCAGTACGCGCTCGGGAGCGACTCCATGCATTTTGTAGAGCGCGATCAGGTGCCGTGCTTGTTCCAGCATAGCGGGCACGTCAAAACTCAGTCTTGCATCAATCTCGCTCGACACACGCCCCGGTATCAACTGAAGTATCTCCAGTCCGAAGCGGACAATCACGGCGTCCATGATTCTGGCGGCTGACAGATCGCTATGGGCGCGCACTGTGTCCAGAATCAATGGCGCATATTCGGCCGATTGCGCCGCTTTAAGAATCAGTGACGGATTGGTGGTGGCGTCCTGCGGCTGGTAGCACGCGGCGAGTTGAATGTCGCCCGTGTCGGCAACGACTTTCGACACCTGTTTTAGTTGCTCAAGTTGATTCATGGGAATGGGTTAGTGTTGGGAATTCTTCGATGCGGCTCAAAAAAATAGGGCCGCCCGCGAGAGCGACCCTCTTCCACGCAAAGTTACTCACTTTGCTTTAGAAAATAGTGTTTAGACCCAGTCATTTCAATGCCGCCCACATGCCGATCACCGCGTTCGCACCCACCGCAGACTTGCACTTTTTGGGAAGGCCCAGCTAAGCTCTGGTTGCAAAAGCAACTTGCGCGATCATTAATTCGACTGTCGAACTAATTAGACATCTGGACTGAAATTCTTGAAATAGGTGTTTTCCCGAGTGGGGTCTGCTAAGCGCCGAGTGAACGCAACGCAGCTGCAGCAGCGAGCATTTTCGAGTCGCAGAACTGCGCTATGAAATCATGGTGTTTAGGCAGCTTGATAAACGTGCGCGCAGCGTCCTTGCGAATCTCGCCCAGGAACTCACTCAAATCCCGGTTATCCATCTGGCGCGTCACCGGATGGTGCGCAGCCGGCGTAATACCCTGACCCATCATCACCTGAA
>NKIK01000004.1 GCA_002256115.1 Burkholderiales bacterium PBB3
CGAGCTGAACGGGAAAGCCGGAAAATCGCAGTCAGCGACCTCATATTGCATCGAAGAGGAGAAATTCAGGCTTTGCAACGGCCACGAATATTCTGCCGCGCAGACTCCTAGGGGGCTGCGCTACCGCCCGCGCCGGAGAACAAGGCCGAGGCTTTGCCGTAGTGGCCAGCGAAGTGCGCAGCTTGGCCGGGCGTTCAGCCGAGGCGGCTAAAGAGATCAAGGCTCTGATCAATGTGTCGGTAGCCACGGTGGAGTCGGGCTCCAAACAGGTGGCACAGGCCGGGCAGACCATGGGCGAAATCGTCAGTAGCGTGCAGCAGGTCACTGCCCTCATTTCCGAAATCACCGCAACTTCGTCCGAACACGGCGATGGCATCAGCCAGGTCAACCAAGCCGTGGGCAATTTGGATCAAATGACCCAGCAAAACGCAGCCCTGGTAGAAGAGTCTGCCGCAGCAGCCTCGGCGCTGTACGAGCAAGCCCAGCGGCTCGCTGAGGTGGTCTCGGTGTTTAACGTAGGCCAATCGTCGAACCGATTGGCGCTGCGACGCTAAGACAGCAGTTGGGGCGGGTATCACGCTGCCCCTTGAGGCTAAACTGAGGTCTATGCTTGCACTAGTGTTTATGGGCGTTTCGGGCTGTGGCAAATCCAGCGTAGCCGCTGCAGTGGCGGCCCGCTTGGGGTTGGTATGGGTTGAGGGTGACGACCACCACCCCGCCAGCAATATCGAACGCATGCGCAGCGGTTTGGCGCTGACCGATGCGGACCGCGCCGAATGGCTCGACACGCTGGGGGATTTGCTGTCGCAGCATCAGCCACACGGGGTGGTAATGACCTGCTCCGCACTGAAACAGACTTACCGCCAAAAACTGCGGGCCTGCGCACCGGACGTGCGCTTTGTGTTTATGGATTTGTCACCCGACGCGGCGCTGCAGCGGGTGCAGGCGCGCGGGTCATCGCACTTTATGCCGACGTCTTTGGTGCAGAGCCAGTTCGCGGCGCTGGAATCTCCTATTGGGGAGCCCGGCGTACTGCAGGTGGATGCCACGCTACCGAGGGATGCGATCACGCAGGCGGTGTTGCAGTGGCTCCAAGCGCCCTAGAAACAAGGATTATTTCTTCAAGTTGTCGCGAATCTCACGCAGCAACAAGATGTCTTCAGCGATGGGTGCCGGGGCCGCAGGGGCCTCAGCAGGAGCTTCACGTTTCATGCGGTTCATCTGCTTGACCATCATGAAGATGATGAACGCCAAGATGATGAAATTGACGGCAATGGTGATGAAGTTGCCGTAGGCCAACACGGGCACGCCCGCTTTTTTGAGGTCGGCCAATACCATGGCCGTACCGGCAGGCACTTTGCCCAACACGATGAACATGCTGGAGAAGTCAAGATTGCCCACCAGAGCTCCCACGATAGGCATGATCAAGTCGCCCACGATGGAGTCAACGATCTTGCCAAACGCGCCGCCAATGATCACGCCCACGGCGAGATCCATCACATTGCCCTTGAGGGCAAACTCTTTGAACTCAGACGCCATGCTCATACCGGTAACTCCTGGTTGGATTGAATAGGCGCATAGTATCGTTTACAGGCTGCACTGCTAACGCGCCCGAATGCGCACGCCCAGCAAGCCCGCCGTAGCCTGCCTGCTGCGCAAATAGACGGCTGCAATGGGCTCCAACGCACTGGCCGTGATTCCCAGGGCCGCCAACCCGGCAAGCTTGCCGCTGGCCACGTTGTCAATAGACATGGAGTTCAGATTGTCCCGGCTCATCAGCGGCTCGCCTGGGGCGCATTCCATCAACCAAGCCTGCAAGCGGCCCAGCGCGCCGGGCAAGGCCCATACCGGGCGGCCTTGGCCCTCATTGGTACCCGCCAGCCGGGCTGACAGTCGCACCAGCTCCTTCAGCGTAAACACCTCGGGACCAAACGCCTCCACGATGCGCGGCAGCGGCAGCGCCTGTGCGGCATGAACCGCTACGGGTCGCACCAGGCAATGCGCCACCGCATCCGCCACATCTTCCACCCACACGGGCTGAAAACGGGCTTGGGCACCGGCCAAGGGCATGATGGGCAACACCGCCTGCAGCTTGGCAAACAGGTTCATGAATTTATCTTCCGCGCCAAAAATCACGCTAGGGCGCAACACGGTCACATCCAGGGAATAAGAAGAGTCCGCCGGGTGCAACAGCGCCGCCTCACCCCGGCCTTTGCTACGCAAGTATTCGGAGGGAGCGTCATCCGGGCGCACATCATCTGCACCCAAAGCGCTGATATGCACGACACGGCGCACAGCATGGGCGGCACAGGCGCGTGCCAAGGACTTCGGCAAAGCCACATGCACTTGTTCAAACGCAGCAGCCGCGCCGTGCAAGATGGCCACCAGGTTGACGACGGCGTCGTGCCCCGCTACCGCGCGGCTGAGCGCCGCCGCGTCATGCACGCTCATTTCCATCACCGTAAGGGACGGCAAGTGTTGAATATGCTGCGCATTGCTTCTGCGCCGCGTGGGCACCGTGACGTTGAAGCCCTGGCGCACCAGTTTTTCACACACATGGGCACCAACGAAGCCAGTACCGCCTAAAACAAGAATATTTTTCATAAGCCCAATCTAACCCCATTTGCAAGCTTGTGCGCTGATTTGCCGCAATGCTTGCACTTAAGATGGGTCTTACCACCGACGCAAACACCATGCCCGACACCTCTGATATCCGTATTCGCAGCGTCCGCCCGCTGATTTCACCCGCCATTCTGGAAGACGAGCTACCGCTCAGTGACGCAGGTGCCGCCACCATCAAAGCCGCGCGCAAAGCAGTGGCGAGCATCATCCTGGGGCAGGACGACCGCTTGCTGGCCATCGTCGGCCCCTGCTCGGTGCACGACCCCGAAGCGGCGCTGGAATACGCCCGCAAGCTGCAGCCCGTGGCGCAGGCTTTGTCTCAGGATTTATTGATCGTGATGCGGGTGTACTTTGAGAAGCCGCGCACCGTAGTCGGCTGGAAAGGCCTGATCAACGACCCCGGCCTGGACGGCAGTTTTCAGATCAACCGCGGCCTGCGCCTGGCGCGCAAGCTGCTGCTGGACGTGACCGAGGTGGGCCTGCCCATTGCCACCGAATTTTTGGACACCACGCTGGGCCAGTACTACGCGGATTTGATCTCCTGGGGTGCCATAGGCGCGCGCACCACCGAGAGCCAGATCCACCGCGAACTGGCTTCGGGCTTATCGATGCCAGTCGGCTTTAAGAACCGTACCGATGGTGATATTCAAGTGGCCGTGGACGCCATCCTGTCGGCCCGCCATGCCCACTGTTTTCCGTCGCTGACCCATGAAGGCGCACCTGCCGTACTCACCACATCGGGCAACGAGCACGGCCATTTGGTATTGCGTGGTGGCAGCCGGGCGGGGCCTAATTTTGAAGCGGCCCACATTGCCGACGCCTTGGCGCTGCTGGCCAAAGCAGGTGCGCCGGAAGCCGTGTTGGTGGACTGCAGCCACGCTAATAGCGGCAAGAAGTTTGATCGCCAACCTGCCGTGGCCCACGACGTAGCACTGCAAATGGCTGCCGGCCAACGCTGCATCATTGGCGTAATGCTGGAGAGCCATCTGGTGGCTGGCACGCAAGCGGTGGTGCCCGGCAAACCCCTGGTCTACGGGCAAAGCATTACCG
The DNA here is from genome assembly GCA_002256115.1 of Burkholderiales bacterium PBB3. GTDB lineage: Bacteria > Pseudomonadota > Gammaproteobacteria > Burkholderiales > Burkholderiaceae_C > Allorhodoferax. The sequence continues at coordinate 3,673 of NKIK01000004.1, forward strand.
ATGCCTGCCTGGCCTTTGACGACGTGGTGCCGGTGCTGCAAGACCTGGCCCAGGCGGTGCGCAGTCGCCGGTCCCGCTAGTCAAACGCGCTGTGGCAAAACTTTTTGCCCAAGCCTGAAATGTGGCAGTGGTAGCCATCGCGGTTCACCGGCATGCCGTCGCCAAAACCTGCGGTGTTAGCGTCTGTATCGGGTGGAGAGGCCAGTGCCTGGCGGCGTTGTAGCAGGCGGGCATGGCGGCTACTGGCGCGCACATCCCCAGCCGCCATGGCCATGGCATACCAGCGCAGTGCCTCTACCTGATCGGCATTGCCACCCTTTTGCAGGGTGTCGCCCAGTGCCAATTGGGCATCAACCCAAGCGGCCGCAGCCGCCTCGCGCAGCAAAGCCAGGGCCAATGGGGTTTGCGGCTGCGTCTCTAGGCCGTATAACAAACACAGCGCCTTCTGGTAGATGTGCTCTGGTGCGCCCTCTGCGGCTTGCAAGACCAGCGCCCGGCACAGGGGTGCCACTGCCTCTTTGCGCAGTTGGTCGCTGAGCATGATCTCCGGGTCAAAGGCCCAAACTGCCGCACTGCCAGCCCAAGTCAGCAGGCCACCGCCTATCGACTTGATGTGCTTGAGAGCCCGCACACGCGTCATGCCTTAGACCACCACCGGCTCAGGCTCCAGCAGGATGCCAAAGCGCTCGTAGACACTGGTTTGTATCGCCTTGGCCAGGGTCATCACCTCGCCGCCCGTAGCGCCATTGCCGTCGGTGCCCGCACCGCGGTTCACCAACACCAGGGCCTGCTTTTCATACACGCCGGCCTGGCCCACGGATTTGCCCTTCCAGCCGCAGGAGTCGATCAGCCAGCCCGCTGCCAGCTTGACCGAGCCGTCGTCCATTTTGTAATGGACCACCTTGGGGTCGCGGGCGATGATGTCCACACACTGCTCGGCCGTCACCGTCGGGTTCTTGAAGAAGCTGCCTGCGTTGCCAATCACCGCGGGGTCGGGCAATTTGGCTCGGCGCACGGCGCACACCCAGTCATAAATCTGGCGCGCAGTGGGCTCGGTGCAGTCGTGTTCCGCCATCTTTTTCTCAATATCGGCATAGCCCAGCACCGCCTTCCAGGCCTTGGGCAAAGCAAAACGTACGCGCACGATCAAGGCCCGGTCTTTCAGGCCCAGCGTCTGGTGGCCAGCCACCTGTGCGCCTGCCACCCGCGCAGCCGCCATGGAAGCGCCATGCTTGAACACCGAATCGCGGTAACCAAAGGCGCACTGCGCAGCGTTCAACGTGAAAAGCTGGCCGGTCTGCAAGTCAACCGCATCCAGGGATTCAAATCGATCTTGCAGCTCCACGCCGTAGGCACCCACGTTTTGCACCGGGGACGCACCCACGGTGCCGGGGATCAGGGCCATGTTTTCCAAGCCGGGGTAGCCCTGGTCCAGCGTCCAGGTCACAAAGTCATGCCAGTTTTCACCCGCACCGGCTTCCACGATGAAAGCCTTGGAGGTTTCGCGCACCAGGGCGCGGCCCATGACCTCGACCTTGAGCACCACCGGCTTCACATCGCCCGTGATGACGATATTGCTGCCGCCCCCGAGGACGAACTTGGGAGCTGGCCCCAGGTCAGGGTCGGCCAGCAGCGTCTGCACATCAGCAACGCTTGCAATGCGCACCAGCGTTTGCGCCTTGGCCACGATGTGAAAGGTGTTGTAGGGCTGGAGTGGGACGTTTTTCTCGACTAACATGACGGGATTGTCGTTCAACCCGCACACCGGACGGCCCCGTCCGCCCTCTGTGCCACACCTTTTTTGAATAAAAATGCCTTCTTTTGATACCGTTTGTGAAGCCAACCTGGTCAAGGTGAAAAATGGCGTGGAAAACACCGCTAAGGAAATCACCACGCGCTTCGACTTCAAGGGCACCTCCGCCAAAATTGAAATCAAAGACAAGGAAATTACCTTGATCGGCGATGCGGAGTTCCAGCTTGACCAGATTGAAGACGTGCTGCGCAACAAGCTGACGAAACAGGAAGTGGATGTGCGCTTTCTGGACATTGGTGACGTGCAGAAAATGGGCGGCGACAAGGTCAAGGTGGTGATCAAGGTCCGCAATGGCATCGAGGCCGAACTAGCCAAGAAAATCCAGCGCTTGCTGAAAGACAGCAAGATCAAGGTGCAGGGTGCAATTCAGGAAGAAAAGGTGCGCGTCACCGGTGCCAAACGCGACGATCTGCAGGCTGCCATGGCGCTGATCCGCAAAGAAATCACCGACGTGCCCCTGAGCTTCGACAACTTCCGCGACTGATGAAGACCGCCCTGTGTGTCGCCGCCCTGCTGGGCTTGTGTGCGCCACCGGTTGGCAGCCAGACCGTGGGTTTGTCCGGCATGCTGGGCAGCAAGGCGCTGGTCATTGTGGACGGCAGCCCGCCCAAGGCGGTGGCACCCGGTGAGACTTTTCGCGGCGTCAAAATTATTTCCACCCAGAGCGACCAGGCCGTTGTCGATATCGCAGGCCAGCGGCATACGCTGCGCATTGGCGATGCGCCAGCCAACGTAGGCGGCATTGGCAGCAACGGCACTGGCACCCGCATTGTGCTTACCAGCTCCGGGGGCGGCCATTTTGTAACGCTGGGCCAAATCAACGGGCGCAGTGCAGAAATGGTGATCGACACAGGCGCTTCCGCAGTGTCCATGGGCAGCGCACAAGCCGAGCGCCTGGGTATCGAATACAAGTCTGGGCAAATGGTGCAAATGAGCACCGCCAATGGCGTGATCCCCGGCTGGCGCATCAAGCTCAAGTCGGTGAAAGTGGGCGACGTCACTCTGCTGGAAATCGATGCCGTGGTGTCTAGTGGCAGCATGCCCTACGTGTTGCTGGGCAATAGCTTTCTGACCCGATTCCAAATGACACGCACCAATGACCAATTGGTCCTGGACAAGCGGTACTGAAGCATGACCGAGCTGGTCGCCAGTGAAAACGACTACGAAGACCTGCTGGGGCAGTGGTCCGACCTGGAGTCTGGGCTTGGCATCATTCTGAGCAGCCCGGCCAACAGCCGTGAGTTTTTGCACCGGGTGGTGCAATACGACCGCTGGATGCAAGGCCTGATGACCCGCGACCCCGATGTGGGTCTGTATCTACTGTTTCAGTTAGCGAGCAACTCGCCTGTGGGCTATAGCGCATCGCACGCACTGGTGTGTGCCACGCTGTGCCACCTGGTAGCGCAGGAGCTGGGTTTGGGTGGCCGCCAGCGTGACGCCCTGGTCTATGCGGCGTTGACCATGAACATCGCCATGACCGATTTGCAAGACGCCTTGGCCAACCAGGCAGAGAAGCCCAGCCCGCCGCAGCAAGAAGTTATCCATACGCATGCGCTTCGGGGCCATGAGCTGCTGTCTGGCCTGGGGGTGTCCGACCCACTGTGGCTTGCCGCCGTGTCCTGTCACCACGATGACTTGCCCGCGAAAGCGCAGCACACCGAAGACGCCGTGCGATTGAGCGCGATTTTGAAGGTGGTAGACCGCTATGCCGCCATGATCAGCCCGCGCATGTCACGGGCAGGCCGCACCGCCACCGAGTCCGCACGCGCCGTCATGGCCAGTGCGTCGGCCAAAAGTGATGAAGTGGCCCATGCCATGGTGCGTACGGTGGGCTTGTGCCCGCCGGGCACCTTTGTGCGCATGGAGTCTGGTGAATTGGCAGTGGTATTGCGCCGCAGCAGCGTAGCCAACCAGCCCTATGTAGCCGTTGTGGGTGGTGCAGATGGCGCGTTATTGCGCACACCGCGCCTGCACCGTACCGCGTCGGGCGAGTCACTCATCCGTACCGCCCTGGCGGCTGCGGCGGTGCAGACCAACCTCAACCACTTTCACATCTTGCGACTGGCTGCGCAAGCCGACTGACTTATTTTTTGCGCCCCAGGCGCGACTCTTTGCCCTGCACCAGGCGCGAGATGTTTTCGGTATGACGCCACACCAGCAGCGCCGACATGGTGATCACGGCGACCAGAATGCTCCGGTCCATCAGCCAAGGGCCACCATCCCCCAGCACATACACCACGGGTGCCAATACCGCAGCGGCCAGTGATGCCAGCGACGAAAACCGGAACACCACGGCGACTAGCAACCAGATGCCGCCAGCCGCCAGGCCCAGCCATGCGCTGATACCGACCAACACGCCCAGCGCCGTGGCCACGCCCTTGCCACCCACAAAGCGGAAGAACACAGGGAACAAATGGCCCAAAAACGCGGCCAGCCCAACGAAGGCCACCGTGCCATCACCCAAGCCATAGGGTGCGCCAAACCACTTCACCAGCACCACGGGCAGCCAGCCTTTGAGCGCGTCCAACAGCAGCGTGACGATGGCTGCCGCCTTGGAGCCCGAGCGCAGCACATTGGTGGCACCGGGGTTTTTGCTGCCATAGGTGCGTGGGTCATTCAGGCCCATGGCGCGGCTGACGATGACCGCAAACGACAAAGAGCCCACCAGGTAGGCGGCCACCGTGGCCAGCAAGGGGTAAAGAGTGCGAAAGGAATCCAAACCAGTCTCCAATATTTTTAGATGCGCCATGTTGCCAGCGCAATATGCACGCTATTCAGCCAGTGCGCACTGTACTGCTTTTGCACCCAGCAACTGCACGCACACGGCCGGGTCCAGCCCCACCAGGTAACCGCGCCGCCCGCCGTTGATCAAGATTTTGGGCAGCGCCAGAATGGTTTCTTCGATGTAGACCGGCATATCGCGCCGCGTGCCAAAGGGCGATGTGCCGCCCACCAGATAGCCGCTGTGGCGGTTGGCCACCTCGGGCGCGCAGGGCTCTATGGATTTGGCGCCCACTTGCCGGGCCAGGTTTTTGGTGGACACCTTGCGGTTGCCATGCATCAGCACCAGCAGGGGCTTGGCGTCCTGGTCTTGCATGACCAGGGTTTTGACCACCATAAAGGGATCAAAGCCCAGCACCTGGGCACTGTGCTGGGCACCACCGTGCTCCAGGTATTCGTAAGGGTGCTCGGAGAAAACCACCTTGTGGGCTTTCAGGAGCTGGGTGGCGGGGGTTTCGCTAACGTGTTTGGCCATAGGTCGTATTTTCCACGCTCCGGGCCCTCAGATATCAGCGCTTGGCGGCGCGGTGTTTGACCCAGGCCATACCGGCCGAGATGGACGCCAGCACCAGCACATAGAACACGATTTGCATGCCGGCCGGCTGCGCGTCATAGCCCACCAGACCGTGCAGCAGCGTGCCCATGGCCGAGCTTTGCGACAGCAACTCCGAGCTATCCCACAGCGGCGCGCCCAGGCTGGGCAGCCAGTCGGCCTGCACCAGAAAGCGGGCCACTTGCGAGCCCATGCTGGCGGCTAACAACAGCACCAACACGCCGGTAATCGAGAAAAACCACTTCAAGGGAATGCGCAGCAAACCGGCATACAGCAAACCGCCGACTACCGCGCCTGCTGCCAAGCCGGCAGCTCCGCCGGTGAGTGTGGTGCGCAGGCCGTCTTCACTGCCCGTGGCCAAACCATAGAGGAAGAGCACGGTCTCGGAACCTTCGCGCAGCACCGCCAGAGCCACCACCAGAAAGATGACCGACAGCGCGCGGCTGCCATCTCGGACGGCGCGGGCCGCATTCTGGGCCTGGGCTGCCATTTCGCGCCCATGCACCGACATCCAGATGTTGTGCCAGGCCAGCATGCCTACGGCCAGGGTCAGCACCCCGGCGTTAAAAATCTCCTGCCCCACGCCACTGGCCAGGTTGGAGATGAACTCCATGCTGGACGCCACCGCCGCAGCCCCGGCAAGTCCGGCCAATATGCCGCCCAGCATCCAGCGCGTGCGCCCGGGAATGCCCAGTGTGGCGGCAGCCATGATGCTGATGATGAGCGAGGCTTCTAAAGACTCGCGAAAGACGATGAGGGCGGCGGCAAACATGGCAGAGAACTCGGGCTAGGGCTTATTCAGCAATGATGGTGCCTTGGGCACCGGGTTCGTTCTCGTGGTATTCCTCGACGAAGGGGTAACGCCCTGGCCGCAGCGCACCCAGCAGGATGATGGCCGAAGACTTGCCGGCAATGACCTTCTCACGGCCCAGCACCTTGCTCTCGAACTCCGCGGGCGTGGCGTCTTTGTTCACCACCAACAGCCGCGCTTTTTTGTTCGCCGGAATTTTTACCTCTTTGGGCGAAAAGGCGTGGTTCTCGATGGTGATGACGATGTCACCTTCTTCCGCGGTAGCGGTGAGCGCAGCCAGAGAAAGCAGAGTCAGGGCAAAGAGACGTTTCATAGGATCTCAAAAATCAAAGAGTTCCTTCAATGATAACGATTCGCATTTATGGCGGCATGTCCTGCCGCGTAAAGTTTACGAAAAGCAGGGGTTATAACGTCCGCGTCATTGCGCCGGGTCGCGGTGTTCCCAGCGGATGGCGTCGATCTGCTTCAGCAGTTCGGGTGACAGTGTGGTGCCCCAAGCGTCCAGATTCTGGTCCAACTGGGCCAGGCTGGTCACGCCGATGATGGTGCTGGCCACCTGCCACTTGGTGTAACAAAAGGCCAGAGCCATCTGCGTGGGCGTCATGCCGTTGGCGACGGCCAATTGGTTGTAGCGGCGGCCAGCGGCGACGGCATCGGGGCGGCCCCAGCGCTGCTTGCGGAAGGCTTCAAACATCGCAAGGCGTCCGTCAGCGGGTGCGCCCTCACCGGTTGGCCCATTGGCGTCGTATTTGCCGGTCAACAAGCCAAATGCCAGTGGCGAATAGGCCAGCAGGGAAACGCCTAAGCGGTGCAGGGTTTCATCCAGGCCGTTCTCCGCACTGCGGTTGAGCAGGCAATAGGCGTTTTGCACGGTGGCCACGCGCGGCAGGCCGTGCTGCTCCGCCAGGCGCACAAACTCGTGCACGCCATAGGGGGTTTCATTCGACAAGCCCACGGCGCGCACCTTGCCAGCTTTGACCAGCGTGCCGAGCGCTTCCAGTTGCGCGTGAATACTGGTGGCACTGGTGTTCTCGTTTTTCGGGTTGTAGTAGAGGCCGCCAAACATCGGCACATGGCGCGCGGGCCAGTGGATTTGGTAGAGGTCAATCACATCGGTCTGCAGGCGCTGCAGGCTGGCATCGCAGGCCGCAATGATGTCGGCACCGGTCAAATCGGCACTGCCACCGCGAATCCAGGGCATACCGCGTGACGGGCCGGCCACTTTGGTGGCGATCACCAGCTTTTGGCGCAGGCCGGGGCGCGCTGTCAGCCAGTTGCCGATGATTTTTTCGGTGGCGTTGAAGGTTTCGGGGCGGGCGGGCACGGCGTACATCTCAGCCGTGTCGATGAAGTTGATGCCACGCTCTACCGCGCGGTCCAGAATGGCGAAGGAGGCGTCTTGGTCAACCTGCTCGCCAAAGGTCATGGTGCCCAGGCAAATGGGGGTGACGTGCAGACCGCTATGGCCCAGGGAAATAGTGTTCATGGTTTTCGCTTAAGCGCCAGCGAATTGGGCGCGAGTTGAATTGGGCGCGAGTGTAGCCATGAAGGCCAGAGCCTGCAGGCGCGGGTTAATCGCCCCCGCCGCCACATCCCCCGCTGCTGTCGCCGCCGGAGCTGGAATCCCCGTCGCTGCCGCCGCTGGAGCTCGACTCCGATCCGCCAAAGTTGAACGAATCGCCGGACGAACCACCGTCACTGCCGCCACCATCGCTGCCAAAGCTGGTGCCGCAGTAGTCGCCCGAGCCGCTCGCGCGGTCAACGTCGCGACAATCGGGCACGTAGCTGAAGCCTCCGGGAATGGCGAACTTTTTGTCCAAGGCAAACAGCAGTGGCAGGCGGCTGGGCAGGCGCGGATTGATGCTTTCCTCCTTGCACGCCCAGTACCAGGTGCGGCGCAGGCCGTCGTTGCGCTTGGGGTCCTTGCCCAGCACCTCGGCTGGCGTGTGGTGCAGCAGCTTGCCAAAGGCGGCCTGGCACCAGGCTTCGTAGGCTTGGGTGTGCAGGATGAACTCGTGCCAGGCCTCATCGGCCGCCTGCGATGGCATGGCCACAAAGCTGCGCTTACTGCGCAGGTGCGCCATAAAAAACTGGCGCAGGCCGCGCAGCACCAAGTCGGCATCGCCCGCGCTGAGCTGTGGGTACTTTTGGCGCAGCTTGGCACCCAGGAAGCCGGGCATGCGCGCCTCGCGGATGAACTGGCGGCGGCGGCTGTCTTCCCAGGCGCGCAGTGCAAAAAATAGCCCCAAGCACAGCACGCACCACAGCGCCAGCGGCAAGGGGCGGTGAATGCCAAAAAAACCCAGCACCGGCAGCACCGGGAAGGCCAACCACTTGGCCACGGTGAGCACGGCAATGCGTTGGCGGCCGTTGGTTTGGAGTGGTTTGGGCAGTTGCATGGCGATGGCTACTCTGGGCTGGGCTGTCGATCAACGTTTTTTTGAGCGATCCTGGGCGCGGGCTTCTTCTTGCAGGCGCAGCACGCGGCGCTGTACTTTGCCGGTGGTGGTCATGGGCAGGGATTCCACAAATTCGATTTCTTTGGGGTACTCATACGGTGCCAGCAGGCCTTTTACGTGGTCTTGCAAAGACTGCACCAGTTGCGCCTGATTGAGTGCCAAATCATGCTTTGAGGCCGTGGATAGTGCGGGAGCAGCTATAAAATCAGGAGCAAGCACGACATAGGCCTTAACCAGTGCGCCGCGCTCGGGGTCGGGCTTGGGTACCACGGCAGCGTTCAGCACCGCAGGATGTTTGACTAAGCAGTTCTCAATTTCGCCAGGGCCGATGCGGTAACCGGCGGACTTGAACACATCATCGCTGCGGCCCTGGTACCAGAGGTAGCCATCGGCATCGCGCACGGCCAAATCGCCGGTGCGGCACCAGTCGTCCACTCCATTGCCCCCCGTGAATTTTGCTTGGGTGGCGGCGTCGTTCTTCCAGTAGCCCAAAAAGAAAATCGGATCAGGCTGGCCATGCACATCCAGGCGGTTCAGCGCCACATCACCCGGCACACCCACGGCGCACTCCTGGCCGTTGTCGTCGATTACTTTGACGTTGTGGCCGGGATAACCCATGCCCATGCTGCCAGGTTTGGATGGATACAAGGCATTGCAGTTGCCGACGATGTAGTTGATTTCGGTCTGGCCAAACATCTCATTGGGGGCGACGCCGAGCTGGTTCTGGCAGTAGGCAAACACCGCGTCGCCTACGGCCTCGCCCGCGCTCATGATGGCGTGCAGTTGCAGATTGAACTGCTGGCGCACTGTGCGCTGGGGCGTGCCCGGGAAGGCCTTCATCATGGCCTTGAGCGCGGTGGGGAACAAAAAGGTGTGCGTGACGCCGCACTGCCCCATCAAGTCCAAAGCCGCCTGTGGGCTGAAGCGCTCGCGGCAGGCCACGATGGGGCGGCCGAAGTACAAAGTGGGTAACAAAGCATCCATCAGCCCGCCCGTCCAAGCCCAGTCCGCCGGACTCCAAAAAACGCTTTGCGTTTTTGGCTCCGGCAGACTGGGCGTTGCCCCAATACGGCTCGCCCCCACCCCAGCCCTCCCCCGCGCGGGTGAGGGGGTGTTCTGGCCCACAAATGGCTCAAACCCAAACCAGTTCTGGCTGGCCACAAAACCCGGCAAATTGCCGATCAGCGCCCGGTGCGGCAGCAGCGCGCCCTTGGGGTTACCGGTCGTACCGCTGGTGTAGATGAGCACGGCGGGGTCTTCGGCCAGGGTGTCGACCAGGCTGAAATCGGTACTGAACTGCGCCAGCGTGTCGTCCCATTCGCACTCGGCCTGGGGCATGGCCCCGTCTAAGGCCCCTTCTAAGGCCGCATTTGCCGCGCCGACGCTCACTAAGGTGCGCAGCGAGGGGCAGTGCTTGCGTGCCAGGTGCAAGTCCTGCAGCGCCTTGGTGTCGGCAATAGCGACCACGGCCTCACTGTCTTGCAGGCGAAATTCCAAGGCCTCTGGCCCAAACAGCAAGGACAAGGGCATCGCCACCGCGCCCATCTGCAGCACCGCCATATAGGCCACGGCCGTCTCAAAGCATTGGGGCATGACGATGGCCACCCGGTCGCCCCGCTGCACACCCAGCGCCTGCAAGGCATTCGACAGCCGGTTGGCCTGCTGCTGCAGTTCAGAATAGGTATAAAAAACGGCTGCAGCGCCCGTGGAATGTGTGGAAACCGCTACTCTTTTTGTAGCATCTACCCGCGCAGCCCATCGGGTACAACAAACTTGGGCCATATTGAAATGCGTGGGCACATCCCACACAAACTGCTGGTGCAGGCTGGCGTAGCTGGCTGGCACACCCTGTGGCGGCAGGGTCTTGGTCGCCCGTGCCGCTTTGCCGGTTTTGTCCCTGGATTGACTGACTCGCATGCTGCACCTCTTTATGATTGGATAAATGTATCCAATCCAACGTGTCCCCCGCAGTGAATTCATCCCCATACGTAGTTTGCAGTACCACGTGCAGGTGTGGGGCGAGCCCTCTCCCGACAAAATCCCCCTGGTCATGGTGCATGGCTGGATGGACGTGGCTGCCAGCTACCAGTTTGTCGTCGACGCCCTGAGCCACGACCACTATGTGATCGCCCCCGACTGGCGCGGCTACGGCAAGACCATAGACCCCCATGCAGACAACTACTGGTTCCCCGATTACCTGGCCGACCTGGACTTTTTGCTGGACCACTACGCGCCTACGGGCCAGGTGAATTTGGTGGGCCACAGCATGGGCGGCAACGTGGTCATGCTCTACGGCGGCGTGCGGCCTGAGCGCATCCGCCGCCTGATCAATCTGGAAGGCTTTGGCATGCCCGCCACTACACCCGACCAAGCACCCAAGCGCTATGCCACCTGGATGGATGAGCTGAAAAAGCTGCACAAAGGCGAGATGGACCTGCGCCCTTACGACGCCGTGAGTGGCGTGGCCCGCCGCCTGATGAAAACCAACCCGCGCCTGACGGCCGACAAAGCGGAGTGGCTGGCGCGCCACTGGGCGGCCGAGAATGTAGACGGCACCTGGAGCGTACTGGGCGCAGCGGCGCACAAAATCTCTAACGCACAGCTCTACCGGCTGGAGGAAGTGTTAGCCATCTACGCCCGCCTCAGCATGCCAGTGCTGGCCGTAGAGGCCTCAGACAACAGCCTGGATCTGTGGTGGAAGGGGCGCTACAAGTTGGACGAGTACCACGAACGCCTGAAGGTCGTGCCCAACGTGGAAATCGCCCGCATTGACGATGCCGGACACATGATGCACCACGACCAGCCCGAGGTTTTGGCCGCACTGATCGAACGGTTTATTGCCTGAAACGGTCCGAAACGCTGGTGTAACATCCCTCACCAAAATTTGAGGGGGACACTATGCAAAGACGATCATTACTGCAGCACATGGCGCTGGGTGCGGTGGCCGCACCATCGCTAGGCTTCGCCGCCACCGAGCCAGATCGCGCCGCGCCGCTGCCGCTAGAGCATTTTTACCGCCGCCCACTGATGGAGCGCGTCCGCCTGTCACCGGATGGCAAAAAGATCGCCGCCATCATCAACAACGGTAGCCAAAGCCTGCTGATCACGCGCAACTTGGCCGGTGGGGCCATCGTTACGGTGATGAACACCGACAACCTGGAATTCCTATTCAACTGGTTCCGTTGGATCAACAACGACAGGCTCGTGGTCAGCCTGCGCTACCCCTACCAGCGCCAGATTCCGGGCTCCACGCGGGTGATCAACACCATGGAAACGCGGCTGTTGTCGCTGGATGCTGACGGGAGCAATGCAATCAATGTACTGCGCAGCAAGGGCCTGTCAGGTGCTACCGGTTGGGCTATCAACCAAGACGACGTGATTGACTGGTTGCCCCAAGACGGTAAACACATCCTGCTGGGCCTGCCTGACACCGACCAGGACCGGGACAACTCGGTCTTCAAAATCAACGTGTATACCGGCGCGCGTCAGCATTACCACGGCACCCTGCCAGATGTGCGAAGTTGGAGCACCGACCAAGCCCACCGGGTGCGCATAGGCGTGGGATTTGATGACAAGTCGGACACGGTGGTGTGGGTATCTGATATTGAAGGCAAAAACTGGCGCGTGCTGAGCAAGTTTGCCCCCTTCTCCAGCGACGCGCTCGTGCCCGTGGGCTTTGGTCTGGATCCGCACATTTTGTACGTCACGGCACGTCACGCCGGGTTGCTAGCCTTGCACACCGTGGATCTGCGTGAGCCCAAAATCGAGCTCAAGCTCAAAGTGGCACACCCGCGTTTTGACCTGAGTGGCGGGCTGCTCTACAACAAAGCCGGGGAAGCCATTGGCTTTGCAAATAACTCTTTGGACTCCACAGTGCTGTACTGGGATGAGAGCTACAAGGCCTGGAAGCAACAAATTGACCAAGCCTTGCCGGAGCGGCGCAACACGATCAGCAGTGTGTCCCAGGACGAGACCCAATGTGTCGTCATGTCCGAAGCACCAGATATGCCGCCTGATTTCTTCCTGTGTGCCAAAGATGGCAGCAAGCCCCGGCTGTTGTCGCGCACCTTCCCAGAGTTGGTGGGCAAAGAGCTGTCGTTTAAACAGGAATTTAGCTTCAACGCCCGCGACGGACTCAACATCAGTTGTTACCTGAGTCTGCCGCCCGGCAGTAAGGGAAAAAATCTGCCGTTTGTGGTGTTTCCCCATGGTGGCCCGCAAGCCTCTGATGGCCCCGAATTTGACAACTGGGTGGCCTTTATGGCCGACCGCGGTTATGCGGTGCTGCAAGTGAACTACCGTGGCTCCACCGGCTATGGCCAAGCATTTATGGACGCAGGCCTGCGCCGCTGGGGCCTGGAAATGCAGGACGACCTGACCGATGCGGTTGCTGCCGTCGTCAAGAAAGGCTTGGCAGACCCGGCCCGCATTGCCATCGTAGGTGCCAGCTATGGTGGCTATGCCGCTTTGATGGGCGTGTGCAAAACGCCCAAACTCTACCAAGGCGCCTTTGCCTTTGCGCCGGTGGTGGATTTGGTGGAGCTGGTGGCGGATGCTGGCCAGTTTCGGGCGCGTGAATCGGTGCGCCGCCAGATTGGTGAGGCATCGGACGACAAGCCGCGTTTGAAAGAAACATCGCCCAATCTTTTGGCCGCCAAAATTGAGGTGCCCGTGGTGTTGATACACGGCACCCACGACCGGCAGGCCGAGTACCAGCACAGTGTGTGGATGGCGGATTCGCTCAAGGCCAACGGCAAGAAGCACAAGTTCACCACCCAAGACAAAGGCGACCACCAACTCAGCCACCTGCCCTACCGCAAACAACTGTTTGAGCAGTTGGAAGCATTCTTGTTGGAGACGCTGGGCAAGGCGGCCTGAGGCGCACGGCGACTTCCACGGGTGCCGAACTAAAATAGCGGGTTATTCAAGATATCACCCAATAGGACAGCACCATGGAAGTAGAACGCATCAACCTGATCGGCACCCAACTCAGCGATCTGAGTGCGCGTACGCAAGAGCTTCGGGGGTATCTTTGACTACGATGCCAAGACCGAGCGCCTGCGCACCGTTAACGCATCCCTAGAAGACCCCACGGTCTGGAACGATCCCAAGAAAGCCCAAGAGCTGGGCAAAGAGAAAAAAGCCTTAGAGGGCGTGGTGGTCACCATCACCGAATTGGAAAGCGAGCTGTCCGACAACGCCGAGTTGTACGAGATGAGCAAGGAAGAAGGCGATGAAGCTGGCCTGATGACGATTGAGGGCGAGACCGCCAAGCTCAAGGCCATCATCGAAGGACTGGAATTCCGCCGCATGTTCAACAAGCCGGCCGATCCACTGAATTGCTTTTTGGATATTCAAGCCGGCGCCGGTGGCACCGAAGCCTGCGACTGGGCCAGCATGCTACTGCGCCAATACCTGAAATACGCCGAGCGCAAGGGCTTCAAGACCACTATTGAAGACGAATCGGCGGGTGACACCGCGGGCATCAAAGGCGCGACCATCAAGATTGAAGGCGAGTACGCCTTTGGCCTGCTGCGCACCGAAACCGGCGTGCACCGCCTGGTGCGCAAGTCGCCCTTCGACTCGTCCGGCGGACGCCACACCAGTTTCGCCAGCATTTTTGTCTACCCTGAGATTGATGACTCGATTGAAATCGAGATCAACCCTAGCGACGTGCGCACCGACACCTTCCGCGCATCCGGCGCGGGTGGTCAGCACATCAACAAGACCGACTCAGCCGTGCGCCTGACCCACATCCCCACCGGCATCGTGGTGCAGTGCCAAGACGGCCGCAGCCAGCACAGCAACCGTGATGTGGCGTGGAAACGCCTGCGTTCACGCCTGTATGACTTTGAACTGCGCAAGCAGCAAGAAGCCCAGCAAAAGCTGGAAGACACCAAAACCGATGTGGGCTGGGGGCACCAGATTCGCTCTTACGTGCTGGACAACAGCCGCATCAAAGACCTGCGCACCAACGTGGAAGTGTCCGCCACCCAAAAGGTGCTGGACGGTGACTTGGATATATTCATCCAAGCCTCACTCAAGCAAGGCATTTAGCGCCCGCTTGTCGCCACCCATCCACAAGATTTACAAAGTATCTGGAGAAAAAGCATGTTCGCATTGCTAGAGGGGCCAGGCCCCGCCACCGTCATTCACCGCGCTGACTACACCGCGCCGGCCTATTGGATCGATACCATCGATTTGTCATTTGATTTAGACCCGGCCAAGACCCGTGTGCTGAACAAAATGCGCTTGCGCCGCAACCCGCAAGTGCCCGCCCAGCCGCTGAAGCTGGACGGCGAGGAACTGAATCTGGCGCGTGTGCTGGTCAATGGCCAGGGCACGAGTTTCAAGATCGAAGGCAAGCAACTGGTGCTGGAGAACTTGCCCGAGGGCACGGACGCTTTTGATCTGGAAATCTTCACCACCTGTGCTCCCAACAAAAACACCAGCCTGAGCGGCTTGTATGTGAGCAACGACTCCTTCTTCACGCAGTGTGAAGCCCAGGGCTTTCGCCGCATCACCTACTTCCTGGACCGCCCCGATGTGATGGCCATGTACACGGTAACCCTGCGTGCAGACAAAGCCAAATACCCGGTGTTGCTGAGCAATGGCAACCTGGTCGAAGAAGGCAAGCTCGAAGACGGCCGGCATTTTACCAAGTGGGTCGATCCACACAAGAAACCCTGCTACCTGTTTGCACTGGTAGCCGGCACCCTGGTGGCGCGTGAACAGCGCATCACCGCACGCAATGGCCAGGAACATTTGCTGCAGGTCTATGTCCGACCCGGCGACCTAAACAAGACCGAACACGCGATGAACTCGCTGATGGCCTCCGTGGCTTGGGACGAAGCCCGATTTGGCCTGCCGCTGGACCTGGAGCGCTTCATGATTGTTGCCACCAGCGACTTCAATATGGGCGCGATGGAGAACAAGGGCCTGAACATTTTCAACACCAAGTACGTGCTGGCCAGCCAGGCCACCGCCACCGATGCCGACTTTGATGGCATTGAAAGCGTGGTCGGCCACGAATACTTTCACAACTGGACCGGCAATCGCATCACCTGCCGCGACTGGTTCCAACTCAGCCTGAAGGAAGGCCTGACCGTCTTCCGCGACCAGGAATTCAGCCAGGATATGTGTGCCAGCACGTCGGCCCGCGCCGTCAAGCGCATTGAAGATGTGCGCGTGCTGCGCACCGCCCAGTTCCCCGAGGATGCAGGCCCGATGGCGCACCCGGTGCGGCCTGACAGCTACATCGAGATCAACAACTTCTACACCGTCACGATCTATGAAAAAGGGTCGGAAGTGGTGCGCATGATGCAAACGCTGGCGTCGGAAGGTGCCGAAGATCCCTTGGGTCGCACCGGCTTTGCCAAGGGCATGAAGCTGTACTTTGAGCGCTTTGACGGCCAGGCCGTGACCTGCGATGACTTTGCCCAAGCCATTGCCGATGCCAACCCCAAGTCAGCGCTGGCGCGCTTGCTGCCGCAGTTCAAGCGCTGGTACAGCCAGGCGGGCACGCCACGTTTGGCGGGCCAGGGCGAATACGACGCGGCCGCACAAACCTACACGCTCACCTTCACCCAAAGCTGCGCGCCCACGGCGGGCCAAAGCACCAAGGAAGCTTTTGTGATCCCGGTCAAGCTCGGCCTGGTGGGTAGCAGCGGCGCGGCCCTGCCCTTGCAGGTGCGCGGCGGTGTGGAAACTAGCACCGGCAGCCACGTGCTGGTGGTGACCAACCCCACGCAGTCCATCACCTTCACTGGCGTGGCGGAAGAGCCTGTTCCGTCCATACTGCGTGGCTTCTCGGCCCCCGTGGTGCTGGACTACGACTACACCGATGCGCAGCTGCTCACCTTGCTGGCGCATGACAACGATCCTTTCAATCGCTGGGAAGCCGGGCAACGTCTGGCGTTGCGTCTTGCTATCAATGCGATAGCTGCTCCCGCAGATTCCATGAGCCCTAGCGTACTGAATGATGCTTATTTGGATGCCATGCGCAGTGTCTTGCGCCACCCCACGCTGGATGCAGCCTTCAAGGATTTGGTGCTGACCCTGCCGTCTGAAACCTATATCGCCGAGCAGATGCCGGTGGTGGACCCGCAGCGCATCCACGCGGTGCGCGAAGCCATGCGCGTGCAACTGGCCACCGCCTTGCATGCCGATTGGCAATGGGCGTTTGAGACGCACCAAACGCCAGGTGCCTACACGCCCGATTCCGTCTCCAGTGGCCGCCGCGCACTGGTGGGGATGTCTCTGTTCAATCTGTGCCTAGCAGCCACCCAAAGCGGTGACCCGGTGTGGCCCGGCAAGGCGCTGCAGCGCTTCAAAGACGCCAGCAATATGACCGACCGCTTCAACGCCTTGCAAGCCCTGGTGGGCAGCGGCCACACGCTGGCCACGCAGGCACTGGCCAGCTTCCACGCGCTGTTCAAGGGCGAAGAGCTGGTGATCGACAAATGGTTTGCACTGCAGGCGGCCACGCCCGACCGCGGTGGCCAGGTGCTGCCCGCAGTGCGCCAACTGCTGAGCCACCCTGACTTCAACCTGCGCAACCCCAACCGGGCACGCAGCCTGATCTTCAGCTACTGCAACGCCAACCCCGGCGGCTTCCACCGCCAGGATGCGGCGGGCTACGTCTTCTGGGCTGAGCGCGTGATTGAGCTGGACGGCATTAACCCGCAAGTCGCTGCCCGCCTGGCGCGCGCGCTAGACCGCTGGAAGAAGCTGGCCGACCCCTACCGCAGTGCCGCACGCGAAGCGCTGTCCCGCGTGGCTGCCAAGAGCGACTTGAGCAGCGATGTGCGTGAAGTGGTTGACCGCGCCCTGGCCGACTAGATGGCCCCCACGCTCTTCACTTCGTGTAATACGCTGCCCCCCAAGGGGGCCGTGGTCGCCTTGGGGCGGCCCGGCGGCGACCCTATCTAAGTAAGCACATGTCCCAAAAAATCTCCCTCACCCGCTACCTCGTCGAACACCAACGCGTCGACGGCCTGATTCCTTCGCAATTACGCCTATTGCTGGAGGTGGTAGCACGCGCCTGCAAAAGCATCAGCTTGGCGGTGAACAAAGGTGCACTGGGTGGCGTGCTGGGTACTGCAGAGAGCGAAAACATCCAGGGTGAAATCCAGAAGAAGCTCGACATCATTGCCAACGAGGTCTTGATTGAAGCCAATGAATGGGGTGGCCATTTGGCGGCCATGGCCAGCGAGGAAATGGAAGGCATCTACGTGGTACCCAACCGCTACCCGCAAGGCGAATACCTGCTGATGTTTGACCCGCTGGATGGCTCCAGCAATATCGACGTGAACGTCAGCATCGGCACTATCTTCAGTGTGTTGGTAAAGCCCGAGGGTGTGGGCGTGTCTGAGCAAGACTTCTTGCAGGCGGGCGCTAAACAAGTGGCGGCTGGCTACTGCGTGTACGGCCCCCAAACCACCCTGGTGCTGACCGTGGGCGATGGTGTAGCCATGTTTACGCTAGACCGCGAGCAAGGCTCGTTTGTGCTGACGCAAGAGCACGTGAAGATTCCCGAGGACACCAAGGAATTTGCGATCAACATGAGCAATATGCGCCACTGGGCCCCACCCGTGAAACGCTATATCGACGAATGCCTGCAGGGCAAAGAAGGCCCGCGCGGCAAAGACTTCAATATGCGCTGGATTGCCAGCATGGTGGCCGATGTGCACCGCATCCTGACCCGCGGCGGCGTCTTCATGTACCCCTGGGACCAACGCGAGCCCGAGAAGCCCGGCAAGCTGCGCCTGATGTACGAAGCCAACCCCATGGGCTGGCTGGTAGAGCAAGCCGGTGGCGCGGCCACCAATGGCAAAGAGCGTATTCTCGATATCGTGCCCACCAAATTGCACGAACGCGTGAGCGTGATTTTGGGCTCCAAGAATGAAGTGGAACGCGTCACGCGATACCACCAGGAAGTGTGATCGCACCCCACCCCAAACCGACTCGGCCCGACTTGATCGGGCCTTTTTTTGCTTAAGATTCTCCCTATGCCCCTCCTTCTTGGAATCTTGTTGTTGCTAGCCCTGCTGCTGCCCGCCGTCGGGTCAGCGCAGGCATTGCCCATGCCGCTGACGGCCCTGCCATCCGATGCGCCCGCCATCCGCATTGACGGTGCGCTGAACGATGCGGCCTGGGCCACCACGACACCCCACACCACTTTTCGGCGCTTTCGCCCCGACACGCAAAACGACGTGGGGCCATATCGCACCGAAGTGCGGGTGATCATGGAGCGCGGAGCCCTGGTGTTTGGCATTCGCGCCTGGGACCCCCAGCCCGCCGACATTCGGGCACCGCTGGCGCGCAGAGACCAAATATTCCCGGACCAGGATGCGGTCACCGTCTGGCTGGATGCCAACGGCCGATCGGAAGTGGCCCAGTTTGTGCGCGTGAATGCGGCGGGCTCTGTTGCCGATGGCATCTACAGCGCATCCGAGGGCGAAGAGGATGCAACACCGGACTATTTGGACATCGAAGTCGCCACGCAACGCTTGCCCGATGGCTACAGCGTAGAGCTGCGTTGGCCCCTGTCGGTGATGCGCTACCCCCTGAATGGCAAGCTGCCCTGGGGCCTGATGGTGACGCGCCGGGTGCCGCGCGAGGCCAGCATGGCCTTTGCCAGTACGCCCCTGGACCGCAACCAGCCCCACCTGCTAATGCAATTGCAACGCTTTGACCAAGATGGGCCTTTGCGCGCGCAGCTCGACCAACAGCAGCACTTGCGCGTGCGCGCCGAGGGCACCTACAGAACGCTGGACGATGGTGCTGGCACCCGCGACACCACGGCCGATCTGGGCCTGGAACTGCAATGGCGGCCCCGCGCCGATTGGGTCGTGGATGCCATGCTGCGGCCCGATTTCTCCCAGGTAGAACTGGATGAACCGCAGCTCTCGGGCAACACCCGCTTCGCACTATTCCAAACCGAGAAGCGCACCTTCTTTTTGGAAAGCAGCGATGTGGTGGGTCAAGTTCCGCCCGACCATGGCGTGTCGCGCGGCCTGCTGGCCTTCTACAGTCGAGCGATTGCCGACCCGCGCTGGGGGCTGCGCGCCACCTACCGGGGCAATGATTCGGAGGCCACGGCCTTGGCGCTACGTGACAACGGGGGTGGCCTGGTGCTGCGCCCCAACGCTTTCGGCACCACCAGCTTTGCCGTGACCCAGCCATCCAGCGTAGTGTTTGCCAGGCACCGTAGCCAGCTCACCGACAAGGCCTCTCTGGCAGCCATCTTCAGCGCACGCGAATGGGGCGATGGCATTGCCACCCAGGTTGCGGGCGTCGATGGTCAGATGGAGCTGAATGATGTGAACCAAATCCGCGGCCACCTGCTGTTTAGCAACGATTCCACCGCGCTGCCCACCGGCATAGACACGACGGGGCAAGCCTTGGCCAAGGGGCCAGTGCAAGCAGGTTCGGCCGCATGGCTGAGCTGGCGGCACCGGGGGAACGATTGGCGCTGGACGGCGCATTGGGAGCAGATCAGCCCGCGCTTTGTCAATGACAACGGCTTTGTGCCCCAGTCCGGCATTCAGCGCAGCACCGTGGATCTGACCCGCCTGGTGCATACCGAACACCCGTCCATCGCCGCCTGGGAACTTTTGCTGCGCGCCACCCAGACCCGTGCGCTGGAAGATGCCAGCACCGGCGTGAAGCACGCCCAGCTTGCCAGCGAACTATTGCAGCCCGGCATGTGGATCATGAACCCGGCAGAGACCGAAGGCTGGGTGTACCTGAATCTGGACCGCACGCGCACCCGCTTTGGTGGCACCGTGCACCAACCACGCAGTCTCTTGTTGGGAGGCGCTGCACACCCCGGTCCGCGCCTCACCTTTGTGAGCCTGGAGGCGACCCTGGGTGAGCGTGTGGACGTGGAAGCCGATCGCGTCGGCCAAGGCTACAGCGCCAACACGCAAATCACCTGGCGCGACACCTTGGGCCCCTGGGGCCTGGAGCTGGAGCAACGCGCCAGCATCGGCCGGATTCAGGGCCCGCAAGGTGGCGCGGCGCTGGACGAAGGCAGCGCCCAAACCAAGCTGGTGCTGCACTTAAACCCCGAGCAGGCGGTGCGGCTAGTGATTCAAAAACAAAACTTTAGCCGCAGCGCCGACGCCCACTTGCCTGCCAGCGAGAACACACACCGTATTGCCACGCTAGCTTGGCTGGCCAGGTCCGGAGCCCTGCGCGGCTGGAGCCTGGGAACCTCCTGGGCGCAAGATTCGGGGCAAGCAGCAAAACGCGAGTTGTTTGTTAAATACCAGCAGGGCTGGAATTGGCACTAGAGCTGCCTGGAGGCCCGGCGTTCGCGCCATTCGCTATAAATTTCATAGCTGCTCCCGCACTATCCACGGCCCAGAAGCCGTATTGGGCACGCAGTTACTTCTTCAAATACTTCTGATACAGCCGCTTGGTCTCGGGGGCAAAGTTGGCACCTGCCGTGCTCAGGTCGATCTCGGACACAAACTGCCAGCCGAAGAAAATGATGTGGTCGTATTGGTCAGCGTAGCCCAGCTGTGTCGCAATGAAGCCGTTGAACAAGGTGGTGTCCCAGGCCTTCTCTTTGAACGCCTGGGCGATAAACCAGGTTTCTACCTGCGGGTTGGCTTGCTTGGCCAGCGCGTGGAAGGTGCGAGACCAATCGTTCAGCTTCGCAATATCCGTGGGTTCGCCAAACCAATACGGGTCAGTACCCACCCAGTTCACCAGTGCAATGGCCCGCTTGATGAACTCCAGGGTATTGGGTTTGCCGAAGGCGGCATAGGGGGTCACGGTGATGCCCACGGAGGCCTGTGGAATGTGTTTGCGGACCAAGGCAACGGCCGCATTCAGCGCCGTCAACTGGGCTTGCAGAGCGTCCACGCTGTCGGTGGGTGCTGCGGGGTTCCAATACACCTCATCGGCCACCAGCACCCGGATGCCAGGGGTCAGCAGGTCTGCATTGTCTTTGGCGTATTGGATGAGCCGCTGCTCGGCGTCGGGCGCAATGCTGGTGCGCGGGTTGCCCTGCGCGGTGCCGGGCGCGAACATAAACAACAAATCCAACAGGTTTTGCTTGCCCGCCGCCTGCAGCGCGCGAGATACCGAAACGTTGCCGGTGTAGCCCGCCGTGAACTGCAATTCCGAGCTCGCAAACTCATTGGTTTTGGAGAATATCTCGCCTACCAGTTTGACCGGCGTAGGTGGCGCAACGACGCTGGAGCCACCGCCGCCCCCTCCGCACGCCAACAGGCCGACTGACGCAACAAGCGCCGCTATCCAGTGTTGGGTGGTTTTCAAAATCCAGCCGCCTTGGCCTGGGCAATGAGGGGGCTGCTGCTGCCGAAGTCGACCAGGGCTTTGCCATCAAAGTAGTAAGTGCGGTTGTCCTTCACCGCGATGCACTGCCCGGATTGGGCGTAGCAGCGCGCATAAAAACCGGCTATATCGCCAGAGGCCTCACCGTTGGGTTTGAGCAAGCCGGGGGCCAGCGCCTCTACCCACGCGAACAGGCTCTCCGCATCAGTGGTGCTGACGGCAGCCGCATCGTTGGTGCGCACAAAGGGCACCGCCAGCGTGGTGCACCCTTGGTTCAGGCCGTCTTCTGCACACACCTTCAAAGTGTGTTGGCCCGCGCTCACCGAGCCCAGCGCTACATCCAAGCCAGCCAGACCCGTGCGCAAGTCTTGCGTCTTTTGCACCTCAACATCGTCGATGTAGACCCGCACCGTGAACTTGGCGTTGGGATGGCCAGCCAGTGAAATAGAGAGTGGCAACACGCTGGAAACCGTGGGCAAGGTGTGCAGGCTGGCCCCCCCTAAGTAAAAGGGCCGGGAGGGTCGGAATTCAAACGGGTCAATGCGCAAATAGCGAATCAGCTCAGCACCCCACACGCCGGTATTGCCTTCCACGCGCACCTTGGGCATATCCACCCAGATATCGCGCAGGCCCGGCAGTAGCGGCATGTCATAAGTGACAAAGGAGTTGAAATCCGTTTCTTTCCAGCTAAGCCTCGCGACGGCCCCCACCGTCAGTTCATTCTGATCCGCAGAGTCAAAGGGCACGTACATGCGCACCCGCATCAGGCGAAAGCGGCTTGCATCGATGGGTTTGGCGTTTTGCTGAAACGTGAAAAACACCGCCGGGTCACCTTCGGTCGCTCCGCCTGCTGCTGGTTGGGACACCCCCCGGAAGAAGTTACCCGTCAGGCCCAAGTCCGGTATGGACTTTACAAAATCTGCGTTCAGCAAGTTAGCGTAGTTGGGCGTGGAAAACGTGTCCTTCATATCCCAAGACCGCCCCAACACCGTGCGCGCATAGTCATTGCCGCTAAAGAAGGACGGAGCCAGCAAGGTGACCTGAGGTGGAGGATTCACCCTGACGGTGTCGGCCAGATACGTCACCGCCTCCAGCTCACTGGTGGCGGTTTTGGTGAGGCGCACGCTGGATATCTTGACCGTTACACCGCTGCCCGCATTCGGGCCATTGAGCGGGTCAATGCGCAGGGCTTTGATCATGCCCGCCCATCCGGCTTTGGAACCCATGTCGATCACATACTCTTTTTCACCCACCTGAATCGGGATGAAGCCGCTGTTGCCACCGCTAAAGTCTGCCGGCTTACTGCCCCACCAGACCAAAAGCCCGGCTTCTTGCGCGGGTACGGATGACACATCCATCTTGATGCGCATGTAGCGGTATTTGCTCGCATCCACCGGTTTGTCACCCGGAATGTCCATCAGCAAATACGGGTCGGCGTTGGCAGTGGCCCCCTGAAACTTGCCATTGCTGATGCCCTCGTTCACCCAACCGCTGCGCGATGCCCAGTTGAAATCGTTGACGCTGGCCATATTCCAGGCGGCACCCCGCACGGCGAGCGTGTAGTCCTCATCCGACAGAGGTGCCACTTTGTAGGTGTCGGGTGGCAGGTTGCCGAAGTCAAAACTACCATCCGCCTGGCGGGCCAACGTGGTCACAGCCAGGTCTTTGGCGTATTTGTCACTGGCCACCCGCAGGGCGGCAGTTTTGACCAGAGGTGTGCTGAGTTTGGAGGTTTGATCGCTGCCGTCCACCAGGCGAATCCAGCCAATCTTGAAGGGCAAGGCGGCACCCAGGCTGGGGTCGATGCGTATGCCAGACACTTGGCCCGCCCAGGGCCCGGACCAACGCTGCCCCGCCAGCAAGCTGGTCTGGGTAATGGCCTTCAAATCTACGGTGTAGTGGTGCCAGCCAGGGTACACCGGAAAAATGGGGGCCTCTGAGTAGCTGACATCGAACTGCGCCACGCTTTCGCCACCCAAGTGCCACATGATCCGCCCGTTGGTAGAGCCCACCGTCATGGTTTCTGGCAACCACATGTAAAACGACACCTTGGTAAACCGGTTGGCGTCGATGGGGTTGAAGGGGTTGTCCAGCGTCGTCGTGGTACGTGCAATCTGTGGGAAGTGCGCCCAAAAATGGGGGTCTGTGTCGCGCGGCGTACCCGTCATGACACCGCCCGTGGCCGTGGCCGCCGCCAGGTTGTGCGTCCACAGCAGGGGGTACACATCGCTGTTGTCGGCCATGTCCCAGGGGTTGTTCAAAGTGACCGTGGCGAAATCTGCGGCAGCGGGCACCAGCAATTCGGCACTGTGGGTCAGCGCGGGCAACAGGCTTGCGCACAAAGTTGCAAGCCCAAGTTGTAGTTTCTTCATTCCTGGTGTCCTCTCGGTGTGGATTCTGTGGGGGTTCCTCGTAGTAGATATTAGTGCAATGACATGGCAATGGCCCAATCCACCTGCGCTGAACGCGGCCTTTTCACCCAACAGCAGGCTGGCGTTAACACGGCATTTACGCAGCGCAGGCAAAATCAAGCCTCTACTTCGCGCCACTATCGGCCACTAAGCCCCATGCCCCACTCCACCGCCCACCACAAACACCAACGCGTGTCACCCCTGCTTGTGTCCACTGCGTTTCTGCTGTGCGGTTACGCGCAGGCCCAGACCACCGCGCCTGCAGTGGAGGCCAAACCGGCAACACCCCAAGTGCAAAGCCCCCCCGCGGATGACAAAGCGGCCAAAGACCCCAACCAGCTCAACCGCGTGGAAGTAACCGGCAACAACTCCGACCTGGAGCAGCGCCGCACCTCCACCGCCGCGCGTATCGTCATTGGCAAAGAGGAGATCGAACGCTATGGTGATAGCTCGGTCAGCGAAGTGCTGAAGCGCTTGCCCGGTGTGACCACCGGCGGCCGCCCAGGGCGCGGTGGTGATGTGCGCATGCGCGGCATGGGCGGCGGCTACACGCAAATTTTGCTCAACGGCGAACGCATGCCGCCGGGCTTCTCACTCGACAACCTGCCGCCCGATCAGTTAGAGCGCATTGAAGTAATGCGCGCCCCCACCGCCGAATTTGGCGCACGCGCCGTGGCTGGCACCATCAATATCGTGCTGAAAGAAGCCTTGAAGAAAACAGCCAATGAAGTGCGCATGGGCACCAGCGTGGAGGGCGATCAGGCCTCGGGCAATGCGTCCTGGACGCGCAATGACAAGATTGGCGAGAACATTCCCTATACCTTCACAGCGTCGCTGAACCGCCAAAATTCACGTGACGACAGCGAAAGCCGCACGCTCTGGACCGATGTCAACACCGGGGCCATCGTTCTCGACCAACATGCCACGGGCACAACATTCAATAAGCGCCAGGGCCTGAACCTGAATGCGCGGGTGCAGATACCCCTGGCCGCAGGTGAGTCGCTCACCATCATGCCGATTGCCATCATGGGCAATGGCAGCTCCAGCTCGGTGGGCAAGTTGGACCAGGCCCCCGGCGGTGCCGTTGTCCAGCCCTATGCCACTACCGCTGCAGAAGGCAGCGGCACCTTCAATATGCTGCGTGCCAACTTGCAATGGCAAAAGCGTGTGAACGATGCCGCCAAGGTAGATGTACGCCTGAACGCAGGCGGCAGCCACAACACCACGCACAGCCTACGCCGCGAACTGGACGGCAACAACGCCCTGCTTCGCCTGACCGACGACAGCACCGACACCCGCGAAAACAACTGGAGCCTGAACGGCAAACTGTCCTACCAACTGGAGAGTGAACATAGTTTGGTGGGCGGGCTGGAGGCGGACAGCAGCGTGCGCCGCCAGGGCCGCACCACCCTGCAAAACGGCCTGCCGATACTGACCGAATTTGGTGATGACGTGAACGCCTCTAGCCAGCGTGTGGCCACCTATGTGCAAGACGAATGGAACCCCAGCAAGCAAATATCGGCCTATGCCGGCCTGCGCTGGGAAGCCATCACCACCAAGAGCGACAGCGCCAACTACGCGGTCAGCAACACCAGCAGCGTGCTCACGCCCCTGCTGCACGCCACCTGGAAGCCTGATGAGGCAAGCCGCAACCAATGGCGCAGCAGCCTGACGCGCAGCTACAAGGCCGCGTCACTGCAAGAGCTGATTGCGCGCCCCAGCATCTCGCAGCGCTACCCCACCGGGGCCAATGAAATCAGCAGCCCCGACCGCGCCGGCAACCCCAACCTGAACCCCGAGCTGGCCAGTGGTTTTGAGATTGCCTACGAGCACTACATGACCAAGGGCGGCCTGATCAGCGCCAACTTTTTCTACCGCCGTATCAGCGATTTGATTCGCAGCGTGGTGGCGCTGGAAACCGTCACCTGGTCCGACCAAAAACGCTGGGTGTCGCGCCCGCAAAACCTGGGCAATGCCACCGCCCAAGGCATTGAGCTGGAAGCCAAAGTGCGCTTGGACGAGCTATGGGATGACGCGCTGCCCATTGCCCTGCGCACCAATCTGAGCGTGTTTGATTCCAAGGTAGACCAGGTGCCCGGCCCCAACAACCGGCTGGAGGGCCAACCCAAGGGCACGGCCAATATTGGCGCGGACTACAAGCTGCGCAACCTGCCCATCAGCTTTGGCGGCACGCTGAACATCACGCCGGGCTATGACCTGCAGATCAGCGACATCCAGAGCAGCAGCATGGGCACCAAGGTGGTGGCCGATGCCTTTGTGCTGTGGTCAGTGGACCGCGAGACCCAGGTACGCTTTACGCTGAACAACTTTGTGCCGCGCGATTACCTGAGCACCAACACCGCGTTGAACGACACGCAACGCCAGTTCACCGAGAGCAACAACCCGTCGCGGCTGAACTGGGGCGTGCGGTTGGAGTTGAAGCTCTAGGGTGCTTGATTTTTAAGCCAAATAGGCCGATCAGGCCGTGGATAGTGCGGGAGCAGCTCCTATTTGTATAGCAGATTGCTTCACCTAAGCCCCAGACTATTCACCGCTTGCACCCACTTAGCCACGACGCAGCTGGCCTGCGATACTGACGGTGCCGGTGGCGGCACTGTTGACTGCCACCCCTGTTAAGGCTTTGCAGTCCTATGAATACGAACATTACCACCCCACCCCTAGCGCTGCGTTCGATTGCGCTGCTGACGCTGGCATTCACTTTGTCCACCGGCCATACAGCCGCTGTTGCACAAGAAAGCCCTCTGGTACGCAACAGTAAGCTGGAAATGGACCGGATGAGCAATGTCCAAGAGTGGCGGTTGGAGCTAAAAAAAACGAAGGCTACCGATCCCCCCAATGAAACGTTCGGAATTCGACAAGGTCTAGCGTCTGCACTCGCAAACGCGGGAGATCAAGACCGTGCGATCGCTGAGTTCGACGCCTACATACATCTTCGGAACAAGCAAGATGAGCTTAAGGGCCAACGGAGTTCGTCCGCCGCTCCGACACCTGACGACTTGGCGCAGCTTGATGCCGCCAATGTCCAAGACGCGCTGAGCACGATTGTTGAACAAGCGCGCTCCAGGCGAATCGTCATTCTGAATGAGGCGCACCATGTGCCTATGCATCGGGCTTTCGCGATGCGACTCGCGCGCGAGCTTCGCAAGCTGGGCTTTGACTATCTTGCGTGTGAGACATTCCGTATCGATGCCACTGACATGCTTCAGGCTGGGCATGTCGAAACATTGACTGGGTATTACAGCACTGAGCCGGCCTATGTCAAGTTCCTCATTGATGCCAAAGCATCAGGCTGGAAATTTGTCAGCTACGAGCCACGCGATGATGCGGATCAAACCCTGAATACTGCGGATTGGCGAGAGACGCGAATGGCGTCCAATCTCGTGGACAGGGTTTTTAAGCTGAACCCGTCTGCCAAGCTCTTTGTCTATGTTGGGTATGGGCACGCGCAAAAATTGCCTGCCTCCAAAGGTGACGCTGATGGCAGCAAAATGGCTGCTCAACTGAAGCGCCTGACGGGACACGACCCCTTATCGATTGACCAAACCACTTGGTATGGGCAACGTCGGAACGAACGTGACCCAAAGCTCTATGAGCACATACTTCGCAAAATACCTGCGGAGACTGCCCAACCCGTCATATTGATGGGCCAAGATGGGCGCTCACTCTTGCTGGACGAAAAAGCCGCTATGTACGATCTGCAGATCGTGTATCCCAACCTGCAAGGCCTTAGGAGCTATGGTCGACCACGCTGGATGTCTAGCATAGGTCAATATCAGCCGCTACCTATTCCCTCTCAATATGCTGCGATAAAGGGCCAGCAGCTGCTTTACGTTTTTAGGGCGACTGACCCTATTAACGCAATGCCTGTAGACGTCGTGCCGCTGTACGCAGGAAAACCTTTGCCGCATGCCATGGTTCCGGCCGGTACCAAGGGTGACTATCGGTTTCTGGTTGAAAAGTAACTTGCGTGATATTGCACACAGCAATTGACGGGGCAAAATAGTCGATAAGTCCCCCCCTCAAGACGCCGGAAAGCGCTGCGTCAAGGAGGCGCGGCAGCATGGGGCCGACACACTGGCTTTGGGGGCCGTCCAATCCACGTTCGACCCTAACTTTCGACCCTGGCCGCATCAAGGGAGGTTGAGGATCTGAACCCAGCTCGGGTTCTTTCCCACGGCAAAACGCTTGGGTGAGCCAGGGAGGCCCGTGGCTGTACCAATGGGATGCACGGACACGCTGTTCGAATGCTGTCCGGCAACTACCAAAAACTTCCCTTCAGCATCTATTCCAAAACTGCGCGGGGTTTTTTCGGTGGCGACGTGGCCCAGTTTTGTCAACAAACCACTGTGCTGCTCAATCTGAAAGGCCGCGATCGCGCTGGTGACGCGCTCCGACGTATAGAGAAATTTTCCATCGGGTGAGAGGTGAATATCTGCGGCACTGGGTCTGCCATCCCATTCTGTAGC
The DNA here is from genome assembly GCA_002256115.1 of Burkholderiales bacterium PBB3. Classification (GTDB taxonomy): domain Bacteria; phylum Pseudomonadota; class Gammaproteobacteria; order Burkholderiales; family Burkholderiaceae_C; genus Allorhodoferax. The sequence continues at coordinate 32,299 of NKIK01000004.1, forward strand.
AAGCGTTGAAATACGTTGCAGTTCACGCAGCGTGCCCAGGCCGCTGCTCCAGGCAAAAACCACGACCGACGCATCCAGCTCGTTGAGCACGTAAAGGTACTTTTGTCTGCGGTCCCAGGCAAAGTGCCGCGCCCCCGAGTGGAGCCCCGTACCCGCATGCGCTGGCGTATGCGGTGCTAAAAGGCCTTGCGTTGCGTCAAACTGCCAAACCGACAAGGTGTCACCGCCCAGGCTGGCGGTCACTACAAATCGGTTTGCGGCGTCGCTGTGAATAGCGTGAGCCTTTGGCAAGCTAGGCAGTGTCTGATGGACGACGCCCACGATCCCATCTGCGCCGATGGTGTTGACGGAAATTTTGCTACCCGCATACGATGCGGAAAACAACCAGCGGCCCGTCGCATCGGTATCGATATTGGCCATGTTGTCTGCCAAGGGCGCCTCGCCCAGTTGGCGCAGCCTCCCGGTCGAAGCGTCGATGGCATAGGAGACGACACGGTAGGGTTCCGAACGCATGGCAGCGTATAAAAAGCGCTTGTCCGGGCTCACTGCCAATGGCATGACCAGGCCGCCCACCGCAAGTGTTTGTACAGCACGCAAAGTCCCGCTAGACGGGATCAATTCCAGTACCGAAATTTCCTGGCTGTCGGCATTGGAAACGTAGACCAGCGTGGCGGATTCAACAGAGTTCATGTTCAGGAGCAGCGCCATAGTAGTCGCAGCCCTGCATGCGCGTTGGAGCCACGTAGTTCCAAATCCCAGTGCCATGCAGCGTCGCCCGACTATTCTGTAGCGGTCACTTCGCCGCCACGTTGCAACAGAATGGGCGGCCCCTGTCTGGCTTTGATTTGCAAACCCTTGGCTTTGATGTGTGCGTTGCGCACAAGCAAGCCGGTGTCAGCTTCAATATGCACATTCTCCATCACAAAATCGGCGATGGCAGCTTCGGGCAGTCCAACGAAGTAGCCCGCTGATTTGCTCGCACCTGTGGATCGCAGGTTGCTGATCGTGACACCGACAAAGCGCGGTGTGCCTGCACTTTGGAATGCCTGCGCTTCGTCGGTTTCGGGTGGGTAAATTTGGTCACCCACCACAAAACCACCCGCCGCAAGCATCTTGTCCACTGCGGCTTGATTCGTCGGCGTGCCTTCGTAATAGCCAGAAAACACCAGCGGGACCGCAACGTCGGTCATGGTGATATCGCGGTATACGACATCCCGAACCGGCCCTCCCTTTCCTCGCGGACTTTTGATGCGCAAGCCGTACATGGAGCCCACAAAGGTATTGTGTTCCACCAGAATGCCACGCACACCGCCCGATGTTTCGCTCCCAATGGAAATTCCGCGTCCCTGCAGGAGGGTGTTGTGCGCAATGTAGATGTTGCTCACCACGCCTTCGGGGATTTTGGGATCCGGTTTTTCGGCCTTGATCGCCACATGGTCGTCATTGCAGTCAATGGTGTTGTAGGTAATCCGGATGTTGCGGCTATTCGTTGGGTCAATGGCATCGGTATTGGGTGCGTGTCGCGGTGCGGTGATGCGTGTCCGGGTAATGTCAATGTCTTCTGAATTTCGCAGCACGATGTGAAAGCTGGGCGAGTTGACCAGGTTGACGCCCTCTATCAATACATTCCGGCTGTTGGAAACCGTAATCAGCCGTGGCCGATTCGTGACGCGTCGGACGGTGGGGTTGGACGGATTGGCGCGGACATCTGCCCGCCAACGCTCCCACCAGACTGCGCCTTGACCGTCTATTATTCCTTCACCACTGATGGATACGTTCTGCGCGTCTGGCACGCTGATGAAAGGCAGCCAGCCACCACCGAGGACGGGGCGCTCCTTGTCGGGCGCAACGCGAAAACTGGCCTCATCGGTGGTGGCAATGAGGATGGCATCCTTCGCTAGGTGCAAACGAATGTTGCTCTTGAGCACCAGGGGTTCGCTGAGGTAATTGCCCGCCGGGAGTTCGACAGTTCCACCGCCTGCAGCAGCACACGCATCTATGGCCGCCTGGATGAACTTCGTGCTCAGTGCAATAGCCTGCTGATTGCCATTGGCCCCAAAGGACCGCACGTCGCACACCCTGGGCGGAAAATCGGACGCATGCGCGGAGTGCGGCATCAAAGCCGCGAGAAAAGTATAGGCAAGGCGCGAGGACTTAAAAGGAATAGGCATGTGCACTCTTTACTCGCGGCTTGGCAATGTGGTTTGCGCTGGCAATGGTGCGGGCGGTGGTCCCGGCTTTGCTTCCCACTTGCGGTACCGCCGCTCCGCGCGCGTCTGTGGCTAAGTTGTCGGCCAAGTACAACTCCACATGTAGATATTGGCGTAGAGCAGGATGCCGCTGGTGTTGTTTAGAACTCGTATTCGGCGGTGAACTTGTAAGCCCGGCCGGTGACGTCTGCCGCGCTCGTAATGTAGCCCGCTGTGTACGCAGAGTTAGCCGTCGTCATTGGGGTGACGTTGAACAGGTTGTTGATGGACATGCCCAGCTTCAGGTTCTTGATGCCGGTGTAGGTGCCGCCGACGCTGTATTCGCTGTAAGGCTTGACAGCTGTATCCGTAGCCCCAGCACGCGGGGTGAGATCATGCAAGCCAGTGTTAAAGCGCTGCGAGATTTGTGCTTTCCACGGGCCGTTGCGCCATGCCAACGACATGGTGTGCTTCCAGCGGAAGTTCAGCTGCGGCATGGTGGCCAGGTTGGCATTGGTTGTGACGCCGCCATAGCGGGTATCGTTGGTGATGATGCCTATGTTCTGCAGCTCGACCCCGCCCTTTTCGGTGGTGAAGGTGTACTGATCGTAGAAGGTGCCGTCGAGTTGCACACTGAAAGTGCCTGCGCTGGTGGCGGGGAACTTGTAGTTGGCCGAAATGTCTACGCCGCTGATGTCCATCATGCCGCGGTTGGCCTGGCTGGCAACGATGTAGTCGAGCGTACCGTCACCCTTGCGGAAAATGTTGGCAGAATACTTGGACGGATTTTGCAAGACCTCTAGGTAGGACAGTGCGCCTAACACCTCGTCCATCTTGATGTTCCAGTAGTCGACCGTGATCAGCATGTTTTTCATCGGCTCGAAGGCGGCACCGATGGTCCATCCTTTCGACGTTTCAGGCTTCAAGAAGCTGTTATCGGCGGACTTGGTCTGGACGTTATACACCACATTGCATACCTGAGCGGCGGTGTAACCACTGACCGGCGTACCCGTGTTTGTAACTAGCGGGGTGGCACTCGGGCACAACACTGGGTCATCAAACGTGAAGGTCTTGATCTCCGGGGTCGGGTTCTGGATGTCCATGATGGACGGTGCGCGGAAGCCTGTGTTTGCCGATGCCCGCAACACCAGCTGCGTCACCGGCTGGTAGCGCACCGAAAGTTTAGGGTTGACGGTGGTCGTCTTCAAGTCGCTGTAGGTGTCGGAGCGAACAGCCGCGTTGAAGGTAAGCGTCTTTGTGACTGGCGCCTCGAACTCCATCACCGCTGAGCGAATATCACGCTGGAGCGTGCGGTCCACGCCGCTTGCAACTTCGCCAACAATGTCCTGCCTGGTGACAATGCCTGCGCTATCGATGGTGGTGACGTAGTCGATCGGTGCGGCGGTCACCTTGGCGGAGTCGCGACGCAATTCAGCCGTCAACGCCATGGTCAGTGGGCCACCTGCGAGGTTCATCAACTCACGTGTCACCGTCACGTCGACACTTTGATTGAATGCTTCATTGATGCGGTAGGTGTAGTCATCCAGCTCGATGTCCTTCAAATAGGCGAGGCCTGCGGCATCCTGGGCACCGAAGGGGTTCAGAATGCCATTGGTGAAGCCTTCCTGCGCCTTGCTATACAGGATGTAGCCGCCGCCCGCTCTGGTATCGCGTGTGGAGTGGCCATGGTTCAGGCCGACGCGGTAGTCCCACTTGTTGACAGTACCTTCCGCGCTCAAGACGATGCGGTCATTGATCTGCATATCGTTGCGGTAGGCCGAGCCCAGCTCGCCTGGCCCCCACACGAAGTAGATGGCGCGGTTGTTCATCGCCAAATTGCTGACGGTGCCGGGCGTCTTGGTGGGGTCGATGAATATTGCTGGGCTGTTGGCACCCGTGTTGCTGCCGACAACTTTTACCGCAGGGGTGATACCAGCGCCGGGGTAATACTTACTGGTGGAGGGCATGCTGTAAGTGGTGAACGCGTTGGTGCTACTAGGCACCTGCATTCCACGGTACTTTTCTACGTTAAAGCTAGAGTGCAGCAACTCCAGCGCAAGCTTGTGCGCGGTGCCGATGTTCAGGCTCGCCTTGCCGTAGAGATTGGTGATTTCACTGCCGTCGGTCATGGCATCGAAGTAGTCCGGATTGCGGTAGCAGCCCGCGTTCGCGTAGGAGGGCGTAGCTGCAACACTACCCGCACCCAACGTAGGCAATGAGTAGGGGGCCAGACAACCAGTGGCAAAGCTCGGGTTGTAGTTTGAGTTGGCGGTCCGGGCGAATCCGAAATTGGCGGTCGGATTGGGGTCTTTGTTTACAGGGGTCAGGCCTATGCCCAGGGTCTTCAATACTTCGGGGTCAAGCAAGCTGGGGCGATCACTCTTGAAAATGACAGACTTGCGTTGTTTGTCGAGAGACGCATAGATGTTCCAGCCATCGGCGTTCAGGTCCCCAAAGCCTGCAATCAGACCGACCGCTCGGGTCCCACCGGATGCTGCTTGCGGCTGGGTCAACTCGCCCTTGATTTTAAATCCATTGAATGAATTCAGCGTAATGAAGTTCTGTACCCCACCAATTGCGTCGGATCCGTACATCGACGAGGCACCGTCGCGCAGCGTTTCGGCGCGCGCCAGCGCCATGCGAGGAATGACATTGACACTCACGTACTGGTCTTGCAAAGGCTCGTTGGCCATGCGCCGGCCGTTCAACAGCGTCAAGGTGCGCATCGCACCCAAGCCGCGCAAATTCAGCATGGGGCCGGCTGCGCCCGTGTTGGTACCCAGCGAGAGGGATTGCGGCATTTCCAGCACCAGGTCCTTCAGCTCCGTGTGGCCGCGCGCCTCCAGCTCGGCGCCGGTGATGACCGACACCGGCAAGGCAGCTTCCCCGGCCACTCGCTTGATGGCCGAGCCGGTGATTTGCACAAGCTCCAGCACGCCAGCGGTCTGTGTCTGTGTCTGTGTCTGTGCCTGTGCCTGCGCCTGGGAAGCAAGAGCAACGACGGCAATCGCAATGCCGTTGAGCGCCAATTGGCAACTCAGGTTTTTTTTGAGTGCTTTGCTTTTCATGGATATGTCTCCTCGGGTTGATGATTGGCCGGTGATGGTGTCTGGCGCAATGAAGGCGTCGCCTACGCACACGGGGCGGAACTACCTTCAAAGCAATGCATACTGCGGCCTTTTAATGTCTACGGAACCTTGTTTCGTTGATACTGTAGCACCATCCATTTGTTTTGAAACAGTGGTTCACTAAGTAGAAACCAGTATTTCAAAAATGTACTTGGGTAGGGTAGGCATTGAAAAGGAAGCGCGCCCGCACCCTCGACACGGAGGGATTGCGTCGGCATTTCCTGGGGGGTGCGGCTGGAGTTAAACCTGCGAGCCAAATAGGCCCTACAGGCCGTGGATAGTGCGGGAGAAGCTCCTATTTGTATAGCAATCTCGCACCCAAAAAGGGTTTTGCCGCCACACGCGCACTCAAGGTAGTCTGCCCCACAGCCGGTGCAAAGGCAGCCACAGGCTGGTAGCGCTAATGTTGCGCTTCACCCAGGTGCTTGTTCAAGATCGTTCGAAGGCCATCGTTCTTTTCCATCGCCGACAATCTCTGGTCGAACTGCGCGAGGAGCGCGGCACAGGGCGATTTTTTGCTGAACCCAAAATACAAGCCCTCTTCCGTGATGGGTGGCTTCAGGTAGGTAATCTTGGAGCCGCCCTGGCGGGCTCTCAGCGACGCGACGCCCGCAAATTGACTGGTGATGAAATAGTCGATGTGGCCCCCCTCAAGACGTCGAAAATTCTCATCCACGGTGCCACGCTCCAGAATCTCTAATTCCTTGGGCCAGTATTCATCAAATCCGCCGCCCAACCTGTCGCCCAGGCTGATGGCCCCGCGTTTGTGCTTCAAATCGGCCCATGTTTGGTAGGGAAATTTGTTGGCCGTTCGCACAAAAACAGCAATCGGATTTGGAAACGACGGCACGGCGGTGAATGCCAAGTACGTTTCTCGCTCCGCCGTTTTGCGAAGGCTCAGGACCAAATCAATTTCACCGTGCTCGGCCATCACCAAAACGCGCTTCCAGGGGTAAACAACTGGTTTTAACTTCACACCCTCTGGCACGAGTTTGGCAAGCAAGTCCACACTGGCACCTTCCAGCCGATGCGCCCCCGTTTGCACATGGTAGGGCGCATAGTGGGGGTTGGCGGAATACACCATCGTTTCACAACGTTTGGGGGACTCGTTGGCCAGCGCCAGCGCGCAAACCCAAGGCAGCGCGCAAGCCATTGCAAAAGGTACTTTTACTGAAACCCGCATCTGCTTTCTCCTAGGCTTGTTGTCCGCCCTCCCCGTCAAATTTTTTTAGTCAAATATGCCTTACAGCCCGTGGATAGTGCGGGAGCAGCTCCTCTTTCTATAGCAAACCACCTCAGGCTTTTTTCCCCGCTTTAGGGAAAACACCCTCGCAGGCTCCCCTCGCCGCGTCTTTCTCAGGCAGCTTGGCGCACACCGCATCCATCTGGGCAGTCAGTTTTTTCAGCACCGGGGCTTGCTGGCTTTTTTGGCTCCAGGCCGTCAACTGCTTGCCCATCTTCTCCAGGCTGCGGCGATTGCGCTCATAAAAGGTTTCAGGGGCGGCTTCCAGCTCACCAATGATTTGGCTGGCCGCCTTCTCAATGCGCGCGCTGTCTTTGGGGGACAGCTCTACCAACTTGGCCACATAGCCGCTGCCCCACTGCATGCGGGTGGCGGGGCCAATGGAGCCTGCATAGGCTTTCTCGGCCCAATCCAAGGACGCGGCGGCATCCCCGCGCTTCTTCGCGTTGGATGCCAAAACCAGCATATGGTAGTAAGGCGACACGGCCTTGGGCAGCTCGGCTTTGAGCATGGCATCCGACGCATCCAACAAACCGACATCGCTGAGCAAATGCGCCGCATTGGGGATCACGGACTGGCGCTCGTATTTGTCGGTGATGGTTTTGTCTGCCTGGGTGACTGCCTCTTGCACCACCGCTACCAAGGCCGGGTCGTGGGCGGCTTTGGGATCGCGCGGGCCGTCAATGTCACGCAGGCTCACTTTGGCCTGCACCGCGGCTATCTGGTCGCCCTTGGACAAACTGGCATCCGCAGCCAAGCGATCCAGGGCAACATTCCAAGATGCCAGCAGCGCGCTGCGCGCTGGGCTGTCTTTGTCGGTCAGGGTGGCAATGATGTCGTTGCCGTAGTACGACAAATTGTCGGCGTTTTGGCGCGAGCGTCCGGCATCGGCCAACACGTTTTGCACCTCAGCCAGTGCGCGTCCCTTATCCAAACCCGGGGCCTTTTCTTGGGCCGAGATGGCCGCCGCTTTGAGCATCAAGCGCGCAGCGGGCTCCTGAAATTGCGCAGGGCATTTCTGCGCCAGTTGTTGCAAGGTGGAGGCCAGCTCCTTCTTGGGCACCAGTTGGCCTTCATCAATCTCCCACGAGTAAAACGCCAGCATGCGCCAGGCATCGGCCGTCAGCGCGGGGGCTGCGGCGTCCTGGGTCAGGGCCTGGGTCAGCGTCTCCTTGATCGGCTGTGTGGAAGCCAAGCCCATGGTCAGCAATTGCATGTATTGCACGGCATCCACCTCACCGGGCAGGCGTGTCAGCTCGGTGCCATCAGGCTTGAACAGAATCGTGGTCGGGTAGCCGCGCACCTTGAATTGCGCACCCAGCTTTTGCGCGCCAGGCGTGTCGCCATCCAGATAAACCGGCACAAAGGCCTTGCTCTTTTCAATGAAGTCAGGGCGGTTAAACACCGTGGCCTTGATCTGGTTGCAAGGCGGGCACCACACCGCGCCCCAGTACAAAAACACCGGTTTGTTGTCGGCCTTGGCTTTGGCAAAGATGGCTTCTACGCTAGCGCCATCGGGCTTGACCCAATCAATACCGGCGTGGGCTGGTGCGGCGGCACTGGCGGGCGCAGCAGGCGCGGTGGCGGCAGTTTCTGGGGCTTTGGAGCAAGCCACTAGCCACAGGGGTGCAGCCAGTGCGATTGCGCGGCCGAGGGGGGTGAGTAGGTGTTTCATGTCAGTCTCCGAATCACAGCGTGAAGGTGAAGTTATCGATCAAAGCGCCAGGAGTGCGCGAACCACCCAGGGCGCGTTGGAAATAGGTGTCTACCGCCGGGTCAATGGCGGTGTGGGTGGTCAAGGCTAGCAGCTTGCCGCCCAGTGCGTCATACAGGCTTTCATCCCAGCGCATGTCTTTGATGGGGCCGACGATCTCCCCGTTTTCAACCCAGAAGCAAGCGTAGCGCGTCATGCCGGTCACGCGGGCCGACACGGGGTCGCTCCAGTTCAGGTAGTGCAGGTTGGACAGGTAGAGGCCGGTGCCCAACTGCTGCAACACGTCTTTTTCTTCTAACGTGCCGGGTGCCACATCCAATGCACGGGGCGCTTCAGATTCATTGGCGCCATTGGCGACCAAGCCAAACTCTTTACTGGTGCGCGAGCTAACCAACAGCGTGGCCAATTCACCCGCAGCAATCAGCGGCACGGCGGGCTCTGACACTTCACCCAGGCCATTGAAACGCGGGGTCAGCCCCAGGCCAAAGTTCTCGGTCACATGCAGTTGTGGCGACAGTTTGGACTCTTTGTCCGCCAGCTTTTTGAACGGGCTGCGGCCCTGCTTCCAGGCCGAGCCGGACAGCGCATTCCAGCCCATCATGCCGACCAAATCCGCCACTGCGCGCGGTGCCAGGTAGGTGCGGTACTGGCCGGGCTTCACCGATTGCAAAGGCTTGTCCATCAGCGCCAGCAGGTGCTTGCTGTGCGCCAAGTTGGCCGCCCACTGCGCTGGCACCCAATCTGAGCCGGCATAGCTGCCCTTCACGGCCCGCGAGCCGTTGTACAGCGAGTAATCCATGAAAAAGGTTTGCGTGGCAAACCAGTGGCGCTGGCCTTTGGAATTACGGTTGGCGCGGATGATGGAACCTGCGGCATACAGCCCGGCCATATCGCAGCCCTGGGCTGGGCCGACGACGGCATCCACCACCGCATCAGGAGCCAGCAACTGGCCGCGGAAGGTCTCGTCACTGCTGCCGTGGTTGTCTACCGGCACTTGGTGCGGATCAGCAGGCAATACCGCCAGCTCGGCGCGGCACAGCGCCAGCATCTGCAACATGGCGTCGCGATCGGCCTCCGCATTGCCCGACAAGGTGCGTGACATCTCCGCCGTGCGGCCTGCGCCCTGCAACTGTAAGGCCATGGAGATTTGCTCCACGTTGGTGTTTTGTCGTACTTTGTTGCTGTTGAAACGTACGAACAAAGTCTCTTCGGCACTCAGGTTCAGCGTGGCGGCTTCATCGCCCTGAAGGCTACCGAGCACGCTGTCGGCCACTGCATCAATGTGCAGCCGCACGGCATCCACAAAATCGCGCTGGCTGTTTGGATTGATCGCGCTCATGACTGACCCCCAAACACCTCTACGCCCTTGAAAAGGCAGGGCGGTGACGAATGCCCCACCCGGATGACCTGACTGGGCTCTCCTTTGCCGCAATAGGGTGTGCCATAGGTTTCTTCGTCTTTGCCCACTGCGCTCAGGCGGTTCCAGAAATCGACGGTCACGCCACGGTAATTGGGGTTGCGCACCACACCCGCCAGCTTGCCGTTTTTGATCAGGCGGCCATGTTCACAGCCAAACTGGAATTTATTGCGGTAGTCGTCTATCGACCACGAGCGGTTGGTGGACATCAAGATGCCGTCTTCCACCGAGGCAATCATCTCTTCTAGCGTAGAAGTGCCAGGCTCCAGATTCACGTTGGCCATGCGGTCAATCGGCGCGCGGTTCCACGACGATGAGCGGAAATTGGCAACGCCGGGCAAGCCCGAACGCTCTTGCGATTCCACTGAGCCAAGGCCACGCTTCAGCACACCGCCTTCAATCAAAAACTCACGCGTGGCGGGCGCGCCGCCATCGTCAAAGGCATAGCTGGCAAAGGCGTTTTGTTTGGTCGGATCGAAGGTCACATGCATCAGCGGCGAGCCATAACGCAGCGTGCCAAAGTCAGCTGCTTGCACAAAGCTCCAGCCGGCGTAGTTGCGCTCGTCACCCAAGATACGGTCCAGCTCCAGCGGGTGGCCAATGGACTCATGGATCTGCAACATCATCTGGTCGGGCATCAGGATCAAGTCCATAGCGCCGGAGGGGCAATTGGGCGCGGCCAGCAGCTCCAGCGCCTCGGTGGCCACACGTTGGCCGTGCTGCGCAAAGGTGGTCACATGGAACACCTCGCCACCGTGCTGGCCCGTTTGACCCCAAGTGCGGGTTTGGGATTGCACGCCCTCGGCCGCCGTGGCCGCTACGGCCATGTCCACCATGTCAAAGCTCTGCTGCGTATGCGAGCCGTTGCTGGAGTAGTAGTCAATCTGGGTCTGCACCACCACGGCACGTGCGCTGCGGTTGACCACTTTGGGGTCTAGCGCCATCGCCTTGGAGGCCGCCAGCAGGCATTCGGTAATCTGGGCCAAGGGCGTGGCCGCTAGCTTGGTGACCGTGGGGCTCTCGTACACGCCCTTGACGGCGGCGCGCTGCGCCTGCGTAAAAGCATGTACTTTGTGGCGGCTGGTGGCGCGGGTGGTGGCAATCGCCTGGTCAAAGGCACGCTGCAAACCGGCGGCGCTCAAGTCAGCGGTAGCGGCATAGCCAAAGTGGCCATCTACCAGCACCTCACACATCGCGCCCTCTTCCAGCGTGGTCTCGTTTTTCTCGGGCGCGTCGTTGCGCACGGCGCGGGTTTGGGTGCTTTCGCGCGAGTAGCGCAAGCCAGCCCAGAGCAGGTCTGGCGCTGCCTTGTGGGCGTGTGCCAGGGCCGTTTGGGGGTCAAAGATGGGCATGGTGGATCAAGTGCTCCGGGGTCAGTTTGGGTGAAGCTCAGCAGTCTACCGGACGGGAAGCGCAAGGCAGGTTTGCGCTAGGGCGCGCGAGTGGGCGATGACGCAGTTTGACGAAAAACGTGAGTAAGGTGCGCGCAACTGTGACTTGACCTGAGCTTTCTTGTGCCACTGACCGTTGTGTGGGTCAGGAGCATAGGAAGTCAAGGCTCGGGAAGACTGCTTGAGGCCCAAAGCGGGCGCAGCAATTCTGGATTTGCCGTCTCCAAAGCGGTCGTTTGCGTATACACGCGGACGGTCGGCTATGTGGCAAGCCGGCGCACCGCCTTCCCGCACCCAACAGACACATAACCCGGTTTGAACGCAAAAGTTAAGCGGTGACAAATAAAGCCAGTGAGCGATGTTCGTTCTTGCCAGTTGTTGTCGTGGTGGTCACCGTGTTGTTCCTGATTGACCTAAACGCCAAGCAGCTTAGGCAAGGCAGGGTCAAGTGCCACCTGCGCGGACGGACCGGACAGCTCTACCAGCCCTTTTTGCAGGACGATCGCCTGGTCGCTTTGGGCCAGAACCCGGCGGTAATCGCGGTCCACGATTAACGTTGCAATGCCGCTATTGCGAATGTCGGCAATCACGTTCCAAATTTCATTCACGATCAGCGGAGCTAGACCCTCGGTGGCCTCGTCCAGAATGATGAGTTCGGGATGGGTCATGAGCGCGCGGCCAATCGACAACATCTGCTGCTCACCTCCGGAAAGCTGATTACCCATGTTGGTGAGACGCTCTGCCAGCCGCGGGAAGGTTTTCAGGACCCGGTCATACGTCCAGTCGTTGCGTCCGTCGCGCCCACTGCGCGCCGACATCAGCAGATTCTCACGCACCGTCAGGTTGGGGAAAACGCCCCGACCTTCGGGCACATACGCCACGCCCAAGCGCGCCACTTGGTGCGGTTTGTACTTGGACGCGTCTTCGCCAAACAGAGCAATGCTCCCCTCGCGCTGCGTCACATGGCCCAGCAAGGTGCGTATCAGCGTGCTTTTACCCATGCCGTTGCGCCCGAGCAGGCCCATGGTCTGGCCGCGTGCAATTTTGATATCGATACCGTGCAGCACATGGCTCGATGCATACCAGGCGTGAACGCCTCGGGCGTCGACCAAAAAGTCAGTGCTTGTCATGTCAGTGTCCCTCTCCGAGGTAAGCAGTGCGCACTTCCGGGCTGTTGCGAATGAATTCGGCGTCGCCCGAGGCGATCTTGACGCCGTTAACCATCACCGTGATCACGTCGGCAACACGAAACACCGCATCCATGTCGTGTTCCACCAGCAAAATGGCGTGGTCAGCGCGCAGCGCATCGAGCAGTTTGAGCATGCGCTCGGTTTCCTCGGCGCCCATGCCGGCCAGTGGCTCGTCGAGCAGTAGCACCTGGGGCTTGGTGGCCAGGCACATGGCAATCTCCAGCTGGCGTTTTTGGCCATGCGACAACATACCGGCCTGGCGATCGAGTAAGTGATCCAGTCCTGCGCGACTGGCCGCATCACGTGCGGCAACTGTGCTGAAGCGGCACTGGTTCGCAGATTGCCACCACTGCCATGGCTTCTGTTCCCCCGATTGCGCTGCCAGTCGACAGTTCTCGAACACTGTGAACGTATGGTAGATAGTATTGCGTTGGTAGCTGCGACCCAGGCCCGCACGCGCACGGCGTGCTTGCGCCCATTGCGTCACATCCTGCCCCATCAGTTCCACCGCCCCATTGGAGGGCGGAAACTCCCCCGACAACATGTTGATCAGCGTCGACTTGCCTGCGCCGTTGGTACCTATAACCGCATGCACGGTGCCGCGTGCCAATTCAATTGAGACATCGTTGACCGCCACCAGACCACCCCACCGGCGCGTGATGTTGACACCGCGCAGCAATATTTCCGTTTGTTTCATGGCTTATCCCTTTTTGGCGGCAGCGCCACCCAATCCTGAATCACCCGAAAGCCCTCCAACCAGCCGGGCACGCAATTGCTTCGGCAGATCGACCAGACCGTGCGGCAAAAGTGCCACGGCGGCAATGATGGTCATTCCCAAGCCCAGGTGCCAATGCTTGGCAAAGTTGCCAAACACCGCTTCGGACTTGAAAAACTCTTGCAGCAGGGCAAAGGCAAAGGCGCCGATGAGCGCTCCACGCAAGTGACCCAGACCACCCAAAATAATCATCACCAGCACAGCGCCTGACAGGTGCCAGCTCATCATCTCGGGGTTCACGAAGCCGTCTTTCACGGCGAACAAAAACCCCGCCAGTCCGGCAATGGAGCCCGAAAGCGTGAATGCTGCAAGCTTGTAGGGGTAGGTCGAAAAGCCGGTGGCTCGCATACGCTGCTCGTTCACGCGGATGCCTGCCAAAGCCCGGCCAAAGCGTGAACGCAGCAGCACGGCCAAAAAGACAAACACCAGCACCAGGCAGGCCAGCGTAAAGAAATACATGGCCACCGGTGAGTCCAGCCGAATCAAGCTGCCGAGCGCAGGCTTCATGTTCAGGTAAATCCCGTCTGAGCCACCTCCCAAGGGCGTGTCGTGCACCACAAAGTAGGCCATTTGGGCGAATGCCAGTGTCACCATGATGAAGTACACCCCTTTGGTGCGCAGTGACAAAGCGCCCACCACCAGTGCATACAGACCTGCCGCCAGCACCGCGACAGGTAGCAGCCACAAGAGTGATGCGGGTTCAGATTCAGGCGACAACAACACGGCTATGTAAGCGCCAATTCCGAAAAACGCTGCCTGGCCAAAGCACACCAGCCCGGTGCTCCCAACCAACAGTTCCAGGCTGAGCGCGAAAATGGCATAGATCATGATCTTGCTCACCAGATCCATGCCAAAGCTTCCAGTGAACATTGGAAAGGCTGCGAGTGCGGCAAAGAAGACCGCTACAAAAAAGAACTTGGATGTCTCGTTGTGATTCATTTCTTTAGCCCGCCTTAAAGAGACCATCGGGTTTCCACAGCAGGATGCCCGCCATCAGCAGATACACCAATACGCCCGAAGCCTGCGGCAGAAAAACCTTGCCAAAGGTGTCCACCACGCCAATCATCAGAGCTGCCACGAGGGCGCCCTTGATTGAGCCAATACCGCCAATCACGACCACCACGAAGCAGATGATCAACACTTGACTGCCCATGCCCGGGTAGACGGACGACACGGGCGCTGCCACCATGCCTGCCAAAGCCGCAATGGCCACTCCGGCAGCAAACACAACGCGGTACAAAAACTTGATGTCAATGCCTAGCGACTGCACCATCTCGCGGTTGCTGGCACCAGCGCGAATCATCATGCCCAGCCGCGTGCGGGTGAACACAAAGAACATGCCGATGGCCAGTGCCAGACAGACTGCCGACACAAACAAGCGGTACACCGGGTACGTCATCATCTCGCCTAGCTGCAACGAGCCTGACAAAATCTCGGGTACCTTCACACCGTAGACATCGTCACCCACCAGCAGACTGCGCATTTCCTCGAAGACCAAAATCAGGCCGTAGGTCATTAGCACCTGTTGCAAGTGTTCGCGGTCGTAGAGGTAGCTGTAAAAGGCCCACTCCAGCACATAGCCCAGCAGCACGGCCAGAACCAGGCCAACCACCAGCACTGCAAAGAAGCCTCCGCCGAAGGTAGCGCTTACGATGGGCGACAAAGCGTAGGCCATGTAAGCGCCGATCATGTAGAAGCTGCCGTGGGCGAGGTTGATCACGCCCATGATCCCGAAAATCAGTGTCAAACCCGAAGCGACCAGAAACAGCAACAAGCCGTACTGCACCGCATTCAGGCACTGAATGAGAAATGTTGTTAAGTCCATGGTGATTTCCGCTTGGCACCCAGTTAAAGGAAAGGGAAATTACATGTTGCAGCCGCGTGCCGGATCTTCCAGCGCCTTGCTGGCAATACCCACCACTTTGTTCTCCTTGTCGGAGACCTGGCGCAAGTACATGTTCTGAATGGGGTTGTGCGCCTTCGAGATGGTGAACTTGCCACGTGGACTGTCGATGGTGGTCTTTCTCAGGGCGGCGGCAAAGCCCGCTGTGTCTTTTGCGTCACCCTTGACGGCGGCCAAGCCTACACCCAGCATCTGTGCGGCGTCGTAACCCTGGACTGCATACACATCCGGCTGCAGCTTGAATGTTTTTGCATAGGCCAACCGAAAGGCATTGTCACGCGGGGTGTTCAAGCCATCGGCGTAGTGCAACGCGGTCAAAACACCGTCGGCAGATGCACCCTGGGCTTCGAGCGTGCCATCGGTCAGGAAACCTGTACCAAAGAGCGGAATACTCTTCTTCAGGCCAGCTCCGTCGTAGTCCTTTACAAACTTCACAGCGCCACCGCCGGCAAAGAAGGAGAACACCGCATCTGGTTTGGCCGAGGCAATCTCAGTCAACAGCGCCTGGAACTCAACGTTCGGAAACGGCAGGTTCAGCTCTTTGGTTACCTTGCCACCTGCCTTCTCGAAACCTTCCTTGAAGCCCTTGGCCATTTCATCGCCAGCAGCATACTTCCAGGTGATGGTCGCCGCGGTTTTGTGGCCCTTGGCGGCCATAGCCTGCCCAATAGCGAAGCCGGGCTGCCAATTGCTGAAGCTGCTACGGAAAATGTTCACCGCACACATCGAGCCGGTGACCGCGTCAGCACCACCATTGGGATTGATCATCAACGTGCCCGAAGTCTTGGCCACACGTGCCATGGCCATTGCCACGCCAGAGTGCACGCTGCCAACCAGCACATCGACGTTGTCTCGCTTGATGAGTTTGTTGACGTTGTCAATGGCTTTGGACGGGTCGGACTCGTCGTCGACCTTGAAAAACTCGACCTCGCGGCCACCGAGCTTGCCGCCCTGCTCCGTGAGGTACAACCTGAAGCCGTTTTCAATGGCGGTGCCCAATGCGGCGAAAGTCCCGGTGGCGGGTAGCATCAAGCCAACCTTGAGTTTGCCTGGTGCCTGGGCCATGGCTACTGGCATGGCCAGCGTGACGGCTGCGGCAATGACGGCGCGGCGGGAAATGTGAGAAATTTTCATGGTGTTTGTCTCCTGGGGTGTGCCGGTCATCGCCGGCTGTTAAAAATGAGATTCCGTTATTTGGACAGTTCTTGCCCCAACGCAAAAAAACAGGGTCGGTGCGGCCTACAGCCTGCTAACGCAAACGTAACGCCAGTGGGAGTCGAAGGGAGCTGACCGTTGGGAGCATTGATATTTCACAATCAATTCCCCAAAGCTGTGAGCACTGCGAGGCTCATGGCTTTGATCGATGTCTTAATCGTGGGCTCTGGTACTGGAGCAAAAAAAGGCGAGTGGTTGCCCGGCAAAGGCTTGGCGCCCGGGAGGCGTGACGCTACAACATCTTTCGGGTCATATACACCAACGAGGAAGAACATCACCTGGACTCCCGCGCCAGCGTACTCGGAGAAGTCTTCGCTGGGAGTGATGGGTGGCATGCGTTTGACATTGACTCCAAGAGCAGATATCAGAGTCGCCTCGGTCCGCTCAACAAGCGCCGCGTTGTTGACCACCGCGTTACCACCCGCAATAATTTTTACCTCGGGTTCGGGCGCGCCAGCCGCTACCGCTGCGCCTTTCGCTGTGCGCTGGATACCTTCGTGCAACTTGCTGCGCACCCCTTGGTCGTAGCTGCGGATGGTTCCGCGCAGCGCCACATTGTCCGGAATGATGTTGCCACTGGTGCCACCCTGAATGGCCCCGATGCTGAAGACACCGAACTGGAACGGGTCCTTTTCGCGGCTGATCACGCCCTGCACGTCGACAACGAAGCGCGACGCAATCAGTATCGGGTCGATGGACTTGTCTGGTGCCGATCCATGCGCACCACGGCCATGGAAAACCGCCTCGAAGCTGTCAGAGTTGGAGGTGACAGGGCCGACGTTGAAGCCGATCTCGCCGTAGGCCATCGGCCAGGTGTGCAGTGCAAAGGCGAAGTCGGGCTTGCCGAAGCGCTTGAAAAGGCCATCATCAAGCATTGCTTTCGCGCCACCCAACACCTCCTCGGCGGGCTGGGCGACAAACATCAGCGTGCCTTTCCATTGGGACTTCATGGCCACCAATGTCCTGGCAGCACCAACCCAGCTCGCCATGTGGATATCGTGGCCGCAGCTGTGGGCCACGAAAGTTTCCTTGCCCAAATAGCCCGTCTTGACCTTGCTGGCGTAAGGCAGGCCGGTCTTTTCTTCCATTGGCAGGGCGTCAAGCTCGGTGCGTACCATGATGGTGAGCCCGGAACCGTTGCGCAGTAACCCGACCACACCGGTCTTGCCGAGGCCCTCGGTCACTTCAAAACCGAGATCGCGCAGCGCCTTTGCCAGCCTCTTCGAGGTATTGATCTCCTCAAAGGCTAACTCGGGATGTGCGTGGAGGTCTTTGTACAGGGCCTCCACCTCGGCGTAGTTCCGATCAACATGGGCGTTGACAGCCTTACCAAACCGCTCCGCAATATTGCCCGACTGGGCCATGGCTACTGGAATAACCAGCGTGACGGCTGCGGCAACGACGGCGCGGCGGAAAATATGAGAAATGTTCATGGGGCTTGTCTCCAGGGATGTGATCTTTTTTTTGTTTATGGGTTGTGGCTTTACGCGATTGCGGATGGATGCGTTGCCAGCGGCGTGACCGTTATTTGCATGAACGGGAAAAGAGGTAATTTCGCTAACGTGTCATGCAATTCATCATTGCCCGATACATCAAATACGCTGAAGTTGGCGTACTCACCCACCACACGCCAAAGGTGGCGCCACTTACCGGCGTGTTGTAGTGCTTGCGCATAGACCTTTTCTTCCGCTTTGATGCGTGCAGCCTCCTCTGAAGGAAGGTTTGCGGGAATGTTGACCACCATGTGGACGAGATAGAGCATTGCGTTTCCTTTTCAAAGAAAGTTAAGAACCGTGCGGGTGAAAGCCTGAGGTGCTTCCAGGTTCGAAAGATGTGACGTCGGCAGCACGACAGTGCGCGCATCAGTAATATGTGCTTGCATGGAATGGGCATCCGCCACGGTGGTTACCGGGTCGAACTCGCCCGCAATCAGCAGGGCCGGGGTCTTGATCGACGCTAGGTCGGCCCGCAGATCCGAGTGGGCCAAAGCCTCACAGCAGGCAGCGTAGCCCTCCGGGTTGATGCCGGCCAATACCGTCTGCACCGCTTGAACCGTGCCGGGTTGCGCACGCACAAAGTCTGGGGTGAACCACCTGCCTGGCGCCGAATCGGCGAGGACCTGCATACCCAGACTTACCCCCTTGCGCAGCGTATCAGCGCGATCTTTCCAGCCCTGCACCGTACCGATACGTGCAGCACTATTGCAAACTACCAGCGACTTCAAACGTTTGCCTGCGTGTGCGCCCAGCCAAAGGCCGGTGTGACCGCCCATGGACAGGCCGCAGAAGCTCGCAATGGGGATCTGTAGTGCATCCAAAATAGCCAGCACGTCCTGCCCCAATCCGTCGACCGAGTAGGGCCCTGGCGTGACCACACTGCCACCATGGCCACGGGTGTCGTAGCGGATCAGGCGGTAACTTTTTGACAGTTCCTCTACCTGTGGCGCCCACATCTCCAGGGTCGTTCCGAGCGAGTTGCTGAGAACAAGCGGCGCAGCGCCAGCTTCCCCGTCTATCGCCACACGGAAAGGACCACGGGCAGTGTTCAAGACCATGACGGTCGAGATGGATGGTGCTTCTGCACTGTGCGTTGTCATATCAACCTTGATCGCCGCCGCCCACAGGCAGCACCGTACCGGTGATGTAAGAAGCCCGGTCCGAAGCTAAAAAGAGGATAGCCTCGGCCTGCTCATCCAGCGTGCCGTAGCGCTTCATCAAGGTGCTGGACACGGTTTGGTCCACGATTTCCTGGTACCAGGCTTTGTCCTTGCGACCGAGCCGCGCTGTATTGCGGGGCACTCGGCGCGGCGGCGCTTCAGTACCACCAGGTGATACCGCATTGACCCGGATGCCGCGCTCACCGTTTTCAAAGGCCAGGCAGGCCGTCAATGCGTTTACACCGCCCTTGGCTGCGCCATAGGGCACACGATTGACGCTGCGCGTGGCTATCGAAGACACATTGACGATAGAGCCCTTTTTCTTCTTGAGCATGAAGGGCAGCACTGCCCGGCAGCACCACAGCGTAGGGAATAGTGAGCGGCGTACTTCAGCCTCGATTTCCGCGGGGCCGTAGTGCTCAAAGGGTTTGGTCCAAATTGTGCCGCCGACGTTGTTCACCAGAATGTCGATGCAGCCGAATGCCTGGTAGGTTTGCGTTGCTGCCTTCTCAGCACCTTCAAATTGTTCTAGGTCAGCTTCAATCGACATTACCTCTGCGGTCGCGGACAAACGCTGGCGCAAGTCATGGACCAGCGGGGAACGGTCCACCAGCGCCAGTCGCGCGCCTTGCGCTGCTGCCAATTCCGCCACCCGCTCGCCGATGCCTTGTGCGGCCCCGGTGATCAGCATGACCTGGCCTTTGAATTGATCACTCATAGTGCAGTCTCCAATGGAGCGTCACCCACCACAGCAGTGGTTGAGGACGCAAATTTTTCGTAGTAGAAGTGCGCAGGCGCAATGGCCGCAGACGTAAAGTGTTTTTGCACCGCATCCACCATGGGTGGAGGGCCACACAGGTACACATCCACATTGCCGTCGTGCAAAACCTCGGGTGGCATGTGCTGGGTGACATAGCCCTGGCGTGGGTGCGTCGTTTGCGGGTCTGCCACGCAGGTGTTGAAGGTGAACCCAGGCATGCGGGAGGCGCAGTCTTCCAGGCGGTCCACCAACACCAAATCCTGGTCGCGCGTCACGCCATAGATCAGGTGAATCGGGTGGGCAAGCGCCTGCGCTGCCAATACTTCCAGCATCGATAGAAACGGTGCCAAACCGGTACCGCCCGCCAGTAGCAACAGCGGCCTGCTGACCGGGCGCAAGTAGAAACTGCCCAAAGGCCCGGTGATGTCAAGCGACTGCCCGGTTTGTGCACTGCCCAGCCAGGTACTCATCAGGCCGCGGGGTACCTGCTTGATCAGAAAGCGCATAGCGGCACTGCCCGGTGCAGAACTGAACGAATACGAACGGTGTTGCGCCGCCCCGGGCACCCCAATATTGACGTACTGCCCTGGCAAGAACGCGGGCGCATCCGGCCCGCTGTCCAGTACCAGCTCAAACGCGGCATCGTCAAAGCGCACTACATCCCGTACGGTGGCGGCAAACTGGGCAGTTCCGGTCTTGCAGGCTGTCGAAGGCACCGGCACCGCAATCACGCAGTCCGAGCGCGGCACCATTTGGCAGGTCAGCACCAAGCCGCCCTCGGCTTCTTCTTGCGTGAGTGCATCTTCGATGTAGTCCTCACCCATGTCATAGCTACCGCTTTCGGCGCGGCATTTGCAGGTGCCGCACACGCCGTCGGAGCAGTCCATGGGCAGATTGATGCGCTGTCTGAAAGCACTGTCTAGTACTTTTTCAGTGGCACCGCAGTCGATGAAACGGGTCACGCCGTCTTCGAAGTTCAGTGCAATGCGGTAGCTGGTCATCCGGGGCTCTCCTTGGCTTTACAGGTGGTAGATGTCAACGACCTGGCGGATGTAGTCGTCCTTCAGGATGATCTTTTTGCGCATGATGCGGTAGCTGCCATCGATGTGCTCCCGCAGCGTCAGAAAGGTGGTGCCGAAGAAATGGCTGGTTTCCTTGTAGCGGTGGCTCAGCGTGTGAAAGTTGTAGCGCACCTCCACCGTGTCGCCCTGCTGCTGCAGCACTTCCACATTGGTCACCATATGGTTGGTGCGTGGCTCTGGCATGGATGCACTGGAGCGCTCGGTCTGAATGCGAAAGACGCGGTCTTCCAGGCCATTGCGGTTGGGGTAGTAGATCAGCGAGATCTGACTTTGCGGATCTTCGGTGAGCTGGTCGTCATCGTCCCAGGCTGGCATCCAGTACTCTGCCTCGGGGGCATACAGGTCTAACCAGGCCTCCCAGTTGCGGTCATCGAGGTAGCGGGCCTCACGGTAGATGAAGGCGCAGATATCAGCATAACGGGCGCTCATGGCTGGGCTCCTTCACGCTCTGCTTGCACGGCTTTGCGCATGGTTTTTGCCCAGTAGTCGTGCTGGCACACAAACAGCCCTTCGTCTTCGCTGCGCCCGCCGCTGATCAGCGGGGTCATGCCCATGGCTTTGGCGTTGTCGTCGGGGCCCTGCTTCCACAGCGGCGCGCCAC
This sequence comes from Burkholderiales bacterium PBB3, assembly GCA_002256115.1. Taxonomy (GTDB): domain Bacteria; phylum Pseudomonadota; class Gammaproteobacteria; order Burkholderiales; family Burkholderiaceae_C; genus Allorhodoferax. Next base: position 53,563 of record NKIK01000004.1, read on the forward strand.
GGCTCAGGTCATTCCACGGGGCGGCCTTGCCGGCATAGCCCACTTGACAGGAGCGGAACTCTTCCAGGTCGTCGGCGGTTCCCATGCCGGACACATTGAAGAAATCCTCGTACTGGCGGATGCGGGTCGCGCGGTCTTCAGCGCTTTCGCCTTTGGGTGCAAAGCAGTAGATGGTGATCTCTGTTTTGTCCACGCTGATAGGGCGGGTCACCCGGATCTGGGTGGAGAACTGGTCCATCAAATACACATTGGGGTAGATACACAGATTGCGTGTCTGTCCGACGATCAGGTCGGCCTTGGCCTCGCCCAGGCGGGCCTTGATTTCCTCGCGCTGCTTGAAGACCGGGCGAACCTCCGGGTTCATGGTTTGGGTCCACAAGAGGATGTGGCCGTTCTCGAAGCCATACACGCCGCCCACGCTCTTGCTCCAGCCATTGGCGTCTACCGCCTTGGTACCACCGTCTTTGCGCCGGCCCATGGTGGCCGCGTAGTTCCAATGCACCGAGCTCACGTGGTAGCCATCGCTGCCGTTTTCCATTTGCAGCTTCCAGTTGCCGTCATAGGTGTAGCTGGAGTTGCCGCGCAGCACTTCCAGCCCATTGGGCGCCTGGTCCACGATCTGGTCGATGACAACTTTGGTATCACCCAGGTAGTCCTGCAGGGCTTGCACATCCGGGTTCAGGCTGCCAAAGAGAAAGCCTTTGTAGCTCTCAAAGCGTGCGACTTTTTTGAGGTCGTGCGAGCCTTCCTTATTGAACTGGATGGGGTACTCGGTGGTCTTCTCGTCTTTGACCTTGAGCAGCTTGCCGGTGTTACCAAAGGTCCAGCCATGGAAGGGGCAGGTGAAGCTACCCTTGTTGCCGTGCTTTTTGCGACACAGCATGGCACCCCGGTGGGCGCAGGCGTTGATTACGGCGTTCAAGTTGCCGTCCTTGCCCCGCGTGATCACGATGGGCTGGCGCCCGATGGTGGTGGTGAAGTAGTCGTTGATCTCCGGGATCTGGCTCTCGTGCGCCAGATACACCCAGTTGCCTTCGAAGATGTGTTTCATCTCCAGCTCAAACAGCGCAGGGTCGGTAAAGATGTCGCGCCGGCACTGGAAGACGCCATTGGCATGGTCGTCCACCAGCGCGGAGTCCAACAGCTTTTCGACGTTGCCGAAGGCAGGCGTGGTAGGGGTCGTGGTGGTCGTCGTGGTCATTGCCAGGTCCTCGTGGAGTAGTTTTCGCTTCAGGCGGCAAGACGGGGGCGGTCGACCAATTGGTTGTCCACGCCATCGACGAGTGCACTGAGCGTGATGTCGAACACGATTTCAGCGTATGGGCCCTTCAAGCCTTGCGCCTCAATGCTGGCTGCATCGGTGCGCTCCACCAGAGCTGGCACCAGGCCTTCGCGGGTAGCGTAGGCAAAGTCGTCGTTCACCAGCGGGTCGCCATCGATATTGATTTGCGTCGTCAGCTTGCGGTGACCATCGGCGGACACAAAAAAGTGAATGTGCGCGGGGCGGTTGCCGTGACGGCCCAGCTGGTTGAGCAGTGCTTGCGTGGGGCCGTCGGGCGGGCAACCGTAGCCTTGGGGCACGATGCTCTGGAATTTGTAGCGGCCTTGGGCATCGGTGATGATGGTGCGGCGCATATTGAAGGCCTTTTGCTCGCCTGTGGGGTCGAAATGCGAGTAAAAGCCTTTGGTGTTGGCATGCCAGACTTCGACCTTGGTGTTGGGCAGGGGCTGGCCATCGGCACCGCGCACGGTGCCGTGCATGATCAGCGTGTGGCCAGTCGTGTCAGTGCCGTCATCCAGGCGGGCAAACCCTTGCGCCTCTGGGGCACCAGCCACATACAGCGGGCCTTCAATGGTGCGCGGAGTGCCATTGACGATGCCCAATGCAGCATCTTCGGCATCCATGCGCATGTCAAAGTAACGGTCCAGGCCCAAGCCCGGGGACAGCAAGCCGGCCTCGCTGCGCGCGCCGAGCTGGTTCACATAGGCCACACCGGCCCAGTATTCATCGGAGGTGATGTTCAGATCGTCAATCGCTTTGAACAAATCCGACAGCAGGCGGTGAACAATCGCCTTGGTGCGGGCATTACCGCCCGTTTGCGACAGGCCGCTGGCCAGACGCAAGAAATCCTGGACTTCTGTGGTGTTGTAAATTAATGTGCTCATGGTTGTCTCCTGGGTCTTTGGGGTGAGTAAAAAGGGGATCAGTAAAACGAGGTGGAAATCAAACGGGCGATGCCGCCGTGCTGACAATAGGGTTCAGGCCGCTGCTCACACTGACGCGCGGGCGGTCGCGGCGGAAATGTTTGACGCGGTCTTCATCCAGCGCGATACCCAGACCAGGGCCACTGGGCAGCTCCAGATGAAAGTCCCGATAAACCAGAGGCTGGGTCAAAATTTCTTCAGTGAGCAGCAATGGGCCAAATAATTCGGTACCCCAGCGCAATTCGCGGAAGGTAGAAAACACATGGGCCGAGGCAATGGAGCCCACTGCGCCCTCGAGCATGGTTCCGCCATACAAGGCGATTTGTGCAGCATCGGCAATGGCTGCTACGTGCTGGGCGGCTTGCAGGCCGCCGGACTGTTCGGTTTTGATGGCGAACACATCCGCAGAGGACGATTTGGCAAGCTCAAACGCAGTGACTGGCCCCATCAAGGATTCGTCGGCCATGATGGCGATGGGGTATCGGCCCCTGAGGCGTGCCATTGCTTCGGGGTAGGCTACAGGCTGTTCGGCTAACTCGCATCCAGCATCAGCCAGTGCAGGCAAGCCGTAGCCGGCTTCCAGCTCGGACCATGCCATGTTGACGTCGACCCGTACCGAGGCTTTGTCGCCCAGTGCTTTCTTGATTTCAGCCACGTGGGCCACGTCCTCGCGCACTGGCTTGCGGCCGATCTTGAGTTTGAAAATCTGGTGGCGGCGAATGGCCAGCATCTGCTGGGCCTCGTCAATGTCTTTGGCGGTATCGCCCGATGCCAGGGTCCAGGCCACGGGCAAGCGGTCGTGCAAGCGCCCGCCGAGCAACTCCGAAACCGGCAGGCCAACACGGTGACCCAGGGCGTCAAACAGGGCCGTCTCGACGGCGCACTTGGCAAACCTGTTTTCACGGATGGCAGTGCCCAGCAAGGTCATCAGCGCGGACACCCGGTTGGCGTTGGCACCCAGCATCAGCGGTGCAAAGTAGGTATCGATGGCGAGCTTCATACCTTCGGGTGATTCGCCGCCGTAAGCCAGGCCACCAATGGTGGTGCCCTCGCCCACGCCCACGGTGCCATCCGAGCAGTGCACGCGCACCAGCATCAGGGTTTGGCCATTCATCACGGCCATCGACAGTTTGTGCGGGCGGATGGTGGGAAGGTCCACCAGGAATGTTTCCACGCGCACCACGGTGACGGCATCTACCGCCAAAGTGGTTTGGAGTGGGAGGGAGGATGTGTGTTGCATGGGGGCTATTGAAAGTCAGCCCCGCTTTTTGATCCAACACCAAATTCGTCTAGTTCGATACCTTTTCCATATAGTCCTTCATTTTTCTGTTAAAAAACAATGACTTAAGCTTTACTGAATCAAGAAAGGTATGGTTTACCCTTATGGACTTACGCCAGTTGCGCTATTTTGTGGCGGTTGCCACCACTCGGAACTTCACACGGGCCGCGGAGCAAATGCACATTGCCCAGCCACCCTTAAGCCGCCAGATTCAACAGCTCGAGGAAGAGCTGGGCGTGCAGCTCATTCAGCGCAATAGCCGCCCGGTACGCCTCACCGAGGCGGGGCGCTTGTTTTACGAACAGTCCTTACAGGTCCTGCAAAAAGTCGATCAGATGAAAACCGGCGCGCGCCAGGCCGCTAGCGGTCAGCGGCAGTCCATCTCGATTGCCTATGTGGCCTCCACGCTCTATGGCGGCCTGCCCATGCTGGTGCGCATGTTTCGCCAGCGCTACCCCGATACCGATGTGCATCTGGTGGATCTGGGCTCGGTGCAGCAAATGGCCGAGCTCAAATCCGGTCGTATCGATCTGGGCTTTGGCCGGGTGCGCACCCGTGATGCATCGGTGGCACGCACGGTGCTGCGGGAAGAGCGTCTGGTGCTTGCGCTGCCACCCAGCTCTCCACTGGCCGCCAACCGCGGCCGTATTACGCTCAAAGAGATTGCACAGGAGCGCCTGATCGTGTTTCCCAAAGAGCCGCGCCCTAGCTATGCCGACCAGGTGCTGAGCCTGCTGCACGACCAGGGCATACGCCTGGCGGAGGTGCATGAGGTGCGCGAACTGCAAGCGGCGCTGGGCTTGGTGGCCTGTGAAATGGGGGTATGCATCATCCCTGCGGCAGCTCGTTTGCGCTCGGATCTGGTGTACCGTTTGATTGACGACGAGCGCGCCACTTCGCCCGTCATCTTGAGCCACCGCTTGAACGATGACGCGTGGTACATCGGTGCCGTCAAGCAACTGATCGGCGAGATGTATGCGCAAAACCCGCCGTGGTTGGATGTGGAGACCAATGCATTCCCCGCAGTGGCGGCGAAGGAGGCGGTGCTTAAGCCGGAGAGTACAAAGCCGCCGAAGCTCCCTAAGCCCCCCAAAAACCCTAAGCCCAATACACGCGCCAAAAAATTCATCGTGGATTGAATTCCCAACTCAGCGCTGCAAACCGACCATCCGGGAAATCGTCTGCGAAGCCGACAACAGTGGGCTCAGCATGGTGTCTTGCATCACCTGGGCATTGCTGCGGTTGGCCTGGCCGCTGATGTTGAGGGCTGCCAGCGTGTGACCCTGGCGGTCTTTGATGGGCGCGGCCATGGAGATCAGCCCTTCTTCCAGTTCCTGATCCACCAAAGCCCAGCCCTGCTCGCGCACTTGGGCGATACGGTCCATGAGCTGATCGATGTCTACCACCGTGGCCTGGGTGCGTGCCACGGGTTGGGAATCCAGCAGGCGCTGGCGCAATTCGCTTTCGGGCAAGCCCGCCAACAGCATGCGGCCCATGGACGTGCAATACGCGGGCAGGCGCGAACCCACACCGAGACTGATACGCATGATCTTTTGGGTAGGCACGCGCAGCACGTAGACGATATCGGTTCCATCCAGCACGGCCGCTGAGCACGACTCTTTGACCTGGGCCACCAGTGCCTCCATGACCGGCTCTGCCAGGTTCCAAAACGGTAGGGAAGACAGGTACGCAAAGCCAAGGTCCAGCATGCGCGGCGTGAGCTGGAACAGGCGTCCGTCATGGTGCACATAGCCCAGGGTCTGCAGCGTCAACAGGATGCGGCGCGCGCCGGCACGGGTCAGACCCGCGCGCTCGGCCACCTCGGTCAATGTCTGGCGGGGTGATTCGGCGCTGAACGACCGGATGACCTCCAACCCCCGCGCAAGCGACTGCACATAGCTATCCCCCGGTTCAGGGCTGGAATTCGCATCTTCGGTCGTTGGGGTCGTCATGGTCATGCGTTGGGGGTATTGCCACATTGTAAAAACTCTTCTAAAATTCTTTATACGAATTATTGTTCTACATACGAACTTAACTGGCGCTGCCGCGCATGCGGTGTGAGATCCTTGGAGACAAATGAATGATTAACAAGATTGCTGCGTCCGTGGCCGATGCGCTGGCCGGCGTGAAAGACGGCTCCACCGTCATGATTGGTGGCTTTGGCACCGCCGGTATTCCCAACGAACTGATTGATGGTTTGATCGAACAGGGTGCCAAAGACCTGACGGTGGTGAACAACAACGCCGGCAATGGCGACACCGGGCTGGCCGCGCTGTTGCAAGCCGGCCGGGTACGCAAAATCATTTGCAGCTTTCCGCGCCAGGCCGATAGCCAGGTGTTTGACGCGCTCTACCGCAGCGGCAAGCTGGAGTTGGAATTGGTGCCCCAGGGCAACCTGGCCGAGCGCATTCGCGCGGCGGGTGCGGGCGTGGGCGCCTTCTTCTCGCCCACCGGCTACGGCACCGAGCTGGCCAAACAGCCTGACGGCACCCCGCGCGAAACCCGCGAAATCAACGGTAAACACTATGTGCTGGAAATGCCCATCCACGCGGATCTGGCCCTCATCAAAGCGGAGACGGGTGACCGCTGGGGCAACCTGATTTACCGCAAGGCGGCGCGCAACTTTGGCCCCGTGATGGCCATGGCCGCCCGCAAAACCGTGGCCACAGTGCATGAGGTAGTGGAACTGGGCGCGCTGGACCCCGAGCACATCGTGACGCCAGGCATTTTTGTGCACCAGATCGTAAAAATTGACCGCGTAGCCACCCAGGCCGGCGGCTTCAAAAAGGCAGCCTGACCATGACCTACACTCCCCGCAGCAAAGACCAACTGGCCGCCCGTGTGGCGCAAGACATTTTTGATGGTGCTTGCGTCAACCTGGGCATTGGCATGCCCACGCTGGTTGCCAACCACATACCGCAGGAACGTGAAGTACTCTTGCACAGCGAAAACGGCATTCTGGGTATGGGCCCCGCCCCGCTAGCCGGGCATGAAGACTACGACCTGATCAACGCCGGCAAACAACCCGTCACGCTGCTAGCAGGCGGCGCCTACTTTCATCACGCCGACAGCTTCGCGATGATGCGCGGCGGCCATCTGGACATTTGCGTGCTGGGCGCATTCCAGGTATCGGCTACCGGTGATCTGGCCAACTGGAGCACCGGCGAGCCCGGTGCCATTCCGGCGGTGGGTGGGGCCATGGACCTAGCCATTGGTGCCAAGCAGACCTGGGTGATGATGGACTTGCTCACCAAAAAAGGCGAGAGCAAAGTCGTCACCCAGTGCAGCTACCCACTCACCGGCATCGGCTGCGTCAAGCGTATTTACTCCGACCTGGCTACTCTGGCCTGCACCCCACAAGGCTTGAAGCTGATCGACATCGTAGAGGGCCTCGGCCTTTCCGAACTAGAGGCACGCATCGGCTTGCCCATCCAACCTTGATCAACCCTGCATTTTGAAAAGCACAACACCATGAACCAAGCCTATGTTTGCGACGCCATTCGCACCCCCTTCGGCCGCTACGGCGGTGCCCTGAGCAGCGTGCGCGCTGACGACCTGGGCGCCGTGCCCTTGCGCGCCCTGATGGAACGCAACCCGCAGGTGGATTGGGAGTCCATCACCGATGTGATCTACGGCTGCGCCAACCAGGCCGGGGAGGACAACCGCAACGTGGCGCGCATGTCCAGCCTGCTGGCTGGGCTGCCGCTGCAAGTACCCGGCTCCACCGTCAACCGCCTGTGCGGCTCCGGTTTGGATGCTGTGGGCACTGCAGCCCGCGCCATTAAAGCGGGAGAAGCTACGCTTTTGATAGCAGGCGGCGTGGAGAGTATGAGCCGCGCCCCCTTTGTCATAGCCAAAGCGGAGAGCGCCTTCAGCCGCGCCAACGCCATCCACGACACCACCATCGGCTGGCGCTTCGTCAACAAACTGATGAAAGCCCAGTACGGCGTGGACTCTATGCCCGAAACCGCTGAAAACGTAGCTACCGACTACGGCATTGCGCGCGAGGCGCAAGACTTGATGGCACTAAATAGCCAGTTGCGCGCTGTGGCGGCGCAGCAGGCAGGCCACTTGGCACGCGAAATCACCCCAGTGTTGGTGCCGCAAAAGAAGGGCGACCCTGTGGTAGTGGACCAGGACGAGCACCCGCGCTCCACCAGCCTGGAAGCCCTGGCCAAACTCAAAGGCGTTGTGCGCCCCGATGGCACGGTAACCGCCGGCAACGCCAGCGGCGTGAATGACGGCGCTTGCGCCCTGCTGCTGGCCACTGAGGCAACCGCCGCCAGCAATGGCCTGACGCCGCGCGCGCGCGTAGTGGGCATGGCCACAGCCGGTGTCGCGCCGCGGGTGATGGGTATTGGCCCTGCCCCAGCCACTTTGAAAGCTCTAGCCCTCACGGGCCTGCGGCTGGAAGACATGGAGGTGATTGAGCTCAACGAAGCCTTTGCCGCGCAAGGGCTTGCCGTGCTGCGGCAGCTGGGCTTGCAAGACGATGATGCGCGGGTCAATGCCTGGGGCGGCGCCATTGCACTGGGCCACCCCTTGGGCGCTTCCGGCGCGCGGCTGGTCACCACCGCGGTGAACCGCCTGCACACCCAAGGCGGTCGCTATGCCTTGTGCACTATGTGCATTGGCGTGGGGCAAGGTATTGCGCTTATTTTGGAAAAAATCTGAGCCCTATTGAAAATAGTGCTCACCCGCTTTCTTAGACATAGGTTATTCAGAGTCTAGTGAAGCCTGTAGAGCTATCCCGATAGCTTTCGTTCGCCAATGACTGCAGATGGCCCTGACCTGCTCAAAACTAACGGGAATTGAATGACAAGTTTCGCAGCAGACTTGAAGTCTACGACTGACTCTTTACCGCCATCTCGGTGAACCGCACTTAAGCTGCCATTCGTGGGTGACTGGTTTCGCCCGCAAAACGGCTATGGAAGACTATCATTTTTTGGCGTCGAACCATGAACAGTAGGATGCCTTACTCTGCTTAGCGCGCTCGCAACCCAAGGTTTTTGCAAGCCCTACGCTTGCCCATGACTCTGTAAATCCCCAGCGAACCGCGCCGTTGCTACTTGGGGTCACGCAAGACGCACAATTCAGGCCCGACTCCACATTTCCCGCCACTTATGAAAACGCTTCTCATCCAATTGCAAGCACTAGAGGTCGAGCTGCACCACCCCGGCGTTCGGTGTGATCGCAACCGGCTGGAGGCACTGCTGCATTCCGAGTTTCATGAGGTGGGTCGATCGGGCCGCGCTTACTCGCGCGCGACCATCGTCAACTACCTGTGTGCGCAGGAGTCACAGCCTGCGGTGGCCTCGGATAGTTTCACGGTAACTGAATTGGCGGCAGGGGTCGCCCTGCTCACCTACCGTTCTGCCCACATCGGGCCAGACAAAACTTTGTCCACCCACACCCTGCGATCTTCGGTTTGGGTCAAGACCGGCGTGGGTTGGCAGCTTCGCTATCACCAAGGCACCGTTGCTGCACAGGCATGGTGTTAAAGTATGCGCACCAATCAATGCGCATCGATACACCCATGCCAACCATTCAGCCTGAAACTAAAAATAAGCTGCCCCGTAACCGCCCATTGGCAAAGCGGGCCACCAACTTGAGCTTGAGTGCCGACGTTCTGGATGCCGCCAAGGCACTGCAGATCAACGTTTCCCAGGCATGTGATAACTATCTGCGCGAGTTGGTTCGGCGCGAACAGACAGACCGCTGGCGCACAGAGCATGCAGATTTCATTGCGGCGTACAACGCCAGCATCGAAACAGAAGGGCTGCCGTTGGACGAGTGGAGAACTTTTTAATGGCCCGGTTCGACGTCTACCCCAATCCTGGAGCCCATAGCGGCACCACACCCTTTTTGCTAGACGTGCAAAGCGACTTGCTCGACGGGCTGGACAGCCGAATGGTGATCCCACTGCGGGGCCTGGAGCAATTCGCCAAGGTCAAACTCCCCACGCGGCTAACGCCGGTGTTCCAAATTAACGGCAAGGATTACCTTTTGGAAACCCCCAAGATGGCAGCCGTTCCGAGTCGCATTCTCAAAAACCTGGTGACCTCTCTATCTGCGCAGCAAGATCAGATCACCCATGCCTTGGATTTCCTGTTCCAAGGGTTTTGACACACGCCAAGACCGCTATCCCTCAATGGGATAATTTCCGCCACCCCACTTCCACGATCTCACAAGGACACCCACCATGCACGCAGCGCAAAACCTGTTCGACACCCTGAACACCGACTACCTGGCCGTTCACAAGACCAAAGAAGACCTGTTTTGGGACACCTATATGGCCGTGTCCGATGACCACGCCGGCTTTGCCCGCGCAGAAGAGGCCTATAAAAACTTTATCTCCGACCCCGCGCGCTTGGCCCAAGTGCGTGAAGCCTTGGCGGGCTTGAAGGATGTGCCCGAGAGCGCCGAGAAAGCCGCGCTACAGCAAGGCCTGCAAGGCTGGCTGGCCTTGTTTGAATGCAATATCGTTGACAGCGATGAAGCCCGCCGCCTGATGGGTGAGCTGATCGCGCAAGAGTCCGCCCTCTTTGGCAAGCGCAGCAAGCTGGTGATGCACCACACCAACGAAGCTGGTGCGCGCGAAGAGGCAACGCTGAGCATGCTGAGCACCAACTTGGGAACTAACCCCAATGAGGCGGCACGCCAAAGTTCGCTGGATGCACTGCTCGGTCTGGAGCAGTGGGTGCTGGACAACGGCTTTCTGGATATTGTGAAAACCCGCAACGCCTTCGCCCGCGCGCAAGGGTTTGACAATTACTTTGAATACAAGGTGCGCAAGAACGAACAGATGTCGGGCGACCAGCTGTTTGCCATCCTGGACGACTTTGAGGCGCGTACACGCGATGCCAACCAGCGCGGTCTCGATGGCCTGGTGGCCGAGCACGGCGCCGATGCCACCCAGGGCCGCAATTTGCGTTTTTACATGAGCGGTGATGTGACCCGCCAATGCGACCCCTACCTGCCCTTTGCCAAGGGTTTGCAACGCTGGGTCGATAGCTTCCGCCGCCTCGGCATCACCTACCGTGGTGCCACTATGCAGCTTGATTTGCTGGAGCGCAAGGGCAAATACCAAAATGGCTTTTGCCATGGCCCTATACCTTCGTACTTTGACAAGAACGGCCAGTGGGTGGCAGGGCAAATCAACTTCACAGCCGAGGCCAAACCCGACCAGGTGGGCAGCGGCGCACGCGCCATCAACACCCTGTTCCACGAAGGCGGGCACGCGGCCCACTTTGCCAATGTGACGCAAAACTCGCCCTGCTTCTCGCAGGAGTTTGCGCCCACCTCCATGGCCTATGCCGAAACGCAGTCCATGTTTTGCGACAGCCTGCTGGACGATGCCGACTGGCTCAAGCGCTACGCCACCGATGCCCAAGGTGAGCCGATGCCCGATGCACTTATTCGCACCCGGATTGAGTCGCGACAGCCATTCGCCGCCTACAACGAGCGTTGCGCTCTGGTGGTACCCTACTTTGAACGCGCGCTTTACCGCCTGAGCGATGCCGGACGCACACCGCAAGCGGTTTTGCAATTGGCACGCGAAAGCGAACTGCGCATCCTGGGCGCTTCACCTGCACCTCGTCCATTGCTAGCGATCCCACACTTGCTGAACCAGGAATCTGCCGCTGCCTACCACGGCTACCTGCTGGCCAACATGGCGGTCTACCAAACCCGCGCCTACTTTGAGCGCACCTACGGGTACCTGACCGACAACCCGGCTATTGGCCCCGCCTTGGCCCAGCACTACTGGGCACGCGGCAATGGCATGACCCATGACCAGACCCTGGTGAGCCTGACCGGCGAATCCTTTAACCCGCGTTATCTGGCCGACGAGTGCAACCAGACCCCTGCGCAGGCGTGGGCCACGGCGCAGGCCAGCATAGACGCCGCCGCCAAGCGCCCTCTGGCCGAGGACAGCAGCACCAGCCTGGATGCGGTGATTCGCATCGTGCACGGCGCGCAGGTGCTGGCCGATAACACGGAGTCAGACGACGCCATGTGTCGCAACTTTGAGGCTTGGGTGGGTGCCAACTTTGCATTGCCTGCAGAAGCCGCAACGGCCGTAGCGGCGTAACAGCCAGGTGTTTTTCTTAGGCAAAGTTCTGGGGCTCATCACCCAGCCGCTGGTTTGGGTGGCGGCGCTGCTGTTGTTGGGTTTACTCACATTGCAGCGCAAACCGCGCCTGGGCCGTGGACTGGTCATGGGCGCGCTGGCGATGCTGCTGATGATGGGCTGGCTGCCGCTTCCCGACCTGGGCCTGCGCGCGCTAGAGGGCCGCTATACCGAGATCGCTCCCCATGCCGATTTGTCTGGCTATGCGGGCGTGGTGTTGTTGGGTGGAGCCATGGGCTCTGGCAATGTGGCGCAAGCCCACAGCCAGCCGGTGGTGAACGATGCAGCCGAGCGCATGTCGGCCACTGCCGCCATCGTGCTGCGCTACCCCAACTTGCCGGTCATCTTCACCGGTGGAGAAGGCGCACTCTTGGGCACCGGCCCCAACGAAGCAGACCGGGCCCAAGTGTTTTTTGACAGCCTGGGCATTGCGACCAATCGGGTGCGCTATGAATCAGCATCGCGTAACACCTATGAAAACGCCATCCTCACCGCGCAAATGCCGGGAGTGAATAAGACGGAGAAATGGCTCCTGCTCACATCCGCCTGGCACATGCCGCGCTCCATGGCCACCTTTGAAAAAGCCGGTTGGAATGTGACCGCTTACCCGGTGGACTACCGCACGGGAGCCAGCACGCCCTGGACCGACTATGACTTGCTAGCTGGGTCTGATCATTGGCAAATACTGTTGCATGAAGTGGTTGGCATGCTCGCCTATCGCCTGACTGGGAGGCTTTAACGTCTCTTGCTAACACGCGAAAGCCTGGGCGGCAAAGCGTTTTGCTCCGTGTCCCCCGCCCGCTGCGCGGGCTCCTCCTTTACCTGCGCAAAACGCTTTGCCACCCAAGCTCCCGCTTAAGCGTCTGCGTGAGCGTGCTGTACATGTACCGCCCCGCGCGCCAGTACCTTATCAATCCGCCGGCCTTCTAGCGCCGTGATTTCAAACTCCCAGTTTTCGCAAACGATGCGCTCACCCTCAGCTGGCAAATGCCCACTGATGGCCATCAACAAACCCGCCAGCGTGTTGTAGCGGCCCCGGTCTTCGTCGGGCAACTCATCCATATCCAAACGGGCCTTCAGCTCGCCCACTGGCATCAGGCCGTCCAGCTCCCACGAGCCATCGGGCATCAACGTGGCCCAGGCTTCGGTTTGCAGATTGGGTTGCAATTCACCGGTAATGGCTTCCAGCAAATCGTGCGGCGTCAGCAGGCCCTGCAAGTCACCGTATTCGTCCACCACAAACACCATGCGCGCCGACTGGGTGCGAAACTGCTCGATCAGCTCCATCACGCTCAGCGTCTCAGGCACATAGGTGGCGGGCTCCACTGCCGACTCAATCGTCTGCACATGGCCCACACCCAGTTGCAGCAAATGTCCGACGCTGATGATGCCGACCACCTGCTCCAATGAGCCCCGGCACACGGGGTACCACGAGTGCGAGCCCTTGGCACCACCCGCACTGGCTTTGGCAAGGCACTGGGCCACGGTGCTATCGGCGTCCAGCCATTCAATATCGGCCCGCGGCAGCATGATGGAGGTGAGCGGCCTGTCATCCAGATGGAACACATTGCGCACCATTTGGTGCTCGTGCTGCTCAATGATGCCGGCGTCCACGCCCTCTTCCAGGCTGGCCGAGATTTCTTCTTCGGTCACGGCGCGGTTATCGGTCACGTCAATGCGCAGCAGCTTCAGCATGCCATGCGTGCACACCGACAGCAGGCGCACAAAGGGCTTGGCACCAATGGCCACCCAGGTCATAGGCCGCGACACCCAACGCGCCACCAACTCCGGGTACAACTGACCGATGCGCTTGGGCACCAGCTCGCCAAACAGAATGGTCACAAAGGTAATGATGGTGACCACAATGGCCGTGGCAGAGACTTCAGCAGCGCGCTCAGAAATAGGCAAGCTCGCTTGCAGCCAGGCGGCCAGACCCGCGCTAAACGCTGCCTCGCCCACAATGCCGTTGAGCATGCCAATCGAAGTAATGCCCACCTGTACCGACGACAAAAACTGCGTGGGGTTCTTCAGCAGCTCCAGCGCCGCCTGCGCCCCCTTGTCGCCGGACTCTGCCATGGTGTGCAAACGCACTTTGCGGCTGGCCGTCAGCGCCAACTCAGACATGGCGAAAGCGCCATTGAGTAGCGTGAGCAAAATGATCAGAAAAATTTCCATGGAACCCGAGGCAGAATGAAGCTATGGCAATGTACCTTATTGGCGATGTGCAAGGCTGCGATACCCCTCTGCAACGTCTGCTCGACGCGATAGCGTTCTCCCCCAGCCGCGACACAATTTTCCTTTTGGGCGACCTGGTGAACCGCGGCCCCCAAAGCGACGCCGTATTGCGCCGCCTGATGGCCTATGGGAGCAGCGCGCGCTGCCTGCTCGGCAACCACGACCTGCACTTGCTGGCCGTGGCCCACGGCGTGCGCAAGCCGCACCGCAACGACACGCTGGACTGCATTTTGCAAGCACCCGACCGCGCCGTCCTGCTGGGTTGGCTGCAACAGCAGCATCTGGCGCTGGAGCTAGTTACACCCCAGACGCGTTGGCTGATGGTGCACGCCGGGGTGCTGCCGCAATGGACTGCCACGCAAACCCTGACGCTGGCGGCAGAGGTCGAGGCCCTGCTGCGCGGCCCGCAAGCACTGGATTTTTTCCAACAGATGTATGGCAATACCCCCGACCGCTGGAACGAGGACTTGCTGGGCATGGACCGGCTGCGGGTGGTGGTGAATGCGCTGACCCGGCTGCGCTTTTGCAGTGCCGACGGCGTGATGGAGTTTGAAACCAAAGAAGGCGCTGGCACCGCACCGGCAGGCTACATGCCTTGGTTTGATGCGCCGGGCCGCCAAACCCAGGACTGCACCCTGGCGTTTGGGCATTGGTCCACCTTGGGCTGGCTGGGCCGCAGCGATGTGTTCTCGCTGGACAGTGGCTGTGTGTGGGGCGGCTGCCTGACGGCGCTGGAGATCAGCGCAGGAACCAATATGGCCGCACCGCAACGCCATGAGGTGCACTGCGAGGCAGCACAAACGCCGGGCAAAGATGTTTGAGCCCGAATACCGCTTGCTGCAAAATAAGTAGCTGCTCCCGCACTATCCATGGGCTCTATGGCCCATTTGACTACTATTCAGTCTTAAAAAGCGCCGCAACTTTGCGCTTGGGCTTGATATTGGCTGAAATACCGCGGTTGGCCGGCCGTGCGCTGGCTTCCCAGGAGGGCATGGCGGCTACATCAGCTGCGGCAGGCTCTTCATAAGGCTTGTCAAAGAACGGATCGCGTGGGGCCTGCGCAGGGCGCGAATACTCACGGCGTGGCGCGCGTGGGGTGCTGTCGTCACGCGGGCCACGGCTTTCTGTACGCCCCTCGCTACGGCCACCTTGGCGTCCTTCATTGCGACCACCGCTGCGGCCGTTATCACCACCACCCGATTCGCCACGGTTTTCGTCCTGCGCATACATGCGGCGGCCATCGTTGATACGGCCTTGCTTGCGGATGTCCGGACTGTCTTCGTCAAACTCAATGGCTTCGAGGTCGATCTTGGTCTTGATCAACTTCTCAATATCAGCCAGCAGGCGTGCATCGTTGCCACCGCCGACAAAGGTCACGGCCAAGCCAGCAGCGCCAGCGCGGCCGGTACGGCCAATGCGGTGCACATAGTCTTCGGCGTTGAACGGGATGTCAAAGTTGAACACGGCAGGCACATCTTTGATGTCCAGTCCGCGCGCGGCCACATCGGTACATACCAGCAAATCCACTTCGCCCTTTTTGAAGGACTCTAGTGCCTTCAGACGCTCGTCCTGGCTCTTGTCGCCGTGCAGGGCGGCCGTCTTCAGGCCTTCGTGCTCCAAAGAGCGAGCCAGGCGGGCGCAACCGAGTTTGCTGTTCACAAATACGAAGGCCTGCTTCATGCCACGGGTCTTCAGAATCTGGTGCAGCGCGTGGCGCTTACCGTCTTCAGGCACGCTGTAAAAGTGCTGCTCCACCGTCGACGCGGTGGCGTTGGAGCGCGCCGTTTCAATCGTCACCGGGTTTTGCAGGTAGCTATTGGCCAGGCGCTTGATCTCAGGGGAGAACGTGGCCGAGAACAGCAGCGTAGTGCGCTGCTTGGGCAGGTGCGACAGGATGCGCTGCAAATCGGGCAAGAAACCGATGTCGAGCATGCGGTCGGCTTCGTCCAGCACCACATATTCCACCTGGTTCAACACCGCGTTTTTGGCTTCGATGTGATCCAGCAGGCGGCCGGGCGTGGCAACCAAAATTTCAACGCCCTTTTTCAGCTCCAGGGTCTGGGGCTTCATGTCCATACCGCCAAACACCACGGCGCTGCGCAGATTGGTGTACTTGGCATACAGCTTGACCTGCTGGGCCACTTGGTCGGCCAGCTCACGCGTGGGCAGCAGCACCAGGGCGCGCACGGGGTGGCGCGCGGGCGATGTGGACGGGTTATCGTGCTTCATCATGCGCTGCAGCAGGGGCAGTGCAAAGGCCGCCGTCTTGCCGGTGCCGGTTTGGGCAGCGCCCATCACGTCCTTGCCAGCCAGCACCACCGGAATGGCCTGGGCCTGGATCGGCGTCATGGTCTCGTAGCCCATTTCGGCCACCGCTTTGGCAATAGGGTCGGCCAGCTGGAGCTGGGCGAATGCCATGATCGGCGTATCCGCCGTCAACGCATTGGAGTTTGCAGCAGTGGGTGTCAGTTCAGGAATCAAATCGGTCATGCATAGCCAGGGTTTGCGCTATCGATCCGATAGCAGGTCGCCCCTAAGGTACTGGGGCAAACCCGCATTATCCCTTATCCCACGCAAAAGGCCTAGACAGGCACACCCATTGGTGGCGGAACGCCCTACCGTCCAGTCTCCTAGATTTGGGCCGCCGAAAACGTATCGCAGCGCTTCACACTGCCGTTTTTCAGGCCAATATCAAACCAGCGCTGGCGCTGCGCACTGGTGCCGTGGGTAAAACTCTCAGGCACGACGGAGCCGCCGCCGGCGCGCTGCAAGGCGTCATCGCCGATCTTGGCGGCCGCATTCATGGCCTCTTCCACATCCCCCTGCTCCAGAATCTGGCGCGCCGATTGGGCGTGGTGCGCCCACACCCCGGCAAAACAGTCGGCCTGCAACTCCAGGCGCACACTCAGCGCGTTGTATTCGGTTTTGCTGACGCGCTGGCGCATCTGGTCCATCTTGCCGCTGATGCCCAGCAGGTTTTGGACATGGTGGCCGACTTCATGGGCAATCACATAGGCCTGCGCAAAGTCGCCGGGCGCGCCCAAGCGGCTTTTTAGCGTTTGGTAGAAAGCCAGGTCGATATAGACCTTGCGGTCCGCTGGGCAGTAAAACGGACCCATGGCACTTTGGCCCTGCCCGCACTCAGTCGGTGTACTGCCATCAAAAATGACCAAGGTCGGCTTGGCATACGTGGAGCCACCTTTGGTGAAAACATCGGTCCACACGTCTTCGGTATCGGCCAGTATGCGGCGCACAAAAACCGTCATGGGATCGGTCGCAGGGGCCGCACGGGTCGGTGCGGGTGCACTGGGCTGGGCATCTCCGCCGCCCAAGATACCCAAAACGGTCATGGGATTTATGCCAAAAAAGTAGGAAGCCACCAAGGCAATCACGATGGAACCCAGCCCCAGGCCACGCCCGCCGATGCCACCACCCCCTCCACCGGAACCACGGCGGTCTTCTACATTTTCGGACTCTCGGTTGCCATCAAGTTTCATGGGGTGCTCCTGGTTCAGGCCTTAGGCAAAGTCACGCCGCTTTGGCCTTGGTACTTGCCACCGCGGTCTTTGTAGCTGACTTCACACACATCGTCTTTGTCACTCTCAAAGAACAAAACCTGCGCGCAGCCTTCACCCGCATATATCTTGGCCGGCAGGGGCGTGGTGTTGCTGAATTCCAGCGTCACGTAGCCTTCCCACTCGGGCTCAAAGGGTGTCACGTTGACGATGATGCCGCAGCGTGCGTAGGTGCTTTTGCCCAGGCAAATGGTGAGCACGTTGCGCGGAATGCGGAAGTATTCCAGCGTGCGGGCCAGCGCAAAGCTGTTGGGTGGAATGATGCAGACGTCGTCATGGAAATCGACAAAGCTCTTTTCGTCGAAATTTTTGGGATCGACGACGGTGCTGTGAATATTGGTGAAGACCTTGAACTCGGGCGCACAACGGATGTCGTAGCCGTAGCTGCTGGTGCCGTAGGAGATGATTTTCTTGCCATCGGCTAGACGAACTTGACCGGGCTCGAACGGTTCAATCATTCCAGTGGTCTCAGCCATGTGGCGAATCCATTTGTCGCTTTTGATGCTCATGGGGGTCAACTCCTAGTGTGGGGCGATTGTAAGCAGGTCGTTTTGCTTGCTCTGTGGGTGGCAGAGCGATGGGGGCAGCGAGCGCCCTCATGGTGCCGAAACGCGCACAAATCGGTCGCCCGCTGCCCCCATCGCTCTGAAGACGCACCGTTGGCGCTCGGCTATTGAAGCCCGGCACCCCAATTGCCAAAACGATACTGGTCACTGAGCAACTACTGACATGTCAAATCCATCGGCACAATCCCAACGAACACCAGCAAAACTTCAAATGACAAAAACTACTTGGTTAAATATCGGCCAGCGTCTTGGCATCGCAGCTCTCATAGCTGCGGGGATGATCCCAATTGCTGCAAGTGCGACCACTATTTTGAGAGATGAGGCAGGGTACAAACTTCAAGGCGATCAAGTTTGGTTTTCCAGCATTGGTAACCATCCGCATAGGGATCAGGTAACCAAAGTAAAAGGCATCGACACGGCGACCTTCCGAGAAATAACACCTTGTGTTGGTTACCGCCCTTGCGCTCGACAAGTTGTCAATTTTGCACGCGACAGGAAACATGTTTTCCACCGCGGAAACGTCATTCCAGGTGCCGACCCGGACACTTTTGTCTTGATCGACGACACCTACGCGAAGGACAAGGCAGCAGTCTACGCCGGCGTAGTTCGACTCACGAATCGGATAGCGAACTTTCGTCCACTGCCCAACGAAGTTTGGGCCACGGACGGGCGGCATATTTTCTATGGCGAAACAAGGCTCGAAGGGGAAGGCTTCGAATTGAATCCGCAAAACCATGACTACGCTCGGACAAAAACCCACGTTTACCACCGAGGAAAAGCGCTTACGGCAGATGCCTCCACTTTCCAGCTCGTCTGGGCGGGCACTGGAGTTTCCAAAGACAAAAACAACGTTTACTACAACGACGTTCCAATTCCTGCGGCTGATCCGCTCACCATGACGGTGGTGTCAGCCTTTCTTTTGAAGGACAAGCGGGCTGTGTATTTACAGGGCAAAGAGGTCGTTGGGCTAGATCCTCTGACGCTTAGAACCTTTCCAATTGGAGATACCTATATGGCTGACCGCAATGCCGTATACCTTGGACACAAAAAAATCGAAGGTGACGGTGCCACATTCGAGGTTCTGCAACCGGCCTACACAAAAGACAAAAACTCTGTCTATTACAAAGATGCCGTCCTTGCGCAGGCGGACCCTTTGTCATTTGTTGCAACTTCAATGGACAGGGGTTGCGACAAAAACTATTGCTTCAACGGGAAAGTGATCGAGTGCAAGTCAATCCGGTTGACCCCATGGAGTGCATACGTTTGTTTGTGGGCTCAACGATAGCCAACGCTGTGACTTTTTTACATCCACAAGTAAGCCCTTTGATTGACAAACCCCAACTGCTAGCACACCCACCATTGCCGCCACTCGCTGGTGTGGGGAGTTCCGGGCGGCGATTTGTGCGCGTTTGGCACCATGAGCCGCCCGGAATTCCCCACACCAGCAGGCACAAGCCCACCGTAAAAGGAGAAAACCGCTATCAAAAGAAGAGCTTCTCCCGCACTATCCACGGCCTAGAAGCCCTAAATGGCTTGGGAAATCACGGTTTTCTCAATCAAGCGGTCGTCCCCCAAAACGATGAGAGAGAACAGCAGCTCATCCAGATTGGACGCAATTGCAGTTTTGCGCGCCAGCAATGGGGTAGCTGCAGGGTTAATGACCACAAAATCAGCCTCGCAACCGGGCAAGAGATTGCCCACCACCCCACCCAACCCCATAGCCTCGGCCGCACCGGCGGTGTGCTGCCACCACAAATGCTGTGGCGACAAGGACAGGCCAGCCTTGGTCTGCAAACCCGTCACCGTAGTGCGCCCCACGTAATACGCGGCCAACATGGTTCGGAACGGACTGAACGACGTACCACCACCTACATCGCTGGCCAAGCCGTAGGCAAAGCCGGTGCGGTCGGCACCGTGGTAATCAAAAAAACCGCTGCCCAGAAACAGATTGCTACTGGGGCTGACCGCCGCCGCCGCACCGCTAGCGCGCATCAGCGCGCGGTCGTCGTCGTTGAAATGGATGCAGTGGGCATAGACCGCGCGCTTGCGCAGCAGGCCAAAGTCATCGTAGGTGGCCAAATAGCTGCGCGACTGCGGGAAAAGCGCGCGCGCCCAGGCGATTTCGTCATGGTTTTCGGCCACATGGGATTGAATCCACACATCCGGGTTGTGCGCGGCGATGGCACCGGCACCGCGCAACTGGGCATCAGTACTGGTGGGCGCAAAGCGCGGCGTAATGGCGTAGCCCAGGCGGTCCACGCCGTGCCATCTTTGAATCAAGGCTTCAGTATCCAGCAGACTTTGCTCGGTCGCGTCCACGCCGCCAGGGCCAGGCTGATTCAGCAAGTCGGCGGGCGCGTGGCGGTCCATCAGGCACAGGCCGGTGATCAGGCGCATCTGCTGGGCTTGTGCCTCTGTGAACAGTGCGTTGACCGACGCGGTGTGCGAGGTGGCGAAAGTCAGCGCAGTGGTGACACCATTGCGCAGCAGCTCTGCTATAAAAAACTGAGCTGCTCCCGCACTGTATTCGGGCGATTCAAACCTTTTCTCTTCTGGAAAGGTGTAGTTTTCCAGCCAGGGCAGCAAGCCATCAGCCGGGGAGCCGATGACATTGATCTGCGGGTAGTGGATGTGCATGTCCACAAAACCCGGCGCGATGATGCGGCCCGGGAAGTGCTCTACGGCAAGGTCGGGGAACTTGAGCACCAAGTCACGGTAAGCGCCGATGGCTTGCACCACTTGGCGACCATCGGCGTTCGGGCCAACGACCAGCAGGCCATCTTCTTCGTAACAGGCTTGCGGTGGACCCTCCGTATCGGGGGCAAACCAGAGTAACGCGGCGCGGTAGGCTTTCATGCGGAGAAGTTTAGCGCCAAGGAGCTAAGAGCCTGGGCGGAAAAGCGTTTTGCGTAGGTAAAAGGAGGAGCCCGGAGGGCGGGGGACACGGAGCAAAACGCTCTGCCGCCCAGTAGCCTAGCGGCCTCACCGCAAAGTACAGCTATCCCCCATGCCATCACGCCAGACGCGTACTTGCGTCAGCGCTGGCAGGCTGGGCTGCAAGGCGCGCCAGATGTAGGCGCACAGGTTTTCCAGCGTGGGCACGCCCAAGTCTGGCACTTCGTCCAGCAGATGGTGGTCGAGTTGCGGGCGCAGTTGTTCTATCGCTTGGCGCACCAGCCCCAAGTCCACCACCATGCCGGTCTCGGGATCGGGCGCGCCGCCCAGCGTGATCTCGGCGTTGTAGGTGTGGCCGTGGATACGGCGGCTGCCTTCGGCTTCGATCTCTCGCTTCAGCGTGTGGGCCGCGTCAAAGAAGAAACGCTGGCTGATCTCGAAATAGGGCCCCCCTGCGGCGGCTTGGCGTTGTTGGGTGCTCATCGGATGCCCGTGATCTTGTGGGTTTGCAGGCTCAAGCGCCACTGCGGGCGCTCCAGGCACAGCGCGATGCAGGTGCGGGTGTTGTCCGCGCGCAGCACGTTGTCCATGGGTTGCAGGTAGCGATTCTCAAACTGGGCGGCTTCCAGCGCCTCCCAGTCCAGGCCCGACTGTGGCCAGACCACCTTGAGCTCATGGCCACTGCGTTGCACCCAAGGCGCACCGGCCTTGGGGCTGACGCAGATCCAGTCAATACCCTCGGGCGCCGCCAGGCTGCCATTGGTTTCGACGGCGATCTGGAAGCCCTGCGCGTGCAGGGCCGCAATCAATTCCGCGTCCACCTGCAGCAGAGGCTCGCCGCCGGTCATCACCACAAAGCGGTGGGCTGCATCGCCTGCAGGCCACTGGGCGGCAATGGTGGCGGCCAGCGCTTCAGCGTTCGCAAACTTGCCTCCCAGCGTGCCGTCAGTGCCCACAAAATCGGTATCGCAAAACTGGCAGACCGCAGTGGCGCGGTCTTGCTCGCGCCCGCTCCACAAATTGCAACCGGCAAAGCGGCAGAACACGGCGGGGCGGCCCGCATTGGCACCTTCGCCTTGCAGGGTGTAAAAAATTTCTTTGACCTGGTAGCTCATGGCCGGGCTCCTGGACGGAGTGGCGCGGCTAGAAAGTTGGTGGTGAAACAAGCGCACCCGCATGACAAACGCACGGGGGCCGCGAGGTTTTTGTACATGGTAGTCCTCTACATGGCTCCGGAATTCACAAAAAATACACAAGAAAAAAGCCCGCCGGAGCAACGGGCTTTTGCGTATTTTACCGGACGGCGCCTATTGCGTGCGCGTGGCCGAGGTAATCGTGACCGGCGTGACCGGCACATCGGTGCCAAACCCGCTCACCGTTTGGGTCGGCACGACACGAATGGCATCCACCACATCCATGCCGCTAATGACCTTACCAAATACGGCGTAACCACCGCCCGAAGTGTCGAGCGTAACGTTGTCCACCACATTGATATAAAACTGCGAGGTAGCGGAATTCAGAACATCGGTGCGCGCCATGGCGATGGTGGAGCGGGTGTTGCTCAGGCCATTGCAGGCTTCCAGCGCGATGGGGGGCCGGTTGGCTGCCAGGTTCAGCTGTGCATCAAAACCGCCGCCCTGCACCACAAAGTTGCTGATCACGCGGTGGAAAATTTTGTTCTTGTAAAAGTCGTCTTTGACGTATTGCAAGAAGTTATCAACGGTGACTGGCGCATTCAGCGGGTACAGCTCGACGACGAAGCTGCCTTTGGTGGTCACCATCGTCACCTGCGGAAACGGCGTTGCGGCGGACTTGACGCCACCATAACAATTCACCGTGGTGCCGCCACCGCTGCCGCCGCCACTACCACCGCAAGCCACCAACACCGTAGAGGCCGCGAACACAAGAGCTGTCAAGAATTTCAAAGCAATTTCCTTCAATCAACGATGCGGGATTTTAGGCCGCCCCAGAAAGTAAACAGATAAAGCTCTGGTAAAGCTCTGACCGCAGCGCGTTTTTGGGCTGGCACCCACAGCGGTGAGAGGGCAAAACGCGCTGCTATTCCTGCGGGTGAGTCCAGGCGGCATAATTGAGAACCATTCTTATTTGAAGCCTCTTTTTCGACCGCCATGCCCCAAGCCCTCCTCCCTTTACCCGCCTCCGCCGATGACTTGGCACGCCTGACACCGGCCGACTGGCAAGCCGCCATCGCCAGCGAGCCCGTGGCTGCCGCACAGTGGATGCTGCATAGCGCGCAACTGGGGCATGTCGATGCGCAAACGATTTTGGGCCAATGGCTGCTGGACGGCCATGGTGTGGCGCGCAACCCAGTGGACGCCTTGGCCTGGTTTCTGAAAGCCGCCACCCAGGGCCAAGTCATGGGCATGAACATGGCGGGGCGCTGTTTTGAGAATGGCTGGGGCACAAACGCCGACACCTTCATTGCGGCCAATTGGTACCGCCAAGCGGCGGGCAAGGGCCTGGATGCCGGTATGTACAACTACGCCAACCTGCTGGTCACCGGCCAGGGCGTCAAACAAGACCCTGAGCAGGCGCTGCAGTGGTACCGCAAAGCTGCAGCTCTGGGCCATGCCAAGTCCATGACCAAGATTGGGCACTTTTATGAGGATGGCCGTGTGGTGGCGCAAAACCTGGCTGCGGCCTTCACCTGGTTTGAAGGCGGCGCACGCGGCGGTGATTTTCGCGGTCAGTTCAACTACGCGGGCATGCTGGCCGCGCGTGGCCAGATGGACGAGGCGCTGCTGTGGCTGGCCAAAGTACCCCTCACGGCCACGCCAGGCTACAAACGGCTGGCGGGTGAGCAGCTACTGCAGTCGCCCCACCCGGCCTTTCGGGCGGTGGGGCAGCAGATGCTGGATAGCTTGGCAGCACCTACGGCCTGAAATTGAAGCCGTTCAGGCACGTTTTGGGCACGTTTTAGGCGTTCTAGCCCGTGGATAGTGCGGGAGAAGCTATGCTTTCAATAGCAAACCTAATCTAGCCGATCAGGCAAAGGATGCAAACGTTGCGTCCAGCCGGTCGATGTAGGCCCGTTTGACGGATGCATCGATAAAGCTGGCTTCAAAGCTGTTGCGTGCCAGCGTGTAGGCATGCTGGGATGTCATGCCCAGGGCCGCAAAAGTCTCGGTGAAGTTTTGGTTCACATAGCCACCAAAGTAGGCCGGGTCATCGGAATTGACCGTTGCCACAATGCCTGCATCCAACATCGCTTTCAGGTTGTGCTGGGCCAGTGTCGGGAAAACGCGCAACTTCAAATTCGACAGCGGACACACGGTCAGCGGGATGCCATCTTTGGCCAGACGCTGCATCAGTGCGGCATCGTGAATCGCCTGCACGCCGTGGTCAATGCGCTCCACTTTCAGCACATCCAGCGCGCTCCAGATATAGGCGGGGGGCGCTTCTTCCCCCGCGTGGGCGACCAGCCGGAAGCCGATTTCACGGGCACGCGCGTACACCTTGGCAAACTTCTCGGGCGGGTGCCCTACTTCGCTAGACGCCAGACCAATGCCGACAATCTTGTCGCGCAGCGGCAGGGCTTCTTCCAGGCAGGCAAATGCCTCCTCTTCACTCAGGTGGCGCAAGAAACACAGAATCAGCGAGGCCGTCATACCGAACTTGGCAGGCGCATCAGCGCAGGCGCGGTACAGGCCGTTGATGACGACATCGGCGCTCAAACCGTGGCCGGTGTGGGTTTGGGTGTCGAAGAAGATTTCGGTGTGCAAGACGTTGTCGGCCTGGGCACGCGCCAGGTACGCGCAGGTCATGTCGTAGAAGTCCTGTTCGGTCTTCAGCACCATCGTGCCCTCGTGGTAAATGTCCAAAAACTCTTGCAAGTTATTGAACACATAGGCATCACGCAGGGCCTGCTCGTCGGGGAAGCGCAGTGCCACGTTATTGCGCTTGGCCAGCGCAAACATCAGCTCAGGCTCTAGCGAGCCTTCAATGTGCATGTGCAGCTCGGCCTTGGGCATGGCGCGCAACAGCTCGGGCAGACGGCTGTCTGCAATCGGGGGGTGATTCATAAAAACTCCAACAGGAAAAAGACCCTCAGGTCCCCATAGCCAACAAGGCGATACAAACCCCGACGCCAGCGCACCAGATCAGCGAGCGCAGCGTGCCCAGGTTGGCCAAATAGGCGGCCACATAGGCCACGCGAATACCGACAAAAGCCATCGCCAAGAGGTCGATACGGCTCTGATCCGCTTGCGCCATCTGGGCAAATACAACACCCGCAATGAACAGCGGTAGTGCCTCAAAACCGTTGGCCTGCGCCGCGTTGGCACGCTGCTGCCAGCCGGACAATTTGGACTGCCATTCCCGGGGATTGTTGTTGTCGTAGCCGCCGTTTTTGCGCGACAGGCGCGCGGCCTTGACTTTGGCCAAAGCCACCGTCGCAATCGGCAGCAAACACGCCGCCAAAACACACCATTTCGCGATACTCATGTTATTTGGCGAGCAAGCCGCCCAGCATGCCCATCAGGTCACCCGAGTTGCCCAAGCCTGCACTCGGGGCCTGGCCGTGGGGGGTTAGCTGGTCGATCACGCCCGGCAAGATATGCGACAACTGGCTTGCCATATCGTTGGAATTGAGGCCCATTTGCCGGGCCAAATCGGCCATGGTGTCGCCACCCAAAACCTGGGTGAGCTGATCCCCAGAAACCGGCTGGTTGGCACCCGTGCCCACCCAGGAGCCAATCACATTGCCCAGGCCCGCTTGCTGGAATTTATCCACCAAGCCACCCAGGCCGCCGTGCGCGCCGTCATTGCTCAGCATGCTGGTGATCGCGCTCAGCATTTGCGGATTGTTGGCCACCATGCCAATGAGGCTGCCCAGATCCACGCCCTGGTTGGCATGCTGTTGACCTTGTGCGCCCATCACAGCACCTAAAACATTGTCCAGTAGTCCCATGCTATTTCTCCTGCGGTAAGTGTTTGAAAACAGCAGGCATCATAGGAGCAAATGGCGCGGTGAACCCGGCATCCGCTCACTGGCGCGCCGACTTTTGTGGGCTACCAGGACCAGGCTCTTTGGAATCACGCACGACTGCCAGGCTATTCCACAGGTCTTCGGCCAGTTTGGTGTTGCTGGCATAGAAGCTTTTGCTAAAAACCAAAAAATATGGCTTGACGACCAGGGGGGCCTTCAACTTCTCCAGCTTGCGGCCAAACTCGGGCTTGGCCAGCAGCTCATCCCCCTGCTCGGTCACCAAAGCGCCCAACTGCACCCGACCCGCGATCAGCATTTTGAACACCGTCTCGGCGTCACCGGCTGACTGGTCCACTTGGACGCCAAGTTTGGCCAAGTCACCGACGACCGAATAACCGCGCTGCGCCACGACGCGGGTACTCAGGTTGTGAAAACTCTTGCCGTCCCAGTCCGCTGACTCACCCTTGATGCGGTACACGGAATAGCTACTGGCCTGCATGCGCCGCGCATAGTCCAGCTGGCCATCCGCATTCAAAGGAAACACGGCGAAGGTGGCGCGCTCGTCACTGAAGCTGACCCCTACCGCACCGGCATAGCTGCCCTTGGCCAGGTCCCGCAGGCAACGCAACCAGGGCAGAGCAACTTGCTCAAACGCAATATGGTTCAGCGCTGCTGTCGCTTTCAGAATCACGGTACCGGCTTGGTTCACCCAGGGGCGCACCGCAGTCTCGTCGTAACACAGCGACACGACGCGCACCTGCGCGAAACCGGTTCCCCAGGTTCCTGCAAGAAGCAACAGAAAAACCAAGTAACGTGTCATTTTTGAAACCAAAAAAAAGCCGCTCAAGAGCGGCTTTTCTACAGACCCTGGTGCAGCTTATTTGCCGCCAGGGATTTTGCCTTCCACGCCCTTGACGTAGAAGTTTAAGCCACCCAGAAACTTGTCGTCTGCCACGGTGTCTTTGGCAATTTGTTCTTTGCCTGTGTTGTCAACGATCGGGCCTTTCCAGATAGAGAAACTGCCGTCTTTCAGACCCTTCTTCACATCTTCCACTTTGGCCTTGGTGTCAGCCGGAACATCGTCGGCCATGGACACGATATCAATCGCGCCCTCTTTGACACCCCACCAGCTCATGCCCGTGGCCCATTTGCCTTCCAGGGCTTCCTTGGTCGCCTTGATGTAGTACGGGCCCCAGTTGATGACGGCAGACGCCAAATGGGCCTTGGGGCCGTAGGCGGTCATGTCGGAATCCCAACCGAAGGCGCGCTTGCCTTTGGCTTCGGCGGTCTTCAGCACTGCGGGGGAATCGGTGTTCTGGAACAAGATGTCAGCGCCACCATTGATCAGGCTGGTCGCTGCTTCGGTTTCCTTGGGCGGGTTAAACCACTCGTTCACCCACACTACTTTGGTCTTGACCTTGGGGTTCACGCTTTGTGCACCCAAGGTAAAGCTGTTGATGTTGCGGATCACTTCAGGAATGGGGATGGAAGCCACCACGCCCAGGGTGTTGGACTTGGTCATGGCACCGGCAATCACGCCTGCCATGTAGGCACCTTCGTAGGTGCGGCTGTCGTAGGTGCGCATGTTGTCGGCTGTCTTGTAGCCGGTGGCGTGCTCAAACTTCACGTCCTTCATGTCGGCCGACACTTTGAGCATGGGCTCCATGTAGCCAAAGGTGGTGCCGAAAATCAGCTTGTTGCCGTCGGTGGCCAACTCACGGATGACGCGCTCGGCATCGGCCGACTCAGGCACGTTTTCTACATACTTGGTGACGATCTTGTCGCCGAATTCTTTTTCCAGGGCCTTGCGACCGTTGTCATGCGCAAAAGTCCAGCCACCGTCGCCCACCGGGCCGACGTAGGCAAATGCGATTTTGAGGGGGGCAGGCTTGGGCGCGGGCGCGGAGGCAGCGGGTGCTGCAGCGGCCACGGGCTCTTCTTTTTTGCCACAGCCCACCAGTGCGCCAGCGGCCACGGCGGTCAGCACGGCCACCTGGAGCAGTGTGCGTTTCTTCATGTCAATCATGTCATTTCCCTTTGGATAAAAAGTCAAAAAACGAATTTCACGGTCTCAAAATCAGCTGCCGGGGTAAAAGGCTTTCCCCATGGAAGCGGGCATATTAATACGGATCCAACGCGGGTTGCGCGATATCAAAGCCAGCACCACGATGGTGGCGACATAGGGCAACATGCTTAAAAACTGGCTAGGCACCTCGACCCCAATACCCTGCAGATGGAACTGCAACATGGTGACGCCGCCAAACAGGTAGGCACCAAGCAATACCCGTGCCGGACGCCAGGTAGCAAAGGTCGTTAGCGCCAGCGCAATCCAGCCCTTACCCGCCACCATGCCTTCCACCCACAGCGGCGTGTAGACGATGGAAATATAGGCCCCAGCCAGCCCACACAATGCTCCACCCAGCACCACGGCCCCCAGCCGAATACGGCGCACCGGGTAGCCCAGCGCGTGGGCGGACTCCGGGCTTTCACCCACGCTGCGCAAAATCAGCCCGGCGCGCGTGCGGTACAAAAACCAGATCAAGGCCAGCGCGAACAACACCGTCAGGTACACCAGCGGGTGCTGGCGAAACAGCGCGGGGCCGATCCAGGGAATGTCGGAGAGCCACGGCAGCGCAAAACTCGGACGCTCCGGGATTTTGGCCTGCACATAACTGATGCCAGCAAAAGCCGAGAAGCCCGCGCCAAACAAACTCAAGGCCAGGCCCGTGGCATATTGGTTGGTGTTGAGCCAGATGACCAACACGCCAAAGATGGCCGCCATAAAAGCCCCGGCGGCCATGCCTGCCGCAAAGCCCAGGCTATCACTGCCGGTAGCCACCACGGCGGCATAACCGGCGATGGCAGCGCAGAGCATCATGCCCTCGGCACCCAGGTTCACGATGCCGGCTTTTTCATTGATCAACAGGCCCAAAGAGGCAATGGCCAGCACGGTGCCCGCGTTCAGCGTGGCGGCTAGTAGCAGTGCGTAGGATTCCATCATTTGCCTCCTGGCGCGATAACGGCAGAGGTAGCGGATTTGACCCAGCGCAGCCGGTAATTGACCAGCGTGTCACACGCCAGCAAGCTAAACAGCAGCAGCCCCTGGAACACGCCCGTGAGCGACTTGGGTAGCCCTAAGCGCGATTGGGCCAGCTCACCACCGATATAAAACATGCTCATCAGCAGTGCCGAAAAAATCATGCCCACCGGATGCAGCCGCCCGACAAAGGCCACGATGATGGCTGCAAAGCCGTAGCCTGCGGGCACATAGGGCGTGAGCTGCCCAATGGGGCCTGCTACCTCTAGCCCGCCTGCCAAACCAGCCGTGCCCCCAGAAATCAGCAGCGCCGTCCACAAGGCACCGCGCGATGAAAAACCCGCATAACGTGCCGCCGCCGGGGCCAGGCCGCCGACCTGCTGCGCAAAACCCGCGCGGGTACGAAACAGAAACACCCAGGTCACGGCTGCGCCCAGCACGGCAAACACCAGCCCAATGCTGACGCGCGAGCCTTCAAACAAACGCGGAATGCGGGTCGCGGCCTCGAAGGTCTGGGTTTGGGGGAAGTTATAGCCATTCGGGTCTTTCCAGGGACCAAAAACCAGGTAGCCCAAGAGCTGCACGGCCACGTACACCAGCATCAGGCTCACCAGAATTTCATTGGCGTGAAAGCGGTCACGCAGCAGCGCCGTCAGGCCCGCCCAGGCCATGCCGCCCGCCACACCGGCCAGCACCACGGGCACCACCATCCAACCGCCGGTGGTCTTGTCGGCCAGCAAGGCCACGCCGCTGGCGGCAATGGCTCCCAAGATGTACTGCCCCTCCGCCCCAATATTCCAGACATTGGAGCGAAAGCAGACCGCCAGGCCCAGCGCAATCAGCAGCAGGGGGGTGGCCTTGACCAATAGTTCGCCCAGTGCGTAGCCGCTTTTGATCGGGTCCCAAAAGAAAACTTGCAGCCCGCGCACCGGGTCTTTGCCCAGCAGCGCAAACAAGATGACGCCGACGATGACGGTGCACAGCAGCGCCAGCAGCGGCGAGCCATAGCTCCAGCGCTGGGAAGGCTGCGGCCTTGCTTCGAGTTTAAGCATGAGCCTCCTCCCATAATCCACTCATCCATTCTCCAATTCGTTCCACCGTGGCCTCTGCGATGGGCACGGAGGGCGACAAGCGCCCCCGCGCAATCACATGCAGGCGGTCACACACTTCAAACAATTCGTCCAGCTCTTCGCTGACCACCAGCACAGCGCAACCCGTGTCGCGCAGCGCCAAAATGGCGGCCCGGATTTGCGCTGCAGCCCCCACATCCACCCCCCAGGTGGGCTGGGAAACGATCAAGAGCTTGGGCCCCGCTTCGATCTCGCGGCCCACGATGAACTTTTGCAAATTGCCGCCTGACAAAGACTTGGCCACCGCGCGCGGGCCGCTGGCTTTTACTTTGAACTGGGCGATCAGGCGCTTGGCATGGTCTTCCAGCGCGCGCACCCGAATCCAGCCCCCGGCCAGCCCGCGGTGGGCAATGGACTCAGTGCGGCTCAGCAGCAGGTTGTGCGCCAGGCTGAGACTCGGCACCGCGCCCCGACCCAGGCGCTCTTCGGGCACAAAATGCAAGCCCAAAGTGCGCCGCGCACCGGGGTGCAGATGCGACACATCGGTGCTGCCCATCCAAATGCTGCCCGTTGCGGCACGGCAGTCTTCACCTGACAAAGCGTAGAGCAACTCTTTTTGGCCATTGCCCGAGACACCGGCAATGCCGACCACCTCACCCGCACGCACTTGCAGGTCGATGCCGTCCAGGTCCACGCCAAACTGGTCTTCGCGCGCC
Source organism: Burkholderiales bacterium PBB3 (assembly GCA_002256115.1). GTDB lineage: Bacteria > Pseudomonadota > Gammaproteobacteria > Burkholderiales > Burkholderiaceae_C > Allorhodoferax. The sequence goes on from NKIK01000004.1 coordinate 84,220, forward strand.
AGTTTCAAGGCCTTGACTTGCATGACCGCCGCGCCCGCCTGGCCGGCGGTGTGCTCTAGTTGGGGGGGCTCTGCGCCGATCATCAAGCGCGACAAGGACGCATTCGACTCATTGGCTGGGTTGCACACGCCGGTGACCTTACCGCCGCGCAGAACAGTGCAGGCATTGCACAGGGCGCGGATTTCGTGCAACTTGTGCGAGATGTACAAGATGCTGCAGCCCTGGGCCGAGAGCTTGTTCAGCACCACAAACAGCTTCTCGACGGCCTGGGGCGTAAGCACCGAGGTAGGCTCATCCAGAATCAGCAACTGCGGGTTGGTGAGCAAGGCGCGGATGATTTCAACCCGCTGCATCTCGCCCACACTGAGGGTGTGCACCGGGCGGCTGGGGTCGATGTCCAGCCCGTACTCTGCGGCCTTGGCGGTGATGCAGGCGGCGACATCGGCGCGCGAACGCAGCGAAGGGCCGCCCCGAGCCAGTTCAGCCCCCCCGGGGGGCAGCGCAGTACGCGCAGCGACAAGCGTGGGGGCCATGTCCAGACCTAACCATACGTTTTCGGCTACGGTCAGGGTGTCAAACAGGTTGAAATGCTGGAACACCATATTGATGCCCAGGGCGCGCGCCTCTTTGGGGTTGCGAATCTGCACTGGCTGGCCGTTGAACAGCACCTGACCCGCGTCGGGCTTGACCGAGCCGTAAATAATCTTCATCAGGGTGGACTTGCCGGCCCCGTTTTCGCCCAAAACGGCGTGGGTTTCGCCAGCTTGCACCGTCAGGGAGACATCGCTATTGGCCACCACGCCGGGGTAAGCTTTGGTAATGCCAATCAATTGCAGTCGGGGATGTGCCATACGCTTACTTTACTCGGTGCTTGGTTTGGCGATTAGTTTGGCGATGGGTGCGGTGCAGTTCTTGCGTTCGCGCAACGGCCAAAGCGCTATTGATCGAATTCTGTTCTATGCTAATCACCATGAAGACCCAACCCTTGCAATTTTTGCGCCACGGCCAGGTGGTGAGCCTGCCTGCCGTCGATATTCACCGAACCCTGCTGGAGGTTTTGCGGGAAGACCTGCACTGCACCGGCACCAAAGAAGGCTGCAACGAAGGCGACTGCGGTGCCTGTACCGTGGTGGTGGGCGAAGAGGTAGAAGGCAAGCTGCGCACCCAGGCAGTGAACAGCTGCATCAAGCTCGCCCATTCGGTGCAAGGCAAAGCGGTGTGGACGGTGGAGGATATTGCCGGCCAAGATGGCAAGCTCCATCCGGCACAAGAGGCCATGGTGAGCTGTCACGGCTCGCAATGCGGTTTTTGCACGCCCGGTTTTGTCATGAGCTTGTTCGGCCTGTACCAGAGCTGCCAGGGCCAAAAGCTGAACCGCGCGGACGCGCAGCACGCGCTGTCGGGGAATCTGTGCCGCTGCACCGGCTACCGGCCGATTCTGGAGGCCGCGCAAACCATGATGGACTTGCCAGCGGTGACTTTGAAGGAAACCGAAGTGCTATCAAAACTGAAGCTGCTCCCGCACTATCCATCGGACCTGGAGGCTGATTTACCTTATAAAACGCCGCGTACACTGCGCGAACTGCTGGCAGCGCGCGCGCAGCACCCCCAGGCACAAATCGTGGCAGGCTGCACTGACGTGGGCCTGTGGATCAACAAAATGCACATGCAGTTTGCCGCCGTGTTGGATGTGACCCAGGTGGCCGAGCTGCGCCGCGTGGAAGACTACCCGCAGCACATCGCCATCGGCGCGGCAGTGACGCTGAACGACGCCTTTGCCGCACTGGTGGCCGACCGGCCGCAACTGGCCCACTTTGCCAGCCGCTTTGCCGGTCTGCCGGTGCGCAACAGCGGCACGCTGGGCGGCAATGTGGCCAATGGCTCGCCGATTGGCGACTCCATGCCGCTGTTGATTGCGCTGGGGGCCAACGTGGTGTTGATGGCCCACCGCGGAAAAGGTGGCAAAGAAAAAATTGTCCATCGCGAACTGCGGCTGGAAGACCTGTACACCGGCTATCGCAAAAACGTGATGGCCCCAGATGAAATACTGGCCTGGATCAAAGTGCCCAAGACAATTGCTGCAGAGGAACCACGCGCTGCGCAGGGCCGCTCCAAGCCAGCGAGCGCCCCCTTGGGGGGCAGCGCAGCACACGCAGTGGCCAGCGTGGGGGCCGAATTCCTCAGGGTTTACAAAATCTCCAAACGCTTTGAAGACGACATTTCTGCGGTCTGCCTGGCTATCAACTTGCACATAGAAGCGGGGGTGGTTAGCACAGCCAGCATCGGCGTTGGGGGCGTGGCGGCCACGCCGGTTCGGGCTGTCAAAACCCAAGCCGCCCTCGTGGGCCAAGTCTGGAATGCCGACACCGTACAAACCGCGATGGCCACACTGCGTGCCGAGTTCAGCCCCATCAGCGACATGCGCGCCAGCAGCGCCTACCGCAGCACGGTGCTGGGTAATTTGCTGCAGCGCTATTGGCTAGAAAGCCAGGGTGCCACGGCCATCAACCTGGAAAGCTTTGTGCTGGAAGGAGAAGCCGCATGAGCGCCGCCGGAGCCAACCAGTTCCATGAGAGCGCAGTCGCCCAAGTGCGCGGCGGTGCCCATTACATTGATGACCTGCCCGAGGTGCGCGGCACTTTGCATGCGGCCCCCATCCTGTCCAACATGGCCCACGGCACATTGCGGGGTGTGGACACGGCTGCCGCGCTGGCCATGCCCGGTGTCGTGGATGTGGTGCTGGCCGCTGACATACCCGGTGACCCGATGCTGGCCGCCTTTGCGGGTGACGAGCCGGTGTTTGCCCAAGACAGCGTGCAATTCATCGGCCAAGTTGTGGGCTTGGTTTTGGCCCAAACCGCTATGCAGGCCCGCCATGCCGCGCGCAAAGTGCAATTGCACATTGACGCGCTGCCCGCCGTGCTGACCACGGCGCAGGCGATGGCCGCGCAAAGCTTTGTGCTACCCCCCGTGAATGTGCGCCGGGGCGACGCCACCGCCGCGCTACAGGCCGCACAGCACAGCTTGCACGGCACGCTCGAAGTGGGTGGCCAAGAGCACTTCTACCTGGAGGGCCAAATCGCCTATGTGCTGCCGCAAGAGCAAAACCAGTGGCTCATCCACAGCAGCACCCAGCACCCCGGTGAGGTGCAGCACTGGGTGAGCCACGCGCTGGGCATCGACAACCACGCCGTCAAGGTGGAGTGCCGCCGCATGGGCGGTGGCTTTGGTGGCAAAGAGACCCAGGCCGGGCACCTGGCGGTGTGGGCTGCCGTTGCAGCCGCCAAAAACAAATGCGCCGTCAAACTGCGGCTGGACCGGGATGACGACTTCATGGTCACCGGCAAGCGCCACCCGTTTTCGTACCGCTACAGCGCAGGCTTTGACGACACGGGCCGCCTGACCGCGCTGAAGCTGCACATGGCGGTGAACTGCGGCTTTAGTGCTGATTTGTCGGGCCCGGTGGCCGACCGGGCCATCTTTCACACCGACAACGCCTACTACCTGCAGGATGTGGACATCACCTCCTACCGCTGCAAAACCAACACCCAGAGCCACACGGCGTTTCGCGGCTTTGGCGGCCCCCAGGGCGTGATCCTGATCGAAACCGTGATGGGCGACATTGCCCGCGCACTGAAGATGGACCCGCTGGATGTACGTCTGCGCAATTTGTACAGCGATGAGCTGGTGAGCCCTTCGACAAGCTCAGGGCGAACGGGAAATTCTGCCGTTCGGGCTGAGCTCGTCGAAGCCCCACGCCGCGACACCACGCATTACCAGATGAAAGTGGAGGACAACATCCTCCAGCCGCTGCTATCCAAACTGGAGCTGTCCGCGAACTACCGACGCCGGGTAGAGGCCATTTCTGCATGGAACGTGCAGAGCGCAGTGCTCAAGCGTGGCATTGCCATCACGCCCGTCAAGTTCGGCATCAGCTTCACGGCCACCCTGTTCAACCAGGCGGGTGCACTGGTGCATGTGTATACCGATGGCAGCGTGCAGGTAAACCACGGCGGCACCGAGATGGGCCAGGGCCTGCACACCAAGGTGGCGCAGATCGTGGCGGACGAACTGGGCATTCCGTTTGGCCGCGTGCTTTGCACCGCCAGCGACACCAGCAAGGTACCCAATGCATCGGCCACCGCCGCCAGCGCGGGCACCGACCTGAATGGCCGCGCCGCCCAGTTTGCTGCGCGCCATGTGCGCGACAACTTGGCGGCCTTTGTGTGTGGGCTAGATGGCTGCGGCGCGGGGGCCATCCGCTTTGAAGGCGGGCAAGTGCACTCCCCCGTGACAAGCCGCAGCTTCGATGATGTCGTCAAAATGGCTTACGCCAACCGCATCCAACTGTGGAGCGATGGCTTCTACCGCACACCCAAAATCCACTACGACAAAGCCACCCTCACCGGTCGGCCCTTCTATTACTTTGCCTACGGTGCAGCGTGTACCGAGGTGGTGATTGACACGCTGACCGGCGAAAGCAAAGTGCTGAAAGTGGACGTGCTGCACGACGTGGGCCGCAGTATCAACCCGGCCATCGACATCGGGCAGATTGAAGGCGGCTTTGTGCAAGGCATGGGCTGGCTCACCACCGAGCAACTGGTGTGGAACGACAAGGGCTACCTGAGCACCCACGCGCCCAGCACCTACAAGATCCCTACCGCTGGTGATGTGCCCGAGCATTTCAAGGTGGACCTGTGGCCGGAGCCCAATCGCGAGGACAACGTGTTTGGCAGCAAGGCCGTGGGTGAGCCGCCCTTCATGCTGGCCATCAGTGTGTACGAAGCGCTGCGCGACGCGGTGGCGCAAGCGCGGGCGGATGGAGCCGTGGTGCACTTGGTGGCACCGGCCACGGCGGAGCATGTGTTAAACGCGTTGGCAGCGAAATGACAGGGTCTGTGATTTGCTATGATTTTATGAGCTGCTCCCGTTCTATCCATGCGATGAAAGTCCTGTTTAGCACTCAGCTCGTCGACAACACGGGTGGTGCGATTCGCCAGTGCGGGTAGTTCGGCCGCTGCGAGCACAGTAGGATCTCACGCAGTTTTAGACAGCGGATATGCAGCTGGGCGTTTTCTGACACCTGGGGTAGCGCCAGGTGATACTTTCTTGAATGCACCTAACGGCGGTCATCCCTTGGCACTACATTTTGCCGTCACCCGTACCCCCAACCCCAACCCTAAACCCCGAACTCTACCGAGGCACCAGCACGATGACACTTTTAATACGCGCAACGATGGGGGCTCTTCTCGCACTCGCCTGCCTCTGCAAAGCCTGGGCAATAGATGCGGGCACGCTGGAAAAATTGCTGCCCCTGGCCCAGCAATCAAATCCGGAAGCTCAGTACCACGTCGGCATGCTTCACAACAACGGTATCGGTGGTGCGCCTAAAGATGCACAAAAGGCGTTTGCGTGGTTTCTCATGTCGGCACATGGCGGCGATCCGCTCGGTGCCTATAAGGCGGGATGCTACTTTGCGGGCCAGTTTGGCACTGTGGCGATCGACAAAGAACAAGCATTGCACTGGAAGCTATTGGCCGCAAAGGCGGGCTACAGCTTGGCGCAATACGATGTGGCAGGAATGTTTGCCAAGGCGATGGACCGCGAACAAGCAAGGCACTGGTGGAAGCTGGCGGCCGATCAGGGGTTTGCACAGGCCGCGTTCAATTTGGCCATCGCCCAGAGTAAAGAGCCCAACGCAGACAAGGTACAGGCTTACACCTATTTAAAAATAGCTGGATTGCTCGAACCACGCATGTTGAATCCCTCCATCCAGGCTTTCCGGGATAATCTGGTGGCCCAGTTGACGGCGCAGCAGATGAGTCAGGCCGAGGTGGTCGTATCCGCCTGGAAGCCGCAACCCACCCACTTGAGTCAACAGGCGCGCGAGGGGGCAGCCCGAATCGATGCACTGCTTGAAAAGCCTCGATCCGAGTAACCTGAAACTATCATTTTTATAGCTGCTCCCGCACTATCCACGGTCTGAAAGGCCGATTTGTGCCTGAACCTGCGTCCTCACAAACGCCTTCAGACTTGTGCGTGCCCAAAGCCCTCGGGCAGCGATTTCAATATGTCCTCTTGGCGTTGCTCCGATGACAGGCCATCGGGCAACCTCTCCAGGCTGACAAAAAACTCCATATCGTCTTGCGCAGTCGGGAAAAAGTGTGCCACCCGAAAATTCAACATGCCGACGCAGGCCAGGCGCGCCAGGATGCGCATCAGGCTATCGGGGGTGAAGACGTGGACGTGCACATCCATATACAAACCACCGTTGACCAAGTTGAAGTAATGGCGCAAGCCATCCTCCCCCAGCCGATCAATGATGCCGGGGTGGGCGTGCGGCACATGGTGTGGGTCCGGGTTGTCACGCCATAGCGTTTGCGCTGTCACTTGGCCCGGCACGGCCACCACCGAGTCGAAGTGGTCCAAGACCTCACGAAAACCGGGGTGCCGCCGCCCCAAAAGATGCGATTCAATCAAGGCTGCAAACGTGGTATTTTCACGCCGCGCATCAAAGGTAAAACGCTTGTCGGGTATCGCCAAGGACAAAATACCGCCCGGCTTTAGCACCGCCGCAATCTCGCGCAGCCAGCCCACGGTGTCTGGCACATGTTCAATGACGTGGGACGCAACCACATAGTCAAAACGCTCGTCGCCTACCGCTTCTGGCAAGGTGTGTTCGCCCCATACAAAACTGACATCCACAATCTTGTCGACATCGACATTGGGGTCTACCGCGTATTTGCCACGCAAACCGGCGGTGTCCATGTGATCGACATAGCGAACCGGGCCGCGCTCGGGAGCCACGATAGGCCGGCACAGGGCACCAATTTCCAGTCCAGACTGGTTGGCAGGGTCGATATGGGAAAGAATCTTGTCAACACGGTTGACAGGGGGCTGGCCGGAACTTGCGGAGGATGTCGAAAAGCGTGGCAATAAATTCATGCTCAAAGTGTACGCGAGTGAAATTAAGACAACGCAACACGCGCACCGCGAGGCCGTTTGAAGCAATTTTCGACATGACCCACTCTCAAAACGCTACAACTTTAATAGCTTCTCCCGCACTATCCACGGCCTCAAACGCCTATTTGGCACTCAGCTACCGGCCAAAATGGCCTCCAGGACCTTGCGCTTGGCTGCGCAGCGTTCTTCGGCCCAGCAGGGCTCCAGTGTCTGCACCAACTCGGCACCCCGCCGGATGCTGATGCGCCAAGGCTTGCCCATGCGCACGGTGTGCACGTAGCTCACCAGACTCTCTGCAAAGTCATCGCCCGGCACGGTGGCGGCGTACAACGTGGGAAAGTTGGTCTTGGCCAGCCCTTGGTAGGTGCTAACCATATCGCTCGCTTGCAGCTTGGCCCCTAGGTAATAGGCCACATCTTTACGCTGCGGCCAAGTAGCATCAAAGACGCTCACATAGGCGGTTCGGGACGGATTAGCTATCCAGGATAAGTCAAAGAACGGGTACACATCTGGCGTTGGCTGCGCAACTTTTTCGCCCCACACAGGATGCACCTTGCGCCCTACCGAGATGACGTGGGCGAGTTCATGCAACAGAACGTATTGAATCGCGCTTTTACGGTCATTGTTCTTGGGGGCAGCAATGGTGGCAGTCAGCGTGTCGCCGTTTTGCGGCCCCATCTTGAAGGGCGTGTTTTCTTTCCAGGTGGCCCAGGCGTTGGCCTGCAGCGCGCCCAGCACCGCGGCGTCCAGCACCACGTAGGCGTGTGAGGGTTTGCCATCGCGATCACGCACATAGTCGGTATAGCCAGTGCCCCCGAGCTGCTCCACAAAGTAGATGCCCACCAGGCGCGATTGGGCCAGGCGCCAAACATCGGAAGGGATTTCGTCCAGCGCGGCTTGCACATCGGCCATGAAAGCCGCCTCCAGCGTCACGGACCGGGGCCGCTCTTTGAAGCCGTCCAGGGCGTTACCCAGAGTCAGGTAGTCCAACAGCGCCGCAGGGGCTGGGCCCACGCGCGCACTGCGGGGCTTGGTCATTTCATCGGACCAAAAGCTGGCGCTGCGCACCCGGTGGCTGGTGTAGGCCTTGGCAATGCAGTTTTTATCCGTCTCGCGGCAGCCATTCAAGCCAGATTGCCCGCACGCCACCAACAGTGCCAGCCAACACATGCCGACGAATCGAATCATGGGGCGACCGCCATTAGTCCGCCAACCATGCCAGGGCAAACCCTTCGTGGTGGGCTGGAAAATACTCAATCTGAAATGGCACCATGCTGTTGAACAAAAACAGCAAGGCGCTATCGCGCCACCGCAGGTCTCCCACCACGGCTAAACGAATGACATGCTGCTTGATATAGACATCCACATCAATGTCATCCCAACTCACAAAAGCTTCGAGGTTGGAAAAGCCGGGCTCCAGCACAAACAACGCCAGGCATTTGCCGTGCACCTGCATGTGATCGTGTATCTGGTGCTTGGCCGCGTCCACTTCGGAGCGCTTCATCACGCCACTGATGTGCAGTCTTATCAGCAGCGGGGCTTCAAAAGAAACGTGAATGGTCATAGCGAAGCGCAAGGTTTCAAGGGGGCGGCAGCGCCCGATTATGCTTGGACACGCCCAGTGCGAAAATAGCCAGCTGGCTATTTGCCCCCAAAACCGCCACGTAGGAGACCCACCCATGAACCCCAACGCCTCACTTAACCGACGCCATGTTTTAAGCGCCGCCGCTGGCCTCGCTGCGCTAGCGCTACCCACTTTGCCCGCTGTGGCCAGTGGCAAGACCGTGCTGCGCATCTCCACCCCGGCCGTGCCGGACGACTGGCACGCCAAGATGTGGACGGTGTTCAAAGACGCGCTGGAGAAAAGCGCGCCCGGTGAGTTTGAAGTGCAAATCAACCTGAATGGCGCACTCTTCAAACAGGGTGCCGAGCCCACGGCCATGGCGCGCGGCAACCTGGAGTTGGCCACGGTGTCCGCCTTTGACATTGCCAAGCAGGTGCCCGAGTTCTCCATCTTTACCGCAGGCTATATGGTGCGGGACCCGGCACACCAACAAAAGATTTTCAATGGCCCGATCGGTGCCGAGTTGTTCAAAACCGTGGCCGAAAAAATGGACATCACGGTGCTGTCTACCTGCTACCTGGGCACGCGCCAGGTGAATCTACGCGAGGTGCGCAGTGTGAAGACACCGGCTGACCTCAAAGGCATCAAACTGCGCATGCCGGGCTCTAAAGAATGGCTTTTTTTGGGCAACGCGCTGGGCGCAACGGCGACACCACTCGCCTTTGGTGAAGTCTATTTGGGCCTGAAGACGGGCACCGTAGATGGCCAAGACAACCCCCTGCCCAGCGTGCGCGCCGCCAAGTTCCATGAGGTCACCAAGCAGATCGTGATGACCAGCCATTTGGTGGACAGCTTGTTCATCGCCATTGCCAATAAAACGCTGCAAGCACTCAGCCCCGTCCAGCGCCAGAAGGTGACGGCTGCCGCACAAGCCGCAGCCAGTTTTAACAACGACAACCGCCTCAAAGAAGAAGCCCAACTGGTGGAATTCTTCAAAAAAGAAGGCCTGCAGGTCACCGTGCCGGACATCGATGCCTTTCGCAAATCCGTGCGTATTGCCTACCTGCAATCCGACTATGCCAAGACCTGGCCCGCGGGCATGGTGGACCGCATTAACGCGGGCCAATGATGGGAATGATGGAAAGAGCGAAAGTTTTAGGTGTCACCGCGCAGTGGTTGCAACGCGGTGCCAACGCCATTGGCGGGGCTTTGTTCCTCACCCTGTTCGCCGTGTTTGTCATCCAGATCACGGCCCGCTTTGGTCTGAACCAGCCCCTGCCCTGGACCGACGAAGCCGCCGTGGTGCTCTACCTGTGGGTCATCATCTGGGCCGCCGCCGTGGTCGTGCCAGAGCGTGAGCATGTGGTGTTTGACTTGGTCTGGAACAGTGTGGGCCAGCGTGCCCGCCAAGCCATGGTGATAGCGGGTAACCTGATGGTGGGCGGCCTGGCAGCGGTAGGCTTGCCTGCCACCTGGGACTATGTGCACTTTATGCAGCGCGAAAGCACGCCGGTATTGGAGTTGTCGTTCATGTGGGTGTTCTTACCGCTGGTGCTGCTGATGCTGGCGCTGGTGCTGCGCAGCGCCTGGGCGATCTGGCAGGCGGTGCGCGGCGTGGGTTTGCACAGCGAGTTGCGTTTATGAACGGTGCGCTCTGGGCATTGGTCGGTGTGCTGGTGGTCGGCATGCTGCTGCGCATGCCGATTGGTTTTTCGATGCTGGTGTCAGGCTTCGCTCACCTGCTGGTGAAGCGGCAAGACCTGGGCCTGGTGGCCGAGCAGGTGGGCAATGGCCTGTACAACAGCTATGTATTGCTGGCGGTGCCGCTGTTTGTGTTTGCCGCCAACATCATGAATGCGGGCACAGTGAGCGAACGCATTTTTGACTTCTGCCGCATTCTGGTGGGCCGCATGCGCGGTGGACTGGCGCAGGTAGATATTTTGGTGAGCGTGATCTTCTCGGGCATGAGCGGCAGCGCCATTGCCGATGCCGCCGGGCCGGGTTTGGTCACCATCAAGCAGATGCTTAAAAAGCCCGAATACACGCGCGGCTTTGCCGGTGCCGTGGTGGTGGCCAGCGCCACGCTGGGGCCGATTATTCCGCCCAGTATTCCGATGGTGATCTACGCCCTGGTGTCGGGCGCATCGGTCGGGGCCTTGTTTTTAGGTGGTGTGGTGCCAGGCGCGCTGATGGCGCTTTTGATGATGGGTGTAGTGCAGATCATTGCGGTGAAGCGCAATATGCCGCGTGAAGCGCCGGTGCCGCGCAAAGAATGGCCGGGCATTTTGTTTCGTGGCGCGCTGCCGCTGTCCATGCCCATCGTGCTTCTGGGGGGCATTTACTCCGGCGCATTTACACCCACCGAGGCCGCCGCCGTAGCGGCCTTGCATGCACTGATTTTGGCGGCGGTGGTGTACCGCGCCCTCACCTGGCGCAGTTTTTGGGGCGTGGTGATGGAGTCAACGCGCGGCAGTGCCGTCATCACTTTGATATTGGCAGGCTCCTTCATCTTGAACTACGCATTCACGGCCGAAGGCGTGCCGCAAAGCATGGCGCTGTGGGTCGACGGTTTACACCTGAGTCAGCTGAACTTTCTGCTGCTGGTGAATGTGATGTTTCTGGTGCTGGGCTGTTTTCTGGATGTGTCGGTATTGCTACTGGTGTTTGTGCCCATGCTGCTGCCCGCCGCCAAACTGCTGGGAGTGGATCTGGTGCACTTCGGCGTGTTGGTGGTGCTGAACATGATGATCGGCATGATTCACCCGCCCTTTGGCATGCTGCTGTTTGTGACCAAGGCACTCACCGGTATTCCGATTGGCGAGATGATGCGCGAGGGCTGGCCGTTCTTGCTGATGCTGCTGGCCCTGCTGCTAGCCATGACCTGCTTCCCGCAAATAGTGCTGTGGCTGCCCCACACCCTGGGTTACAAAACTGCCTGAGATGCGGGAAGAGCTAGAGCACCAGCAGCGCCCGGAAGTCATTCACATTGGTGAAGGTCGGGCCGGTGACCACCAAATCGTCCAGGGCCGCAAAGTAGCCATAGGCATCGTTGCGGTCCATAAAACTGGGCAGTGCGTGACCCAAAGCCTCGGCCCGGGCCAGCGTATCCGGCCCCACCCGCGCACCCGCGTTGTCCTCCACCCCATCAATACCATCGGTATCCGCTGCAATGGCGTAGACACCGGCTTGCCCCTGCAGTGCCTGCGCCAGCCCCATACAAAATTCACCAGCGCGGCCACCGCGCCCGCGTGGCGTACCCGCCGGACGTGGGCGCAGGGTGACCGTGGTTTCACCCCCGCTCAAGATCACGCAAGGCTTGGCAAACGGCTGCCCGTGGGCGGCCACCGCGCGCGCCAACGCCGCGTGCACTTGCCCCACCGTACGGGACTCGCCCTCTATCGCGTCGCTCAAGATGTAGGCGGCAATACCGCTGTCGCGTGCTGCCTGGGCTGCGGCTTCCAGCGCCTGCTGAGGCGTAGCCACCATGCTGACCCGGTGCTGGGCAAATAGCGAGTCTTGGGGCTTGGGGGTTTCCAGTTGACCTTGTTCCAGTGCTTGGGCTACGGTGGGCGGCAGGTCGATCGCGTAGCGCTTCAATACGGCCAGGGCCTGCTCACAGGTGCTGGGGTCGGGCACCGTGGGGCCGCTGGCCACTACACAGGGGTCATCTCCGGGCACATCACTGATCAACAAAGTAAGCACCTGTGCCGGCGCGCAGGCTTGCGCCAAACGCCCACCTTTGATGCTGGAGAGGTGCTTGCGCACGCAATTCATTTCACTGATGCTGGCACCACTGGCCAGCAGCGCCTGGGTAATCCCTTGTTTGTCTGCCAGGCTCAGCAACGGCGCGGGCAGGGTCAACAGCGACGAGCCACCGCCGGAAATCAGGCACAAGACCAGGTCGTCAGCGCTCAGGCCCGCAGCCATTTGCAAAATACGCTCGGATGCGGCCAGGCCCGCGGCATCGGGCACGGGGTGGGCGGCTTCCACCACCTCGATGCGCTGCGCCAAGCCCTGCGGGCGTTGCGGCACATGGCCATAGCGGGTAACCACCAAACCTGACAAGGGCGCTTGGCTAGGCCAATGGGCTTCTACCGCCTGCGCCATGGCGGCGGCGGCCTTGCCAGCGCCCAAAACCACGGTGCGGCCTTTGGGGGGCGTGGGCAAATAGGCGGGTAAACAATGCGCGGCCTGGGCCCGCTGCACCGCAACTTGGTACAGGTGCGCCAGAAAAGCCTGGGGAGATTGGTGTGGATCAGGTGCCACGGGAAACGCCAGCGAGCCTAATTGGCGCGCACCAATATCTTGGCGTGTCGGTCAATGCCGAGCATCTGGAAAAACACGGCAATCAAACGCGGCACCTTGACCAGCTGAATCTGGCAGCCATTGGTTTCGCGGTCTATGGCCCAGTTCAACAATGCCCCGGCAGCAGAAAAATCCATACGCACCAGCAACGCACAAGACACCACAATATGGTCCGTCGTATCGGCAGCGGCGCTCAGCTTGGCCAACGCGTCTACCGGCTCGCCCACCAGGGAGCCGAACAACTCACTGACGGCGAACGGCCCCGCCACGGCAGGCAAATCGTCGACAAAAACGGAGGGCGGACCGTCTTCCAAAGCACCAAATTCGGACGGTGAGTGGTCTTGCACAAAGGTACAGGCCGGGTTTTGCCAAGAGGGGGGAGAGACCTCGTAGACCACGCAGTAGTCCAGCGCCAGGCTTTCAAAATCATCATGGCGCTGCAAAATGCACAGCGTATCCAGGCGCATTTTCCACCACAGTGGGTCCACCGTTTTATCGTCAGCAGGGGTTTGCCGCTGCTGCGCGCGCAGCAAAGATTCCACCCCACTCCAATGCAGCTCCACCGGTTGGGTACACCAATGGCTCAGCAAGTCGGCCAGCGCGGGTGCGGCGCCGGGTTCAATCTCACTGAGTGCAAACCAATCCACATGCCATACGGACTTTGACCCCGGAAAGTGCAATCGCAGTGCTGCCACCGCCGCGGCAGACAACAGGGCGGGAGACTCCCACACCTTGCCGGGTGCAGCCAAGGCCACCGCGCTGGGCGACGCCACCGGCGTGGCTTCTGCGTGGGCTTGCAGCAGCTCTGGCAATGAAAACCACTCGGCCGGTGAGCGCCCAAAGCGCTCCGCGTAATCCATGGCCACCACATCAAAGCCATCTTGCTGGCCGGTGGCGCGGTACAAATCAAACAGCGCAGAGGCCACCACATCTGCCGACGCGGTCGTTAACGAGGTGTCTTGCAATAGGCTCAGCAGCATGGCCTCTGCGTTGGCGTTATCACCCTCCGCAAATTGAATGGCGGCGTCTTGCAGCGCGGCCTCTACATGCTCGGGCAGCGGCACGGGCGCTGCGGGTGGAGCAGGCGCAACTGCAACCCGGACCGGGGGCATCTTGGCAATCCGGCTGGGTGCCATGTCTGACAGGGTGAATTCAAGCGGGGCCAAGTCTTCTCTGCGCCTGGGTGCCTCTGCGCCCCCCAGGGGCATGGCCACGGTGTCATTGTGGTCGGAATCAGACGTCGAGGAAAAGGTATCCACCTCTTGGCCCCCCTGGGCCGAGAGCAAGCCGGTGAAATCCAGATCCATACTGTCAAGCTCTTCACCAGCCCCAGGCAAGGTGGGTGCTGCGGCGCGCGCACCCGTTTTGGGCGGCTCCGTGCGCAATGGGGCGGGTATGGTCCCGTCGGACTCGAAAATTCCAGCCCCCGATGCCAGCGGCCTTCCGCCGCGTTGATCTGCAGGCGGTGCCACAGACGCTACCTTGCTGCGCGCCCACGAACTGATCATGTGGGCTTCAATGGCGTCGATTTTTCTGAGCGTAGAGGCCCGGTCATCGACCGCAAAGCTTGAACTGGTCTGAAAAGCCGAGGGCCGCCCAGCCAATTCATGCCCGACGATACCGGCAGATAAAGGGGACTTGCGCAACTTACGCAGGTAATTGAACTCACGGCGGCGCACCAGATCATCCTGGCGCTTGCGTTGAATCAAGGCCTGGAGTGCGTTTTTTTCGTTGTCACCGACGCGGTTGTGTCGTGACTCATCGGCGTCATGCTGGCCGCCAGCGGCACCTTTGGCCGCGCCCGTGCCATCACGACCATCCGGCGCTCGAAAAATACTGGCTACTTTGGACAGCAAGCCTGATGTTGGTGGTTTCGTCGCCATACTTGCAGTCTACAACGCGATGCTCGCTCTTCGTTCAATTCCGGCTACCGATAAACCCCAATGCCGCAGGTGTATTGCAGCTAAGCAGGTTTCAGGCCAGCGTCGGTAGCATAGTCGCACAGTTAGACTCTAAAAATCACTTTACACAACGATACAAATCAGGAGCAGCACATGAGCGAATGGGTTCAGTTTCAAATCGATGACGGCGTGGCCACCATCACCTTGTCCAACGGCAAGGTCAATGCGCTGTCGCCAGATGTGATTGCGGCGATCAATGCCAGCCTGGACCGCGCCGAAGAAGCTGGTGCCGTGGTCATCCTGACCGGGCAAGCCGGTATCTTGAGCGGCGGCTATGACCTCAAAGTGATGAAAACCGGCCCCGAAGCCACCCGCGATATGGTGGCCGCGGGCTCCGCCTTGACGCTGCGCATGTTGGCCCACCCCCAGCCCCTCATCGTGGCCTGCTCCGGCCACGCCATCGCCAAAGGGGCATTTTTGCTGCTGGCCTGCGATTACCGCATCGGCGTGGAAGGGCCTTTCCAAATTGGCCTTAACGAGGTCAAGATCGGCATGACCATGCACCAGGTGGGCATCGCCCTGGCCCGCGACCGGCTGATGCCCGCGGCGTTTCAGCGTTCGGTGATTAACGCCGAGATTTTTGGACCCCAGGCGGCACTGGCGGCTGGCTTTTTGGACCAGGTAGTGGCCCCCGACCAACTCATGGCCACTGCCCACGCCATGGCCCAGCAACTGCGCCAATTGAATATGACGGCACACACGCAGACCAAACGCAAAGCACGCAAGGCGCTATTGGATACGCTGGCCGCTGGTATTGAAATCGACAAGCTGACCGGGCTGAGCTGAGCCGCGCGCTGCCATTCACCCCTTTTGTTCAATCTGAAAGAAGCCCCATGACACCCTTTCGCACACTCACCTCCTGCACGCTGGTCGTTGCATCACTCTTGCTGGGTGCCTGCACGGCACCGTTAAACCCCGACACCACCAAGGTGGCGTTTCGCGGAAAGCTGAGCGCCAGTGAAGAGGTGCCGCCCGGCACCAGCACCGGCACCGGAACGCTGAAAGCAACTTTTGACACCCAATCCAACCTGCTGAACTGGACCGTGACCTACTCCGGCTTGACCGGGCCTGTGGTGGCGGGGCACTTCCATGGCCCAGCCCTGCTGGGACAAAACGCCGGTGTGGCGCTGGGATTCAGTGGCAGCCTGGACAGCCCCATCAAAGGCTCTGCGACGCTGACTCCGGCCCAGGCCGCCGACTTCATGGCGGGCAAGTGGTATGTGAATTTACACACTGCGGCCAACAAGGGCGGAGAAATCCGCGCGCAGGCCCTGCTGGAGCCCTGAACCCTGGCGGGCAACAGGCCCGCCAAACACCTGGCCACGGGCAAATACCGTGTGCCAGCGCACTGACGGCACGCACCCGCCTACCGACACTGGAGCCTTGTTGAGATCACCACCACAAGGACTTCCATGGGCGAATTTGCGCAGCCACAGACGCCGCTTCTAGAGCGCATAGGCCGCAGCACGTTAGCCGTCTGGGAGCAAGCGCTTGCCATGCTCAGCTTTGTGGGCGAGTCATCCATCGCATTGGGCGGCTGGATCACCCACCCTGGGCGCGTACGCTGGCGGCCGGTCTTGTTCAATCTGCGCAGCGCAGGCTCTAACGCCCTGCCCATCGTTGGCCTGCTGTCGTTCTTGTTAGGCATCGTGGTGGCCTACCAGGGCGCAGACCAACTCCGGCAGTACGGTGCCAATATCTACGTTACCGATTTGGTGGGTTTGTCCATGCTGCGCGAGTTTGCGCCGCTGATGACCGCCATCATCATCGCTGGGCGCTCAGGCTCGGCCTATGCCGCACAAATTGGCACCATGGCGGTAACCCAAGAGATCGACGCCATGCGCACCCTGGGGATACCGCCCCTAGAGATGCTGGTGCTGCCCAAGCTGATAGCGCTGGTCATCGCCATGCCCTTGCTCACGGTGTTTGCCGATGTCATGGGGATTGCGGGTGGCATGCTGATGGCCCAAGCCCAACTGGGTGTGAGTTACGGCGAGTTTCTCGACCGCTTTCCGCATGCCGTCAGCGTCACTTCGTATTTGGTCGGTATTGGCAAAGCGCCCGTGTTTGCGGTCGTCATCGCACTGGTGGGTTGTTTTCAGGGCTTTCTGACCCGCGGTGGCCCCGAGAGTGTGGGGCAACAGACCACGCGCGCAGTGGTGCAGGCCATCTTTTTGGTGATCGTGGCCGACGCGCTTTTCTCCATCGCCTTCAGCGTGTTGGATCTTTGACATGGCAGACGCCGACCGCGCGCCCGAGATCGTCATCGACATGCAACAGGTGGTCACGCGCTTTGGCAGCCATGTGGTGCACAAAGGTATCAACTTGCAAGTGCGCCGCGCAGAAATTTTTGCAGTCATTGGTGGCAGCGGCTCGGGCAAATCCACGCTGCTGCGCGAAATGATTTTGTTGCACACCCCCAATGAAGGCAGCGTCCAAGTACTGGGCACTACCTTGGCCGACATTACGGCGGCGGCAGCTCTTGCACTGCGGCAACGCTTTGGCGTGCTGTTTCAGCACGGTGGTTTGTTCGGTTCTCTCACGGTGCTGGAAAACATTGGCCTGCCCCTGCGTGAGCACCGCAAGCTCAGCGATGCGCAGATCGACAGCATCGCCAAAACCAAACTGGCTGCCGTGCAGCTCCATGCGGATGTTGCAAACCAGTACCCCTCCGAGCTGAGTGGCGGCATGCTCAAACGCGCTGCGCTGGCCCGGGCGCTGGTGCTGGACCCCGAACTGCTGTTTCTGGACGAACCCACCGCGGGCCTGGACCCGCAAAGCGCTGCGGGTATCGACGCGCTGGTGCGCGAACTGTGTGAGAAATTTGGCCTGACCATTGTGATGATCACGCACGACCTGGACACGCTGTGGCAAGTCGTGGACCGCGTCGCCGTATTGGCCGACGGCACCGTGCAGGGCGTGGGCTCCATGGCCGCGCTCTCCAAGATGGAGCAGCCCGGCATCCAGGCTTTTTTTGAAGGCCCCCGCAGCCGGGCGGCACAAACCCAGACCCACGCCGTGGCCGCCTCGGCCCACAAGGAGCCATCATCGAAACCAAAGTGAACTATGCCCTGGTCGGCGCTTTTGTACTGACTCTGGGGGCGGTGCTGGTGGCCGGTGTGCTGTGGCTGGCCGCAGGCGGTGCCTGGCAAAAGAAGTACGACACCTATCTGGCAGTCGTAGACGAATCGGTGGCCGGTCTGAATCTGGACGCGCCCGTCAAATACAACGGCGTGGATGTCGGCAAAGTGCAAGCCATTGCGTTGGACCCCAACCATCCGCAGCGCGTCAACCTGCTGTTTGCCATTGCGCGCGGCACGCCGATCAAAGAAGACACCGTCGCCACCCTCAAGACGCAGGGCTTGACCGGCATTGCCTACGTCGAACTGAGCGGCGGCACCCTGGGCGCGTCTGCGCTGCAAACGCTGCCCGATGCGCAATACCCGCAGATTCGTAGCGCGCCGTCTTTGTCTGCACGCCTAGAAAACGTGCTGACCAATGTGCTGGCCAAACTGGACAGCACCTCGACCAATATCAATGCGATGCTGAGCCAAGACAACCAGGCCGCACTGCGCAGTGCCTTGTCGGATATTGCGGTGGTGGCGCGCACCATCGCAGTCCGCAAAGACAGCATCGACACGGGCCTGCTGGACGCCGCCGCCAGCTTAAAGAACACCGCCAAAGCCAGCGCCAAGATGAACGCCCTGGTAGACCGCGTAGGGCGCGGTGCCGATGCCGTGGAAAAGATGGGCAATTCCGTCGCAGCCACCAGCCAGAGCGCGGGCAAGACCGTGGACGCGGTGGGCGTGGACATGAAACGCATCAGCACTGAAACGCTGCCGGAGCTGGAAAGGCTGTTGGCAGAGTTGACCTCTTTAAGCGGATCGCTGCGCGCCCTAACCGACCAAACCCGGCGCGACCCCCGGGGGCTGATTTTTGGGCGCACCCCCGTACCGGGTGGCCCGGGCGAACAGGAGAGCCAACCATGACACCACACAAGCAAGGATTTACCCCACGGGCACTGCGAACTGCAGCCGGTCTGCTCTGCGCGCTGGCGGTCGGGGTGGGCTTGGGGGGCTGCAGTGTGCTGCGCCCATCTGCACCGGTGCAGGCCCACTTTTATGCGTTGCAAAGCCAGCCCACACCGCTTGCACCGCCACCGGCTTTGGCGGCGGGCCGCAAGCTGCCTACCTTGATCGTGAATCCGCCGTATGCAGCGCCGGGCTTCGACAGTGCCCGCATTATTTTTGTGCGCGCGGACCACCAATTGGAATACTTTGCCCACAGTGAGTGGGTGGAGCCCCCCGCCCGCATGCTGGGGCCGCTGTTGGTGGCTGCGCTTGAAAGTACCAACGCCTTTGGTGCGGTGGTGCTGATGCCTGCCAGTGCCGCCGGTGAGCTGCGCCTGAACACCGAGCTGGTGCGCCTGCAGCAGAATTTTCAGACCCAGCCCAGCCGCGTGCAGGTCGCGGTGCGCGTGCATCTGATGGATGACCGAACCCGCAAAGTACTGCAGTGGCGGGAGTTCAAAGCCGAGGCCATAGCCGCCAGTGAAACACCCCAAGGCGGTGTGGCGGCTGCCAATGCCGCCATCCAAAAAGTACTGGCAGACGTGGCCCTTTTCCTGTCAACACGGACTGCAGTGCCGCATGACTAGCGCCGCAACACCGCCCGTCAGTCAGGTGCCACGCATTCTGCGGCAGGTATCGCGCGCCATGGTTTGGGTGGGTGCTGCGATGCTGACCGTCGTGCTCTTGTGTGCCCTGGTCATTGCCATTCTGGGCTGGAACTGGCTACGCAGCCCGATAGAAAATTTCGCGCTACAAAAGTCGGGCCGCGTGTTGGCTATCCAGGGCGACCTGACAGTGAAGTTTGGCTGGCCTATCACCCACCTGCAGGCGCAGGCGCTGAGCTTTGCCAACCCCAGTTGGGCACAAAAGAAGCACATGCTGACGGCGCAGGGCATCGATGTTGGGATTGATGTTCCGCAATTGTTGTTGCGCAAACTGGCCTTCCCCGAGGTGCGGCTGGCACAGGCCGATATCTCGCTGGAGCGCTCACGCGAAGGGCGCAAAAGCTGGCTTCTAGATTTAGGCCAAACCGACGAGGATGCGCGCCTGGACCTGGGCCAAGTCAGCTTGGGGCGCGGCACGGTGGGTTTTGAAGACCCGAGCCGGGAGACCAGCTTGCACGCCACGCTCGTCACCACTACGGCCAGCACCCCCCAGTCCGTCACCCCCCAACCCGCCTCGCTGGGCCTGCAATTCACGGCCCAAGGCCAGTACCAAGGCCTGCCCGTGCTGGCCCAGGGTAGCGGCGGTCCGGTGTTGGCCCTGCGTGACACCAGCCTGCCCTACCCTATTCAACTGAAGGCAAGCGCGGGGCGTACCAGCGTCGTGTTGGATGGCACCGTCACCGACCTGCAAACCCTGAGCGCGGTAGACCTGCATGTGGCGCTGCGCGGCGACAGCCTGGAGCAGCTGTATCCCCTACTGGGCATTGCGCTGCCAAGCACACGCGCCTACACCACCGAAGGCCGCCTGGTGCATAGCGGCAATACCTGGCACTTCGACAAATTCAAAGGGCGCGTGGGCGGCAGTGATATTGCAGGCTCTGCGCAGTTGACAACCGGTGGCAAGCGCCCGCAACTGAGCGCCGAACTCCAGTCAGACCGCTTGGCCCTGGAGGACCTGGGCCCGGTCATCGGCGCACGACCCGGTAGTGTGCAGCAGGCCATAAACCAACCGACGAGCATGCCAGCGACCCAAGCGCAAGCCACTGGCCGTGTGCTGCCCGATGTGCCTTTCAATACCGAGCGTTGGGCTTCGGTGGACGCGGATGTGCAATTGCGCGCCAAAACCCTGGCACGCGCCGAGGCACTGCCGCTAGAGAATTTGCAGACCCACCTGCGCCTGCAGGATTCGGTATTGACGCTAGACCCGCTGAACTTTGGTCTGGCGGGCGGCCAACTGCAGGCCAAGATCACGCTGGACGGGCGCAACCCACCCATTCAAGCCCGTGCCCAAGTGCGCGCCCGCAAAGTGCAGCTCGCCCAGCTGTTTCCGACACTGGACCTGGGCAAATCCAGTATCGGCCAAGTCAACGGAGAATTTGACCTGAGCGGCACAGGCGACTCGGTCGGGAGCATGCTGGCAGGCTCCAGCGGCAAGCTGAGCTTGGTGGTATCCAACGGCCAGGTCAGCCGCCTGATGATGGAAAAAGCGGGGCTGCATCTCTGGGAAATATTTCGCTTGAATATGACGGGCGACAAGCCCGTGCAACTGCGCTGCGCCGTGGCCGACTTTGAGGTCAAACAAGGAACCATGCAGGCTGAAGCGCTGGTGGTGGATACCGAAGTGACGACCTTGTTTGGCACCGGGGGCATCAACCTCAAAACCGAGACGCTGGACTTGGCACTGGACAACCGAACCAAAACCACCAGCCCCTTGGCGCTGCGCAGCCCGATTTATGTGCGCGGAAGCTTTGCCCGGCCCCAGGTACAAATCGACAAGGGCCGGGTGCTAACGCGTGCCGCAGGTGCCATCGGCCTGGGCCTGATCAATCCGCTGTTGGCACTAGTGCCCCTGGTGGACGCTGGCCCCGGCAAAGACAGTGACTGCGGACAGCTAGTGCGTGATGCCAAGGTCTGGCAACGCAAGGACTGAGAGTTTGGGCGGCAGAGCGTTCTGCGTAGGTAAAAGGAGGAGCGCCCAGAGGGCGCGGGGCCAATAGTTGTGAGGGAGCAGAACGCTTTGCCGACCAAACTCGCCGCCGCATGGACAAACTATTGCACGCTAGCACCCGCCTCAAACCACTGCTTGACCAAAGCGCGCTCCGCATCGGTAATGCCGGTGGCGTTGTTCAGCGGCATGATTTTGGTCACCACCACCTGCTGGTAAATGGCTTGGGCATGGCTGGCAACGCCCTGGGGTGAGTCCACCCGCACATTCTTCATCTGCACCGCCTCGCCATGGCACTGGTAACAGCGCTGGGCCAGCACGGGTTGCAGTGCTTTATAGGTCAAATCAGGCTTCAGGGCCGTGGATAGTGCGGGAGCAGCTCCTGAATTTATAGCAACTTGGTCTGCAGACGGTACCGGCCTCAACCACACCAGCACCACCAAAATGCCCACAACGCCTGCCGCCGCGTAGGCCCAGGGGTTGCGATTGCGCCCCAACTTGAAACCGTGGCGCAGCACAAAAAACTGGCGAACGGCCGCACCGGCAAACATCATCAGAATCAGCACCAGCCAGTTGTTCGGGTGGCTGTAGGTGAAGCTGTAGTGGTTGCTCAGCATGGCAAACAGCACCGGCAGCGTGAAGTAGGTGTTGTGCACGCTGCGCTGCTTGCCGCGCTTGCCGTGGATCGGGTCCACTGGGCGGCCTGCCTTGATATCCGCCACCATGGTGCGCTGGCCGGGAATGATCCAAAAGAATACGTTGGCACTCATGGTGGTGGCAATCATGGCCCCCACCAGCAAAAATGCAGCGCGCCCGGCAAACCAGTGGCAAGCCAAATAGGCCGCCAGCGCCACCAGCAATGCCACCAGTGCGCCAACGATGGTGTCGCCATTCGGGCGATTGCCAAAGATGCGGCAGACCGCGTCATACGCCAACCAAAACACGGCCAGGAAAGCCAACGCCACAGCCACGGCAGCGGCAGGCGACCAATCCATCACCGACTTGTCGATCAGATAAGTGCCCGCGTTCCAAAGGTAAGTGACGGTGAACAACGCGAAGCCAGTCAACCACGTGCTATAGCTCTCCCAGTAAAACCAGTGCAGTTTTTCGGGCAACATCGGGGGTGACAGCGCAAATTTGACCGGGTGGTAAAAGCCACCGCCATGCACAGCCCACAGCTCACCGCTGACGCCCTGGCGCTTCAGGTCTTCGTCTTCGGGCGGCGTCAGGCTGCTGTCCAAAAATACAAAATAAAAGGACGACCCCACCCAAGCAATGGCGGTAATGACATGGACCCAGCGCAGCAGCAGGTTGGCCCAATCCAGCAGGTAGCTCTCCATTGGCAATCTTCTCCTTATGACAGGGACGCAGTGTAGGGGACCATCAGACGCCCACTTGCAAGAGTTGGGCCGCCGCGGCCACGGCAATCACCTCGGGGCGCTTATCGGCAATGCCGGGCACACCAATCGGACAAGTCACCTGGTCCAGCTCTTGCGCGCTAAAGCCGCGCGCCTCCAACCGGTGCCGAAACGTGGCCCATTTGGTTTTGCTACCGATCAAACCGATATAAGGCAAGTCGCCCTGCAGCCGCTGGCGTTGCAAACACGCGGCCACGACACTGAAATCTTCGGCGTGGCTGAAGCTCATGATGAAAACACGGCTGCCCGCCGCCAAACCGGGTACAGCGGCCTCGACGGGTTCGGAGTGCTCGGCGTGCACATTGGCGGGCAGGTGTTTGGGGAACACCTCGTCGCGGCTGTCCACCCACAGCAGGTCCACCGGCAGCAAACCCAACACCCGCACCAGCGCCTGGCCCACATGCCCGCCACCAAACAGGGCCACGGGCGTGTGCACTGGTGCCAGGCGCTGCGCCAAAGTGGCGGCATCTTGCGCGCTAACCCATTCAAATTGCAGTTGCACCTCTCCGCCGCAGCATTGCCCCAGGCTGGGGCCCAATGAAAAGCTGTGCTGCTCGGGCACACCCGGCCCGCGTGCTAGCAGCGTCCGCGCGTGGTCGATGGCGTCTTGTTCCAAGCGACCGCCCCCCACCGTGGCCACCAAATCCGTGGCAAATACTGCCATCCACGTGCCCGCGTCGCGCGGTACCGAGCCGCGCGTGGCCAGCACCGACACCAGCACCGCAGGCCCGGTTTGCAGTCGCTGCAGCAAATGACTCACCCATTGCATACGATTCCATTCCAAAAATGCCCACGCATTGGGCGCAAAATGGGGCACAGTATCACCGCCAAACCACGATGGAGACACCCGATGCGGACCTTTCATTCTCATCTGAGGCGCAAGGCTATTTTGCCGCTGGCACTGGTGGGTGCATTGATAGCCGCGCTGCTGATTGCATGTGGCACCAAGCCATCCGCCCCCATTCCCAGCCCCGTGGATGTGCCGGTGCTCGTCACCCCTCCCGAACCTGTGGCACCGCCTGTGCCGCCGCCTGTGCCCGTAATCGAGAAAAAAATATCACAGGCCAGGACCGCCAAGGAATACCGCAAAGACGCCGCCAGCCACCTGTATGCGCTCAACCAAAACCGCCTCTACCCCGGAAAGCTACCCCCGCTTTTGCACGCCGTGGGCGTGTTGCAAGTAGAGATTGACCCGCGCGGTAACGTCACTGGCATCAGTTGGATGCGCGCACCACGGCATGCGCCGGACGTGATGGCAGAGATCGAGCGCTCCGTGCGCCAGGCTGCGCCTTTCCCCCTACCGGTGCGCATGGGCAAGGTGACCTACACCGACACCTGGTTGTGGCACAGCAGCGGGCGGTTTCAGCTCGATACGCTGACCGAGGGGCAACTATAAAGTGGCTAGGAGCCGCGGTAGGTGGAGTAACTCCAGGGGCTGACCAGCAGGGGCACGTGGTAATGCTGGTCGGGCTGGGCCACACCAAAATCCAAGACCACATTGCTCAAAAAATTGGGCTCTGGCAAGGCCACACCCAGGGCTTTGAAGTACGGGGCTACCTCAAAGACCAGCCGGTAGGTGCCCACCACCAGTTCGGCATGCGCGATCAACATGCCTTGCGGTGGGCGGCCATCGGCATTCAACGTGGCCTGCAGCAGCAGGGCCGCGGTGCCGTCAGTGGTTCGGTACAAAGAGACCTGCATGCCCGCAGCGGGGGTGCCATGCATGGTGTCCAAAACATGTGTGCTCAAGCCCATGGTCGCTTCCTTCCGTGTTCAAAACCCGAGTATCGCCCGTGACCGTTTCGGCATGACACGCACGGTGGTTTTTATCCCTCGGCTACCCGCAAAAACCCCCAAAGTGATAGGGGTTATCCCCAGTTGTAACCGCTTGGTACCTTGCAGACACTTGCGGCCCAAGGGAAGCTAGTTACATCCACCAGGAGCCGTCTATGCGTTTGAGCTTGTCAGGACTTTTTTCATCCACCCATGCGCGCCGTTTGCGTTGGGCCGCCGTGGTTTTGTTGGGCTTGGCGGGCGGCGTATATGCCACCAACTACAGCCTGTGGGTGAATGGCCGCAGCAGCACCGCGCAGCCTGGCAACCATGCAGACTTCACCTACTGGGGCCCGGCCAGCACCGCTGCCGGTGTGAACAAGAAGTCAGTCAATTGGGATGGCTATAACCGAGTGTCGGACCAAAACTACCGCATCCGCGACGCCCTGGACTGCTATTGCACTGGCACCAACTGGTGCTACATCGCCGCCCACAGCGCGGGCAATTTGCAAGTGGGCTATGCGCTGTCCTTGTACGGCGGTACCGCCCGCACCAAGAAAAATGCCACACCCAATAGCGCGGGTGTGTGTGGTGCTAGCGATGGCTCTACCCAAACCGGCTGGAACATTAAGTGGGTGGACATTGCAGCCGGTGCAGGCGGCGGCAGTGAGCTCTCCAATGTGGGCGCTTGGGCCGTCTCCGAGCCGCTGGTGTCGGACTTGAAAACTGCGACGGCACGCGCTATGTACGACCACAACCAGACCCGCGCTAAATGGTTTTATATGTATGCCGGTGCCAAGGGCACGGCCTACTCGGCCATCTTGCCCGGCCAGGACGATGAGGCCGTGGCCTACCATTCCTCGGGTGGCGTGTCGGGCAGTGGCGGCGCAGGGTTTTGCAATCCGTCTGACTGGTTCTGCAACGATCTGACGCTGGGCACTGCGGCCAACGAAGGGGGCGCAACCAAGTGGGGTTACCACACGGTTTCTTTCCGGGATGACAGCGAATCCCTGAACCACTACGCCAACGGCAACTGGGGCGGCGTGATCTCCAAGGTGCGCGCCGACATGGTTACCAACGCATACTGAGTGAAGCGCGGTTACGTTCTGGGCCTGGGGGCGGCCGCAGTGATTGCGGTGGCCACCCTGGCCTTCTTTTTTGGGGATGGCGCGTCCGGCACAGCCGACGCCACGACCAGCGGCTCGGTAGCCAGCACCCAGGCGGGTTCGGTGTTGGGCTCAGGCGTAATGGGCGATGCGGGTGCTGCCAGCGGCCGGGCGCCCTATAGCGCCGCTGGGCTGGAAGCCAGAAAGGCCCAGTTGGCGATGTGGGCCGCGCGCTACGAACGCGCAGAGCGGCTGTATGCCAGCTACCGCGACGCCACCCGCTACCCGCATGAGTCAAGGCCTATCAGCGAGCACCCAGACCAGGTGCGCCCCTTTGCGCCCATCACTGAAGACCTAAAGCTACTCAACGACAAAGGCGAACCCATCAAAGGCGTGCGCCTGCGCACCAGCCAGGAGCGGGTGTTCTTGAGCGGTGCGGAAACGGTGCGGTTTTCTATTGCCGCAGTGGACGACAACAACCTGCCCCTGCCCTTGATCATCCGCAATGCGGCGGCACGTTCAATCGCCGATTCACGTACGCCGGTCAAGCAGATCAACACCACGGTCAGCTTCACCGACAACGGCACGGGTGCTGACGACACCGCTGGCGACGGCAGCTAC
Organism: Burkholderiales bacterium PBB3; assembly: GCA_002256115.1. Classification (GTDB taxonomy): domain Bacteria; phylum Pseudomonadota; class Gammaproteobacteria; order Burkholderiales; family Burkholderiaceae_C; genus Allorhodoferax. The sequence continues at coordinate 110,611 of NKIK01000004.1, forward strand.
ACCGCCCGCCTGAGCCCGGCGGCCCAGGGGTTTGATGGCTACAACGGCACCATCCGCATGCTGGCCGAAGTGAGTGCATCCGGGCAGCAGGGCATGGTGCAGCTGGATGTGATTTACACCAGCGACGTTCCCGCCACCTGGGGGCCGGTGCGCGATGTGGTGGAAGCGGGTTCTCTGAATTTCTACGTGAAGCTGCAAGTGCGCCTAGCCGGGCGCTATGTGGTCAGTGGGCGCGTGGATGACGCCAACGGCGTGCCCTTTGCGCTGGTGCAGTTCAATGAAGAGCTGGCCGCCGGGAGCCGGGAGCTGCGTCTGCAGACCTTTGGCGCACTGATACGTGACAAGCAGCCCGTGTTCCCATTAAAACTGCGCGATGTGGATGGCTTTTTGCTGATACCGGACCAGTTTCCCGACCGGGCCACACTCGCGCGCCTGCCGGGCGTGGTGCATGTCAGTGGCCGCTACCCGCTAGACCGGTTCTCGCCCGCCGAGTGGACCAGCGAAGAACGCGAGCGATACCTGACAGAATATGGCAAAGACGCCGAAACCGCGCGCAACCAAGTGCAAGAGCTGATGGGCAAATAGGCACGGGAGTTGCAGCGGGATGGGTGCCACTCCGTCACCCACTGAACCCTCTTCATCTCTATTGCCCACTGCCGATGTCCACCCGCCCCGCCTCCCCACCCTACCCCCGTGACCTGATCGGCTACGGCCGCCAAGTGCCCCACGCCCAATGGCCCGGTGGCGCACGCATCGCCGTGCAGTTTGTATTGAACTACGAGGAGGGCGCGGAGAACAGCGTGCTGCATGGTGACGCTGGCTCGGAGCAGTTTTTATCCGAAATGTTCAACCCCGCCAGCTTTGCCGACCGGCACCTGAGCATGGAAAGCATTTACGAATACGGCTCCCGCACCGGCGTATGGCGCATCTTGCGCGAGTTTGAGGTGCGCGGCCTGCCGCTCACGGTGTTTGGCGTGGGCATGGCCCTGCAGCGCCACCCCGAATTGACCGCCGCTTTTGTAGCACTGGGCCATGAAATAGCCTGCCACGGCTGGCGCTGGATCAGCTACCAAAACATCGACGAAGCCACCGAGCGCGCACACCTGAAGCTGGCGCTGGACACCATCGCCCAGATGACCGGACAAAACGCCCATAGCCCAGGCAGCCCCGGCGCGCTGCATGGCGTGGGCTGGTACACCGGGCGCGACAGCCCCAACACCCGCCGCTTGGTAGCCGACGATGGCCGCACCGAGTACGACAGCGACTACTACGGCGACGACCTGCCCTTCTGGATGCCGGTGCGTAAAACAGATGGTGACGTAGTGCAGCGCCTCATAGTGCCCTACACGTTGGATTGCAATGACATGCGCTTTGCGCTGCCCCAGGGCTATTCGCATGCCGACCCGTTCTTTCAGTACCTCAAAGACACGTTTGATACTTTGTATGCCGAAGGCGACCCCGCCGGTGCCAACCGCCCGGCCATGATGAGCGTGGGCATGCACTGCCGCCTACTGGGCCGCCCAGGGCGCATCACGGCGTTGCAGCGCTTTTTGGACCACATCGCCCAGTTTGACAAGGTCTGGGTCTGCCGCCGTATTGACATTGCCCGCCATTGGAAAGCCACCCACCCATGCCAATGACATCTGCACCCTTGACGCTCCACGCGCTCAACACCGCCAGCCTGGAGCAAGCCACCGCCTGGCTGAGTGGGCTCTACGAACACTCGCCCTGGATACCCCAGACCGCCTTGGCGCAAAGGCCCTTTCGCACCTTGGCCCAGTTGCAAGTTGCCATGGCCCAGGTGGTCAGCGCTGCACCGCACTCCGCCCAACTGGGGTTGATACGGGCCCACCCCGAGCTGGCTGGCAAAGCCATGGTCGATAAGAACCTGACGGCGGAATCCGCCAACGAGCAAAGCAAGGCGGGCCTGACCCGCTGCACGGCCGAAGAGTTTGCCCATATCCATCAGCTCAACCGCGACTACAACGCCCGTTTTGGCTTCCCCTTTATCTTGGCGGTGCGCGGGCCACGCGGCACCGGGCTCACCAAGCAAGACATCATCACCACGTTTGAGCGACGCCTGCACGGTCACCCGGACTTTGAACGCGAGGAATGCCTGCGCAACATCCACCGCATTGCCGAGATCCGTTTGTTTGATCTGTTTGGCACCCAGCCGGTGCAGGGCGATGCGTTATGGGACTGGCATGAGGATCTGGCCCGCCACTCCGAGCCCGCCTTTGCTGATCAAGGCCAACTCACAGTGACCTACCTGACCGACGCCCACCGCGCGTGCGCCGCGCAGTTGCAACAGCAAATGCTGGCGTGCGGCTTTGACTCTGCAACCATCGACGCCGTGGGCAATGTAGTGGGTCGCTATGAAAGTGATAGCTGCTCCCGCACTATCCACGGCCTGGAAGGCCAAAAACACGCTCAAACCCTGATGACAGGCAGCCACTTTGACACCGTGCGCAATGGTGGCAAATACGATGGGCGTCTGGGCATTTACGTGCCCATGGCCTTGGTGCAACAGTTGCACGCGGCACAGCGGCGGCTACCGTTTGGCATTGAAGTGGTGGCCTTTGCCGAAGAAGAAGGCCAGCGCTTCAAGGCCACATTTTTAGCCTCCAGTGCGATCACTGGTAATTTTCAGGAAGCTTGGCTGGACCAGACCGATGCGGACGGCATCACGCTGCGCCAAGCCGTCGTGCATGCGGGCCTGGACCCGGCCGACATCCCGGCGCTTAAGCGCGACCCTGCCCACTATCTGGGTTTTGTCGAAGTCCACATAGAGCAAGGCCCGGTGCTCAATGGCTTGAACTTGCCGCTGGGCATCGTCACCAGTATCAATGCTGGCGTGCGTTTTCAGGGCGAAATCACCGGCATGGCCAGCCATGCGGGTACTACGCCCATGGGCCAACGGCGCGATGCGGCGGCCGCTGTGGCGGAATTGATCTTATGGGTAGAGCAACGTGCGGCGGCCGATGGCGATTCGGTGGGCACCGTCGGCATCTTGCAGGTGCCTGCAGGCTCTATCAACGTGGTGCCGGGCCGCTGCCTGTTTTCTCTGGACCTGCGCGCGCCCACCAATACCCAACGCGACCGCCTGGCCGCCGATGTACTGGCCGCGCTGGAGGCTATTTGCGCGCGGCGCGGCGTGCAGCACCGCCTTGCTGAGACCATGCGCGCCAGCGCCGCCCCCTGCGCACCTGCCTGGCAAGCCCGGTGGGAAGCTGCAGTGACCAGCCTGGGCCTGCCGCTGCACCGCATGCCCAGTGGCGCGGGCCACGACGCCATGCAGATGCACACCTGCATGCCGCAGGCCATGCTGTTTGTGCGCGGCCAAAATTCAGGCATCAGCCACAACCCGCTGGAATCCACCACCAGCGCCGACATGCAATTGGCCCTGGAGGCCTTCACCCGACTCACCGACAACCTGGCGACCGAACTTTCATGACCACTGACTCTTCCACCTACCTTGCGCTCGATGCCTGGATTGACGCCCACTTTGATGAGCAAGTCCGCTTTCTGCAGGCGCTGATTCAAGTACCCACCGACACGCCACCCGGCAACAACGCGCCCCACGCCGAGCGCACCGCTGAGCTGCTGGCCGAGTTCGGCTTTGCCGCCGAGAAGCACGCGGTGCCGCAGGCCGAGGTGCTGGCTGCGGGCTTGCAGTCCATCACCAACCTGGTGGTGCGCCGCCCGTATGGCACGGCCAGCAGCGCAGGCCCCACCGTGCTGCTTAACGCCCACGGCGATGTAGTGCCCCCTGGAGAGGGCTGGACCAAAGACCCCTACGGCGGCGAGATCGAAAACGGCTTCATTTACGGCCGTGCGTCGGCGGTCAGCAAATGTGATTTCTCAACCTACACCTTCGCCGTGCGTGCGCTGGAAGCTGTGGCCAAACCCACCCACGGCAGCGTGGAATTGCTGTTCACCTATGACGAAGAGTTTGGTGGCGAACTCGGCCCCGCCTGGTTGCTGAAAAACAAAATCATTGCGCCTGACCTGATGGTGGCGGCGGGCTTTAGCTACCAGGTGGTCACTGCGCACAATGGCTGCCTGCAAATGCAAGTCACCGTGCACGGCAAGATGGCACATGCGGCCATTCCGCAATCGGGTGTAGACGCACTGCAGGGGGCTGTGAAGATTTTGAACGCGCTCTACGCACAAAACACGCTGTACCAGCAGGTCAGCTCCCAGGTCACCGGCATCACCCATCCCTACCTGAACGTCGGCACGATAGAGGGCGGCACCAACACCAATGTGGTGCCCGGCCGCGTCAGCTTCAAGCTCGACCGGCGCATGATCCCTGAGGAAAACCCGGCGCAAGTAGAAGCCGCTTTGCGCGCGGTAATCGCCCAAGCTGCCGCCGAGTCGCCCGGCATCACGGTCGATATCCAGCGCATGCTGCTGGCCAATGCTTTGCAACCCCTGCCTGGCAACCAGCCGCTGGTCGCAGCACTCCAAGCACACGGCGAGGCCGTCTTCGGTGAACCGATTCCTGCCACCGGCACGCCGCTGTACACCGACGTGCGCCTGTTTTGCGAGGCGGGCATTCCGGGTGTGATTTACGGTGCGGGGCCGCGTACGGTGCTGGAGTCTGGCGCCAAGCGCGCCGATGAACGCCTGAACTTGGACGACCTGCGCCGTGCCACCAAGGTGATGGCGCGGTCGTTGTCGGATTGGCTGTCGGCCAAGCCCAGCGCCTAAGCCTGCGCATGGCCTGGCACGCACAACTGAACCTGGACTACGCTCTGGAAGCTGGCCGCACCGTAGCCCGCCACCACCACACCGGCCCCTTGCGCATCTTGCAAAGCCTCTACCCCGAGGGCGATGCGGTGTGCCACAACGTGTTGGTGCACCCACCCGGCGGGCTGGTGGGCGGCGACACATTGGACATGCAAGTCACTGCCCAGGCGGGTACCCACGGCCTGATCACCACCCCCGGTGCCACCCGCTTTTACCGCTCTGACGGCCCCGAGGCACTGCAATCCGCCCACCTGCATTTGCAGGGTGACGCTAAGGTTGAATGGCTGCCATTGGAGGCGATTGCCTATAGCGGCTGCCGCGCTGAGAACCGACTCACCGTGGCGCTGGAACCCCGTGCCGAACTGCTAGCCTGGGATGTGACCGCCTTGGGCCTGCCACTGGCACAGCAACCCTTTGTGCAAGGCTATTTGCGCCAGCACATCGCGCTGCCAGGGGTCTGGATGGAACGCGGCACGCTGGACGCCCAAGACACCCGCCTGCTGCACAGCCCTGCGGGCTTGGCCGGCCAGCACTGCATCGCCAGCCTGTTTTTTATGGTGGGCACGGCACTCCCTCGTGCGCGCCGCGATCTGGCACTGGATACCGCGCGTGCGCTGATTGCCGACCACCCACTGGCCACCACGGCCGGTGCCACCAGCCCCCACCCCCAGGTCATTGTGGTGCGGGTTTTGGCCCCCCTCGTCGAGCCCGCGATGGGTTTATTGCGCCAAATCCGCAGCGCCTGGCGTGTCCAGCTATGGGCCCAAGGCTCTGAAAATCCCCGCATTTGGTCCATGTAGTGCTATTATTTTGATAACACCCCCGTTCCACCCGACCCACTTGTGTGATTGATGGCCAAACGTGACGACGATCTGTCGAGCTGCTCAGCACTGGTGGTGGATGGCAACCCCACGTCGCGCTCGATCCTGATCGCGCAACTGCGGGACTTCGGGGTGGGCACGGTGATTCAGGCGTCCCGCGCTGCGGATGCACGCCGCCAGTTGGAATACCGCACTTTTGACTTTGTGCTGTGTGAGCAAAATTTTGCCGCCGAAGGCATGACCGGCCAAGACCTGCTGGACGACTTGCGGCGCAACCAGTTGCTGCCGTTTTCCACCATCTTCATCATGATTACGGCCGAGGCCACCTATGCCAAAGTGGCAGAGGCCGCCGAATCTGCGCTGGATGGCTACTTGCTCAAGCCGCACAAGGCCACGCATCTGGCCGAGCGCCTGCAGCAGGCCCGTGTGCGCAAACTCTCGCTCCATGGCATCTTCAGCGCGATTGAATCCGAGGACTACGAAGCCGCCGCCAAACTGTGCATGGAGCGCTTTGACTCCAAGGGCTTGTTTTGGCTGTATGCCGCCCGTGTGGGCGCAGAGTTGCTGCTGCGGGTGGGGCGATTTGCGGATGCGCAAAAGCTCTACCAGTCGGTCGTCGCCGCCAAAACCCTGCCCTGGGCCAAGTTGGGGGTGGCTAGGGCGCAACTGGAAGCCGGGCAAATGACCCAGGCCACCAGCACACTAGAAAACCTGATCAGCGCTGACCCCAGCTTTACCGACGCCTATGACGTGATGGGCCGCGCGCACTTTGAAATGGGCCGCTTTGACAAGGCGCTGGAGACCTACAAAATGGCGGCGATGCTGACCCCCGCATCGATCAGCCGCCTGCAAAACCTGGCCATGATGACCTACTACGGTGGTGACCATGTAGAAGCCGAAAAACTACTGGACCGCACGGCCCGCATGGGCCTGGAATCCAAAATGTTTGATTGCCAGAGCCTGGTGCTGCTGGCCTTTACGCGCCTGGAAAACGGCGACCGCAAAGGCCTGCAACGCTGCCACGATGACTTTGGTAGGCTGATGGAGCGCAACCCCGACAACGCGCGCCAGCGCAGGCTCTCGGAGATCGTCATTGCCTTGAACCTGATTCAGCAACACCAGTTTGCTCAGTCAGTAGACGCAGTCCGGGCTATGGCCAAAACCGTGACTTCACCCGAATTTGATTTTGAATCTGCGAGCAACTTGCTGGCCTTGATGGCGCATTTAGCAAACAAGGCTATTCAGCTCAACGAGGTGGAGTCGGTGGTCGACACTTTGGGCCTGCGTTTTTGCAGCAACCGGTCGCTCACTGAGCTGCTGGCCGCCAGTGCGCAGATCCATCCCCCCTACGCGGAGCGCATGCGTGCCTCACAGGCCTTGGTTTTGGAATACGCAGAAACCGCCATGTCTTTGAGCATGTCCGGCGACCCCAGTGCCGCCGTGCGCAACCTGCTGCTGCATGGCAAAACCACCTTGAACGCGCGGCTGCTGGACAACGCCTTTCAGCTGCTGCAAAAGCACCATGCCAAGATCAAGGACGCCGACGCGCTATCAACCGAAGTGGCTGAGATTCGGGCCAACTGCGGCGTGGGCAATGTGAAAGCCTCTTTGGGTGAGCAAAAGCGTCAGGCGGGTGGTTTGGCACTGCGGACCGGTACCAAACCAGCCGACAAGTCTGGCGAAAAAGCCGCGCCGCGCACAGCTTGACCTGGCTTCGTCGGGCTTAAATCGCGACCAGCTCGCGCACCCGATCAATTTCCATATTCGAGCCCTTGCCAAAGGCGCGCACCGCGCCACGCTCCATCACCACATAGTCATCGGCCAGCTCGCGCGCAAAGTCGTAGTACTGCTCCACCAGCAGTATGGCCATATCGCCACGGTCTGCCAGCAAACGAATCACGCGGCCAATGTCTTTGATGATGCTGGGTTGAATGCCCTCGGTGGGCTCGTCCAGAATCAGCACGCGCGGCCCGGCGGCCAAAGCACGGGCAATGGCCAACTGCTGCTGTTGCCCGCCCGATAAATCGCCACCCCTGCGCCCCAGCATTTGCTTCAATACCGGAAACAGCTCAAACAACTCAGCCGGTATCGGTGTGCCCGCCTTGCGGTAGGCCAGGCCCATGCGCAGGTTTTCTTCCACCGTCAATCGACCAAAGATCTCGCGGCCCTGCGGCACAAAGCCCAGGCCCGCTCGGGCGCGCTCATAAGGCGTCGTTTTTTGGATATCTTTGCCATCCAGCGCAATCGTGCCAGTCTTGATGGGCACCAGGCCCATCAGCGATTTAAGCAGCGTCGTTTTACCCACACCGTTGCGGCCCAAGATGACCGTGACCTTGCCCAACTCCGCTTCGATGCTGACATCGCGCAGGATGTGCGAGCCGCCGTAGTATTGGTTGACATTCTTGATACTTAACATGGTCAGCGGCCCAAATACACTTCAATCACACGTTCATCGCTTTGCACCTGGTCCAGCGTACCTTGCGCCAAAACCGAGCCATCGCACAGCACCGTAACAATGTCACTGATAGCGCGAATAAAACTCATATCGTGCTCCACCACCATCAGCGAGTGCTTACCCTTCAGCGTCAAAAACAGCTCGGCGGTGCGCTCAGTCTCTTCGTCCGTCATACCGGCCACGGGCTCATCCAGCAGCAGCAGTTTGGGCTCTTGCATCAGCAGCATGCCGATCTCCAGCCACTGCTTTTGGCCGTGGCTCAGGTTGCCGGCCTGACGGGTCAAACTGTCCGCCAGATGGATGGTGTGCAGCACTTCCAGCAAACGGTCGCTTTGGGAGGAGTCCAGACGGAAGAACAGGGACGACTTCACACCCTTGTCGGTATGCAGCGCCAACTCCAGATTCTCAAACACCGTAAGCTGCTCGAACACCGTGGGCTTTTGAAACTTGCGCCCGATACCCAGTTGCGCAATCTGTGGCTCGTTGTAGCGCAGCAGGTCAATCGTGCTGCCAAAAAATACCGTGCCAGAGTCAGGCCGGGTCTTACCCGTGATGATGTCCATCATCGTGGTTTTGCCCGCGCCATTGGGGCCGATGATGCAGCGCAGTTCCCCCGGTGCAATATCCAAAGACAGCCCATTGATGGCTTTGAAACCGTCAAAGCTCACATGCACATCGTCCAGGTACAAGATGCGGCCATGGGCCACATCCACCTCACCCTGAGTCACCACGCGCGAGAAGCCCGCCTCACGCCCACCGGACTCGGTTTGCACCTTATTGGCTTCCATCGCGGCACGGCGCGCTTCCACGCGCTTCGCGCCTTGCTCAAGCAGATCTGGGGTCATAGATTTGCCCCCTCGCTTGTCATTGCATGTACTGCGCTGCCCCCCGAGGGGGTCCGCACGACTTGGGACGGCCCGGCGTCGTTCATACCTTACCCCCCTTCAATTTCTTCACCAACCCGACCACGCCGTTGGGTAAAAACAGCGTCACGCCAATGAACAGCGCTCCCAAGAAGTACAGCCAGAACTCAGGGTAGGTCACCGTCAACCAGCTCTTGGCACCATTGACAATGAAGGCACCCACGATAGGGCCGATCAGTGTGGCGCGCCCACCGACTGCGGCCCACACGGCCATTTCAATCGAGTTGGCGGGGCTCATCTCGCTGGGGTTGATGATGCCGACCTGGGGCACATACAGCGCGCCGGCTACGCCGCACATCATGGCCGAGATGGTCCAGATGGTGAGCTTGTAGCCAATGGGGTTGTAACCCGAAAACATGACGCGGGTTTCGGCATCACGCACTGCCTGCAGCACCCGCCCAAACTTGCTTGCCACCAGCCAGCGCGCCATCAGAAAGAAGCCCAGCAGCGTGACCGCCGTCAACACAAAAAGCACCATGCGCATGGACGGTGTAGCGATAGGAATGCCCAGTAGGCGCTTGAAATCGGTGAAGCCGTTGTTGCCACCAAAGCCGGTTTCATTGCGAAAAAACAGCAGCATGGCTGCAAAGGTCATAGCTTGGGTGATGATGGAAAAATAAACCCCTTTGATGCGCGAGCGGAAGGCAAAGTAGCCAAACACAAACGCCACCAGGCCCGGTACGGCGACCACCAAGAACAGCGTGGCGACGAAGCTGTCCGACAAAGCCCAATGCCAGGGCAGCTCTTTCCAATCCAGAAACACCATGAAGTCGGGTAAATTACTTTTGTAATTGCCGTCGGTGCCAATCTGGCGCATCAGGTACATGCCCATGGCATAGCCACCCAGTGCAAAAAACACGCCGTGGCCCAAACTCAAGATACCGGTGTAGCCCCAGATCAAATCCATGGCCAACGCACAGATGGCGTAGCACATGATCTTGGCCGCCAGCCCCACCGCAAAGTCACTCAAATGGAAAACACTGTCGGCCGGAACCCAGAGGTTCAGCACCGGCACGACCGCACACAACACAATGAGTGTGATCAAAAACCCAGCCCAAGCCGGACGCGAAAGCAGCGGGGCCTTGTCTGGCAAACGAATATCGGAAGTCATCATGCTTCCCTACCCTTCATGGCGAAAATTCCTTGTGGACGTTTTTGAATAAAGATGATGATGAAAACCAGCACCGCAATTTTGGCCAGCACCGCACCGGTCCAGCCCTCCAAAAACTTGTTCAAAATGCCCAAACCCAAACCGGCATACACGGTGCCCGCCAGTTGGCCTACGCCACCAAGCACCACGACCATGAACGAATCCACGATATAGCCCTGACCCAGATCAGGCCCCACATTGCCCACCTGGCTCAGGGCGCAGCCCGCCAGCCCGGCAATGCCGCTACCCAATGCAAAGGCGTAGGTGTCAATGCGGGCTGTGTTGACGCCCATGCAGGCGGCAATGGGCCGGTTTTGGGTCACGCCGCGCACGAACAAACCGAGCCGTGTTTTCTCAATCAAAAACCACACCGCAAACAACACTGTGAAGGCAAAGCCAACGATGACCAGGCGGTTGTAGGGCAGAGACAAATTGCCCATGACCTGCACGCCGCCACTCATCCAACTGGGGTTCTCAACCCCTACGTTTTGTGCACCAAACAGCGTGCGTACCAGCTGCATCAGCACCAGACTGATGCCCCAGGTGGCCAGCAGAGTCTCCAGCGGTCTGCCATACAAAAAGCGGATCACGCTGCGCTCCATAGCAGCCCCCACCAGTGCCGAAGCCAGAAAGGCCACCGGCAACGATGCCAGCAAGTACCAGTCAAACGCGCCAGGAAAATACTTTTGGAACACGCCCTGCACCACATAAGTGGCATAGGCGCCAATCATCATTAGCTCGCCATGGGCCATGTTGATCACGCCCATCAGGCCATAGGTGATAGCCAGGCCCAAGGCGACCAACAGCAAAATGGAACCCAGGCTGATGCCGCTAAACATAGCCCCCAGCCGGTCACCCCAGGCCAGACGCGAATCCACCTTGCTCAGGCTGGCCTGCAGCACGGCTTTGACTTCGGGGTCGGCCTCCAATGCAATTCGCTCCAGCAGCAAGGTCTTAGTGGCTGCTTGGGGGCTGGAGGCCAAGGCTGTAGCAGCCTCCAGTCGTTTAGACCGATCACTGCTGCTCAGCATGGCCGACGCGCGCAGCAAGCCCATACGTTCCTTGATATCGGGCACGGTTTCTTGGGCGTAGGCCTTGTCGATCAGTGGCAGCTTGGAGTCATCCACATCGCTCTGCAAGGTCTTGACGGCTTCGCGGCGTATGCCGGAATCAGTGGACAGCAGTTTGAGCAGGGCGAGCGCAGTATCCAACTCACCGCGCATGCGGTTGTTATTAATGATGTCCTCAGCGGTATCCGGCAGCGCCATGGATTGGCCGGTCACAGGGTCCAGCGCCTTGTCGTCCACCACGATCACGGGCTTACCAGCCACCACTTTGACGGCGTCATCAGCCATCGCCTGAATGAACTTCAGCGTGCGGTCATCCGCTTGGGCAGCGGCGGCACGCAGTGCGGCAACGCGCGTGTCGCTTTCGCCCAGCGCCATCGCTTTGGTTTCATCCGGCGTAAGCGCATGCGCCAGAGGCATGGTCACGCCCAGAGCAATGATCAGAAACAATCGACGCAACATACAAACCCTGAAAAGGAAGACAGGCACAAAAAACAATCAGAGACCCTAAGCAAAGGCCATGCCGGAGTTGGCAGCCACCACGCACGCGGCGTACGCAGTGACCACCAACCCCGGCAAGGGTGTGTGACAGGCTTAAGGGATCACTTACTTCTTGACCGGCTCATCAGGCTTGGATGCATTGCCTTCGATGTAAGGAGACCATGGCTTGGCTTTCACAGGGCCTGGTGTCTTCCACACTACGTTGAACTGACCGTCGGCCTTGATTTCGCCGATGAACACCGACTTGTGCAGGTGGTGGTTCTTTTCATCCATCTTGGAAACAATGCCGCTGGGTGCCTTGAAAGTCTGGCCAGCCATGGCTGCAATGACTTTGTCGACATCAGTGGACTTGGCTTTTTCCACCGCTTGTTTCCACATATTGATACCGATGTAAGTCGCTTCCATCGGGTCGTTAGTCAGAGGCTTGTCCTTGTGACCGGCGATGCCCTTGGCTTTGGCGTAATCAGACCACTTCTTGATGAATTCGGTGTTGGTTGGGTTCTTGATCGACTGGAAGTAGTTCCAGGCAGCCAGGTGGCCCACCAGCGGCTTGGTGTCCACACCGCGCAGTTCTTCTTCACCCACCGAGAAGGCGACGACTGGCACGTCCTTGGCCTTCAAGCCAGCGTTGCCCAGTTCCTTGTAGAAAGGCACATTGGAGTCACCGTTGATGGTGGACACCACCGCAGTCTTACCACCCGCAGAAAACTTCTTGATGTCAGCCACGATGGTTTGGTAATCGGAATGGCCGAACGGTGTGTACTTCTCGTCGATGTCAGTGTCCTTCACGCCCTTGCTCTTCAAGTAGGCGCGCAGGATTTTGTTGGTGGTACGTGGGTAGACATAGTCCGTACCCAGCAGCACCCAACGCTTGGCACCGCCGCCTTCTTTGCTCATCAGGTAGTCCACAGCAGGAATCGCTTGCTGGTTGGGGGCAGCACCGGTGTAGAACACGTTCTTGGAGAGCTCTTCACCCTCGTACTGCACGGGATAGAACAGCAGGCCGTTCAACTCTTCCAGCACGGGCAAAGCGGATTTGCGGGACACCGAAGTCCAGCAGCCAAAGATCACGTCGACCTTGTCCTGGGTCAGCAACTGCTTGGTTTTTTCTGCAAACAGGGGCCAGTTGGAGGCGGGATCAACGATCACGGGCTCCAACTTTTTGCCCAGCAAACCGCCCTTGGCGTTGATTTCGTCAATGGCCATCAACACGGTGTCCTTCAACACGGTTTCAGAGATGGCCATGGTGCCAGACAGGCTGTGCAAAATGCCGACCTTGATGGTGTCAGCCGCCTGGGCTGGCAAAACGGACAGGCCTGACAGCGCGACAGCGGCGGTCAGAGCCTTCAGGGTAAAGCGACGAGAGGAAAGGCGTTGCATGGTATTTCTCCGGTTGGTAAACAGTTCAGGGCACGTGTTGAACTGTAGGCAAGACCGGCAATGCGGGGAATACGCCAGGTGGCGTATGCCGCCAAATACGGCTCCAGCGGGGGAATGCTATTTATTTAGGAGCTGCTCCCGCACTATCCACGGCCTGAACGGCACATTTGGTTCCGAGTATCAATATCCGATACCCAACTCCGCAAAAAATAGTACCCAGTTGTAAATGCAAGCGCCCCTTGGCCCTACACGCCCTAGACTGATCACCTGATTCACCGCCTCCGGACACCCACCATGCACAACACATCGACACCGCCCACCCCAACGGCTCCCGCAGCAGTCATTCGCTTTGGTGGCTTGCGCTGGCATGCACCTGCGCTGGCTTTGCTACTGGCCACTGGCGTGGCGTTGTCGCCCGGCGCGCGGGCGCAAAGCGGTCTGTCCGCGGCCAGCGCGCTGTCGGCACTGCCTATGAGCATGGTAGTGGCTGAGTCGGGCGAGCCGGTGGCTTCAGTGGCCGCTGGGGCCAGCGTGGCGTCGGCCGCCGTGGTGGTGGTGCCAGTGGCTTTGTCTGCCGCTGGCGCGGTCTTGGTGGTTAAAACGATAGAAGTAGGCGCACAGGGCAGCGTGTACGCGCTGGAGCGCACCTCGGATGGCGCACGGGTCAGTGTCAGGGTGGTGGCCCATAGCGCCGGTACGGTGGCGCTGGCTGTAGGGTCTGCCGTGGTGGTGAGCTTGATGAGCGCCGGCACCGTGTTGTCAGCGGCTGGGGAGGTGGTGGCCTTTATCCCCAACGCGCTGGGGCGCTCTCTGTTGCACAACGAGCGCTTGTCGGGCTAGGGACTTGCCCAGTGCGCTCAGCAGACTACAAGGGAGCCGTGTACGTGCCAAAGAATATTGTCGGCGGGCTGGTGTTTTTAATCCTGGCGGCAGTGGTGGGCACTGCCCACGCAGGGCGTTCATGCGAGAAACGCGCCATCACGGTGGCCAGCATGGAGCGTGGCCTGGGCCTGGCTCAAAAAACAGCCAAGGCGCTAGACGCCAGCGGCGCGCGCGTCGTGCTGCTGGCACGCGCAGGCCAAGACCTGCGCAAATACCAGCTGCGCTGGTCCCACCTGGGCCTGGCCTACCGCACACAAGATGCGCAGGGGCAAGAGGTGTGGCGTGTGGTGCACAAACTCAACGCCTGCGGCACGGCAGAGGCGGCCATTTATCGCCAAGGCCTGGGTGAGTTTTTTATGGATGACCCCTGGCGCTACGAGGCCGCCTGGGTGGTGCCCACCCCCGAGGTGCAAGACAAACTGACTGCGCTGCTGGCCGACCCGGCTCTCACCACCGCCTTACACCGCAAGCCCTACAGCATGGTGAGTTACGCCTGGGGCCAAAAATACCAACAGTCCAACCAATGGGCCCTGGAAACCCTGGCCGCTGCCATAGAGCCCAGCATCATCGGCGCGCCCGATGCTACGGCCCAGGCCCAACGCGCCCAAGCTTGGCTACAGCTCAAGGGCTACCAACCCACGGCCCTGAACATTGGGCCGCTCACTCGCCTGGGTGGGCGCATGACGACCGCCAACGTCGCCTTTGACGACCACCGGAATGAGAAACGCTACGCCGACCGCATTGAGACCGTCACCGTGGACTCGGTATTCAGCTGGATGCAAAGCACTGGCATGGCAGGGGTAGCACAGCGGCTGGACTGTGCCGAGGTGGCCTGCACATCGCGCAGCCGATAAAACCCTAGCGGACCACCTGGCCCGCTTGATTTTGCTGAGATACGCCCAGCTGCACTAACAACCAGGCTCTGAACGCCGCCATGGCCGCAGTAGGCTCTTTTGACAGCAATCGCGTGAGCCAGTAGCCGCCCACATCAACCTCCAGCGCAAACGGCTGCGCCAGGCGACCCTGCTGCAGCTCCCGCACAAACATGCACGGCGGTGCCAGCGCCACCCCTTCACCCAACTGCGCTGCATGCACCATCAGGGTGGAGGTATCAAACAAAGGGCCGTGTGGCGTGATGCTGCTAGCACCCGCAGCACGCAACCAGGCCTGCCAATCTTGGGCGCGGTAAGAGCGCAACAGAGTCAGCTTGCTCAGATCATCGGGGTGGCGCAGCTTGGCGGCATCGGCAGGCGCACACAGCGGTGCCAGGGGCGCGCGCATCAACATGTCGGCCTGCACACTGCGCCAGGCACCATCCCCAAAACGGATCGCAAAGTCCAGGCTCTCGGCGGCCAAGTCCACCTTGTTATTGTTCGTCAGCAAACGTAGCTCAATATGCGGGTGCCGCGCCCGAAAGTCGGCCAAACGTGGCATCAAAAACCCCACGGCAAAGGTACCCACGACCCCCACGGTCAACACCGCTTGCGGGCCACCTTGCCTGAAGGTTTGCAATAAGCGCTCTATGCGCTGGAAGGCGTCATCCACGGTGGGCGCCAGCAGTGCACCTTCGTCAGTCAATACCAGCCCGCGTGCCGTACGCCGAAACAGCGCCTTGCCCGCGTAGTCCTCCAGCGATTTCACCTGGTGACTGACCGCGGCCTGGGTAACGCACAACTCATCCGCCGCGCGGGTGAAATTAAGGTGCCTGGCAGCCGCATCGAAAGCGCGCAAGGTGTTGAGCGATAGCGCGGTTAGTGGCATGAAGACCCTCAGTAAAAGTATGAACACATCTCAAAAATCATACATTGTTCAATCCTCACCGCTGGAGAGAATTCAAACCTCAACATTCACCCCACAGGAAAAATATGACCAAATCCCAATTCACCTTGAACCGCCGCCATGCATTGGGCTTAGCCTCGGCCTGGCTTCTTCCAGTGACCCTGCACGCCAATGCCTGGGCGGCAAGCGCCAAAGAGTCGGGCGGTGCGGCCCCCGCTTCCTATCCGCCACTGGCAGCACTGGAGAAGAAAGTAGGCGGACGACTGGGGGTAGCCATCCTCAACACGGCCAGTGGCGCAACAGTAGGTCACCGGCTGGACGAGCGCTTTGGCATGTGCTCCACCTTCAAACTGCCTTTGGCCGCAGCCATTCTGCGCAAGGCAGACCAAGGCACTTTGCGCCTGGACCAATGGGTGCCCTACACCCAGGCGGACATGGTGAGCCACGCCCCAGTCACGCAAGCCAATCTGCACAAGGGTGGCATGACCGTAGGCGCGCTGGCGGAAGCCGCACAAACCACCAGTGACAACCCGGCAGCCAACTTGCTGCTGGGCCTGATCGGTGGCCCCGCAGGGTTCACAGCCCTGATGCGCGAGGCGGGCGACACCATCACCCGGCTGGACCGGCTGGAACCCCACATGAATGCGGTGGGGCACGCAGACCCACGGGACACCACGACACCGGCAGCTATGGCCGCCAACACGGCGCGCATGCTATTGGGCGATTGGCTCTCCGCGGGCTCCAGGGCCACGCTCATCGACTGGATGGTGGCCACAGGCACAGGGGCCAAGCGCCTGCGTGCAGGGTTTCCGGCCCATTGGCGTGCGGGGGACAAAACCGGCACGGGCATGTCGCCCGGCCTCATGGACAAATACAACGACATCGCCATTGCCTGGCCACCCGGCAAAGCCCCGTTGATCGTGACCGCCTACTACGAGACCGCCAAGTCGTATGGCGGAAAGATGCGCGATGAAGACCAAGCCGTACTGGCAGAGGTCGGCCGCATCGCCAGCCGCTGGTCCACCGCCTAAGACGGGCCGGCCTGAGCGGGCCTGGGCGGGCCTAAAATGCTAGGCGTCTGACTTGCCACACCACGCCTAGAAAGGCTTGTAACGCCATGCGCTACCCTCTCCCTGCCCTGTTCGCTCTGCTTGCGCTCTTGTGCCAAACCCAATCGGCGCAGGCGCAATCCAGCTACTCCTGCCGCCTGCCGGATGGCCGCTACGCGGTATCAAGCTACCCCTGCCCGACCGGTACCACACCAGGGTTGAGTTACCACGGGCCCGTGACCCCGCCCCCCCCCACACCCAGCTACCGGCCGCAAACCACGACTGCGCCAGCACCGGATTTTCTGCCTTACCTAAGCGCCCGCTGCAGCGGCATGAACGATGCCGTGCGCACCAGCGCCGCTCGGGGCCTGGGTTATCAAGCTGCAGAGGAGCTGCGGCGCAACTACCAGCAAGAGTGTGGTGGAGAAGAAAGAATTGCGCGCCAGCAAATGTACGGGGGTCAACAAGGCCAACGGCGCACCGACTATGAGCAACGCAAAGCCATAGAGTCCTCAGAGATGCAATCGCAAGCAGCCACCGACCAATGCCGGGAGTCGATGCGAATCATCAAGACCAAGAGAAACCGCCCCAACCTGACGGAGGGCGAAAAAGCCGATCTTCAGCGTTTTGAGGACAACATCCGAGCGCGCTGTACTTGATCTCGCTTGCGACCGATGTGCCGCAGCACACGGACTTGTAAATTCCATTTACAAAGAGTGTGCTCAAAACAACATCCAGCCGAATATGCGCGCGCTACGTGACTTAAATCACAGAACTTTTTGGGGTGCCCTTATTAGACTCAAGTCACCAACAAGGAGTGACTATGCAGCAGCTAAAAATGGCGGAAAGCCCCCAGCAGCGGGAAGCTGTATTGGCCGGTACCTTTGTGCAGCGCCTGTTTCAATGGGGCACACAAATCCCAACGCAAACACCGTCCAATGCCGATCAATTTGAAGATTCCAACCTGGACCAGCGCGTGCGCGAATCCGGCGAGTGGTAACAACGCTCAAAGCTAAATTTGGGACGATGATGCGATTCTTGACGACGACCTTGATTGCAGCTTTTGTGCTGGTTTCCAGCGCCCATGCCGATGACGATTGCGACAAATGCCGCAAAGTGGTGGACGCCACCTATTTGGTGTGCCTAAAGAAGGCCAAAAACGAGGCTGACAAAAAAGAGTGCGACAGCAGCCGAGACAACCAGAAAAAAGTGTGCCAAGTCACCAAGTGCATCAAAAGCTTGTTTTAAGCTAGCGAATCCCGGCTGATCTAGCCCTCAAACTGCGGCTGCAATTGCCGTATCCGACCCATCGCCATACCAGCGGCAGCGGTCCTTGTTTCTACCCCCAGCTTTACAAACACCCGCTCCAAGTGTTTTTTTACGGTCATCGGGCTGCTGCCCAGAATGTCGCCGATGTCTTTGTTGGTCTTGCCTTTGACCACCCAGTACAAGACTTCCGCCTCGCGCGCCGTCAACTTGAAGGCCAGGCTCATCGCCTCGATCACGGCGGTATCTGACACCTCCCGCATCACGATCAGCCAATCGCCCCCCGCATCGCTATCGCCAATTTGCTGGTGCAATCTAAACGTCAATCGTTTGGGACCCCGCTCAATACTGAGCTTGGGTGGCTCGGCGGCATTGGCAGACCGCTGTTCCACCAATCGCACACTGTCTAGCAACCAAGCGGCCACTTCAGGCGGCGTTCTGGGCGCATGGGTGCCGCAGTAGGCCTCCAGCAGATCACGCGCCAGCGGCGTTTGCCACAGCAGGCAGCCATCGGATGCGCGCACGGTGATGGTGGCGTAGCCAAACGCATCCAGCGCGTTGCGCGTTTGCCGCCGCTCCCGCGCGCCGGCCAGGTGTACGCCCATGCGCGCCATCACTTCCTTGGGTTTGATCGGCTTGGTCACGTAGTCCACGCCGCCCGATTCCAGCGCCGCTACCAGGTATTCCGTCTCGGTCAGCCCGGTCATGAAGATGATGGGAATGTGCGCCGTCTGCGGCGTGGCCTTCAGGCGGCGGGCTACTTCAAAGCCATCCATGCCGGGCATCATGGCATCCAGCAGGATCACATCGGGCAAGGCCTGAACCGCACGGTCCAACGCGGCCTGGCCTGACGTGGCGATCAGCACGGTGTAGCCCGACTCATCCAGCGCATCGTGCAGCACCGACAGGTTGTCGGGCACGTCGTCCACGATCAGCACGACATCGCTGTTAGTGCGATCCAGCGCGCGGTCTAGTGCGCCGTCCAGTGCAGCGCGGTCGGTGCTGGGTTCAGTGAACGGGAGATTCATTCAACACACTCTGAAGTTGGGCTTGCATGGTTTCAAACTGGTATTGGCGGGCCAGCGCACGCTGCTGGTCTACAAAGTCCGTGCACTCCGGGAAGCTGGCGGCCAGCGCATCGAGCTTGTTCACAATGCCACGGTAAAAGCCCAGGCGCACCAGCGCTTGCAATGCAATGACTTCTTCGCGCGGAGGGTTCACCATCGCCGCGGCGGTAGTTGGGGTTGCAACTGCGGGCGCATTGGACTCTAGCCACACCAACTCCAGTTTGCGCTCCAGCCAGTCCAGCAATTCGCTATGGCGCACCGGCTTGACGATGAAATCTTCGGGCGGCAAGCCCAGGCCGTTGTCCAACCCGCGGTCGAAGGCATTGGCCGAGACGATGGCCACCTGCGGCGAAGTTCCGCTGTTAAGCCCCTGCATCGCGCGGATGCGGCGCAGGGTTTCCCAGCCGTCTATGCCGGGCATCGCCAGGTCCAAAAACACCGCGTCGGGCTGCAGACCCGCAGCCAGCAAATCCAAACAGTCATGGCCACTGGCGGCGGTGCGCATCTCAAAACCCAGCGGCTCCAGCACGTTCACCAGCAGCTCGCGGTCGGCCTCTTCGTTGTCCACCACCAAAATCTTGCGGCGCGCACCGGCGTAGCCCTTGCGTGGTTTAGCCGTACCCACGCTATAAAAGCCTGCACGCTGGCCAGTCGGCGGTGGCAAATGCAGTTCGGGTAAAAACAGGCGCACCTGAAACACCGAGCCCTGCCCCACCACGCTCTTGGATTTCAGCTCTCCGCCCATCAGGTCGGTCAGCATCTTGGCAATGGTCAGCCCGAGGCCCGAACCGCCCGAAGCCGCTGCGGAGCTGACTCCGCTGGTCGCCGCTGCATCACCGCGTGTGAAGGGTTCGAAAATCCGCTCCAACTCCTGTGTCGTCATGCCCGGCCCGGTGTCGTGGATTTCAATGTGGGCCATTTCGCGCGCGTAGCGCAGCACCAGGCGCACGCTGCCTTGCGCGGTGAACTTGATGGCATTGCCCAGCAGGTTGATACAGATTTGCCGTACCCGCTTTTCATCCGCGCGCACCCACTGCGGCACGCTGCCTTGCACCTCGTACTGAAAGGCCAGGCCTTTGTCCGCGGCCTGCAGCTCAAACATGCTGGCCAGCTCTTCCATGCCGCTGGCAAATTGCATGGGCTTCACGTTCAGCGTCAGCTTGCCGCTCTCAATATGGGCAATATCCAGCGTACCCTCAATCAAGGAGAGCAAATGCTCGCCCCCGCGCTTGATCACGTTCACGGCCTGTTTGCGGTGCGCGGGGATGGCAGCGTCTTCGCCCATCAGCTGCGCGTAGCCCAGAATGCTGTTGAGCGGCGTGCGCAGCTCGTGGCTGATGGCGCTGATGTAGCGGCTCTTGGCCTGGTTGGCGTGCTCGGCGGCCCGGCGCGCCATTTCGGCCTGCAGCTTGGCGGCCTGCAGGGCTTCATCGGTCTGGCGGTGCGATTCAATTTCTTGCATCAGCAAATGGGTTTGCCGATTGGACTCTTCTTGCGCTACCTGGCGGCTTTTGTGCGCCAGCACCAGCCACCAGGCCACGATGCCCGACATCAGCAACAGCGCCGCAAAGGCTTTGGTAAACCCCGACTGCAAGGCGGTGCGCAGCAGCTTCTGGTTCTCCACCATCTCGGCCAGGCCGGCCAGCTCTTGCTGATAGAAGAGCCCAAACACCGTAGCCAGCAGCGGCACGATCACCAGCATCAGCAAAATGAAATGCCCGAGCCCCGTGTCCAAAAACGGCCACACCGGTTTGGGCAGTAGCCAGCGCAGCGTGGCCGACCATTGCGCCGACAGGCTGGCGTTGGGTTTGCAGACATCTCCACAACGTGCATCCAGCGTGCAACACAGGGAGCAGATCGGGCCCTGGTAGGCGGGGCAGTGGGCCATGTCGGGGCCTTCGTATTCGCGTTCGCAAATTACGCATCTTTGTACGCGTTGGGACATTTCTGGCGCTGGAGTCTGGGAGGCCATGCGTTTTGCTCCGTGTCCCCCGCCCGCTGCGCGGGCTCCTCCTTGACCTGCGCAAAACGCATGGCCTCCCAGACTCCCGGTACTGTCTCTTGCAATGTAGTACTTGCCTTTGGTCGCCCACGCAATTAGCGGTGAGGTGACAAGCGCCGTGACCAGTGCCACTACTGCCGAAAACGCCTTGGCCATGTCGCCAAAGAAGCCCAAGTACGCCGCTATTGACAGGGCCGATGCCAAAGCCATCGACCCTACGCCCACGGGGTTGATGTCGTACAAATGCGCGCGTTTGAATTCAATGCCTTTGGGCGACAGACCCAGCGGCTTGTTGATCACCAGATCGGCCACCACGGCCATCATCCAGGCGATGGCGATATTGGAGTAAAGGCCCAGCACCTCGCCCAGCGCCTGAAACACATTCATCTCCATCAGCATGAACGCAATCAGGCAGTTGAACACCACCCACACCACGCGCCCCGGGTGGCTGTGCGTCAGACGCGAGAAAAAGTTGCTCCAGGCCAGCGAGCCCGCGTAGGCATTGGTCACATTGATCTTGAGCTGCGAGATCACTACAAACAAAGCAGTGGCCGCCACGGCCCAACCCAGCGTAGGGAAGACATATTCGTAGGCGGCCAGGTACATCTGGTTGGGATCGACCGCGCGGTCAGTCGGCACGCTGTGCTGAATCGCCAGGTAGGCCAAAAACGCGCCGCCCAGCATCTTCAGCACACCCAACACCACCCAGCCCGGCCCGCCCACCAGCACGGCAGCCCACCAGCGCTTGCGGTTGGCGTCAGTCTGCGCGGGCATAAAGCGCAGATAGTCGGCCTGCTCGCCCATTTGGGTGATGAGCGCGATGCCCACGGTCAAAGCAGCACCAAATAAGTGCAAATTAAATGCACCGCCCACACCACTATCACCAGCATAGTGCGTGATACCCGCAAAGGCCTCAGGGTTACGCACCAAAACATAGCCAAAGGGCACGACCAGCATCACCAGCCACAGCGGCTGCGTCCACACCTGCAGTGCGCTGATGGCGGACACGCCGTGGGTGACCAGCGGTATCACCACCACGGCGCAAATCAAATAGCCCCAGGTGGGCGGAATGTCCAGCGCCAGCTCCAGCGCGTAGGCCATGACGGCGGCTTCCAGCGCAAAGAAGATGAAGGTGAAGGACGCGTAGATGAGGGACGTGAGCGTGGAGCCGATGTAGCCAAAACCCGCGCCACGGGTCAGCAAGTCCATGTCTACGCCATAGCGGGCGGCGTAGACGCTGATCGGCAGGCCCGCCAGAAAGATCACCAGCCCGGTGGCCAAAATTGCCCAAAAGGCGTTCATGAAACCGTACTGCACCAGCAAAGTGGCACCTACGGCTTCCAGAATCAGAAACGAGGCGGCACCGAAGGCCGTGTTGGCCACCCGCCATTCGGACCATTTGCGAAAGCGCTGCGGTGTGAAGCGCAGCGCGTAGTCCTCCATAGTCTCGCTGGCCACCCAGTTGTTGTAGTCACGGCGAATCTTGACCACCCGCTGCGGCGGCGCGTCCAGCGGGGGTGGGGGAGGCAGTGGCGGTGACTTGGGTGTGGTGTGCACTATTTTGCGGTGCAGCTTTCATGCCACTTGCTAGCGCAGGTGGGCATGGCACTCAGCTTCGCGGCTGTCCCCCGCCACGGCCTAGGGCCGCAAGCTCCTCCTTTATGCCGCTGCGCTGAGTGCCACGCCCACCTGCTCCGACAACCGGAACTCGCCGAAGAGGCCGTGGTGGATAGCGAAGCGAAATAAAGGAGGAGCAGTCGGCCCCAGGCCGCTGCGGGGGACATTCGCGTAGCTATTCGCCACGGCCTCTTCGGCGCGCCCGCAAATAAGGGCACGCGCCTTGCTTAAGATGGGCCACTATGGAACTCACACCCCGCGAGAAAGACAAGCTACTGATCTTCACTGCCGGCCTGCTGGCCGAGCGGCGCAAGGCGCGTGGCCTGAAGCTCAATTACCCCGAAGCCATTGCCCTGATCAGCGCCGCCGTGATGGAGGGCGCCCGGGACGGCAAAACTGTGGCCCAGTTGATGAGCGAAGGCCGCGCGGTGCTGACCCGCGCCGATGTGATGGATGGCATTGCCGAGATGATTCCCGACATCCAAGTGGAGGCCACGTTTCCCGACGGTACAAAACTCGTCACCGTACACCAACCGATCGTATGAACACCCCCCGGCTTGCCCACTGCGTGTGGCCGCTTTCCCCCTGGCAGGGGGCATCACCAGCAGCCCGGCAAAGCCGACTCTGTCGGTGTTTCCGGTGGAGTGCGCTTCAGCTCCGCCGCATTGTCTAGTTAGTTCTTTTGTTTGGAAATTGCCATGCACCATACATTTCGAAATGCTCTTATTTTGATAGCTGCTCCCGCACTATCCACGGCCGCAATGGCACATTCGGGTGTTGAAAACCACATCCATTCCAATTTTCTAGCCGGCTTTGTCCATCCCTTCATCGGTCTGGACCATTTGACCGCCATGCTGGCGGTGGGCCTGTGGAGTGCGCTGTCGGCACGCCGCGCCGGGCCCGAGCTGCTGTGGGGGCCGCTGGCCTTTGCCAATGTGCTGATGCTGGGGGCCATGTTGGGCTTGCAAGGCGTTGCGCTGCCTGCCGTCGAGCCCATGATTGCCGCATCCTTGTTGGTAACCGGACTTCTGGTGGTGAGCCGCACGCGCCTGCCTGCACTGGCGTCTACGCTGCTGGTCGGCGGTTTTGCGCTGTTTCATGGTTTGGCCCACGGCCTGGAGCTGGCGCACAGCACCAACGCCTTCCAAACTTTGGCGGGCATGTTGACTGCGACGGTGATCCTGCATGCCACCGGCTTGGCGATGGGCTGGAAGTTGCGCAGCGCCCATGTCTGGCTGCCGCGCGTGGCGGGTGGTGCGGTCGCGGCACTGGGCAGTGCCTTGTTGCTGCAACTGGCTTGAGGGCAAGCAACATGACACCCGGCGAAATACTCTGCGACGACGGCGAACACGCCCTCAACACCGGTCGGCGCACGCTGACCTTGGTGGTGCAAAACACCGCCGACCGCCCCATTCAGGTGGGCTCGCATTACCACTTTGCCGAGACCAATGGCGCGCTCGGCTTTGACCGCGCCGCCGCCCAGGGCATGCGCCTGAACATCGCATCCGGCTCGGCCGTGCGCTTTGAGCCGGGTCAGCAGCGTACCGTAGAGCTGGTGGATTTGGGTGGCGACCGCATGGTCTATGGCTTTCGGGGCCTGACCCAGGGCAAAGTTTGATGCCAAATAGGCCATTCAAGCCGTGGATAGTGCGGAAGCAGCTACCAAAACAATAGCAACATTGAAGCAGGAGTGAAGTAATGGCCACTATAGGAAGACGTGCCTACGCAGAGATTTTTGGCCCCACGGTGGGCGACCGCGTGCGCCTGGCCGACACCGGCCTGATCATTGAGGTTGAAAAGGACTACACGCTAGCTGCAGGCAGCTATGGCGAAGAGGTGAAGTTCGGCGGCGGCAAGACCATCCGCGACGGCATGGCGCAATCGCAAAAGATGCGTTCCGAAGGCGCGGTCGACTGCGTGATGACCAACGCGCTGATCCTGGACCACTGGGGCATCGTCAAGGCCGACATTGGCCTCAAGGGCGGGCGCATCGTCGCCATCGGCAAGGCGGGCAACCCCGACACGCAGCCTGGCGTCGACATCATCATCGGCCCCGGCACCGAGGTCATCAGCTGCGAGGGAAACATCGTCACTGCCGGCGGCATCGACAGCCATATCCACTTCATCTGCCCCCAGCAAATCGAAGAGGCCCTGGCCAGCGGCGTGACCACCATGCTGGGCGGCGGCACCGGCCCCGCCACGGGCACCTTTGCCACTACCTGCACACCGGGGCCGTGGAACATCGAGCGCATGCTGCAAGCGGCAGATGCCTTCCCGATGAACCTGGGCTTTCTGGGAAAAGGGAACGCGTCGCTGCCCGCAGCGCTGCACGAACAAATCAACGCGGGTGTCATCGGCCTTAAGCTGCACGAAGACTGGGGCACCACGCCCAGCGCCATCAGCAATTGCCTGGACGTGGCGGACGAAACGGACACCCAGGTTGCGATCCACTCTGACACGCTGAATGAATCCGGCTTTGTGGAAGACACCATTGCCGCCACGAAAGACAAAGCTGGCGCGGGCCGTGGCCTGTGCGCCTTCCACACCGAAGGCGCGGGCGGCGGCCACGCGCCCGACATCCTGCGCGTGGTGGGCCAAGACAATTTCTTGCCCAGCTCCACCAACCCCACCATGCCCTACACCGTCAACACGCTGGACGAGCATGTTGACATGCTGATGG
Source organism: Burkholderiales bacterium PBB3 (assembly GCA_002256115.1). GTDB lineage: Bacteria > Pseudomonadota > Gammaproteobacteria > Burkholderiales > Burkholderiaceae_C > Allorhodoferax. Next base: position 136,002 of record NKIK01000004.1, read on the forward strand.
TCTGCCACCACCTGGACGCGGGCATTGCCGAAGACCTGGCCTTCGCCGAAAGCCGCATCCGCAAGGAAACCATCGCGGCCGAAGACATCCTGCACGACCTGGGCGCCATCAGCATGATGAGCAGCGACAGCCAGGCCATGGGCCGCGTGGGCGAGGTCATCATCCGCACCTGGCAGACCGCGCACAAGATGAAAGCGCAAAGAGGATGGCTGAGCCCTTCGACAGGCTCAGGGCGAACGGGGGCCGTTCAGGCTGAGCCTGTCGAAGCCCTGCAGCGGAATGACAATTTCCGCGCCAAACGCTACATCGCCAAGTACACGATCAACCCGGCCATCGCACACGGCATTAGCCATGAGGTCGGCAGCATTGAAGTGGGTAAGTGGGCCGATGTTGTGGTCTGGAAGCCCGCCTTCTTTGGTGTGAAACCCGCGCTGATCTTGAAGGGCGGCTTTATCGCCTTTGCCGCCATGGGCGACCCGAATGCCTCCATACCCACACCCCAGCCTGTGCACTACCGCCCGATGTTTGGCGCATTCGGTGGCGCTTTGGCCAAGGGCTCATTCACCTTCGTGTCGCAAGCGGGCTTGAACGCAGGTGTTAAAGATCGCTTTGGCCTAGCCAAGAACGTGACGGCCGTGAAGAACATCCGCGGCATCCGCAAGCAGCACATGATCCACAACAGCTACCTGCCCGTGATGGAGATTGACGCGCAAACCTACAGCGTGCGCGCCGACGGGCAGTTGCTGACTTGCGAACCGGCAGTAGTTTTGCCGCTGGCGCAGCGTTACTTTTTGTTCTGAGCCCATGCCGCCCTTGCCGTTGCACATTCGCCTGGATGACCTGAGCGACTCGCGCATTGCCGCTTTCCTGGAAAAGCATCTACAAGACATGCGAGCCACGTCACCGCCCGAGAGCGTGCACGCGCTAGACCTCGCCAAACTGCGCGATCCAAGCGTCTATTTCTGGTCGGCTTGGGTGCCCTCAGAGGGCGGTGCTCTGGACGGCACGCTGGTAGGTACTGCCGCAATCAAGCGGCTGGATGCAGACCACGCCGAACTGAAATCCATGCGGACGTCTGCAGCATTTCGTGGCAAGGGCATCGCCAAACAAGTCTTGCTTCATGTTCTTGCGCAAGCCCGCGCACTCGGGTTGCAACGTCTGAGTCTGGAGACGGGAACCCAGCCCTTCTTCGCCCCGGCTCACAGTCTTTACCTGGCGCATGGCTTTGCGCCCTGCGACCCGTTTGGGAGCTACACGCTAGACCCGCACAGCCGCTTTTTGACGATGGCGTTGTAGCCATCGTCGCTTCCCCGCTACTCCAGATGCTGACGAATCCATTGCGCGAACGCGACCTCCTCGGTGTCTCCGGCAGCCATACGCAGCATGGTCAAAATGCAGTCGGCGTCATCGGCTGTCAATTCATGGCCGTTCAGTGCCAAAAAGAGTTCGACTGCGACGAAGGCCGTGCGCTTGTTGCCATCGGAAAAAGGATGGTTGCGCGCAATGCCATATCCATAGGCAGCCGCCAAATCGGCTGCATCGGGCGACCCGTAGTGCGCAAGTTGCTGCGCTCTGGCAATGGCAGACTCCAGTGCGTTCGCGTCCCTCAGACCCGCGAGGCCGCCATGCTCCGCCAACTGCTCATCGTGCACGGCATACAAGACGTTGCTTGCGATCCAAACCCAAGGTTTGATGGGCACCGTCATTTCGCCAACTCATGCAGTACCGCGCGGCGCTTTTTCATGATGCGCCGAGCTGCGGTCATTTGCGCTTCGAATTCGGGGCTATACGTCGACAACGTGACGCCATTGGCCGCATCGCTCATGAAAAGCGTGTCGCCCTTCTCCACCTTGAGCCGCGCCAACACCTCTTTGGGCAAAATTACACCTACCGAATTACCGATTTGGGTCAGTTTGAGTGCAGACATGGCCAAACACCTTAAGTTATAACGTTTGTTATATTAGCACTCTATCCCGAAACGCTCAAACCCCATGCTCCAAGTCTCCAAATGCATCCCCCAAGGCCAGGGCCTCGCGCCGGTCTTGCTCAAACGCGCGGCCACAGCCGAACTGGACTGGGACGTGCGCCAGAAAAGCCGTTTTGACGCCACCGACTCCACCGGTCGCCAACTGGGCATATTTTTGCCGCGTGGCACCGTGGTGCGCGGCGGCGATGTGCTGGTGGCAGAAGACGGCTCGCTGATCAAGGTGACAGCCGCACCGCAATCGGTATTGAAGATCACGCATTGCACCGAGCACGGCACGCCCTACGACCTGATCCGCGCGGCCTATCACTTGGGCAACCGCCATGTGCCGATTGAACTCAAGCCCGACCACCTGAAGATCGAGCCCGACCACGTGCTGGCCGACATGCTGCGCGCGATGCATTTGATTGTGAACGCGGTGGACGAAGCCTTTGAGCCCGAGAACGGTGCCTACGCCACGGGGGGCCACGGACATGGAGACCACCATGACCATGATCACGCGCACGCACCGGCTGCGGCAGCACCCGCAGCCAAGTCCAAGCTGGCCTCCATCCCCATCGCCGCAGCACCTGCCGCCCATGTGCACGGCCCCGGCTGCGGGCACAGCCACTAAATCAAGCGCCCGCAAACACCATGCGCGATAGCAGCCTGATGCAATTGATGTGGCTGGCCTCGCCCGCCTTGCCGATTGGCGGGTTTTCTTATTCCGAATGCCTGGAGTCCGCCGTGGAGTCTGCGCGGGCCGCTACAGAAACGGATGCATCTGCGTGGCTAATTGACCAGTTGCACCTGAGCCTGTCGCGCTCGGAGCTGCCCGCTGTGGCCGAAGCCATTGCCGCCTGGCGCGCCGACGACATGCTGCGCATTGGCAAGCTCAACACCTGGGTGCTGCAAACCCGCGAAAGCGCCGAGCTGCGAGCACAAACCGAACAAATGGGCAAAAGCCTGCTGGAATGGCTGAAGAACCACACCACTGCTACGCCCGCGCAGATTGCCACTCTGGCCGCTCAAGAGCCCACCTACCCCATCGCCTTTGCACTGGCGGCCAGCGCTACCCAAGCCCCGGTGCGCGAATGCCTGCTGGCCTACGCCTTTGGCTGGGCCGAGAACATGGTGCAGGCCGCCATCAAATCCGTACCCTTAGGCCAAAGTGCGGGCCAGCGCATCTTGTCCGCCATCACTGCCGAAATACCCGCCGCCGTGGACCACGCCTTGACCGTGACCGACGACACGCGCCAAGCGTTCGCCCCCATGCTGGCCATACTCAGCAGCCAGCACGAAGTGCAATATTCACGGCTTTTTAGATCCTGAAACCCTACGAACAGCCAAAAAATAGTGCCAAACCGCCCGTTCATCCCATGGATAGTGCGGGAGCAGCTCCTAACTTTATAGCAAACACCATGTCCACCACCTCCTCACCACTGCACCATATCCCCAACCGCACCAAGAATCTGCCGCCCCTGCGCGTGGGCATTGGTGGCCCAGTAGGTTCCGGCAAAACCACGCTCTTGGAAATGCTCTGCAAAGCCATGCGCGAACAATACGACTTGGTCGCCATTACCAACGATATCTACACCAAGGAAGACCAGCGCCTGCTGACGGTGAGCGGCGCGCTGCCCGCTGAACGCATCATGGGTGTGGAAACCGGCGGCTGCCCGCACACCGCCATCCGCGAAGACTGCTCCATCAATCTGGAAGCGATTGACCGCATGCTGGTGGACTTTCCCAATGCCGACATCGTGTTTGTGGAAAGCGGCGGCGATAACCTGGCCGCCACCTTCAGCCCCGAACTCAGCGACCTGACCATCTACGTGATTGACGTAGCGGCGGGCGAAAAAATCCCACGCAAGGGCGGCCCCGGCATCACCAAGAGCGACCTGTTTGTCATCAACAAGATCGACTTGGCCCCGCATGTGGGTGCGAACCTGGACGTGATGCGTGTAGACACCGAGCGCATGCGCAACACCGCCAAAGGCATGAAACCCTTTGTGATGACCAATCTGAAGACGCTGACGGGCCTGACTGAGGTGGTCAGCTTCATAGAAACCAGGGGCATGCTCAAGGCCAGTTAGAATACGGCCCCATGGAAGCTTGGCCGAGCGGTTTAAGGCACCGGTCTTGAAAACCGGCGAGGGTTTATCCCCTCCGTGAGTTCGAATCTCACAGCTTCCGCCAACAACCAAATAAAGATGCGCCTTCTGGCGCTTTTTTATTGACTATCCATCAATACAGGTAATCCGTTAGGAAGTGATCATTGGCGCTAAGTGCCAAGTTGCAGCAAGACCACTGCTGATCCTGTGGGTTATCCTTTGTCGATGTTTGGCGATCAACTAAAAAAGCACTTCCTTGATTTGGCCGGTTCTTGGACATGCGATGACTATGCACTCGATATTCGGTATGTCGCATCGAGGACGGAAGCTGGTCTTGTAGTACGGCACGCTTCGATAAAGTTAAACCCACTCAGGCATGACAGAGATTTAGGGCTTCGTGTGGTAGCGCTTGGCATTGAAGCAGGTCAAGTTCAAAAATACCCAACATCAAAACAAGAACTAATGCAGGTGCTTAGTGATGCAGCGAATGGCATTATCAAGTGCGACGATTTGGAATTGCGTCTTCCTGCGCAGGACAACTGCGACCAATACTCAGAAATGAGTCATGGGGACAACTGGTTTTTTCCATTGCACTTGCGAGTTAGCAGCAAGCCTCAAACCGTAGACTCGCCGGATAGTAAATTCGTAGTCGATGCCGAATTGAGGACGTTAACGCCACCGTTTGATGGGATAGAAGATTTGGTCAATTGGCTTGAATTGAGCCCAGATTTCTCAGGCGGGAGAGCGTCTACGATAGACATTAATGTCTTTCCCCCAGTTGACTTAATTACTGACAAATGCGCATTGTCGGAAGGTGTACTGAGTTGCGAAATTCACGCTCATCCCCAATTCAATGTTGAGACCCTCAGTCTCGCTATCCGATGCGCACCAAGCCCCGACCTAAACACTCGCGCCCAGATAGCGGAAGCTATAACTTGGAGCCCACCGGAAGGTGATCGACGTGTAGGCACACTTCGAACAGAACTACCCGATTCCGATAGTGTATTGACGTTGCTCTCCATTGGACATTCGACTGTGCGTCGTCAATGGTTTAACGACCCTGCGCGAGCAAGAAACCATCTCCATTTGTGTGTCAACCAGTTTGATGGTGATTATCGGAAATTGAGAAATTCCCTATTCGAGTCGACTGATGCGAGGGAGTTCGAGCGAGGGGTCGCTTTGCTCATGTTTATTCTTGGATTTTCGTCTGCTCTTCCAATCGGGACGGAATCGCCAGACGTAATACTTAGCACGCCCATAGGCCGAATTGCCGTTGTGGAGTGCACCCTCAAGATTGCAGATTTGGCCACGAAGGTCGGAAAGCTGGTTGACCGGAGGTCGTCTTTGGTCAAGTCATTGACTGCCGCTCATTTGCCATCGCAAGTCGCTGCCGTGTTGGTGAGCAGGCAACCCAGGGACCAAATTGCGATACCAGCTGATGAATTGACATTGAAAAATGTTGTCCTTCTGACTTCTGAGGACATTGAACGTGCATTGTTGTTCACGAGACATATGCCCAATTCAGATGCCATTTGGGCGTCAGCATTTGCGTTTCAATAATCTATGTGGCTTCAGTTAAAAGTCCCGCAGCTACCGTCCCAGCGTTCCGTCCCGTGAATATTCATCCCCTGACGACCAACGCCTCCAACGCAGGCCGCACCCCACCCCCCATGCGAACACGCACCACCGGCTTCACACTGATTGAACTGCTGGTCGTCATCGCCGTCATGGCCATTCTGGCGCTCATGGTATTGCCTACTTTTCAGGGCAAGATGGTTCGGGATCAAATCATCGAAGGCGCTGAATTGGCAAAAATTGCCAAAGCGCCGATAGCCACCATGTGGCAGGGCCTGCAGCAAATGCCCAAAGACAACGCAGCCGTGGGCTTACCGGCGGCTGAAAAAGTAGTAAGCACCATGGTCACCAGCCTGACCGTCGAAGACGGTGCCATCCACATCACTTTTGGCAACCAGGCCAATGCCGCCATCAAGGGCAAGGTGCTGACCCTGCGGCCCGCCGTGGTGGAAGATGCCCCCATCGTGCCCGTGAGTTGGCTCTGTGGGCATGCACCCGTACCCGACAAGATGACTGCCAAGGGTCAGGACAAGACGGACATTCCCGCCCCGTTGCTACCGCTCAACTGTCGCGCGAAGTAACGATTGCGCCGTCAAGGTGCGCCCCTGACAAAGTGCACCGTCACCGACCGTGCATGAGACCGCTTTCCCAGGCAAACTCCATTTTTTTCAACAATGGCACCGGCACCCGGTCATCGCCCTTGGCATGCTCCAGTGTCTCTCGCATGGCTTGTGCAATAGCTTGCACAACCAAGGCCGGCTGGCTCACGCCGCAGACCCGGCGACCAAAATCGTAGAGCTCATCTCGGGTGGGGTAGGCTTTGGTTTGGTGCTTGCCCGCAAAGACCTTGAGTGCCAGTGTTTGGTCCTCTAGCTCGGGCCCACCGGGGTACTTGGTGTAGGTGTAAATGCTGGTAGTCACCACGTCGAACATGGGGGCCAGCCACACGTCGGAGGCGTTGCGATACAGCACCCCAAAATTCTTCAAATGCGCGTCCCCATTGCGCACCAGAACCGAGAAAGCCACCTGCTGGAAAAAGCGGTGCAGATTGTCGCTGTGCAACTGTAGCTGCCGCAGCAACTCCGCAATGCGCTGGTAGCTGCCCTGGTACTTTCTATCCGACAAGATGTCGCGCACGCGCAGGCCAGCCAAGGCGGCAATATCCTCAAAGCCGAGTCGCTCGACACTGCCGTCCTCTCTCATCACCATATCGAAGCGGTCCAGTATCAGCATCTGTCCGTCATCGGAGAGCGCGAACTCAGGCACATTGATACCCGCGCGCCGCGCCGCACTCAGGCACAGGTACTCGTTGGCTGCCAGGCCAGGGTAACTGGCGCTGGCGGCTTTCACTATGAGCGATGGAACCGGTATCGTGGGCCGGTCGGGCACCATGATTTTGGGCTGCATACCGGCGATGCCCGCGCCTGTGCTGAGATAGGCGGCCACCAGCTCGTTAAACACGGCTGGGCTGTACTTGGTCTTGATCAGCTCTGCTTTGCTCAGCGTACGGGGTGCTGATACAGCGGATGCGTTTGCCAGCGTGTAGCCCAGTCGGCCAATGCCGTTGCGCCCCACCATCGCCAAAAGATGCATGGGCGTCATGGGCTGCTTGGGGAACAGTTCCCGAATCTTCATGAACAGGTCGCCCTCGGGCAGGTTCTGGTCCATGGGCGGGAACAGATCACCATCTTGCCAAGTGAGGCGATCCTTAGCAGGCATGAGCAGCGCCATGGTGGGCTGCTCTGGGTCGGGGTTTTGGTAGCGAAACTCGTAGGTCGAAGCCTTGCGCAACTGGCCCGCGTTATCGGTATCCCCGATGGATACCGCCAGTTCGCGAATTTTTTCAGGAAGCATCGTCGCCCTCGTCATCTTCCTGGAAGCGACGGGCAACCTCTTCTGCGGAAGGCAGGCCCACACGCTCTAGCCGGAGGGCCAAGCCCAAGGCACCCAGCACCGCCATGAGGGAAGACACCGTGGTGTCCTCCCCAGCCTCTAGCCGGTACACCACTTCGCGCACCTTTCCGGCTTTTTCAGCCAGTTGGGTCTTACTCATCTTAAGAGCTTCCCGGTGCGCCTGAAGTTGGTGTCCAAGTTGGTCCGACAGGCGTATTTCGTAAGTCATGGCTTACAATTTAAAGTATTTTTGCACTTTTTGCAAGTTGTGACTTACAGATTAGCCCGCCGTAACTCCGCCCCTTTCCCACTCTCCTCACACGTCAGCACAAAGCGCCCGCTGATCCCTGCCGTGGTCACAAATGGCGTCAGCAATGCAGCCGGGAACTGCACTGTGGCACCGGTGGTGGATTGGGCGACTACCTGGCGCACGGAGCCGCGGTAGTACTGCAGGTACTGCTGCGACGAGATGCTGAGCACAAACTCAAACCGCTTCACACCAGCCCCTACGTTTACGGTGTGCCAATAAAGAAGTAGGCGTTGACCGGACCACTGCTGGAGCGCCCCAGGCCCAGGTAGGCGGGGCCAAACGGGGTCTCACCGCGCACATAAATCACCGCCGAATTGAGCACACCCGTGCGGTTCGGTTCGGACAGCGGCTCACCCACACGGCCGGCCTCTAGCGCCAGGCCCACGCGCAAGTCGCCGCGCAGGCCCATGGGCATGCGGCCAAAGATACGCTCAGCGCGGATGTGGGCGTAGCTCACCTTGTCACCCGAGAGCTGGTCATTGGCAAAGCCCGACAGGTTCAAAAATCCACCCAGCTTGGCCAGGTCTTGCGGCGGCAAGCTGCCGCGCACCGAGCCCGCGTAGGTGGCACGCAGGCCCAGCACCGAATCCTTGATCTGGTAATTGCCATCTAGCGACACGGTCACGCGGTTGTAGTCCCCTTGTGCGGACTCAAACCAAGTGGTCCGCGCCGACCAACCGCTGGTCGAGATATACAACTGATTCTTTTGGTCTAGCTCCAGCGTGGCCAGCAGGCCCCTGGTCTTCAGCGTGTCGGTGGGCAGCAGGGGCAAGCCGGTCTCGATCTTTACTTCTTGCTGCTCCTCGCGCCAGCCCAGCCGGAACTGGCCGATCAAGCCGATGTTCACCCCCGCCGACAAATCCAGGCGGGCCACGGTGTTGCGGTAGTCGGAAATGCGCAAATCGTTATTAAACAGCGCCGCACTCTCACGCCGGATGGAAGCGGCGGCGTCTACAAAGTAGCGCTGGGTCGCATCCAGCGGTTGGTAGAAATCGGCACCCACACCCGTGTTGCTGCCCAGCTCGGCCGACAGCAGCATCTCGCCGCCCAGGCTATTGAGCCAAGTCTTTTGGTAGGCACCGCGCACGCTGAATGACGATCCGCCGGTCAGGCTGGAGTTCAAATTCACACCCAGGCGCATGTAGTCGGGGCCCCAGGATTTTTCAATCGGCATGATGCGCAGCACATTGCGATCGCCCGCGCGCACCAGCGAGTAGTCCACACGTTCGTAATAGCCGTCGCCATAGGCGCGCAGCAGGTCGCGGTTGAGCTTGGTCACATCCAGTGACTCACCCACCTTTTGCTCCACATAGCGCGATACGGCGGCGGCGTTCACGGTGTGCAGGCCCGCAATCTCAATCGCGTCCACCGCTTGCAGCGGCAGAGACTGCGGCGTCCAGCGCTTGCGCCACGCCGCATAGCTGCGCTCATCCACCGACAGGCTTTGCAACACGGCGGTGACCGCCACCGTCGCTTTACGGCCGCGGTCGGCGGCATCCCCGCTGCGGTCAAAATCGCCCGCAGACAGGCCGTCGAGTTCGGGCTTGATGTAAATGTCTTGCGGGCCCAGTTTGCCCAGCGATTGGGTGACGTTTTGCTCAGTCAAGATAGATACCATTTGCGCCGAGATCGTTAGCAGGCCGCTGATTTCACTGGCCTTGAGCAACGGCGAGCCCACATTCACCGCAATCACCACTTGGGCACCACAGCGCTCGCGCACCTCCTCCACGGGCAAATTGTCGACCAGGCCACCGTCCACCAGCTTGCGTCCGCGGTATTCCAGCGGGGCCATCAGGCCGGGCACTGACATGCTGGCACGCATGGCCAATGTCAGGCTGCCATCGCGAAACACCACCCGTTCACCACTGCCAATGTCGGTCGCGACGATGGACAACGGTAAGGGCAAGAATTCAATATTGCGTTCGCCAGTGTCGGCGTGCACCAGTTGGTTGAAAAAGAGTTTGATCTTTTGGCCCGACACCACACCCGGCGGTGTGATGGCACCCAGCTCGGTGATACCGGTCTCACTACCGGGCAGGTAGCGCTGCGACAAGCGCTTGCTGCGGTAGTTGACATCGCCATAGCCAGGGTTGTCTTGAAACAGGTCGTTCCAGTCGGCCTTGCCCATTTCACGGCGCATGGTGGCGGGGTCCATGCCGGCCGCCCAGGCACCGGCAATCAGCGCGCCCATGCTGGTGCCGGCCACGCAATCCACCGGTATGCGCAGGCGCTCCAGCTCTTCCAGCACGCCAATATGCGCCGCCCCGCGCGCGCCACCGCCGCCCAGCACCAGGCCCACTTTAGGGCGGTCTGCGGCATAGGCTGCGGCAGGCAGGTAGGCCATCAGCAATAGAACACAGGCAAAGGACAGGCGTGAAATCAAAGAGGGCATGTAGGCAACGCAGGGCGGCAAGGTGTGGGGGCCAAATGTTTATAGCAGGTCGCCACCCAGGGCCGCTAAACTGAGGCGAAACGTTGGAAAAAAATAAGCAGGAGCAGTCAATATGCAGCAAAAACGCCGCCAACTCATAGGCTTGGGCGCTGGCCTGGGCTTGCTCATGCCACTGCGGGCGGCCCATTCGGCGCGCCCAGCCCCATCGCCCAATACGCTGAGCATTGCCTACAACGATGACTACGCCCCCTACTCTTATCTGGAGAATGACCAGGTGCTGGGCATCCTGCCCGATCTGCTGGAGCCCCTGCTGGCAGGCCTACCCGATCTGCGGGTAGAGCGGCTGGGCCTGCCGTGGCGGCGGGTACAGCAAGAGGTTGCCCAGGGTTTGGCCGATGCGCTGTGCACCTTTGCATCCGAAGAGCGCCAGCGCTACACCGTTTTTCACAAGATACCGGTCGTCAGCCTGCAGCCCCACCTTTTCTTTGCCGCCAGTAGCCCCCAGCGCAAGTTGATTGAGCAAATCACGCGGCGTGAGGAGCTGATGCCTTTGCGCCTGGTGGACCAAAATGGCAACCAGTGGGCCGAGCAAAACCTTAAGGACTTCCCCAATTTGACCTATGTGTCGGGGCATGACGGGGTGTTCCGCTCCATCATGGTCGGGCGCGGAGATGTGCATGTGTCGCTTTCACCTGTGGTGACCCGTTGGCGCATCAAAAAACTGGGCATCGCGCAGGACCAGATCGTTTCAGTGCCCGCCCCTTTCATAGCCGCCGACGTGCCCTTTCACCTGCTGGTGCGAAAAACACACCCCCGCGCTGCGGAAATATTGGCGCACCTGGACCTAGCCCTGAAGAAACCAGGCTTCAAAAAACTGCAAGAGGATGTGCTGCGGCGCTACGTGTAAACAGCAATGACCATGAATTTCCGCAGCGTGTTGCACGCATTGGCCACAGCCTTGGCCATCACCCTCGCTCCGTGCACGCAGGTAGCGGCAGCCGTGCCGGGTTACCAAATTCCCAACAGCTTCGTGCACGAGCTTCCCAGCAAAAGCGCGAACCGCGCCTACCAGGTTTGGGTCGATTTGCCCGCGTCTTACGCCAGCGGTACCAAGCAGTACCCGGTGGTTTTTGTCACCGACCCGCAGTACGCGTTCACGCTGGTGCACGGCATACGCCACTTGCTGGGCAGGCGTGGGCAAAACATCGAAGACTTCATTTTGGTGGGCCTGGCGCTGCCTACCAATGAAGATGCCTCCGAGGCTCGCAGCCGCGACTACACGCCCACCAATGCACTGGCCAACCCCAAGCGCTCTGCGGACCGCTACGGGGCCAAGGCCTATGGCGAAGGTGCTGCCTACCGCAACTATGTAGAGACTGAGGTCTTTCCGCTGATTGCAAGCCAGTACCGCGCAGATATGTCGCGCAAGGTGTTCATCGGCCATTCGTATGGCGCGCTGTGGGGCGCGGCCACGTTGCTCACCAAGCCAGGCATGTTTCAGGCCTACATCCTGGGCAGCCCCTCGTTCTGGTTTGATGAACATGCGATATTTCAGATGGAGCAGCAGTACGCTGCCGACCACAAAGACCTCAAGGCCCAGGTGCTGCTGTTTGCGGGCAGCTTTGAGACCCCCGGCCCCACGCCGCGCCACTACAAAAAGACTGACTTGGCGGGCGATATGCAGCGCTTCAAAGATGCGCTGAAGCGCCGCCGGTACCCCAGCCTGCAACTGGGTGGCGAGGTGCTGCAGGGTGAGGACCATTTCACTGCGTACACCGCTCTGGTGGGGCGGGGTTTGCTGAAGGTATTGCCGGGGTTTGGGCCTTACACCAGTGGTTGATTCTGCTGGCGCAGTTGCAAGCCAAATCGGTGTTTGAGACCGTGGATAGTGCGGGAGCAGCTCCTATTTGTATAGCATCTTCTAGGCCAAACACTTAAGCCTGAGACTCCAGGCTACCGGCAGTTTGTGTGCCCAGAGGCAACTGCAAAAGTGCCATTGCATTTCCGTAAAGGGCAATATGGGTTGGTACGGATCAGAATTGGCGACCTTGTAGGGGTCAGCCACAGGTACTCCCACTGACAGTTCGTATTTGTTTGATAATTCCTCCATGACCACTCCGCTGAGCTCACAGTTGCCCCAAATAGTTGCGCTTTGCCAGAAGCATGGCGTTTCCCATTTGGAACTGTTTGGCTCTGCGACCGGCTCAGGTTTTGACCCGGACTCCAGTGATTTCGATTTCCTGGTTGAACTTGACGCGCACGCTTCAGGCTCACGCGCCAAACGTTGGACTGAACTGGCAGATGCACTAGAGCAACTCCTGGGCCGACACGTTGATTTGGTCAATCCGCGCTACATTCGCAACCCGTATTTTTTACAAGCCGTCAATAGCAGCAGATCCGTCATTTATGACCGACAAAACGCCCAAATTGCTAGTTGATGCGCTGGGCGCGATGGACTCTATCGCCGAATTCTTGGGGGGCGTTTCTTTCGTTGAATATGCCGCCAACAAAATGCTACGTTCAGCAGTAGAGCGTCAATTCGAAATCCTGGGGGAAGCTTGCACACGTCTGGCCAAACTAGAGTCCAGTTGGATCCAATCAGTGACGCATTTGAAGTTGGCCATCGACTTGCGCAACCGAATCATTCACGGATATGACTCTGTCGATGACGAGATCGTCTACTTTACGGCCAAGGAAGATCTTGAGGGCTTGCGAGCTGACTTGTCGGCGCTGCTGGCGCAAAGGGGGTAGGAGCGGCGACGTATTTCGGCACGCGCACACAGGGTTTATTGCGTGAATGGCAGTCGAGTTGAGCTCATTGCCGAGCATTGAAGTCGACACTACCGCAGTTGCTTAGCGAATCCCCAAAGGCGTGTGCAGCTTCACGGTTGCGATCCAAATCGGCCGTTCAGGCCGTGGATAGTGCGGGAGAAGCTCCTATTTGTATAGCAAACCCGCACATTTCGGTGGCAAAACTTACTTCTCAATCCCCAGTAATTCCAACTCAAAGCTAAGCGCCGTGTTGGGTGGAATCGCATCACCAGCTCCTTTGGAGCCGTAGGCCAGCTCGGCCGGGCACGACAGCGTGGCTTTGCCGCCCACCTTCATGTGTTGCAGCGCCTGCGTCCAGCAGCGAATGACTTTGTTCAGTGGGAAGACGACTGGCCCTTCTTTGTAAGAGCTATCAAACTCCGTGCCATTGGGCAGCGTGCCGCGGTAGTGCACCTTGACACGGTCCACAGCCGTGGGCATGGCACCGGTGCCTACGGTGGTGTGCACGATTTTGACGCCAGAGATCAGCGTTTGGGTCAGGGGAGCTTGAGGGGCTTGCGATTGGGCCTGAACCTGCAGTGCCGACAGGCAGAGCAGCGCGATCAGAGCGGGGGCTTGTACGAGGCATTTCATAGCGTCATGGTGTCCGAGTCAAAGAGCCCGCCATTTCATCACAAGCCTGCCGCCAGTGCGCTGCGGGTAAAAAACAAGTCCCCCAAGCCGGCGGTAACCCGCCTGGGGGCTTGTACTGCTGGCGCGACCGATAAGCCCCGCTGCAACGCAGACCCAGTATCCCCAGACCCATGCCAAATAGTTTTTCATATTTGCCAGTGATTTTGAAAGTTTCGGTACAAAATTCTGCTGAATTTGAAAACAACAGAAAATCCAATCAAATGGACAATTTAGATCGAAAAATTCTTCAGGTATTGCAGGCCGATGCCCGCACCAGCCTGCAAGACATCGGACAGGCCGTGGGCTTGAGCGCCTCCCCCTGCTGGGGCCGCATCAAAAAGATGGAAGAAGCCGGGGTGATAGAGGGCTACACCGTGCGCCTGAACGCGCAGGCCTTGGGTTTGGGTGATACGGTGATGGTGCAGGTGACGCTAGACAGCCATTCAAAGACACCAAAGACTACGAACGCCTGCTGCGCGAACGCCTCTACAAGATCAAGGGCATACGCCACAGCAAATCCAGCATTGTTTTGCGCACGCTAAAGCGGGCTGATTTGCCGCTGCTGCCCTGAGCGGACCCGCTCTCTATTCCCAATGGCTATTGCACCTTGGCGCTTGGCCGCTCCAGCCAGCGGTCGCGGTAGGCCTGCAGATGCGGCATGCCCTCTTCGCCCGGGTTGAACTTCATTAGCCCGCGGGCAAATTCCAGCGCGATGAAGGTGGTGATGTCGGCAATCGTGAACCGCGCGCCACCCACATAGGGCTGGCGGGCCAGCTCGCCGTCCAGCCAACGCGCCACACCGCGCACCTTCTCGCCCTGCGAGCGGCCAAAGTCAGGAAACTGGGGCTGCTCCAGCGGGGCCAGTCCAGGGTGTGTGTGGCGTATGCAGTTGGCAAAGCCGCCCAACAAATAGAACTCGATGCGCCGGTCAGTCATCTCAATGAAGGCGCGCTCCTCATAGTCCACGCCCATCAGATTGGGCTCGGGGTAACGGCCCTCCAGGTAGGTGCAGATGGCACGCGTCTCGGTCAACACACGGCCATCATCCAGCTCCAACGCAGGCACCTTGGCCAGTGGGCTCTTGGCGCGGTAGGCTTCCGATTGGTGCTCGTTATTGCCAATGCTCACCGTCACCAGTTCGATATCCGCCACGCCCTTTTCAGCCAGGAACATGGTCACCCGCCGGGGGTTGGGCGCGCGGGGCGAAACATAGAGCTTCATGTCAGACACCTCCGTCGCGTGATTTACCGGTCTCCACCATCTTGCGTGCTTCTTCCGCAAACTGTTTCGCCTTGGCTTCGTCGTCCACCCGCATATTCAGATTGGAGGGAGGCATCTCAATGCCCTTGAGCACCGCAGGCCGCGCGCGGATCGCATCTATCCAGCGCTGCAGATGCGGCATACCCTCAGTCGATACACCGCTCCACTTGTGTGTACGCACCCAGGCCCAGTTGGCAATGTCGGCAATCGAGTAGTCGCCCGCCAGATACTCGTGGTCCTTCAGGTGGACATCCATCACCCGAAACAGGCGCGTACTCTCGCCCTGGTAGCGGTCAATGGCCGCTGGGATTTTTTCAGGGAAGTAGCGGTAGAACACATTGGCCTGCCCCATCATCGGCCCGATGCCGCCCATCTGGAACATCAGCCACTGCATCACCAACGAGCGGCCCTTTGTGTCGGTAGGCATCAGCTGGCCGGTTTTCTCTGCCAGGTAAACCAAAATAGCGCCGGACTCAAACACCGCAAAGTCATCGGCTTCGCGGTCCACAATCGCGGGGATGCGGCCATTGGGGTTGAGCTTCAAAAACGCGGGTTCCTTTTGCTCACCCTTGGACAGGTTGATCACCTGCAGGGCGTAGGGCAAGGCCAGCTCCTCCAGGGCGATGGAAACTTTGTGGCCGTTGGGCGTGGCGGCGGTGTACAAATCAATCATGGTGTCTCCGGCAAAATTCTGTGGCACTTAGCTTTAATCAGGGCCGCCAGTATCAATGAAAACCATTGCCATCATTCAGCACGCGGTATAGGACAACGACAAGCCAACTTTCCGCTAGGAGGGTTCCGCCGCAGCCAACAGAACACACCTTCAAACAGCGCATTTTTTACATCGCGAGCGCTATCATGTTAAACAAATTGGGTTTTCTTTACATCAACTATTCGCAGTAAGTTTCTATGCTGTTTGACAATCAACGCCCTTTCAACGATTTGCCTCTGTTGCCGCCGTCGGTTGACCTGGAAACCAAGGCCGTGCTCAAGCAAGTGATTGCTGCTCGCACAGCATTGGCAGAGCTCAAAGGCGCAGCCCAGCTTCTTCCCAATCAGGGCGTGCTGATTCAGGCCATTGGTTTACAGGAAGCCAAGTTGTCTTCTGAGATCGAAAACATCGTCACCACCAACGACGACTTGTTTCGCGGCTTTGCCAACGATGGCGCGGGGGCCAGCGCACAGACCAAAGAAGTGCTGCGTTACAAAGACGCGCTCTGGCAGGGGCACCAATGGATCAAGCAAGGCATGCCCCTGACTACGCGACTCTTTGAGGCTCTCTACCAAACCGTCAAAGAAGCAGACGACGGCGTACGGCGCACGTCCGGCACCAAGCTGGCCAACCCGACCACGGGCGAGGTGGTGTACTGCCCGCCCGAGGGCGAAAGCGTGATTCGGGACAAACTGGCGAATTTGGAGCGGTTTATGAATGAGTCCTCTGACTTGGACCCGCTAGTGCGTATGGCGGTGATGCACTACCAGTTTGAGGCTATTCACCCGTTCCCCGATGGCAATGGCCGGGTGGGGCGCATTTTGAACATTTTGCAATTGCAGTCGGATGCTTTGCTGGACGTTCCCATTCTCTATTTGTCGGGTTACATCATCGAAAACAAGGGCGCGTACTACCGTGGTCTGACGGCGGTAACCGAGCGGGGGGAGTGGGAGGCGTGGGTGCTGTACATGTTGCGCGGGGTCGAGACCATGGCCCACCTCACCCGTCAGCGCATCCGCGCTGTGATGGACTTAATGCACAGCGCAACATTGCAAGCTGAAAAAGTATTGCCTAAGGTTCAGGTGCCTGCCATTTTGGACGTGGTGTTTAGGCACCCGTATTGCAAAGTGCGCTTTCTAGAAGAGGCTGGTCTGGGCTCAAGGCCCACCTGCACCAAGTATTTGCGCGCTTTGGTGGCGGCAGGTTTGCTGCGTGAGCAGGCGGTTTGGCGGGAAAACTATTTCATCAATGACGCATTTTTTGAAGCACTGGCACGGTGATGTGTTACGTCAACAGTCTTAACGTGATTCACTGATCATACAAACAATTGCTGTTTTTTTTATCATGAAGAGCACCTCATGCTAACTTTCTTTACATGACCAAGGTGCCGCAGTTTCATTCAGCGGCGCCAGTATCAATGAAAACCATTGCCATCGTTCAACACGCGGTTCATGACGGCCCGGGCTACTTGGGCAGTTGGCTACAAGCGCAGGGGTTGGCCACTACGGTCTACCGCATGTTTAAGGGCGATGCGCTACCGCCACACGCCAGCGCGCACGCGGGCTGGTGTATTTTGGGCGGCCCCATGAGCGCCAATGACCCCTTACCCTATTTTGATGGTCTGCTGGCGCGTATCCGTGAAGCGGTGGCTGAGGACATTCCCGTCATTGGCCACTGCCTTGGCGGACAGCTGATGGCGCGTGCGCTGGGCGGCACCGTGCAAGCCTCAAAACATGTGGAGATTGGCTGGAGCGATCTGGAAGTGATTCACGAAGACGGCGCGCGGTGGTTTGGCCCGGATGCGCAGGTGGGCACCAAGCTACCCCTGTTTCAGTGGCACGGCGAGTCGTTCAGCATTCCGCCGGGCGCGCAGTGGCTGGTGCGCGGTGAGCATTGTGCCCATCAGGCTTTCGCCGTGGGCAGCAAGCACCTGGCCATGCAGTTCCATTGTGAGGTAGATGAGGCGAAAGTACGCACCTGGCTGGAGCTAGATGCGCACGAGCTGTGTGGAAGTGAGTCGCCAGGAGTGCGGCAGGCTGGGCGGATACTGCCTTCGCTGACAGAAGACATTGCGCGCAGCCAAGCGATTGCTAGCCACATTTATGCGCACTGGGTGCAAGGTTTGCGGCAGTAGATCAAGTCCACAAATCCAACGGCGGGTCCGCCACCACCGCGCGCAAGATATCCGAGCGCGACACAAAACCGATCACTGCACCCGCGTCGTCCACCACCGGCAACCCCGGCAAGCCCGTGTCCAGCAGCACGCGCGCCACGCGGCGAATGTCGGTCTGCACGGCCACGCTGGGCACGGGGGTCCACATCACATCCACCACACTTTGCTCCAGCAGCGCGCGCCACACCAGCGCATGGCTCTCGGGGCCGGGCAGGCGTTCTTGCTGCATCAGTTCGGCACGCGACAACAAGCCCACCAGCACGCCGTCCGCACCCACCACAGGAGCCTGGCCAATATGGTGCTGCGTCAGGGTTTGCCAGGCTTGCTCCACGGTTGCGCTGTCCGGCAGCGTGACCACGGGCGCATGCATGATGGCGCCCACTTCGGTCAGGGGTTGGCGGGGAATATCGGTCTTGGCGGTTTGGGCATAGCTGTCCAGCGCGGCGCGGTGGGCTACATCTAGCGGCGCGGCGGCCTGCTGCGCTTGCAGCGCCTCAGCGCGGGCGTGGTCCCAGGGGTCCAGGCCCACCGCCGCCTCAGCGCGGGTGCGGGCCACACCGGTCACCGGGCCAATTTGGCGCAGCTCTTCTAAGGAACCCCGAAAGGTGCGACCGCCTCTGCCGTAGACCGAAAACATCGTTTGCTCCTTAGGCTTGGGCGTTGATCTGCTGGATCAGCGCCCGGTGACTGGGCAGATCGCCCAGTGCGCGATCACCAAAGCGCTGTATTTTGGCGAAGAGTTTGTTGGCCTCGTCCACCTGCGGAAAGTCATCGCGGCCCGCACTCAAATCGGTCTTGAACCCCATTCCGTAGAGGATGTATTGGTAGTTAAAAAAGGCAAAGGTCTCGGTATCCAGCTCAAAATCAAAACGCCCTGGCGGCCTGAGTTTCCATTGCTCCAGGTACTCCGCCAGCGGGCCAGGAATGGAGGCTGGGTGCACGTTGTCACGCCAAAAAGGCTCCTGGCGTTGACTCAAACAATAGTGCAGCTTCAAAAAGTTGACGATGTTCTCAAAGCGTGCCGTCATCAGTTGGTTAAAGCGGCGCGCAGGGGCTTGCATGGGGCCGCTGTGCGGCAGCATCTCGGCGATCATGCCTGCGGCGGCCTCAATTAACACCAAGCCCGTGGATTCGAGCGGCTCCAGGAATCCCGCTGACAGCCCCACTGCCACGCAGTTCTTCACCCACTGCTGTTCACGGTAGCCCGCGGCAAACGCGATGCGACGCGGCACCACGTCCTCGTGCCCTGGGCCAATGTAGGCACGCAGGATCTCGGTCGCACGGTCGTCGCTGATGTGGCTGCTAGAGTAAACGCAACCAATGCCGCGCGCGCCATTGAGGCCGATGTCCCAGGTCCAGCCCGCTTCGTGGGCGGTGGAGATGGTGCAGCTTTCCATATGCGCTTCGTATGCGCCTGGCTGATCACGCGCATGGTCCAAGGGCAGCTTGCAGGTCAAGGCCCGGTCAGTAAAGAGCTGATCGCGCACCGACTTGAACGCGGTGCCCATCGCCTGCCCAATCAACTCGGCACGAAAACCGGTGCAGTCAATATAGAGGTCTGCACTAAAGCTGCCGTGCTGCAGCGTGTCGATGTGGTCGATGGCACCCGTTGCGTCCAGAGACACGCTGGAAAGCGTGGCCTCCACATGTTGCACACCCAGTTCCCGCGCGCGCTCAGCCAAGAGCTTGGCGAACTTGATCGCATCAAAGTGGTAAGCGTAGTTCAAGGGCGCGGTGTACGCCGCGTCGCTGGAGCGTTTGGGCGCACGCCGCCCCTCCACCACACGGTCTTGAATCGTCACTGCCTGTGCAAACGGTGGGCGCTTGGCGGGGTCTTGCAGCAGCCAATAGGGTACGAGGCTGGTGCCTTCGGTATAAAACGGCGCTTCGAAGGGGTGCACATACTGGTGGTGCTGATCGCCCACCGGCGTGCTGGCCCAATCCACAAAGCGAATGCCTTGTTTGAAGGTGGCCGAGGTTTCGCGGATGAAGCGCTTCTCATCAATACCCAGAAATTGCAGCGTGCTGCGGATGGTGGGAAAGGTGCCTTCGCCCACACCAATCACGCCAATGTCGGGCGATTCCAGCACCGTTACTTCTAAATGGCTGCGCTCTGAAAGGCCCAAAAATTTCGCCAGATGGGCGGCCGTCAGCCAACCGGCCGTACCACCACCCACGATCAGGATGCGTCTCTTACTGGTCATAGCGGTTGTCAAGTTTTAGGCCCTTACATAGAGATTCTTTAGCCACAGGTGCCCGGTCTGGGCCCCTTGGCCCCAATCTTCTTCCTCATCCGCCGCTTGCACACTGTGGCCCGAGGGATTCAGCAGTTTCACGCGCCCCACACGGAAGGATGCGACTCTGCGCGTCACGAAGATCAAGCCATGCTCCAACGCGGTTGCGGCCAGCAGGCCATCGCGCGTGTTGGCATAAGGCAATTGGCCCCGGCGACGCACGATAGCAGCATCGACCGGGAGCACGCGCCCCTCAAAGGCCGGCATCAAATGGTTGTCGATCCATTCACGCACCACCAAACCTGCAGACCGATCTTTGCGGCCAAGCCGTGCAGCGGCGTTTTCAATCTCCAGCAGGTTCAGCGCTGAGATAAACAACTTCTGGCGCGCAATGCCCGCCGCCCAGGCCGTGAGCCCAGGGTCGGCTTGCGCAGTCTTGGCCTTGCGCAATTCGAGGACGATGCCGGTGTCAAGCAGGTACATCTCAATGCCGGGGGTTTACCCCAGCCCTTCGCGGTGATCCCAGGCACCGTCGGATGCATCCGAGGCATCCAGCTCAATGGCTTGTTCGGCGGCTTGCGGGGTGACTGCAGGCATGGCCAGCAGCTCAAGAATACTCTCGCCCTCCCCCGTAAAACGGCGGAAATCCTCAATGCTCATCAGCACGTGGGTGGGCTGCCCGCGGTCCGTAATCAAGACAGGCTCTACCCGCGCCTCGCGCTTGGCGTAGCTGACATCGCGGTTGAATTCACGGCTGGTGAGGAACTTCATAGTTACCAAAATTGTAATGCATGTACCTACATAAATACAAATGATAAGTAGGTACGTAGGTTCAATTTGGTTGAAACCAATAGACAGGCCCATGCCCCACTTGCACAATCCGCCCGACCAGTGAATGCACTGCACAAACTGGCTAGAGACAACGCTGTCAGCAAATTCCCTAAAAAGGGTAGGCCCAGGGCAGCGGCAAGCGCACAACACGATACATGACAGGAAGTCACATGAACTTTGACAACATCGACCTTTGGGCTTTGCTCGGCGACGTCTTCGCCAAGCACGGCCCGGCAGCCGCAGCGGTCGCCCAGACCTATTCACCCGCGGATTTCAGCGTCCGCTTCTTTTTACAACTCGCGGTGATCATGCTGGCCTGTCGCGTGGTGGGCTGGTTTGGTCGCAAATTCTTGGGCCAGCCCCAAGTGGTGGGCGAAATGATTGCTGGCGTTTTGCTCGGGCCATCGCTGCTTGGCATGCTGGCACCTGAGGTGCAGGCCGCCATCTTCCCCAAGGAGATGAAAAACGTGCTGTACACCGGCGCACAACTCGGCGTGGGCCTGTATATGTTCCTGGTGGGCACCACCTTGCGACTGGACCACTTTGCCACCAAAGGCCGCAGCGCCATGGGCGTGTCCATGGCAGGTATTGCCGCCCCCTTCTTCATTGCTTACCTGATCACCCCTTTCCTGGTGGAGGTTCCAGGCCTTTTCGCACCTGGTATCTCGCAGACCAACGCCACGCTGTTCATGGGCGCCTGCATAGCGCTCACTGCCTTCCCCATGCTGGCGCGCATCATCAACGAGCGCGGTTTGGCCAACACCTCGCTGGGCACGCTGGCGCTGACGGCGGGCGCTTTTGATGATGCGGTCTCATGGTGCGTGTTGGCGCTGGTGCTGGCCGCCTTTGGCGCTGGCGCGGGTGTGGCCGTGCTGGCGATTGGCGGCGGCATCATCTGGGCTTCCTTCGTGCTGTTGTTCGGTCGCAAGCTGCTAGCGCCATTGGGCAAGATGGTCGAGCGCGATGGCGAGATGAGCCACACCGTGCTGGGCTTCACGCTGATTGCGTTCTGCACCTCAGCCTTCATCATGGACGCAGTAGGCATCCACGCGATCTTTGGTGGTTTCATTTTGGGCGCGGTGATGCCACGCGGTCTGTTTGCAGCCGAGTTAAAGAAGAAAGTCGAGCCCCTGGCGGTCATCCTGCTGCTGCCCATGTTCTTTACCTACTCAGGCCTGAACACCCGCCTGGACATGATTAATTCCAGCGAAATGCTGCTGATTGCAGCGGGCGTTCTGGTGGCATCGGTGCTGGCCAAGTTCGGCGCTTGTTACCTGGCCGCACGGATGGCCGGTGAAGACAATCGCACAGCGCTGGGCATTGGCGCGCTGATGAACTCACGCGGACTGATGGAGCTGATCATCATCAACATCGGTTTGCAAAAGGGCATCATCGGCCCCGGCTTGTTCTCCATCCTGGTGCTGATGGCCGTGGTCACCACCATGATGGCCAGCCCCGTGTTTGAACTGGTGTATGGCCGCAAGGCGCGCGAGTCGGGTGAGTTGGGAGCTATCCCTGGAAGCGTTGGTGCCAACCCAGTCGCCAATCCGACCTGAGCGACACACACCTTCACAACGCTCAAGCGGCGTTAGACAGAAAGATTTCCTGCAGGTCACTCAAGAAATCAAAGCCCCGCTGCGTGGGCCGCACGCGGGCAAAGTCCCGCTCGATCAAGCCCTTGCGCTCGGCCTCTGCCAGCGCCGCTTCGATAGCGGTGATGGGCAGGCCGGTGCGCTCGGTAAAGTCGCGCAGTCCAAAGCCATGGCGCAGGCGCAGCGCGTTGAGCATGAATTCAAACGGCAAGTCCGCTCGCGCCACCTCGTCACTAACTGACACGGCCTGGCCACTCAAAGCTTGGGTCATGTAGCGCGCCGGCTCGCGAAAACGCACCTGACGCACCACGCGGTGCGCAAAGCTGAGTTTGCTGTGCGCACCGGCACCAATGCCCAAATAGTCACCAAACTGCCAGTAGTTCAGGTTGTGTCGGCAGCGGTGGCCGGGCTTGCCGTAAGCCGAGATTTCATACCGGTCCAGCCCTGCCACACTAGTCAGCTCGGTGATGCGGTCCAGCATTTCATAGGCGGTATCGTCTTCGGGAATCTGTGGCGGGTACTTGGCAAAGTAGGTGTTGGGCTCAATCGTCAGGTGGTAGATCGAGATATGCGGCGGCGCAAAGCTCAGCGCCGTGGCCATGTCCTCATCCAGCTGCGCCATGCTTTGGCCGGGCAGCGCATACATGATGTCGAGGTTGAACGTATCAAACGCGCTAGTGGCCTCTTGCACCGCAGCCAAGGCCTGCGCGCGATCGTGCACGCGGCCCAGGGTCTTCAAATGATTGTCGTTAAAGCTCTGCACGCCGACCGACAAGCGCGTCACCCCCGCGCTGCGGTAGGCACGAAAGCGGTCTTTCTCAAAGGTACCGGGATTGGCCTCCAGCGTGATCTCGCAATCGGCCTCCAATGGCAGCCGCGCGCGGATGTCGCTTAGCAAGCGGTCAATCGTGGCGGGCGCAAACAGGCTGGGCGTGCCACCCCCAATAAAGATGCTGTGAATCGGACGGCCCCAGATCAGCGGCAGCGCAGCCTCCAGATCGGCCATCACCGCATCCACGTAGCGTTGTTCGGGTAGCTCGCCACGAGGTTGCTCGTGTGAATTGAAATCACAGTAGGGACACTTCTTCAAACACCAAGGCAAATGCACATACAACGTTAGCGGGGGCAGCGCCGAGAGCTGCAAAGTGCCCGACCGCATGTAGTGCGTGACGTCATGCACAACAGCAGCCTCTTGCGAGGCTTGAACCGGGGTAATCGGAATCACGCCCACCCCCCAGGAGCCTGGGCGGCAGAGCGTTCTGCGTAGGTCAAGGAGGAGCCCGCGCAGCGGGCGGGGGACACGAAGCAGAACGCTCTGCCGCCCAGGCTCCGAGCGAGCGCAGGGATGTAACTCATGACATCCAACTCTCGCGAATAAGCGCCACCATCCGCAACGCCGACCGCCCCCGATGGCTATTCGCGTTTTTCACCTCCACCGGCAATTGCGCAAAGGTCTGCCCAAACTCAGGAATCCACATCACCGGGTCAAACCCAAAGCCATTGCTGCCCACCGGCGCGCGCGCAATCTCGCCCACCACGCGGCCGACCGCAATCAGCGGCTCAGGATCGTCCGCACTGCGCACCGCCACCAGCGTACTCACCAGCGCGGCGCGGCGGTTGTCGATGTTCTGCATCTGCTCCAGCAAGGCCAGCACATTGTTGTCATCACTTTTGGCATAGCCAAACTGCGTGGCGTAGTAGGCCGTGTCGACCCCCGGCAAGCCGCCAAAGGCATCCACACACAAACCGGCGTCATCTGCCAACGCAGGCAAACCGGTGTGCAGGGCAGCATTGCGCGCCTTGGCCAACGCGTTCTCCACAAAGGTGCGGAACGGCTCGGGCGACTCGGGCACACCCAGCGCGCCCTGCGGCACCAGCGTGCAACCCAGCGGCGTGAGCATGGCTTGCAGCTCGTTCAATTTGCCCTGGTTGTTGGATGCCAATACGATTTTCACAATGCGTCCTTCGCTGCCAAGCAGCGGCTTTAAGTGCCAAATCGGCCTTTCAGGCCGTGGATAGTGCGGAAGCAGCTCCTATATTGATAGCGATTGCTGCTGCAAGGTCATCAATTCGGTAATGCCTTTTTCGGCCAAAGACAGCAATTGGTCCATCTCGGCGCGGCTGAACGCCACCCCTTCGGCCGTGCCCTGCACTTCCACAAAATGGCCAGCCCCGGTCATCACCACATTCATGTCGGTGTCACAGGCAGAGTCCTCGGTGTATTCCAGATCCAACAACGGTGTGCCTTGCACAATGCCCACGCTGATGGCGGCCACGGCCGCGTTAATCGGCGACTCGGTGATCTTGCCAGCCTTCAGCAAACCATTGACCGCATCCTGCGCCGCCACAAACGCGCCTGTGATGGCCGCCGTGCGGGTGCCGCCGTCGGCCTGGAGCACATCGCAGTCGAGCTGGATGGTGCGCTCGCCCAGTTTCTTCAAATCAAAAATCGCGCGCAAGGAGCGGCCGATCAGCCGCTGAATTTCTTGTGTGCGACCGCTTTGCTTGCCGCGTGCAGCCTCGCGGTCGCTGCGGGTGTGGGTAGCGCGTGGCAGCATGCCGTATTCGGCAGTCACCCAGCCTTCGCCACTACCACGCTTGTGCGGCGGCACGCGCTCTTCCACCGACGCGGTGCAGAGGACTTTGGTGTTGCCAAACGCGATCAGCACCGAGCCTTCGGCGTGCATGGTGTAGCTGCGGGTGATGCGCACCGGGCGCAGCTGGTCTGCGGCACGTGCGCCGCTGCGAACAAACTCAGTCATAAAAACCTCTGGGAAAAATAGACTTGGCTCAGCGCTAAAACCGCAAGCCAAGCCCTAGGGCTTGGTGCGGGCAGCCGAGCGACGAATCGCTTCGTTGATTTCGGCAATCGAGCGCTCAATCGCTTCATCGTCCAGATCGTCGACACCCGAATCGATCCAGCCGGCTTGCACGGTAGAGGCAAACACGCCATCGTCGATGGTGTCGGTAATGATGCTGCCACGGGTGGAGGCAAACACGTCCGGCGTCTCCCACTCCATGGCGATCACGGTCACGTTGTCACTCTTGGGGCCACCCTTGATCAAGGCCTGCTCTACCAGCTCGGGTACCGCTACACCGACCACGTTCTGGCCCAGTTGGTAGGCAATATCCGCGTCTTCCAGGCTGCCCCACAGACCGTCTGAGCACAGCAAGATGCGGTCGCCTTGCTGCAGTGATACTGGTCCGGTGATGTCAAACACGGGCTTGGACGGTGAGCCCAGGCAGGTGTAGAGCACATTCCGATTGAAGTTCAGCGGAATGGCCACGCCAGGCTTGCTGTTGTTGTGCTGCTCTAGATAAGAGTGGTCGCGCGTGCGGGCCAGCAGCTCGCCTTCGCGCACCAAGTACAAGCGCGAATCACCGCAGTGCACCCAGGTGGCTGCGCCGTCTTGCACAATGGCGGCCACTACCGTAGTGCGGGGCGTATCGATCAGCCCTTTTTCGGCGGCGTATCGCAAGATTTGGCGGTGCGCCTGCAAGATAGCCATGTTGAAGAAGGCTTTGACATCTTCAATCTCGGGCTGTGCCGCTTTTTGGTACAGCGCCGAGATGACTTGCAGCGTCATCTGCGAAGCGACTTCCCCCTCGGGGTGGCCACCCATACCATCGGCCAGCAAAAACAGGCCAGACCCTTTGGTATAGCAATACCCCATGCGGTCTTCATTTTTTTCACGCCCGCCTTTACGGCTGATCTGGAATACAGAAAACTTCATTTGGGTTTTGCCAAGGCACTGGCGGCACCAGGAATGGTCTTCTTGGTCTCGGTCACCATGCTGTCGAATTGCATGCGCACTTTTTCAGTAACGCTGAGCTTGGTGTACTTGCGTTCGCCTTCGCGGCTGAGTTCTTTTTGCAAGGCAAACACCGACTGGGGGCGCGACAGCGGATCGAGCGACATGCACCACTCCACCACTTCAATCAGGTTGTCGGAATACACGCCACGCAAGCGGGCCAGCGCAATCGCAATGCGGTCTTTTTCTGAGCGCTGTGGCGCTTCATTAGGCGGGTAGCCCTGCATGCAGGCATAAATGCACGCGCCAATCGCGTAAATATCAGTCCACGGGCCCATGGAGGCATCACGGCGGTACATCTCGGGGGCGGCAAAGCCGGGTGTGTACATCGGGCGTATGAAGTTGCCTTCTTTGCTCAACACTTCGCGGGCAGCGCCAAAGTCAATCAACACTGATTTGTTGTCGTCGGTAATAAAGATATTGGCGGGCTTGATATCCAGGTGCAGCATCTTGTGCTGGTGCACGATGCGCAGACCGCGCAAAATTTCATCAAACAAGGACCGAATGGTGGACTCGCGGAACACCTTGCTTTGCTTCAAATCGCGTGCGGTAACAATGAAATCCTGCAACGGAGCCCCGTCTAGGTAATTCATCACCATGTAAACAGTTTCGTTTTCGCGGAAGAAATTCAGCACGCTCACCACCGAGGGGTGGGAGATTTGCGCCAGCGAACGACCTTCTTCAAAGAAGCTTTTCAGGCCCAGGCGGTACAGAGAGAGTTTGTCGGTCTGTACCTGGGGCAGCAGCTCGCCAGGCCCACGCGAGGCCAGAGACGATGGCAGGTATTCCTTAACCGCAACCTGCTGACCATCCGGGTCGAGCGCCAGATAGACCAAACCGAACCCGCCAGCGGCCACCTTGCGAATGATGCGATAGCCGCCAATGACGGTGTCGGGTGGTAGGGGTGAGGGCTTGACCTTCGACATAAATTAAGAAATCAGTACTGATCAGGTGTGGCTGAACCGGTTATTCTTGGGGCAACTCCCATGTCCTGAGAATCCTCGAATGCCAGTTTACAGCATGACCGGCTATGCCAGTGCACAGCACAGCACAGCTTCTTCCAACCCCGAAACCGACGCCAAAGCCCCCGCTGGACGTTTGGGGCTGGAGATTCGCTCGGTCAACAGCCGTTTTCTGGATTTGTCGTTCAAGCTACCCGAGGAGCTGCGCCAGTATGAACCCGCCCTGCGCGACCTGCTGATTGCCCACCTCAAGCGCGGCAAAGTCGAAGTCCGGGCCTCTATCGAATCCCTGGCCTCCACCGCCGTACCAGACCCCAGCCCGCGCCTGCTGCAACGCCTAAATGCGGTGCAAGACGCGGTGAAATCCTGGCTGCCCCAGGCTGCGCCTTTGAGCGTGGCCGAAGTCATTCGCCTGTGCGCAGCGGAGCAAACCACCCCACAAGACTGGAGCACGGCAGTGATGCCAGTGGCCGAAAAGTCACTGAAAGAACTGATTAAAGCCCGCCAGCGTGAGGGCGGCCGCCTGGCCACCATGCTGCTGGAGCGCATTGAACAACTGCGCGCGCTGGCCGTGCAGGCCGTGCCGATGGTGCCCAAGCTGGTAGAGCAGCAGCGCCTACGTTTTATGGAACGCTGGAAAGAGGCCATTGCCCTGACCGATGGCACCACCCTGCCCGAAGCCGCCCGCGACCGCGCGCTGACTGAGGCCACCGCCTTTGCCATCCGCATTGATGTGGCTGAAGAAATTACCCGTCTCAATTCGCATCTGGACGAGCTGGAGCGCTTGATTAAAAAGGGCGGCGAGATCGGCAAACGCCTGGATTTCCTGATTCAGGAGCTGCACCGTGAGGCCAACACACTGGGTTCCAAATCCGCTGCGCTGGAGCTGACCCATATCTCGGTCGACATGAAAGTGTTGATCGAGCAAATGCGCGAGCAGGTGCAGAACATAGAATAGTGCGTTCTAACGCTTGTCCCCAGAGCCCATGGATTACCCCGGAAACCTCTTCGTTGTCGCAGCGCCCAGTGGCGCCGGCAAGTCCAGCCTGGTCAAGGCGCTGATGGAACTGGACTCACATGTCCAGCCCTCGGTGTCACACACCACCCGCCCACCCCGTGGCCAGGAAAAACATGGCCGCGAGTACTTTTTTGTGTCGCCCCACGAGTTTGATGCCATGGTGACCGCCGATGCCTTTGTGGAATGGGCGCATGTGCACAGCCAGCGCTACGGTACTTCCAAAAAAGCCATTGAAGACCGCATGTCCCAGGGCACCGATGTGATTCTGGAAATCGACTTTCAGGGCGCGGTGCAAATCAAAAACATTTTTGCCAACGCCATCTGCATTTTCATCTTGCCCCCCAGTTGGGAAGAGCTGCGCAGCCGCCTGGAGCGCCGCGGCGAAGACTCGCCCGAAGTGATTGAATTGCGCCTGAAAAACGCCGCCGTTGAGATGGCGCAGGTCGAAAAATTCGACTTCGTTATAATCAATGAGTTATTTGACCGGGCGCTTTTCGACTTAAAAGCGATCGTGCACTCGCAGCGACTCAAGTATGCAGCCCAACGCCGCGCCAGAGCCGACACGTTCAAAGCGCTTCACATTCCCGTGTGAAGCTTTTACTTTATTTTCCGGAGAACTCCATGGCCCGTATCACTGTCGAAGATTGCCTCGTGCAGATCCCCAACCGTTTCCAGTTGGTGTTGGCCGCGACTTACCGCGCCCGCATGCTCAACCAAGGCCACACCGCCAAGATTGAAAGCAAGAACAAAGCGGGTGTGACCGCACTGCGCGAAATCGCTGCCGGAAAAATCGGCATCGAGATGCTGAAAAAAGTACCGCTTTAAGCCCGCACGCACCATCAAAGCACCGCTTGCGGTGCTTTTTTTTGGCCTTCAAATTACGAAAACAAGAGGCGCAGGCTACAGTCGGGGCATGGGTAACCTTACGAATATGTCACCGCAAGCCAACGCCTCCGGACCATCGTCCAAGGCTGCGCCGTTGACGTCTAACGCGGCGGCGGTGAATGCCGTAGCCGCTAGCTTCGCTGCGCTCACCGTCAAGCTGGACTACCTGTCCCCAGCCGATTTTGAGCAAGTCCGCCTGGCCTACCGCTATGCGGATGAAGCCCATTTGGGCCAAATGCGCAACAACGGCGAGCCCTATATCACCCACCCGATTGCAGTCGCTGCGCAGTGTGCCGAATGGAAGTTGGACGCCCAGGCCCTGATGGCCGCCCTGCTGCACGACGCAATGGAAGACTGCGGCATTACCAAAACCGAGTTGATCGAGAAGTTTGGCTCGCCGGTGGCTGAGCTGGTGGACGGGCTGACCAAGCTCGACAAGCTGCAATTCCACACCCGCGAGGAAAACCAGGCTGAGTCCTTCCGCAAAATGCTCCTGGCCATGGCCCGGGACGTGCGGGTCATTCTGATCAAATTGGCGGATCGTTCGCACAATATGCGCACGCTGTCGGATATGCCGCGCAGCAAATGGGGCCGCATCGCCTCCGAGACCATCGAAATCTACGCGCCCATCGCCCATCGGTTGGGTTTGAACCAAACCTACCGCGAGCTGCAAGACCTGTCTTTCCGCCATCTGCGGCCCTGGCGCTACGCCATTTTGTCCAAGGCCGTGGCCAAGGCGCGTGGCCGTCGGCGCGACCTGATTCAAAAGGTGCAGAAGGAAGTAGAAGCTACGTTTGCAGCCGCCAATATGCCGGTTCGTATCGCGGGCCGTGAAAAAACTTTGTATTCCATTTACAAGAAAATGGATAGCAAAAATCTCAGTTTTGCGCAAGTTACCGACATTTACGGATTTCGTGTGCTGGTGCCCCACGTCACCGATTGCTACACCGCCCTGGGTCTATTGCACCAACTCTACAAACCGCTGCCGGGCAAATTCAAAGACCATATTGCGATTGCCAAGCTCAACGGTTACCAGTCTTTGCACACCACCCTGGTGGGGCCTTCTAGTATCAATGTTGAATTTCAAATGCGCACCGAGGCCATGCACCTGGTAGCGGAATCTGGCGTTGCCGCGCACTGGCTCTATAAAGTGAACAAGCCCGAAGACGCTGCGGCAGACCGCTTGGGCACGAAATGGCTGCAGTCCTTGTTGGACATTCAAGATGAGACGCGCGATGCGGCCGAGTTTTGGGACCACGTCAAAGTTGACTTGTTTCCCGACGCGGTCTATGTCTTCACACCCAAGAGCCAGATCATGTCGATGCCGCGGGGTGCCACGGTGGTGGACTTTGCCTACGCCATTCACAGCAATATCGGGGATCGCACTGTTGGCGCTCGCATCAATGGCGAGGCTGTTCCCCTGCGTACAGAACTGAGGAATGGCGATGCGGTCGAAGTCGTTACCGCCCCCGTGTCGGCCCCCAACCCGGCGTGGCTCAGCTTTGTGAGGACTGCGCGTGCGCGGTCCAAGATTCGCCACCACTTAAAAACATTGGCCCATGCAGAATCTGAGGAGTTAGGTGCACGGCTGTTTGTTCAAGCATTACGATCCGAAGGCATCAGTAAATTCTTAGAAAATAGCGACCAATACCCTGCCATTTGGGATAAGTTGCTGCGATTTACCGGAAGTAAGAACAAGCACGAGCTTTTGACGGATATTGGCCTGGGCAAACGAATCGCCAACATGCTGGCCAAGCGCGTGGCACAGCTGATGGCCGAAGCCGGAGAGCGCCCGGATGCATTGCTGCTCACCCGCGAAAGATTTGCAGCCCAGGAAGGCAGTGGCCATGCCTCCATCACCATCGATGGCAGCGAAAACGCATCCGTACTGTTTGCGCAATGCTGCCGCCCGATTCCTGGTGACGCCATCGTGGGCTATATGGGACGCGGCGAGGGCTTGGTGGTGCACACCCATGACTGCCAAGTGGCCAAGAAGCTCATGAATAAAGACAGCGAACGCTTCATTGGTGTGGACTGGTCAGACGAACCCGTGCGGGCTTTTGAAACTGGCGTGATCGTGACCGTTAACAACGGCAAGGGCGTTTTGGCCAAGGTGGCTGCGGCTTTGGCAGCGGCAGAAGCCGACATCGTGCACATTGATATGGGCCAAGAGGCCGCGCAAAGCGATACCG
Organism: Burkholderiales bacterium PBB3; assembly: GCA_002256115.1. Lineage (GTDB taxonomy): Bacteria > Pseudomonadota > Gammaproteobacteria > Burkholderiales > Burkholderiaceae_C > Allorhodoferax. The sequence continues at coordinate 167,361 of NKIK01000004.1, forward strand.
ATCTGCGCTTTGTGGTGGCGGTGCGTGACACCCTGCACTTGGAGGCTGCATTACGCAATTTACGCCGCACGACAGCCGTCATTAGCGCCGTGCGCAATACCGGTACGGCTTAAGCCCTACTCTGCTTTAGGCTTGTTCGGTGCCGGATAGCGCACCTTCAGCACTTCAATATCGCCCACCCGGTCGGGCATCACGAGTTTGAGCTCATCGCCTTCGCGCGCTTTGAGCAGGGTACGAGCGATGGGCGAGATCCAGCTCACTTCTCCCGCAGCGCTATTGGATTCATCAATGCCCTTGATGGTGACAGTGCGCTCCACATCCTGGTCATCCACATAGGTGACGGTGGCGCCAAAGAAAATCTGGTCACTGCCAAAATGCACCGCTGGGTCACTGACTTCGGCGATCTCCAAACGCTTGGTCAAAAAACGAATGCGACGGTCAATTTCGCGCAGGCGTTTTTTGCCATAGATGTAGTCGCCGTTCTCGGAGCGGTCGCCATTGCTGGCCGCCCAGTGCACGGCCTCCACCACCTTGGGACGCTCGTTGTCGATCAGATCCAGTAGCTCATCCCGCAGTGTGGCATAGCCTAGGGGGGTGATGTAGTTTTTGCCCCCGGCTGGCAATGCAGGCAGTTGCAGCTCGTCATCGTCGTCTGCATCGGACTCTTTGGTGAAAGCCTTACTCATGGAGTGATCCGTTAACAGGGAAAGCAGGTGCGGAATAAGAAAAAGGTCTGCAACCTTTCGATTGCAGACCTTCACTTTTTGGTGCGGCTGGCAGGAATTGAACCCACGACCCCTTGGTTCGTAGTTTTCCAGTCGCTTTTAAGTTGTTGACTTGCAAAGGGGCGGTGCCGTTCGTCGCCAGTGATTGTGCACTGTATTGCGCTGAAATTTGAGGGCTATTACCCCAAATTCCCTCCTCAGCTTGTGCGATCCCACAATGTCGGCATATTCACGTGTGGTTGAAAACAATCGACGCAAACCATGGGCGAGCCAAGACCGCCCAAAACAATTGCAAAGATCGAGCCCGCCACCGGTGCTTTGACGGCTTGCGCGGCTTCGAGCACTCGGAAACGGTACCCCAGTCCCTCCACTTCAAGCTGCTCAAGTTTTGCAACTTCCGTGTTATCGACTTTCAAAATCCAATTGCCCGTCTCTTCCTTCCACAACTTGAACTCTCGCCGCTCTGAATATCCTGTCAGTTGGTCTGTGAACGTTGGCCGTTTGGAATAGTGAACACTCCAAACAAAATAGGCACCGGAGACTATCACGGCCGCCGCGATTAAAACCTCAATGCGGCGCTCTAAAAAGTTCATTTGAATTTCCTTTGCTATGTACGAAGAAATGAAACCACCAACCCATTGCTTGGACGCTGGTAATCGTAGAAGGCTCGCGGTCAAGTCATGCCCTCACCGTGTACATGTCTGCACGACAACTGACGTATGCGATGGCCGGAGCGCTCAAATGCTATCTGGGATAGCACGTGGCTTGGTGACCAACGCCTAGTTGAGTTCACAGCATTGCATAGAGCGACTTCAATCGTCAAAGGTCTTATCTCTTTCGTCCGTACTGGCTACGGGTGCACAGCGATTGCCAGCATTTTCAAGCTCCACCCAACAAATTTCCAACATCCCATGAATCCCGTCAAGCTTGAAATCCCAGCTTGTAGACAGTGCCTTGAAAGCTATTTGAGGATAGACCCCATTTCGGAAGTGAAGTTCATATTTCCCCAAGTCATCGGTCAAAACCTTCAACAAACTGACGATTCGCGATAGTCTGTGCGCTGCCCGCCGCGGCAGCGGGACTATAGCGAGCAGATCGGAGTCGGAAATGGTAGAAAGCACCTCAATCGCATCTTTAAGGTTCCTGTTTACCTGAGCAAGAATTCTCGCCGGATGCACGTCCTCGTCCTTCAGCAGCAAAGAGGCTATTGCTATGGACCGAACAGGCGACTCCAACATCGGCCCAATTTTGGCCGCTACTAGTTCAGCTCTGGCAAGATCATCTCGCAGACTTTTCCGCATCGGGTATCCGGCAATGAAGAATGCAGCAACTATTGCGCCAATGCCGCCAATTGCCTGAAGCCAAGCAGCAGTCGTAACACCATTCGGCCCGTATATCCAGGCCCATGTTCCCGTTGCACTGATCGCGACCGTGCCGAATATCACCAAAATTACCATGGCTTCCAGAATGCCAGCCCAAGTCCGTTCTTCGTTCATCGCACCCTCCCCTTTCAGTTGTTGTTCACTCGACATCTTAATTTCAAGGCGGTTCAGACATAGCCACCAAACGCAGCCTGACGCGGCAGGAAGCCATGGGAAATGTGGGCGTGAAGCGCCGCACCTTTGACGAAGTGAGGCGGTCGTAGCTGGTGTCCACGCGCCAGGGCGCGTGCTTGGTGTTCGACCGGCTGGATTTGGACCGAATGTTCGACCAGTTCAAGCTGGAGACCAGCGGCCAAACCAAACGCGGCCAGCGATTCGACAGGCCCGACGCTTGCTGCGCACAATGACCACCGGGACGAACGACCCGGCCAAACCAAGGGAGTAAATGTATGGGCCAAAACACACGGTGAATCTACCGCGAGAAAACGGGCTCTGGCAAGTCGGCAAGTGAAAATGGCCCGCTCGATTTCGTCAGCACGGTTTCCTGAGTTATGACGAAGCGGAATACCGGCTGATCAAGCAGCTGGGGACAAGCGCGAGGCCGTGGCGCAAGGCGAGCGCACCACTTACACGTTTGACCAGGCCGCGGGCCACTACGTCAGCCTGCACACGGACAAGGCGTCCATTGAGACCGAGAAATAACCATCCCCCGGCAAAGCCGGGGGTTTTCAATATTGTGAACCGCTCAAAGCGGCTATACGGGGTCGCTAACGCGGCCCCAACTCTTGGTGCCACCGACTCGGTGGCCGTCTATCTCCACAGCCCAAGCTGTTCGAGTCGCTCATCCTCTCTCTCCTGATTGCGGATGTAGTTCCGAATCACCTCCTCGTCTCGCCCCACGATGGAGACAAAGTACCCCCGCGCCCAGGAGCTTTGCCCCGTGAAATTTCTCTTTCTCTCCCCATACACCCGAGCTAGGTGTATCGCGCTTTTCCCCTTGATGTAACCCACCACGTTGGACACCGCATACTTCGGCGGTATCGAGATCATCATGTGGACGTGGTCGGCCATCAAATGCCCTTCCTCTATCTGGCTCTCCTTGTGCTGGGCCAGTCCCCGAAATACCTCTCCGAGGTGCACTCTCAATTGTCCGTACAGTACTTTCCTTCGACCCTTCGGTATGAACACTACGTGGTACTTGCAGTCCCACTTCGTGTGGTTTAGGCTTTCTATCTTGTCCATCGCGTCTTTTCCTTTCGTTTGCTTGGCGGCTCACGATTGGAAGTTTCTGCGATGGACACCCATACCAACGCAAATGTCAAACTTCTACTGTCACCCCTGCACAGCCGGGGGATTACCTATTGGATTTACCCCCAGTGATTGAAGACCTGGAGGTGCGCTATGCGGCACTCAGAGGGCTCACGCAAGGTGTGGCCGGGCTGATTCGGGACTATGGGCGTGAGCTGGGTTTTGACAACGTCAGCATGACCAACTCGTGGTGCAACGTGCAATACCCCGGCAGTGTTTTGAAGCACCACGTGCACCCCAACTCCAAAGTGTCGGCGGCCTTCTACATCCACGCGGATGACAAGAGCAGCAAGCTGTATTTGGAGAACCCCAACAGCTTTCTCAACTTCATCCGGCCCGACCACTACACCGAGAGCATGTTTGAGTTTGCCAAGTTCAATCCTGTGCCAGGGGACTTGATCTTGTTCCCCTCGTGGATCAAGCACGGCTCTGGTTTTGAAGCCAACCAGTCGGATCACCGGATTGTTATCAGCGTCAATGCTAGCTGACAATTAAGCATCAAACAGGCCGTTCAGGCCGTGGATAGTGCGGGAGCAGCTCCTAATTCAATAGCGTACCCGTTTGTTTTTCTAACGATTGGCAATCCTGCAGGCGACAGCTCCGCGCGCCCTGCGCCCTTAGACTGATTCAAAGCACCCACCGCATCCCCAATGCCGGGTGCCATGTCTAACCAGGATTGCCCACCCATGATCGACCTGCTCTCGTCCGAATTCGGCACTATCACCGAAGCCATTCGCGCCCACGCCGCGCAGGACCCGCAGCGCCGCGCGCTGATAGAGGGCGACCGCGTGATGGACTACGCCGCGCTGGACACGCTGATGGACCGGGTGGCCAGCACACTGCAGCAGGCTGGCATCGGCCCGGGCGACGCCATCGCCATCTGCGCCACCATGTCCATCGAATACGCCGCAGTGTTTCTGGGTGCGCTGCGCGCCGGTGTGGTGGTGGCACCACTGGCCCCGGGCTCGGCGCCCAGCAGCCTGGCGCGCATGGTGGCAGATGCCAGCGCGCGGCTGGTGTTTACCGATGCGGCTTGCATTGACGTGGTGGGCTCCGCGGACTCCAGCGGTGCCGTGCCGCGCATTGCGCTGGATGGGTCCGCCACCGCAGGCCAGGCGCTGCACGCATGGCTGCTGCCACCGGGCAAGAGACCAAAGCCCGTGGCCGTGGAAGCCGCTTGGCCGTTCAACATCATCTATTCGTCTGGCACCACGGGCGAGCCCAAGGGCATCGTGCAATCGCACGGCATGCGCTGGGCGCACGTGTGCCGCGTCGGCGTGTACCAGTACGGGCCGCAGACCGTCACCGTGCTGTCCACGCCGCTGTACTCCAACACCACGCTGGTCGTCTTCTTCCCCACGCTGGCCTTTGGCGGCACGGTGGTGCTGATGCCCAAATTTGACGCTGCAGGCTACCTGCAACTGGCCCAAACCCACCGCGCCACCCACACCATGCTGGTGCCGGTGCAATACCAGCGGCTGATGGCGCGGCCCGACTTTGACGCGCACGACCTCTCCAGTTTCGTACTCAAGTTTTCTACCAGCGCGCCCTTCAACGCGGCCATCAAGGCCGACGTGCTCAAGCGCTGGCCTGGCGGGTTGATCGAGTTTTATGGCATGACCGAAGGCGGCGGCACCTGCATCCTGGAGGCGCACCTGCACCCCACCAAGCTGCACACCGTGGGCCGCGCAGCCGAAGGGCACGATATCCGCCTGATCGACGAGGACGGACACGAGTTGCCTGAAGGCGAAGTGGGTGAAGTGGTAGGCCACTCGGGCGGCATGATGATCGGTTACCACCGCCAGCCCGACAAAACGCGCGAGGCCGAATGGTTTGATGCAGCTGGCAAACGCTTTATCCGCACCGGCGATGTGGGGCGCTTTGATGCCGATGGCTTTTTGACGCTGATGGACCGCAAGAAAGACATGGTCATCTCGGGCGGCTTCAACGTCTACCCCAGCGACCTGGAAGCCGTGCTGCGCGAACACCCCGCCGTGCTGGAGGTCACCGTGGTCGGCGTGCCGTCAGAGCAGTGGGGCGAAACGCCGGTGGCGTTTGTGGTGACCCAGCCTGGCGCATCTGCCAGCGCGGAGGAGCTGATGCAGTTTGTGAACCGCCAAGTGGGCAAGACGCAGCGTGTAACTGCGCTGCGGTTTTTGGATGAGCTACCGCGCAGTGCGATTGGGAAGGTGCAGAAGTTGGTGCTGCGGGAGCGGTTTTCGGCTGTAGATTCAAATGCAATTTAGGAGAAATAGGCCTTTCAGGCCGTGGATAGTGCGGGAGCAGCTCCTAAGTTTGTAGCAACTACGCTCCCAATAAGAAATGCTTCCCTTGCATATTTGCATGCATTGCATTCAAATCTACAATAACGACATTCATCGCAAGGAGGCCACCATGGGCATGCTTACCGTTAGAAATCTGGACGATGCCGTCAAAGCCAAGCTTCGCATACAGGCCGCGGAGCACGGCTGGGCCATGGAAGAAGAGGTGCGCCGCATCCTGACACGCGCGACGCTGGGCACCCCGGGTACCGAGGAGCCGCTGGGCAGCCGCATCCACGCGCGGTTCAAATCGCTGGGCGGCGTTGATGTACCTGGCCGCAGCCTGCCCCGCACACCACCCAAGTTTTGAGGTTGGCCCGCATGGTCGTGCTTGATACCAACGTCTTATCCGAACTGATGCGCGCCAGCCCCAATGCCGCGGTGCTGACATGGATCAATGGCCAACCCGACCATCACTTGTTTGTCAGCGCCATCATCCGTGCAGAGATCGAGCTGGGCATCGCGCTGCTACCCGCCAGCAAACGCAAAACCCAACTTGCCGCCCAAGCCCAAGCAATGTTTGAAGAAGACTTTGCGGAGCGGTGCTTGCCGTTTGATGAAGCCTGCGCGCCCCTCTACGCCACCTTGGTGGCACAACGCACCCGCAATGGCCGCCCCATCTCGGTAGAAGACGCGCAGATCGCGGCCATCTGCTTGCGCCACAGCAAAACGCTGGTGACGCGCAATACGGCTGATTTTGATGAGATACCGGGGTTGGCGGTGGTGAATCCTTTTGTTGCAGCCCAGGCCGACTAGCCATATAGAAAAGTGCAATTTGTAGACGTATTGAGGCTTAGATGTATAGAAAAGTTGATTTTTTATACATTGATACTTGGATATGGATTGAAAGCGAAATTTAGGCATCAAATCGGCCTTTTAGGCCGTGGATAGTGCGGGAGCAGCTACTCTTTTTGTAGCAGTCTGAAATTAATGCAACTGGATGAAAATGCAAAGATGAACACAAGCGACCAAGTTGAACCCGCTGCCACCATGACCGATGAAAAAGCAATGCAAACTCTGCTTGCCTCTGGGCTGGTGACACAGCCCGCTACCCGACCGTTTGAGCTTCCGAAGCCCGTCGTTTTCCCGCCATCGCAGGACGGAAAAACTATGAGTGATCTGGCCCTGGAGCTGTGTGGATCTAAGTGATCTTCTATCGTTACAACCAGCACTATCCGCGCCGCGGCCACAATCTCACAGTCACAGCAAGCCCATCAACCTGTGATGTTACAAACTCTCTCATTACTGAAAATGTCAGCTAACAAGTGGGTTATCGATGTAAGAAATGTCACCCACCGATAAGCAGACACCGAACAATTGTCAACTACACACAAATTTTGAACGCTCCCAACATGCAACAGGCTAATGCTAGTCAAGAGTTAGTGGCAGGAAGTGGCGATCCTGACTATGAATCCAACGCGCGACCTTCAAAGGAAGTCGTGCTTTTTGTAGCCCAAGTTTTGGTACTTTTGCCCATCACCCTTGGAGCAATTGTGGGTCTATTTGGTGCCGGATATGGACTCCTTTTCAAGGAATCGTTCTCGACCAGGCCAGCTTTGTATGTGCTCTTTTGCACCATCTATTTCGGAGTAGTTGTAGGTGCGGTAAGCCTTTGGGGCACAGTTTGTGCTACCGACAGTTATTTAAAGACGCGCGGACGATTGCTCTTAAAATTTTTATTCGGCGGCATAGTCTTTGCCTTAATTGGATGTGCGTATTTGATAGTGATGGTTGTGTTGACCACCAAATTCACGATGTCGCTTCTGACGGATGGCTCCTTGTGGTCCCTTTATCTGCTTCTGCCAACCATTTCCGGCTTTATTCAGCTTAGTCGCGTACGAGAAGTGCTTAAACAATATTGAGCGTTTACTCACCCACTAATTGACCTACTGACAGCTAAACAAAGGGATAGCTAGATCGGGCGGCAATTCAGAAGCTATTGGGAACAGACGCATAGTTGCTAAATGGATCGACCAAAGCATCAGAGAGTCAACTTGCAGTGCAATTTCGAGTAGCAAATTTACAAGGCTCGCAATACAAAAGGAAATCTATTTTTCAAACTCTTGGGAAGTGCGACAACATTTCATTGTCACGGCTACCTGACCCAGCGCTAGTTTAGAATCTCAACCGTCAGGAGAGAGTTTCCTCCGAGGAAACCGCCGAAGGCGCAGGACCGCTGATTGCAGTGGTCTGAACGCTCAGGCAAAAGGACTGACCAGCGTCTCTTTCCTTCACCGGAAAGAGACGTTTCCCCACTGGAGAGAGGCTGCTTTTACAGTAGCCCACCGAAGGAGCAAACCGCAGTCTGCGCACCCTTTTAGGCGTGTTGGCAGGCCCGGCGAATCTCTCAGGTAAAGCGGACAGTGGGGGCAGCCTTGGGGCTTGTGCCAGTTGGTACTCGCCCCGAGAATCGAGTTGCCCCTGCCCGCCCTGACTTGGAGACTTCATGTCCGCTCCCACCACCGAATCGTTATTGAATACGCCACTTAACGCTCTGCACATTGAGCTGGGCGCCCGCATGGTGCCCTTTGCCGGCTATTCCATGCCCGTGCAGTACCCCGCCGGTCTGATGGCCGAACACCACCACACCCGCAACGCCGCGGGCCTGTTTGACGTATCCCACATGGGCCAGTTGCGCCTGGTCGGCCCCGATGCTGCCGCCGCGTTTGAAACGCTGATGCCGGTGGACGTGATCGACCTGGCGGTGGGCAAGCAACGCTACGGCCTGTTGCTCACAGAAGACGGCACCATCATTGATGACCTGATGTTCTTCAACAAAGGCAATGATGAAATCTTTGTGATCGTGAATGGCGCCTGCAAGGTGGGCGACATTGCCCATATCAAGGCGCGCATCGGCTCCCGCTGCGATGTGATCACCATGCCCGAATACGCGCTGCTGGCGCTGCAAGGCCCGCAGGCCGTCACCGCCCTCTCCCGCTTGGCGCCCGGCGTCGAAAAGTTGGTGTTCATGACCGGCGGCAATTTCACTATTGATACCGGCACGCAAAAGATTGATGTGTTCCTGACCCGCAGCGGCTACACCGGCGAAGACGGGTTTGAAATCTCCGTGCACAACGACCACGCCGATGCGCTGGCCCGCGCATTGCTGGCCCAACCCGAAGTGAAACCGATTGGCCTGGGCGCGCGCAACTCGCTGCGTCTGGAAGCGGGCCTGTGCCTGTATGGCAATGACATTGACACCACCACCACACCGGTCGAAGCCAGCCTGCTGTGGGCCATGCAAAAGGTGCGCCGCGCAGGTGGTGCGCGCGAAGGTGGATTCCCGGGTGCTACAAAAATAATAGCTGCTCTCGCACTATCCACGGCTCCAAACGCTCAAAACACTCGCAAACGCGTCGGTTTGATTGCCCAGGAGCGCATTCCCGTGCGCGACCACACCGAGCTGCAAGACGGCGCGGGCAACAAGATTGGCGAAGTCACCAGCGGCCTGCTCGGCCCCACCATCGACAAGTGCGTGGCCATGGGCTATGTGGATAGCGCCTTCAGCGCGCTGGGCACGCAGGTCGTGGCCATTGTGCGGGGCAAGCCGGTGCCGATGTTGGTCAGCGCCATGCCGTTTGTGCCTACCAATTACTTCCGCGGTTAATGCGGAGCGCCGGGGCGGCTAAAGTCTGTCCTGGCAGGTTCAAGTTTTGGTTTTATTCAATTCAGTTTCAATTTCAAGTTTTAGGAGTTCTCCATGACCATCAAGTACACCCCCGACCACGAATGGCTCAAGATTGAAGGCGACATCGCCACCGTGGGCATCACCACCCACGCGCAAGACGCGCTGGGCGACGTGGTGTTTGTGGACCTGCCAGCGGTGGGCGCAAGCTTTGCTGCTAAAGACATTGCCGGCGTGGTGGAGTCGGTCAAGGCTGCAGCCGATGTGTATATGCCTGTGACCGGTGAGATCACCGAAGTGAACGAAGCCCTGCGCGCCGACCCAGCCCTAGCCAACACCGACCCACTGGGTGCGGGCTGGTTCTTCAAGGTGAAGCTGGCCAATGTGGCCGAGCTTGAAGGCCTGATGGACGAAACCAGCTACACCAGCTTCGCTGCTGCTGCCTAAACCAAAACCGTTCGGGCCTAAATCCGTTCATCCTGAGCCCGTCGAAGGATCGAAGCCCGCCTTTATTTTGTTCACCGTTTCGCTTGCCCTTCGATGGGCTCAGGGCGAACGGTTTGATTGACCGCCTGCCATGCCAACGACCTCTGCCCCAACTCTCGCCCAACTCGAAAACGCTAGCGAATTCCACGCCCGCCACATCGGCATTTCTGCCGCCGACGAAACGCTGATGCTCAAGGCCATCGGCGAGACCTCGCGCCGTGCGCTGATCGACAGCATCGTGCCGCGTTCGATTGCGCGCAGCAGCAAGATGGACATCCCCGCTGCGATTTCTGAGGCGGCAGCGCTGGCCGAGATCAAGGTGCTGGCAGGCAAGAACAAGGTGCTCAAGAGCTTCATAGGCCAGGGCTACTACGGCACGCACACACCCGGCGTGATCCTGCGCAACATTCTGGAAAACCCAGCCTGGTACACCGCCTACACGCCCTACCAGGCCGAGATTTCGCAGGGCCGCATGGAAACGCTGGTGAACTTCCAGACCATGGTGTGTGACCTGACCGGCATGCCCATGGCCAATGCGTCCATGCTGGACGAAGCCACCGCCGCAGCCGAAGCCATGACGCTGGCCAAGCGCAGTGTCAAAAGCAAAAGCAATGTGCTTGTGGTGGCCGGCGACTGCCACCCTCAGACCATCGAGGTGATCCAGACCCGCGCCGCGCCGCTGGGCATTACCGTTACGCTGGCCAACTCCGCACCCGAGTGGGACGCCGCGCTGGCCGGTGACTACTTTGCCGTGCTGGCCCAGTACCCCGCTACCAGCGGCCGCATTGACGACCTGCGCGCCGACGTGGCGCTGGTGCACAGCAAACAGGCCGCCTTCATCGTAGCCGCCGACCTGCTGGCGCTGACACTGCTGACACCACCCGGTGAATTTGACGCCGACATTGTGGTCGGCACCACCCAGCGTTTTGGCATGCCCCTGTGCAACGGCGGCCCACACGCCGCCTACATGGCCTGCCGCGACGAATACAAACGCTCTATGCCCGGCCGCATTGTGGGCGTGAGTATCGACACCCACGGCAACCCGGCCTACCGCCTGGCGCTGCAAACCCGCGAGCAACACATCCGCCGCGAAAAAGCCACCTCCAACATCTGCACGGCACAGGTGCTGCCGGCCGTCATCGCCAGCATGTACGCCGTGTACCACGGCCCCGAGGGCCTGACCCGCATCGCCCAACGCGTGGCAAAGTTCACCGCCATTCTGACCAAGGGCCTGGAGCAACTGGGTGCCCCGGTGCGCCCCCAAGCCACCTTTGACACGGTGAGCCTCAAGACCGATGGCGCTACCGAGTCGATAACGAACCGCGCAGTGACCCTGGGGGTTAACTTGCGGACTTACTTCGAAAACTACCTGTGCATCTCATTGGACGAAACCACCACGCGCGAAGACATCACGCTGCTGTGGAGCCTGTTCGCGCAACCGGGAATGCCGTTACCGAGCGTGGAGGCGTTGGAAGGCACAACAGTGGATTCACTGATCCCCGCCGCGCTGCGTCGCACGTCCCCCTTCATGACGCACCCGGTGTTCAACACCCACCATTCCGAGACCGGCATGCTGCGTTACATCCGCATGCTGAGCGACAAGGATCTGGCGCTGGACCGCAGCATGATTCCGCTGGGCTCGTGCACCATGAAGCTCAACGCCACCAGCGAGATGATCCCCATCACCTGGCCTGAGTTCGCCAACATCCACCCCTTCTGCCCAGCTGACCAGCGCGTTGGCTATACCGAGCTCGACGCACAACTGCGCGCCTGGCTGTGCGCCGCCACGGGTTATGCCGGCATCAGCCTGCAGCCCAACGCGGGCAGCCAGGGCGAATACGCGGGCCTACTGGTGATCAAGGCATTCCACGAAGCCAAAGGCCAGGGCCACCGCAATATCTGCCTGATCCCCAGCAGCGCGCACGGCACCAACCCGGCCAGCGCCATGATGGTGGGCATGACGGTGGTGGTTACCAAATGCGATGACAACGGCAACGTGGACATGGCCGACCTGCAAGCCAAATGCGAACAGCACAGCGCCAACCTGGCCGCGGTGATGATCACCTACCCCAGCACCCACGGCGTGTTTGAAACCAGCGTCAAAGAACTGTGCGCCCTGGTGCACCAGCATGGCGGCCGCGTGTATGTGGACGGTGCCAACATGAACGCGTTGGTGGGCACGGCAGCCCCCGGCGAGTTTGGCGGCGACGTAAGCCACCTGAACCTGCACAAGACCTTCTGCATCCCCCACGGCGGTGGCGGCCCAGGCGTCGGTCCTGTGTGTGTGGTGGCTGACCTAGTGCCCTTCCTGCCCGGCCACGCCACCGGCGGTGTGCCCGGCACGGGCGCAGTCAGCGCAGCTCCCCTGGGCAATGCCGCGGTGTTGCCCATCAGCTGGATGTACTGCCGCATGATGGGCGCCGACGGTCTGCAGCACGCGACCGAAGCGGCCATCCTGGCAGCCAACTACATCAGCGCACGATTGACTGACCACTACCCCACGCTGTACGCGTCAAGCAACGGCCATGTGGCGCACGAATGCATTCTGGATTTGCGTGGTTTCAAGGACACCTGCGGCGTGATGGCCGAAGACGTGGCCAAGCGGCTGATGGACTATGGCTTCCACGCGCCCACGCTGTCCTTCCCCGTGCCCAACACGCTGATGGTGGAACCCACCGAAAGCGAAACGCTGGCCGAGCTGGACCGTTTTATCAACGCCATGATCGCCATCCGTGGCGAAATCGCACAAGTCGAAGCCGGAAGCTGGCCACAAGACAACAACCCTTTGAAGCATGCTCCCCATACCGCTGCCAGCTTGCTGGGCGCCGAATGGAACCGCCCCTACAGCCGCGAGGTGGGTGCCTTCCCGGTGGCCTGCCTGAAGGCGGTGAAGTACTGGCCCAGTGTGGGCCGGGTGGACAACGTCTATGGCGACCGCAACCTGTTCTGCAGCTGCGTGCCATTGACCGAGTACGCTGAAAGCTAAGTTGAGAAATTCAGGGCGGCACTGCATTGCATGCAGCCGCCTCAGTGCAGTGTTACACGCTGGATGGAACAGATAAAACCGATGGATTTTTGTTCAGGGCAAGGCGCAAACCACAGCAATAGTTCCACTATTGCGAGGATTTGCAACGCCGCCATGGGCAAAAAGACGCGGGTTTATGTTCCAGACAGCGTGTAACACTGCACTAACCAGGCCAGACCTGGCATCGCAGCGGGAGAGCCTGGCGCCTCAAAACGCCAGCGCCGAAGGAGCAACCACCCCGGAAACTCTCAGGCACCCAGGACCGCTTCGATAGGGATGTTGAATCCCAGAGCACTCTGAAGAGCTGCCGTGGACTAGTCCCCACGGCACACCGCAGGAGCAAGCCGCTGGCCTACAAGGCCAGTGGTGAATCTCTCAGGTCTCAAACAGAGGGGGTCGTCACCTGCACACGGTGTGTGGGTCGGCGACTTCTATGTTTGCGACTGTTCTTGAAGAGAGTGCTTTATGAAACACATTGCCATCATCGGCGGCGGCATCACCGGCGTTACCAGCGCCTACACCCTGGCCAAGGCGGGTTACCAGGTCACCCTGATCGAGAAAAACCGCTACGCGGGCATGGAAACTTCCTATGCCAACGGCGGGCAGCTGTCGGCGTCCAATGCCGAGGTCTGGACCCACCCCAGCACCATCGTCAAGGGCCTGAAGTGGATGTTCACCAAGGACGCCCCGCTCTTGATGAACCCCGCGCCCACCTGGCACAAGCTGAGCTGGATGGCCGAGTTTGTGGCCGCGATCCCCAAGTACCGCGAGAACACCGAGACCACCACACGCCTGGCCATTGCCGCGCGTGAGCACCTGTTTGGCTGGGCCGAAAAAGAAGGCATTGACTTTGACCACAAGCGCCAAGGCATCTTGCACATCTACCGCAACAAGGCGGGCTTTGAGCACGCGGGCAAAGTGTCCACCATGCTGGCCGCCGGTGGCTTGGCGCGCCGAGCAGTCACCCCCGACGAGATGCGCGCGATTGAACCCACACTACAGGGGCAGTACTACGGTGGTTACTTCACCGAGAGCGATTCCACAGGCGATATCCACAAATACACCCACGGTCTATCGCAGGCCTGCGCGCGCTTGGGCGTGAAGTTTTTGTATGGCTACCAGGTGCTGAAAGCCTCTGCCGATGGCACGCGTGCCGATTTAGTTTTGCAGAGCGATGCGGGCACCGAGACGCAGGTGTTTGACGGCGTGGTGGTGTGCGCGGGTGTGCATGGCCGTGGCATTGCGGCGCAGTTGGGCGACCGGCTGAACATTTATCCGGTCAAGGGCTACTCCATTACCGTGCAGCTGAACGACGAAGCCAGCCAGCAAGCCGCGCCGCAGGTGAGCCTGCTGGACGACGAGACCAAGCTGGTGACCAGCCGTTTGGGGCAAGACCGCTTCCGCGTAGCGGGCACGGCCGAGTTCAATGGCATTGACTTCGATATCCGCGCGGACCGCATTCGTCCTCTGGTGAACTGGGTTAACCAGTGCTTCCCAGAAGTGAGCACACGCCGCGTGGAGCCCTGGGCGGGCCTGCGCCCCATGATGCCCACCATGCTGCCGCGCGTGGGTGCGGGCAGACGCGCGAATGTGTTCTACAACACCGGCCACGGTCACTTGGGCTGGACGCTGTCGGCCATCACCGCGCACCAATTGGTGGGGCATGTGCACGCGCACTTTGCACCCAAGGCCAATTCATTCACACTACAAGGCATTACCCCCACGCTGGTCGCTGCGCGTACTGCGCTGCCCCCCGAGGGGGCTGTCGTCGCCTTGGGACGGCCCGGCGGCAACGCATAACTAGGAGAACGCGATGGCAGTATCCGTATTTGATCTGTTCAAGATCGGCATGGGGCCCAGCAGCTCCCACACCGTGGGGCCGATGCGGGCCGCGCGGCAGTTTGTGGCGCGGCTACAGCACAGCGACTTGCTGGCGCAAACGGCTACCGTGCGCTGCTGGCTGCATGGCTCACTAGGCGCCACCGGCAAGGGCCACGCCAGCGATGTGGCCGTGCTCTTGGGCCTGAGCGGCCATGAGCCCGACACGGTGGATGTGGACCATATCCCCGACCTGTTGGCCGAAGTGCGTAGTAACAAGCGTGTGCTTTTGGCGGGCGTGCAGGCCATCGCCTTCAATGAAAAAGACGACCTGCTTTTCATGCGCGCGCCACTGCCTTTTCATGCCAACGGCATGCGGTTTGTGGCGCTGGACGCAGCAGGCAACGAGCTGGCGAACCGGGTGTACTACTCGGTGGGCGGTGGCTTTATCGTCAGCGATGAAGTGGCCGCCGATGGCTCGCGCCAAAAGGTGATCGCACCCGACGCCACCGTGCTGCCCCTGCCCTTCACCAGTGGCGATGCGCTGCTGGTGCTGGCACAAGAACACAACTTAAGCATCGCGCAAATCATGCGGCGCAACGAGCAGCATTGGCGCACCGATGCCGAGATTGACGCGGGCCTGCTGCGCATCTGGCAGGTGATGCAAGACTGCGTGAAGCGCGGCTGCCGCACCGATGGCGTGCTGCCCGGTGGCTTTAAGGTCAAACGCCGCGCGGCACCGCTGTTCCGTGCGCTGAGCGAGAACCCCGAGGCCGCACTGCGCGACCCGCTGCAAGTGCTGGATTGGGTCAACCTGTACGCACTGGCGGTGAACGAAGAAAACGCTGCGGGCGGCCGCGTGGTGACCGCGCCCACCAATGGCGCAGCCGGCATCATCCCAGCGGTGCTGCACTACTACACACGCTTTGTGCCTGCAGCCAACGATGCGGGCGTGATCGACTTCCTGCTCACTGCAGCGGCCATCGGCATCCTCTACAAAGAGAACGCAAGCATTAGCGGTGCCGAAGTGGGCTGCCAAGGCGAAGTGGGTGTGGCCTGCAGCATGGCCGCCGGTGCGCTGTGCGCAGTCATGGGCGGCACGCCCGAGCAGGTGGAGAACGCCGCCGAGATTGGCATGGAACACCACCTGGGCCTGACCTGCGACCCGGTGGGCGGCTTGGTGCAGATCCCATGCATCGAACGCAACGCCATCGCGTCCGTGAAAGCTATCAACGCCGCCCGCATGGCGTTACGCGGCGACGGCTCACACTTTGTGAGTCTGGACAAAGTCATCAAGACCATGCGCGAAACCGGCGCGGACATGAAGACCAAGTACAAAGAGACGGCACGCGGCGGGCTGGCGGTGAATATTGTGGAGTGCTGATACACAGAACCATTGAAGTTTGGAGCCTAGGAGCCCCAATAAAAAAGAGGCCCGAAGGCCTCTTTTTTTGTGTGGGGTGAATTCCCAGACTGCTTAGTAGCTGTTACGGCCACCGCCGTAACCGCCACCGCCGCCATTGCCGCCGCCGTAACCACCACCACCGTTACCACCGCCGTAGCCGCCCGAACGGGGAGCGCGTGGCTCCATGGGCTTGGCTTCGTTCACGGTTAGTGCACGGCCGTCGAATTGTTGGCCATTCATGGCGCTGATAGCGGCTTGTGCTTGAGCGTCATCGCCCATTTCCACAAATCCGAAACCTTTGGAACGACCGCTGTCGCGGTCCATCATGACCTTGGCGCTGGTCACGGTGCCGTGCTCACCGAATTGCTGTTGCAAATCTTGGTCGCGGAAAGAATATGGCAGATTGCCAACGTACAGTTTGTTGCCCATGAAAGGACTCCTAGAAAAAAATCAAAAAACGATGGAGTCCATAGCCGAAAACAACAAACCAATAAAGACTTATGCAAACGCGTGACTAACACTCACCGCAGAACATGTACCGCATGAAGACACGCGGCACGGGGCGAATGTTACGCGAAGTTCATGGGCTTAACGATGTATTCCCAACATTCGTTTCGCAATCGGCGTAAGTAAAACGCGATCGCGGTCGGTAGTTATCTCCCAAATCATCACGCCACCCAGCTTTTGCTGCACCACAAAATCCAGTTTCAGGCCGATGGATTCCGCATCGTCATAGGCAATGTAGATGCCACCATCCGGGTTCCACAGCGATGGGGTTTTGGTCGCTGCATTCCAGTGGCGGGTGAAGCCCGGCTTGTTCAGGTAGTTGGCTGCAATATCCGAATACTCCAGACTGCCGTCTTCCCAGGTGCCCTTGGCTGGACCGGTGCATGTCTGGTATTCGCCCTGCGTGGCGTTGGTGCAGCCCTTCCACACGTAGCCATAAAACGGCATGCCGAGCACGATCTTGTTCAGCGGAACGCCAGCCTTGATGTGCCCTGCTACACCACCCGCCACGTTGAGCACCGACGCACTGCCCTGGATGTCATCGGCAGGGTCCGCAAACAAGGGTGCATTGGGGCCGCTGCGCTTGCTGAAGGTGCCATGAAAGTCATAGCCCATGATGTTGATCCAGTCCACCGTATTAGCCACGTCCAGCAGCTCGGTATTCTTCACAAAGTCCGGGCCAGGGCTGCTGGCAATTGTCAGCAGGTAATGAGTTCGACTGGGGGTGCGGGTCTTCTTGCCGGCAGCATCCAGCGCGCGGCGCACGGCTTGCAGCAGCAGCGTGAAGTTTTGTTTGTCCTCTGGGCGCGCGCTATTTCCCTCTGCGCCGCCGCCCACCGGGAACTCCCAGTCCAGGTCCACACCATCGATCTGGTGGGTTTGCAGATAGGCCACCGCGCTATCGGCAAACAGCTTGCGGCTGGCGGGCGTCAGCGCGACATCCGAGAAGTGCTTGGACCAGTTCCAGCCACCCACGGATACCAGCAGCTTCAACTTCGGGTTGGTTTTCTTCAGCGCACGCAGACCCGCAAAGTTGGCCACATCCGCCACCGGATCGCCCATCGCCACTTTGCCGTCGACGATATTGGCAAAGGCGTAGTTGATGTGGGTGAGCTTGTTGGCATCAATCTTTTCGGGCGGAAAGCTGCGCGCATCCCGCGCCCAGCCTATGTAGTAGCCCACTACTTTTTTGCCAGATTCGGGTGCGGCAAACGCCGAATAGGCGGAACCAAGGCAAAAGGCAGCCAGCAAAACAAGAAGCAGTGAGCGCATTGTCGACATCCGTTTCATGGAGAAATAGAGTGGCCCATCACCGCATGGCTGCTGGAATGGACCGCACAGGGCAAGCCGCGAAGGTGCTTACCGACTGTGCGATGTTAAGTGCGCCAGCGGCCCCGCCGCGCTGATACCCGGTGCCTTGCGGCGGGCACCGGTGCTGGCGGTGCTGGGTGCCATTTCATCCAGACCCTGGGTGGCATCGCTACCCAGCGCAGGCACGGCGGCTCCACGTTGCAGGGTCACGCCCACTACCAAGATGTCCACCATCAACAAGTGCAAGACCCGGCTGATCATGGGCACTTGGGTGTTGATGTCTTCCACGTGGTCCACGATCAAAGGCAGGTCTGACTTGCGCGCCAACAGCGATTGGCTGGCCGTGATGGCAATCACTTTGGCACCCCGCGCCTGCGCCTTGTCGGCCACCTCCAGCAACTCAGGAATGCGCCCGCTGCTGCTGATGATGAGGACGACGGTATCCGGGCTGACCAAATTTACCGCAAGCGCCTGCAAGCGTGGATCGGTATAGGCCACGGCAGACACGCCCACGCGCAGAAATTTGAACTGTGCATCATCCGCAACCGCGCCGTAGTGGCCCACCGCATAAATCTCAAGGCGGGTGGAACCGGCAATCAAGCGCATGGCCTTGTCCATACTGTCGCGGTTCAGGTGGTCGCGGGCTTGCAATATGGCCGATGCCGTATTGCCCAGCACCTTGGCACCCAGCTCCAGCATGGAATCACTGCCAGTGACTTGGGTGTGGGTGATAGGAATGGTGCCCGTCAAACCCGAGGCCAGGCGCAGCTTGAAGTCTGACAGGCCTTCGCAGCCCATAGACCGACAAAACCGAATCACCGTGGGCTGGCTCACTTCGGCTGATTTGGCAATCTGCGCAATCGGGTCATTCAGCGCAGAGCGGGGCTGCGACAACACATGCTGCGCCACGCGTTGCTCTGCGGGCGAAAGGCTAGGCAATACGCGGCGGATCTGCCCCAAAATGGCAGAGCCATCGCCACCATCTAGCTCCTTAAGCTGGGACGACAAAATGACGGATGCACCGAGCAAAGTGGCGTCTGGCGCGGTGATCACGAAGGTGGGAATGCCCTTCATGTAATCCGTAAAGCGCCCCTTGTCCTCAAAGCGCTCTCTAAAGGGCGACTGATCAAAATACTGGCCCAGGCGCGGCACAATGCCGCCGCCAATATAAATGCCGCCAAACGCACCTTGGGTCACTGCCAGATTGGCCGCCGCCGTGCCCAAGATGGCGCAGAACACATCAATGGTTTCTTTGCAAATGGCGTCGCTGCCTTCCAGGGCCAGCTTGGTGATTTCTGGCGCACCCAGGTCAGACGCATGACGCCCGGCGCGCTCTGTCAAAGCACGGTGAATCAACTCAATACCGGGGCCAGACAGCAAGCGCTCAAACGACACGTGCGCATGGTTGCGCCACGCATATTGCAGAATGAAAATTTCGCGCTCATCGTGCGGAGAAAAACTGGTGTGGCCGCCCTCGGTACCCAGCGCAATCCAGCCGTCATCGGCCGGGATCAGGCCCGAGACGCCCAAACCACTGCCCGCACCGATCAGGCCGACCACGCTGCGTGGCACCGCGGCACCGCTGCCAAACTGGCGGCGCTGCTGGGGCGACAAGCCGGGCACGGACATCGCCAACGCGGTGAAGTCATTGACCACAACCAAGTTGTCCAGTTGCAGGCGCTGGCGCATCTGCTCGATGGAAAACTTCCAGTGGTAGTTGGTCATGCGGACTTCATCGCCCGCCACGGGGTTGGCAATGGCCACCGCAGCGTGCTTGATGTCGCCCTGGGTCACGCCATTCAGGCCCGATACATAGGCCGTTACCGCGGCATAGAAGTCCGCAAAATCGGCACAACGCAAAGATGCGTTTTGCTCAAACACATGGGGTTCGACTTCGAGGGCAAACCGCGCAAAGGTGCCGCCAATATCAGCAATCAGGCGGGGATGGTCAAAGCGCAGGTCAGACATGGAGAAATCACCTCATGGAGCAAAACATCAAGAGAGGACATCCAATGCGCGACTCGCCCCGACCAGCGCCGGTGTTGACGCCGTAATCAGCCACACCGGCATGCTTTGCAGCAAGGCCTGGTAGCGGCCCTTGGCTTCAAACTGCTGGCGGAACAAGGCTTGGTCAAACGCTGCACCCAGGCGTGGGACGATCCCGCCGCCGATGTACAAGCCCCCCAAAGAACCAAGTGTAAGCGCCAGATTGCCAGCCACACTGCCCAAGAACCGGGTGAAGTACTCCACGGCCACGACGCACTGCGCATCGGTGCGGGCGATGGCGGCATCCGTCACATCGGCGGGGCTCAAGGCCTTAGGAGCCACGCCCTCGGTGGCACACACCGCGTTGTACAGGTTGACCAAGCCAGGGCCTGACAAAACACGCTCGGCACTCACATGCGCGAAGGTCTTGCGCAGCGCGCTCAGCAGCGCGGCTTCGCGGTCATCCGCAGCGGCCAGAGTGACATGCCCGCCCTCGCCGCTCAAAGCGGTGTATTGCCCCTTGCCATCGGCAATCAGGCCGGACACCCCCAAGCCGGTACCAGGCCCGAGCAAAGCGATGGTCTGGTCTGCAATAGCAGCACCGCCACCGATGGCAAGCAAATCCGAAGGCTTGAGTGCGGGCAAGCTCAAAGCCAGTGATGTGAAATCATTGACCACCAAACACCGCTGCAGCCCCATGGTCTGTTGAAACTCAGCAATGGAGAAGCGCCAATCGTTGTTGGTCATGCGCACTTCATCACCGGTGATGGCGGTGGCAATGCCGATACCCGCCCACTGTGGGTTTTGGTGGCCGTGGGCGCGCAAATAGCCCTTGGCAGACTCTTCCAGCGAGGCACTGGCACCACAAGGCTGGACAGAAATGTCCTGCAGATCAGCACCCGCACTGGCTTGCCACGCCCAGCGTGCATTGGTGCCACCGATATCGCCCAACAACCTCGGAAATCCCTGATTCATGCAAAATACCCCGCGCAAGCCGACAACTGGCCCGCAAATTTGTAGTCAAACAACACTTAGTCTAACGCATCTAAACTAAGACAAAAATTAGGGAAAACTATGATTTTTCCCATAGATTTTTAAATTCCCCAGGCCACATCTGGCACCCGAATTAGTAAAACAACACTTTTTCGTGACACCAACACATCCCCCACGTCGGTTGCCGGTCACCCCAAACGCGTGGCGCTGCATTCAGCCCCCGTCGATCCAAAAATACACACACGGCACTCTGAGATTTGTGCTTTTTGGTGCACTTACTGACCGCGCTAACCGGACGCCACGCGCCCCAAGCGCACCTACAAAGCATTCTGAGCTCGCTTTGTTCGCAGCCAAGTAACCTCTAAAAATGACGATCACACATTTGTAGTTTGCCTACACACCCAATTAAAAAATGCAAAAAATGATTCGTTGAGTGGCAGGCAAATCAGAAACTGTTGCTATTTTGCAGATAAAAGCGACACAAGTGGTGCATAAATCACCAACTTCGCACCAAATCAGTGTTTACCCCTATGTCTGCAAATATCTTGTTTTGATACAAACTGGGGTGTCACTGATTGTTTACTCCCGTGTTGGGAGCACCGCAGGTACACCCCCATTGGTCTGTGTTTGTTCGATGAGCCTTAGGAGATATAAATGAAAACTTCCCCAATCAAGCGCGGCAACGCGCTTGGCATCAAGCGTTCCCTGTTTGCGCTCGCCCCGGTGGCAGCAGGTTGCGCGGTATTGCTGGTTTCCACTAGCAGTGCATACGCACAACAAGCCACCAACGGGCTTGGTACGGTGACCGTCACCGGTATTCGCAAGGGCATTGAAGACGCCATTTCGGTCAAGAAAAATTCGGACGCCATCGTTGAGTCCATTTCTGCAGAAGACATTGGCAAGCTGCCGGACTCCACCATTGCGGAATCCCTGGCACGTCTGCCTGGCGTTACTACCCAGCGCACCAAATCTGGCGCAGCTTCCACCATCAGCATTCGCGGCCTGGGCCCCGACTTCAATGGCTACTTGCTGAACGGCCGCGAGCAAACCAGCACCGGCGATAGCCGCGCTGTGGACCTGAGCGTGTACCCGTCTGAGCTCATTGGCGGTGCCACCGTTTACAAGACGACCGATGCCGGCCTGATGACTGCTGGCTTGGCTGGCACGATTGACAACAAACTCATTGACCCCCTGGCTTTCCCAGGCCGTGTGCTGTTTGCCAGCTACCAAAAAACACGCAATGGCGTGGGCCTGGACGGCGTGCCTGAAGGTGCCACCACACGCAAGAGCTTGACCTACATCGACCAATTTGCCGACCGCACTATCGGTATCGCCTTGGGTATGGTCCGCGTGGACGGTACTAGCAATGAAGTGGGCACTGGCGGCTGGGGTAGCGCCACGGTGAACGCCACATTGCCCAATGGCACCGTGGTTCCCAACGTCACCATTCCGGGCCCATTCGGTAGCGGTATTGAATACCGCAGCCAGCTCAACAGCGACAAGCGTGATGGCGTAGCCGCCATCATTGCCTACCAGCCAAACAAAGCATTCCGCAGCCAATTGGATCTGTTCTACGCCAAGGCGGACAACATCCAAAAGAAGAACATCGTGCAAGCAGGCTTGGGCGGCCCGATCACCAACGCAACGATTGTGAACGGCGTGGCCACCAAGGGCACATTCCAGTTTTCGGGCGGCCCGAATGGTTTGATCGACCGCATTGAAACCATTTTCGACAACGACGAAAACAAGTCCATCGGATGGAAGAACACCTTGAAGATGGGTGGCGGCTGGACTGCTTCTCTGGACTTGAACGCGAACTCTGCCACCCGTGTGGAGCGCAACATTGAGGTCTATGCCGGCATTCCTGGTGCTGACACTTTGACCTTTGACAACACCTCTGGCAGCGTCAAGTTCACACCCGGCACGCCCCTGGCCTACACCGACACCAACATCATCAAGGTTCGGGACCAATCTGGCTGGAGCGGCATCAACGGCGTGCCACAGCACGGCTACTCCAAGGGTCCAACGATTGAAGACAAAGTCGAAGGCGCACGCCTGGACTTCACCAAAGAAATGCCAGAAGGCTCGATGTTCTCCGACATTCAGTTTGGTGCTAACTACACATCGCGTACCAAAGACCGCACGACGGACGAAGGCTTGATCGTTTCCTCCGCAGGCAACGGCACTGGTCCTATCGCCTTCCCTGCTGGCTCTTATGTGATCGAAAACGTGGGCAATACCGGTCTGAACCTGTTGACCTTTGACCCTGTGGCTGGCCTGTGGCCCGGTGCAACGATTCTGCGCAAGTTCAACGATGACATCCTGTCCAAGACTTGGGGCATCAAAGAAAAAGTGACTACCGGCTACGTGAAGCTGAATCTGGATACGGCAGTGGCTTCTATCCCGGTTCGCGGCAATGTCGGCGTTCAGGTTGTCAACACCGACCAGTCTTCGACAGGTTTCCGCGCCGGTATTGGCTCTGATGTGGTGCTGGCCAACCCTGCCAAGGGCGGCCTGACTTCTGCAGGAACCACCTACACCGACGTGCTGCCTTCCTTGAACCTGAGCGGTGATCTGGGCTCTGGCAATGTGTTGCGCTTTGGTATGGCACAGCAAATCGCCCGTGCCACCTTGACCGACATGCGCAATTCGTTGGCAGTCAACGTCGACAACAATGCCGGAAACATTGCCACCTTTGGCAAGCTGGTCGGTTCCGCAGGCAATCCTGAACTGAAGCCCTTCAAGGCGCTGGCGCTGGATATTTCTTACGAGAAATACTTTGGCACCAAGGCCTACTTCAGTGCAGCAGCTTTCTACAAGAAGCTGGACACCTACATCACGCCTGGAACCAACACGGCCTATGACTTCCGTGCAGCCGCAGGACAAGTTGGTTTGCCGATTCCTGCAGCGGGCTCGATTGGTACCTTCACCACCACCGTGAACGGCAATGGCGGCGACCTCAAGGGTATTGAGTTGGCAGTGTCTGCCCCCTTCAACCTGGTGGTTCCGATGCTGGATGGCTTCGGCATGAGCGGCAGCTTC
Source organism: Burkholderiales bacterium PBB3 (assembly GCA_002256115.1). Classification (GTDB taxonomy): domain Bacteria; phylum Pseudomonadota; class Gammaproteobacteria; order Burkholderiales; family Burkholderiaceae_C; genus Allorhodoferax. The sequence goes on from NKIK01000004.1 coordinate 191,295, forward strand.
TCCACGACCGACAGCTCGGTGAACTTGCCTAACTTGACCGGTCTGAACCCGAACCAGCAAGTGCCCACAACCGGTGCAACGATTCCGTTGCCAGGTCTGTCGAAAGACAACTCCAAGCTGACGCTGTACTACGAAAAGAATGGTTTCAGCGCGTTCATCGCCACCAACCGCCGCTCCACCTACGTGGGTAGCGTTGCCAATGACTCCATCGGTGGTTACCCCACACTGCGCTTCATTGAAGGCTCCAGCTGGGTGTCTGCGCAATTCGGTTACGAATTCCAGCAAGGCCCTGCAAAAGGCCTGAGCATTCGGGTTGAAGGCAACAACCTGAACAAGCCGGTGTACCGCCAGTTGAACGTCGATGGCTCTGAGCAGTCCAAGACAGAGACCGGCGCATCCATCGCATTCAAAGTGTCGTACAAACTGCAATAAGCAGACTTGAGCCAAAGCCCCTTGCCGAATGTTGCGGCAAGGGGCTTTTTATTTTTGGGTCAAATAGAATTCCTAAAACCTTGCTGACCCAAGTCTCTCAACCTAATGCATGGCTGTTATGGAACAAGATAAAAAATTTGATGTTGTGATTGTTGGTGGTGGCACCTCCGGCTGGATGACGGCTGCGGCGCTGTCTAAAGTACTCAAAGGGCAATACAACATCAAGTTGGTGGAGTCGGATGAGATTTCCACCATCGGCGTGGGCGAAGCCACCATCCCGATGATCAACCTGTTCAATCGTCTGCTGGATTTGGATGAAGACCAATTCATGCGCGAGACCCAAGCGTCGTTCAAGCTGGGGATTGAGTTTGTCAATTGGGGCCGCTTGGGGGACCGCTATGTGCACGGTTTTGGCGTAATCGGCCAAGACAATTGGACCTGCGACTTTCACCAATACTGGCTCAAGCAGTACTTGGCGGGCAAGGCCAAAGATTTGGACCACTACTCCATCAATACGGCCGCCTGCCACGACAACAAATTTATGCGTGCCCTGCCGGACATGCCCAATTCGCCGTTGTCGCAGATCGCCCATGCTTACCACTTTGATGCCGGCCTGTACGCCAAGTTTTTGCGCAAATTCAGCGAAGCCCGTGGCGTCACGCGGATCGAAGGCAAGATCAACAATGTGATAGTGCGCGATGCCGACGGTCATATTGAAGCCGTGGTGCTAGAGAACGGTCAAAAGATTGAAGGCAGCCTGTTTATCGATTGCTCTGGCTTTAGGGCCCTGTTAATCGAAGGCGCACTGAAAACCGGCTTTGAGGATTGGTCCCATTGGCTGCCCTGTGACCGGGCTATCGCCATACCCTGTGCGTCAGCCAAGGTATTGACGCCCTACACCCGCTCTACCGCGCGAAGTGCGGGCTGGCAATGGCGCATTCCCCTGCAGCACCGCATTGGCAACGGGCATGTTTTTTCTAGCAAATTCATGAGCGAAGACGAAGCCACCGCCATCTTGCTCAGTAACCTAGACGGCGCGCCCCTGGCCGATCCGCGCACGGTCAAATTTGTGACCGGTAAGCGTAAAAAAGCCTGGAATAAAAACTGTATTGCCATTGGCCTGGCCAGCGGCTTTGTGGAGCCCCTGGAGTCCACCAGCATTCACCTAGTGCAGATGGGCATCGCCCACCTTTTGACGTTTTTCCCATCGGCTGGATTTGAGGCGGCGGACACCACAGCTTACAACCGCATCATGAACCAGGAGTACGACTGGGTGCGTGACTTCATCATCCTGCATTACAAAGCCACCGAGCGCAGTGACTCGCCTTTCTGGAACTATTGCCGCGAGATGGAAGTGCCAGCTAGCTTGACCGAGCGCATGGATTTGTACCGCTCCAACGGCCGCGTCTACCGCGAAGGCAATGAGCTCTTTACAAAGGTGAGCTGGCTGCAAGTCATGCATGGCCAGCGCATCAAGCCCCAGTCTTATCACCCCCTGGCCGACTTGCTGAGCGAAACTGAAATCCAAACCTACCTGAATGAGGTAGAAGGTGTGATCGGTGCGTGTGTCAATGTCATGCCAACGCACGCCGACTTCATCGCCCAGCATTGCGCTGCTCCCCCTGTCATGGCTTAAGCTCATGGCCCAACCATTGGATTCATTTCACTATGCGTACCCAAGCTTTCATTCTCTCAGTCGTTGCCGCTGTTGTTTCCACGCTGGCCCTGCCCACACAGGCGGCCAGTGAGTCGACCAAGTTGGTTGTTCAGGCCATTGAGGCGCGAGACTGTGTGGCCGCAGCCCGCGAGCTCAATGTCGCCTTGGCCGGTGCAACCCCTGAGGCGCTGGCCTTGGCTGGGGTGATGTTTGAAACGGGCCTGTGCCTCAAGGCCAACCTGGAACGTGCGGCCCGCTTCTATATGAAGGCCGTCGATGCGGGTGCACCCAGTGCGCGCTCCCGTTTGGCGGGGCTGTACGCATCGCCTGCCAGTGGGCCAGACAAAGGTGCGGCCCTGTGGTGGAGCATGCAAGCGAATTTGCCATTGCCTAAAGCTTGCCAGGTAGACCCTGGGTTGCGCGGCAATGCAGAGCAGTTTGCCAAGGTGCTCACTGCTTGGCCCGCCAGCGTTTTGGATGCCTGCGTGCATGTCACTGGTATCGTGGCCGCGCTGGATGCGGAGTTTGTGATCAAGGACGCTACCCAGGGGCGCACCAGTGTGTCGATTGACTTCCGGCCTGCCACGGCCACCTTGGATGTCCGCAGCAGCCAGTCGTCTTTGGCCCTGGTGGACAACAGCCCCCGCGCGGCCACCGCCAGCAATGCGGGCAACCTGTTTGCCAACAACAGCGTCAGCCAAAGCGCGACACCCGAGCAAATGCTGGCCCTGCGCGCCCAGGAGGACCGGCAAGAACTGATCAAGCGGTTGGAGTCCGTGTCCAAAGATGCGCTGGCCCGCTACCCGCGCCCCACCGGCATCGATGCGGATTGGAGAGTTCAGCTGTCCGTAGAAGGCCTGCGCGACCGCTAGGCCGCCTTGCGGGTGCAGGTAAAAAAGCCGTTGATCGTTAAACGCCCCACGCTGTCTGGGGCGTTTAGCTTTTCGGGCTGGCTGATGTCGCTAGAGTGAAAAATATTGCCGTCATAAAAGATGATGCGGTTGGGCTTGGCGGGCACCCGGCCAATCACTTTGAAATACATGTTGGAATGCGCCATATAACTGGCGGGCCAGCCGTACTTGGTGGCAAATTGCGCTGCATCCAGAGCGCTGGCGTCATGCACCAGTGTTTCGGTCTCTTGCCGGGACCCCCGCGGCGCAAAGAATACGGTTCCCCCCAAAGACACGTCTTCAAATAGATACAAGACCGACGCAGAAATGGTGTGGCGAGGGTCTACACCGGCACTGTCGCGGTGGCAGATGCGCTGGCGTGCATCTAACTGGCTGGGCGGCAGCGTCACACGAGACAGCCTGGAAAACATCTGCAAACTGCGGCGGCTATCCAGCAAGCTGCGGATGTGCAGGCGAAAGAACGCATCCAGCTGGGCCGAGAAAGCATCGTCCATCAGCAACTGCTGGCCGGGGAATGCATTGCCCGGCACCTGTACAAACTCGGCTTGCGCCGCTTGCGCCAGCGCCACCAGCCGCTCGGGGTGATCGAGCACGTCATCCACCACATAGACCGACTGGCCCGTCTCTAACGGAATACGCACCACCTGGGGACGGAGATTGAACTTGACGCTGAAGTCTTGCATGGCTTGTTGAAATACGCTAGGCGGCAATCGCTATCAAAAGAGTAGCTTCTCCCGCACTATCCACGGCCTGAATGGCCGATTTGATGCTTGAAATAACGCTATTTTACGGACAAAAGTACTACCCCAAAGAGCGGTGGCAAGGTGAGCGTAAGCATACCGTTGCGGGCCGTGACCGTCGGCCCGCCCAGTGCGTCGGCAAATCGCAGGGTGGCGGCTTTGCTCTGCAGCGCCGCTGGCAACTGCACCGTCACGGTCTGCGCGTGCTTGGAATTGTTGGTGGCCGTAATGGCGGTTTGCCCACCGTACTGGCGCAGCAGCACGATGCTGTTGGCATCCAGATACAGAGGCGCATCGATGGTCCCACGGCGCAGCACCGGGTACTGCTTGCGCAAGCCGATCAGCCGTTTGAAGCTGGTCAGCATGTCGGCATCGGGCTTGCCGCCCTGGTCGGCCCAGGGGTAAGTCGCGCGGTTGTAGGGGTCGTCACCACCGGTCAGGCCCACTTCATCACCGTAGTACACCGTGGGCGCACCCGGAAACGTCATTTGGAACAGCACCGCCAGTTTGAGCCGCTGCTTGGCCTCCGCGATAGTTTTGGCGCTCTTGGTATCGGCGTGCCAGCCAAACTGGTGCAAGGCACGCGCCTGGTCGTGGCTGGAGAGTAAATTCATCAGCGCATAAAAGGCCTGGGGCGGGTAGGCCTCTCGCATCAGCTCGATATTCGGGTACAGGCTCTGGGCATTGCCCCCAGCGGCGTACTCCAGCACGGTGTTGCGGAAGATGTAGTTCATGGTGGTATCAAACATGTCCCCCAGGAAATACTTGGACGCGTCAAACCAGGTCTCGGCCACGGTCAGTGCATCAGGCCGGTGACCTTTGACTGCGCTGCGCCATTCGCGCCAAAAATCATCACTCACCCACGGTGCCACATCCATGCGCCAGCCCGCAGCGCCGCGGTCCAGCCAGGTTTTCATGACCGAGTCTTTATTGCGGAAGGCGTAGTTGCGCCAGCCGCTAGAGGCCTTGTTCAGCTCGGGTAAATCCATCACGCCCACCCAGCCTTTGAATTGTTTGTCGGGCTCGGTCTGGCTCGCATCCAAGCTGTACCAGTCGGCATAGGGCGAACTGGGGTTGATCTTGCCGCCCTGAAACGCACCCGCTGACCCGTGGTTAGCAAATCGGTTGAAATACACCGAGTCCGCGCCCGAGTGGTTCAAGCTGGTGTCGGGTATGACGCGCATGCCGCGTTTGGCCGCCTCGGCCGTCAAACGGCTGAAGTCGGCATTGCTGCCAAAGCCGGGGTCTATGGTCTTGTAGTCTGCCGTGTCGTACTTGTGGTTGCTGGCGGCCTTGAAAACAGGCGTCAGGTAGAGCGTATTGGCCCCCAGGGCTTTGATGTAGTCCAGCTTCTGGATGATGCCCTCCAGGTCGCCCCCAAAGAAGTCGTTGTTGTACTGCGCATCCGATCCATCACCCGTGTTGGGCACCCAGGGCGTATCGTTCCAGTTTTTGTGCAGTTCCACCGTGTGCTGGTGGTATTTGCTGACACCCGGCTGTGGGTCATTGGCCCGGTTGCCATTGCGAAACCGGTCGGGGAAGATGTAGTAATAGACCACATCGGGGGCCCAATCGGGCACTTTGAATGCAGCATCAAACACTGTTTGCCGAAAGCGCCGGATGGCACTGCGCGCTGGCGGCATAAAGCCAACTGCGCCCAGGCCACCGGAGCCCTTTTCGCGTGTCCAGAAAATGCTGTCTCTGTTATTTTGCAAGACGTAAGTGGTGTCACCCACTTGTGCCTCAAACCAGTAACCATAGATGCTTATGCTATCAAAGGTATAGCTTGAAACCCATGTGGAACCTGCGGCAGTGGCCTTTTCCGTCATGGGTTGGCGGGCTAGCTCTTGGTATTCCAACACCTCTTGGTTGCCCTCCATGCGGCGCTTCTCAATCACCAAGGTGAGCTTACGCACGCCCGGTAGGGCCGCCACCGCAAAGTCGATGGGCGTACCCGAAACCACTGCGCCAAAAGGCCGCTTGAAGGCGCTGGCGCGGGAGTCAAAGCGCAGGCTCAGGGCCACCGGGTCGGTCACCGGGCGGGCCTTGGGATCCACAAAGGTTTTGGGGCCCAGGCTGAGCACAGGCTTGGCATCCACCCAACTGAACTTGAGCGTCTGCTCACCTGCAAAACTAAGGCGAACATTGCCTTGGCCGCCTACCACCAACTGCCCGCTGGGGGAATTGCCAAAGCTACTGTCGCCTTGCCAGCCCGCATCGCCGATTTTGAATTCCTGCGGCCCCGAGAGCGCGACATTCAAGTAGTACGCATCGCACTGGTATTGGAAGGCAAAGTCGTCTTGTGCAGTCCAGCCATTCATGCCCCCGCGCAAGAACAACTCCCGTCCGCCCAAAGGCTGGGCTTGACAGGGGGCTGCTGCGGGTGAGGGAGATTGCGCATGTGCAAAACCGGCGCACAAGATCAGCAGAAGGGTGAGGTGTTTTTTCATTGGACACGTTTGTAAGCGCTATAACCGCCGCCAGGGCTGAGTTCAGGCGTGAGTACGACATAGCCACCGGCTGGCAGCGTGACTTGCAGCAAAGAGGCCTGCATCTTGAGCGATATGCCACTGCCCAGTCGGTCGACCATCGCAAAGGTGTTCATCAGCTTGGAGTTGGCGACCATCACGGTTTCCGTCACCTCGGCGGCCGTGGTGTTAGCCACCACCACTACGGTATCTTGGGCGCGGTCTGTGTAGCGCTCAAAGGCCAGAAGTTTCTTGGACGTTACCGGGCGGTAGTTGCCCACGCGCAGCGCACGCTGGCTCTTGCGCAGTTGTATCAACTGCCGCGTCCAGGCCAGCGACCTGTTATCTGCAGTAACCCAATCCCAACGCATCGGTGCTCGCATTTCGGGGTCGTCTCCGCCCGTCATACCCAGCTCACTGCCGTAATACAAATTGGGTGCACCGGGCAAGGTGAATTGCAGCACCTGCGCCAGTTGGCGCTGCTGCACCTGGGGCAAAGCCGTGGCTATGCGTTGCGTGTCGTGGTTGTCCAGCATCAGCCAGGACTTGAGCAGGGGTTCGGTACCCGACTCTTCCACCATGCGCGTCACCATCGCCATGGCCAGCGCGGGCTCCATGGCCCCGGAGGCCACACGCAGAATGATCTCGCGCAAGGTGAAGTTCATTACCCCGTCCACAGCGGGGTACCACTCCTTGGGGTAGTTGGCGATTTCACCCACTACCAAAGAACCCGGTTTCTGCGCGTGGGCCGCACGGGTCAAACCATCCAGATAATTGAAGCCGATGTCTACCGCAACATCCAGGCGCCAGCCGTCGATGCCATCACGCAGATAACTGCGCACCACCGAGTCGGGGGCCGCGTACACGTGGTCGCGCACCTTGGGGTTCTCCAGGTTCAGCTCCGGCAGGTTTTCAGCCAGCCACCACGCGCGCGCGCCACCCGGGTATTGGGGGCCGATAAAGAACCAGTCCCGGTACGGGCTCTTGGCGCTGCGCATCGCATCTACAAACTTGGGTGAGTTACGCCCCATGTGATTGAAGACGCCATCCAGCACCAGCTTCATGCCACGCTTGTGCACATCGGTCGCCAGATTTTTAACATCGGCGCGGGTGCCAAACTCGGGTGAGATTTGCCCATAGTCCAGCGCGTCGTATTTGTGATTGGTGTAGGCCAGGTGCACCGGGTTGAGGTACACCACATCGGCACCGAGCTGCTGCACATAGTCCAGCTTGCCCGCCAAGCTTTGCAAGTCACCACCCCAGAAATCAATCTCATGGCTCCAAACGCGCGCACCCTCCAGGTAGGTGCCTCGCGCGGGCAACTCCTCCCACCGGCGCAGCACTTTGGGGGCCGGGTACAAACTCTTCTTTTCTTCGAGTCGGCTGGAGGGCGCAAACCGGTCAGGCAGTACCTGGTAGACGATGGCTCCGTTACGCCAGTCCTTCTCACGGGCTTCAAAAGTTTTAGCCAGTTGGCGGTCGTAGCGGTTGGCATTAAGGGCCATCGCCTCCTCGGCACCCGCGTGTCCACAGACTATCAGCGCCGCAGCGCAAAGCAAAGCGAAACGCATGTAAACCCCCTCGACCTTTGACATTAGCCTTTGACACCACCCGATGTGAGGCCCGACACAATCCAGCGCTGGGCGGCCAGGAATACCAATGTGATCGGCAAGCCCGACAAAACCGCTGCAGCCGCAAAGTCGCCCCACAAATAGCGCTGCTCATACAGGTAGTACTTGGAGCCCACGGCCAGCGTCAGGTTGGGTTCTTCGCGCAGCAATACCGAGGCAATGGGATATTCAATGATGGTGCCGATAAAGGCCAACACAAACACCACCATCAGGATGGGCACTGACATGGGCAACAGCACTTTGTAGAAGGCTTGCCACGAGGTGGCACCATCAACCTTGGCGCATTCTTCAATCTCGGTAGGAATGGTCTCGAAGTAACCCTTGATGGTCCAGATGTGCATGGCCACACCGCCGATGTAGGCCACGATCAAGCCACCATGCGTCTCAATACCCAGCCAGGGGATGTAGCCACCCAGAGCCTCAAAGATGGCATAAATAGCGACCAGCGCCACAGCCACCGGGAACATCTGGAGCAGCAGCATGCTGTTGAGGATGGTGCTCTTGAAGCGGAACTTCATGCGTGCAAAGCCATAGGCGGCCGTGGTGGACACGCCGACGATCAGCAGGGATGAAATGGTGGCAATCTTGATGGAGTTCCACAACCACAGCATCACCGGAAAAGGTGGCTGTACCACAGTGCCATCGGCCAGGGTGGTGCTAAAGCCGAGCGCCAGCTTCCAGTGCTCCAGGCTGATGGATGTGGGTATCAGGGAGCCGGTGGCAAAGTTGCCCGGGCGCAAAGAAATAGACACCACCGCCAGCAGCGGGAACAGCGTGATAGCGATAAGTATCCACAGCCCCACATGGGCCGCAGTGATGCGCCAGCGCTGGCTTTTTCCGGTGACGATAGCCATGCTGCTTTACCCCTTGCGTTGGTCGTTGGACTGCGTCATCTTCAAATTGAGCAGCGACAAAATGGCCACCAGGAAGAAGATGACGGTGGAGATGGCCGCAGCCAAACCAAAGTTGGCACCGGCATCGGTAAAGGCGATACGGTAGGTGTAGGACACCAAAATATCCGTGGTGCCCGCTGGTAGTTTGGTGTTCAGGATGTCCGGCCTGCCATCGGTCAACAAACTGATCAGTACAAAGTTGTTGAAGTTGAAGGCAAACGCGGCAATCAGCAGAGGCGTTAATGGCTTCAAGATCAAAGGCAACGTGAGCCGTCGAAATGTCGTCCAGGGTCCCGAACCCGCTACGGCAGCAGCCTCATAAATGTCCTGGGGAATGGAACTCACCAGTCCGGAGCACAGCACCATCATGTAGGGAAATCCGAGCCAGACATTGACGATCAAAAGCATGGTTTTGGCTAGCAACGGGTCGGAAAACCAAGCGGGCTTTACACCAAAAAGACCGTGCAGGATGAGATTGATTTCACCCAGGTTTTGGTTGAAAAGCCCTTTGAATACCAGGATGGAGATAAAGCCGGGAACTGCATAGGGCAGAAATAGCACCAGCCGGTAAGCGCCTTTGCACTCCAGGCTATCCCACTTCAGCAGCACTGCCAGGAGCAAGCCCAGTGCGGCGGCGAAGAAGACGGACAGAGCGGCAAATACGACCGTCCAACCAAATACGCTCTGAAACGGTTGGCGAAACTTGTCATCGGTGAATACGCGAAGGAAGTGTCGCAGGCCTACGTTGACGCGGTAGCCAGGTTGCAACTGGTCACCTTGTGCGCTGGTGAAGAACCCCGTCTGCGGATCTGGCGAATACACCGTTCGGGTCAGCGTATCTCGCAGCGCTGCGTGGGTCTCTGCGACGTACAGCGGTTCAAACTCGGCAAACGTGCGAATACCGGAGAGCTGAAGAAGGCTGCCATCCGGGCGTTGCAGCTGAATCTTTCGAAGGACGGGTATGTGGTGTACGACCTCAGGCAATGGGGCGGGCCGATTGGACGCAGAGGTGGCAGCACTCAAGCGTACGACCTGCGGGGTCTTGTCTGTGTCTATGAGTTGCAATGCAGGTGTGATCCATTCAGGTGCTCCTGTGGCGTCAAGCAAAGTGAGCCGCCATGAGCTGTCAGTAGCCTGCAACTGAAATTCCCTGCGCGATCCGGGCTTCTCCAGCGACTCAGCGAGCAAATGCGCATAGGCTTGCTCTTGGGCCAGCAGGTTGCGCGAACTCTGGTTCGTAAACCCAATGCCAAAGGTATACAGCATTGGAAAGATAACAAATATCAGCGCCGCAGCGACACCCGGGAGCAAGTAGCGCAGGGCATGGGTCTTGGACGAGGTATAGGTCCACAGAGCCAGGCCGGAAATACCCAGCAATGTGACCGCCAACAAGGTTTGTCCGGTGGCATGCACCACCATCACTGCATACAGGGCACCCAATGCAAGTACGCATGCCAATGGCCATTTGAACCAGGCTGGTGTCTGTCCCGCTCTCATCATGTTCCCAATATCCTTCGGGCTGCAGCATTCATGGCTTCTTGGGGGCTGAGGCGGCCTTCACTGAGCGTCGTCAGCGAGGATTTCATGGCCGCCCAGAAGCGCCCCATCTCGGGGATGCTGGGACTTGG
>NKIK01000048.1 GCA_002256115.1 Burkholderiales bacterium PBB3
CAATCCGGTGGAGTATTTGTGGGCCTGGCTCAAACGCCACGCTATGGCCAACTACTGCCCGAACAACCTGAGCGAATTGCAGACAACCGCGCGCAACAAGCTCAAGAGTGCGCAAAGACGCCCCACGATCATCGCCGCTTGTTGGGCGCAGGCAAAATTGTGGTGATGTCATGATTTACGAAAACGTCAATAGATTAATAGCTGCTCCCGCACTATCCACGGGCTCTAAAGCCAATTTGGCACTTATTTGTTTTCGGTCTGGTAGACGTAGGGCTGCTGTGCAACTTCGGCAGTGCGAAAGCCTTTCCAGGCCGCACGGTCGACTATTTTGTCCCACAGCAAGGAGCGGCCTTTGCGTTGCTCGGCTTCCAACTCGGGCTTGGCCACTTTCAGTTGGTCGATAAACAGCGTAACTTCAGATTTGTAATCAGGGCGGCGAAAGATGTTCATAGTGTGATGCTCGTCTTGCCCTCAAAGGCGGTTGAAATGGAGGCCATGGGTCAAAAACCCACAGCCCCAAAAGCCAGCATACAGCCAGGATTACTTGGCAGGGTAGGCCACGTCAGCGCGGCGATTTTGGGCGCGGGAGGCTTCGTCGGCACCGGTGGCCTTGGGCTTTTCTTCACCCAGGCTCACAGCTTCCATCTGGCTGTCTTTGACGCCATAAACCTTCAGGGACTTAGCCACTGCCTCAGCACGCTTTTGGCCCAGCGCCAGGTTGTATTCCTTGCCACCGAGTTCGTCGGTGTTGCCTTCAATGCGGATTTTCAGGTCAGGTTTGCCGACCAGGTACTTGCCATGCAGCTCCACCACACGTGTGCCCTCGGCTTTGACGGTGTATTGGTCAAAGTCAAAGTAGACGCTGCGGTCGCTGGACAGGGGGTTTTTGGGGTCCAGGTAGGCTTCAACAACCACCGGAGCCACGGTGGATTGGGCTTGCACAACGGGTTTGGCAGGTTCCGCAGGCTTTGCAGCGTCGACTACGGGCACCGGTTTGGTTTCTGGCGCGATGGGGGTGCTGCTGCAAGCTGCCAAAACACCGGCTGCCACCAAAATTGTGGCCATAGAACTCAATTGACGCATATGTATCCCTTGGAATTGAAATGGAAATTGTGCCCAGCGAAAGCCTTGGCTCGGGCAAGCGGCGATTTTAACCCGCTGGGTGGTGCGGTATTGCAGTGGTTAACCCCGTGATTTTGTAATCACTTGTGGGGCGGTTTCAGTGGATGCGCATGCCAGGCTGGGCGCCGGGCCAGGGGTTCAGGATGTAAATGCCAGGGTTGGCCTTCTCATCACCGTGGCTGGCCGCCATCACCATGCCTTCGCTGATACCAAACTTCATCTTGCGCGGTGCCAGGTTGGCCACCAGCACCGTGAACTGGCCGACCAGCTCTTCAGGCTTGTACATGCTGGCAATGCCGCTGAACACATTGCGCATGCGGCCTTCGCCCGCGTCCAGCGTCAGGCGCAGCAGCTTGGTGGAGCCTTCGACCGCTTCGCAATTGACGATTTTGGCAATGCGCAGGTCGATTTTGGCGAAGTCATCGATGGTGATGGTGGGCGCAATGGCTTCGCCGCCTGGGATGGTTGCTATAGTTTCAGGAGCTTCTCCCGCACTATCCACGGCCTGAACGGGCTCTTTGGGCTCAAAAAGGGCGTCGAGTTGCTCGGGAGTGACGCGCTGCATGAGGTGCTGGTATTCGCCAATGACGTGACCCGCGGCAAGTGTTTGATGAGCTGCAGCCCAATCTAATCGATCAACGTTGAGAAATTTTTCCACCTCGCTTGCGACGGACGGAAGAATCGGCTTGAGGCAAATCGTCAGAATTCGGAACGCTTGAATGACTACGCTGCAGGCCTCATGGAGTAGATCTGCTTGCTCTGGGTCTTTTGCCAGAATCCAAGGTTTTTTTAGATCCACGTAGGCGTTGACCGCATCTGCCGCGCTCATTATGAGGCGGGTTGCCAGGCCTGTATTTCGCTCTTCATATGCCTCTTGGCACATTCTCAGCGTATCTGAAAGAAGCGCGGCAAGTGGGGATTGGTTTTGAACGAGCATCGGGTCACTCATATCAACATGTGGAGTCCCTTGTGTCCCCCCTGATGCTTCATACCTAATGGCCAGTTCAAACGTTGGCGTTGCAGCCAGTCTTCCGCCGAACTTTTTATTGATAAACCCTGCCGCACGGCTGGCGATATTCACGTACTTGCCAATCAAATCCGAATTCACTCGCGCCATAAAGTCATTGGCGTTGAAATCAATGTCTTCATTGCGCGCAGACAGCTTGGCCGCCAGGTAATAGCGCAGCCACTCGGGGTTCATGCCCAGGCTCAGGTACTTCAGCGGGTCCAGGCCGGTGCCACGGCTCTTGCTCATCTTCTCGCCGTTGTTCACGGTCAAAAAGCCGTGCACAAACACGTTGTCCGGCGTTTTGCGGCCGCTGAACTTCAGCATCGCGGGCCAGAACAGCGTGTGGAAGGTGACGATATCTTTGCCGATGAAGTGGTACTGCTCCAGATCGGGGTTGGCCATGTAGGCGTCGAAGTCCACGCCGCGTTTGGTGAGCAAATTCTTCAGCGATGCCAAATAGCCCACCGGCGCGTCCAGCCACACATAGAAATACTTTCCCGGCGCATCGGGAATCTCAATGCCGAAATAGGGGGCGTCGCGCGAAATGTCCCAGTCGCCCAAACCTTCGCTGGTCGTGCCGTCCGGGTTGGTGCGGACGGTGAACCATTCCTTAATCTTGTTGGCCACTTCGGGCTGCAATTTGGGGTTGCCGGGCTTGTTGGGGTTTTGTGTCCAGTCTTCCAAAAACTCCACACAACGCGGGTCGGAGAGCTTGAAGAAGAAGTGCTCGGAGTTTTTAAGTTCGGGCTTAGCACCAGATAGCACCGAGAACGGGTTGATCAAGTCGGTGGGTGCATACACGGAGCCACATACTTCGCAGTTGTCGCCGTACTGGTCCTTCGCGTGGCACTTGGGGCACTCGCCCTTGATGTAGCGGTCTGGCAAGAACATGTTCTTCTGGGGGTCGAAGAACTGCTCAATGGTGCGCACTTCGATCAGCGAGCCACCTTCAGCGGACGACAGGTCGCGCAGCTTGCGGTAGATCTCCCGCGCCATCTCGTGGTTCTCGGGCGCGTCGGTGCTGTGCCAGTTGTCAAAGCTGATGTGAAAGCCATCCAGATACTGCTTGCGCCCGGCAGCGATGTCGGCCACGAATTGTTGGGGCGTTTTGCCAGCCTTTTCGGCGGCAATCATGATGGGTGCGCCGTGGGTGTCGTCCGCGCACACAAAGTCGACATTCACGCCCTGCATCCGCTGGAACCGCACCCAGGTGTCGGCCTGGATGTACTCCATCATGTGGCCAATGTGGAATCCGGCGTTGGCGTAGGGGAGGGCGGTGGTGACAAAGAGTTGGCGGGACATGGAGAGACTTTCTACGTAAGCCTCCGATTTTAGTCGGCTGACTGTGCTTGGAGCCCGGCCTTACCTTGTTGTTGCGTGCGGATCAGGCGGTGCGGATGCTTTGCTCCGTGTCCTCCGGCCTGCGGCCTCCTCCTTTTACCTGCGCAAAACATCCACACCGCCTGATCCTTCAGCCCTCACACCTCCAGCGGTCGGCACGGCGTGTGCGTTTTGCGTAGGTAAAAGGAGGAGCCCGGAGGGCGGGGGACACGGAGCAAAACGCATGCGCCGTGCCGTCAGCGGGCGAGAGAGAGACAACATCGGCAGAAAGTAAAAGCGCCAAAAATGTGCCACAGAGCTGGACACACTCGCGCCCAACCGAAAGATCAAGCCGCCAAAGCAGCCTGAGACTGATTCGCCGCCTGCGCTATAGCCGCACGCGCCTGTAATGCAGCGCCTTCCAGTGCCTGCGTCTTGGCGGCCTCTCCCATGGCTACACCTTCTGCACGCACAAAGCGCACATCGCTAATGCCAAAGAAGCCAAACACGGTCTGCAGATAGCTCTCTTGGTGTTCCATGGCACGCCCGCCTTCGCTGGTGGAATACACGCCACCCCGGCTGGACGCCACGATGACCGTCTTGCCACCGGCCAGACCTTGGGGGCCCTTTTCGGTGTACTTGAAAGTGCGGCCGACTTGGGCCACGCGGTCGATCCAGGACTTGAGCTGGCTGGGGATGCTGAAGTTGTACAGCGGTGCGCCCACCACGATCACGTCAGCGGCCAGGAACTGGCTCACCAATGCTTCGGACACGGCGTTTTCGCGCTTTTGGACGTCGCTCAGATCCGTACCGGCGGGCAGGCGGAAGCCCAGAGATTCAGCAGACAGGTGGCTGGGCGTGTCGACAGCCAAGTCCAGATAGTCGACCTGGGTGCCTGGGTAGGCCGCAGCCCACTCTTGGGCGATTTGGGCCGTCATCTGGCGGGAAACCGAGTTGGTGCTCAGGATGCTGGAGTCAATGTGCAAGAGTTTCATGGTGTTTTTCCAAAGTGGGTAACGATGGATAGATTCTGAATTTGAATCTAATCCTTGATAAGTACCTAAAATTGGCATAGATCGTCCCATACTTAGAACAATTGGAGGCTCATGTGCAAGATATGAACGACATGCTCTACTTTGCAGAGGTGGTGGACCGGGGTGGTTTTGCCGCTGCGGGGCGGCACCTTGGCTTGCCAAAATCCAGGCTGTCACGCCGTGTGGCTGAGCTGGAGGCGCGTCTGGGCGTACGTCTATTGCAACGCACCACACGCAAACTATCCCTCACCGAGGTGGGCGAAGTCTATTTGCGCCATTGCCTGGCGATGCGGGATGCAGCCCATGCCGCCGCTGAGGCGGTGGAGCAGGTGCAAACCGAGCCGCGCGGCACCATCCGGGTGGTCTGCCCGGTCACGCTGGCGCAAAGCACCCTTGGGCCGATCATGGCGATGTTTTTGGCGCGCTACCCCAAAGTTCGGGTGGATATGCAGGTCAGCAATCGCGTAGTGGACTTGGTGGAAGAAGGGGTGGATGTGGCACTGCGCGTGCGTACTACGCTGGAAGATAGTGGCAGCCTCGTAGTCAAAAACCTGGGTTTCTCTAAAACATCTCTGGTTGCCAGTCCGGCCCAATTGCAGCGCCAGGGGCTGCCCACTGCGCCGCAGGACTTGACCGCTATGGACTCCGTGGCGATGTCTAGCGTGGATGGCAAAGCGAGCTTGACTTTGTCGGGTCCGGTGGGTGCCACATTCACATTGGTGCACCAGCCGCGCTACATCGCGGATGACTTGGTAACCCTCAAATTTGCAGTGTTGGACGGTGTTGGCATAGGCTTTCTGCCAGAGTACATATGCCGGGAAGAGCTGGCGGACGGCCGTCTGGTGGTGGTGTTGCCGGGCTGGGCGCCTTCACCAGGCATCTTCCACGCGGTGTACCCCTCGCGCCGTGGCATGGTGCCTGCCGTGCGCCGTTTTCTCGATTTTTTGGGCGAATATGCGAACGCAGACGGCGCACCGCGCTGGCCTGATCCTGCCGCACAGATTTAGCGGGTGCGCAGGGGGTCGGTACGGCGCTCTACAAACTTGGGCGCTACTACCTCTGCCTTGGGTGCTTCCGGGTCGGTCCAATGGAAGAACTCACACACCTCAGCACGCTGCGCTTGGGCATCGGCATAGCCCAAGGCCATTAGTTCGGTGGTGTAGCCCGATTCAAACAACAAATAGCTGGCCAACGCCGCGCCTTTCACGTCGGCATTTTTGGATGACACGCCCACACCGCCCAGCATCGTTCGTACCGCGCGGGGCAACTCGTCAATATGGCGGGCAGCGACTGCGTCCAGACGCTGGCTGGGCGCAATGACCAACAGGTCAATCGGGCGCAAGGCGCTGGCGGCCCGCGCTTCGGGCGGCACCAGCTTGATGGTTTGGTTGATGCGGCGCACCCGTTCCACGTCTACCGCCAATGCATCCAAAAAGATGTTGGACAACGCGTGGCCCGCAATTTGGGCGATGCTGGGGTAGCTGTTGTTGGTGTACAGATGGGCTTCCGCCTTGGGCTCGTGCATGCGGCCTGCGCCGACCACCAAGATTTTTTCCGCACCTAGGTGAATGGCCGCAGCCACCGGGGCCGACTGGCGCATGGAGCCATCACCAAAGTACTCGGTATGCCCGTTGATGTGCAGTTCGGTAGCTGGAAATACAAAGGGAATCGCGCTGGAGGCCAGCAGGTGTGCGTGGGTGATCTTGTCGCGCACTGCCAGGCGCTGCGAGCGCAGCCAGGGCATCAGCCGCTTGTCCCCTTCAAAAAAAGTAACGTGATCACCCGAGCTGTAGCTGGACGCCGTCACGGCCAAGGCCTGCAAATGCCCCTGGCGCACCAGAAGCGACAGCCGCTCTAGCGGCACCAGCTTGGCCAGCAACTCGCTCAACGGGGTGTTGTCCAGCAGCGATTTGGGCTTGATGCGCCGAAACTTGGCCAGCAACCAACCCAAGGACAACAAAGTCATCCAGGTGGCACCCGAGCGCAGCATGCTCAGGTGGTCAGCACGGTAGACATCGTGGGCATGAAAGCCGCGCCAGGTGTTCGCAATCATGCGCACCGTGGTGTCAAATTGATCGGCACCACAAGCCAGCGCGGCGGCGTTGATCGCCCCTGCCGATGTACCGGTGATGATGGGAAAAGGATTGGGTTGGGCCTGTGCACCGCAGGCCAGGCGAATGTCGGCAATAGCTTCCAGTACGCCCACCTGGTAGGCCGCCCGTGCGCCGCCACCGGTGAGCAGCAATCCCGTCTTGGTGGGGCGGATAGGGCGTTGAATCATGTCGTGCATTATGAAACCTCCTCTGCGCCCCAATAGGTGCCAAGAAGGTGGGTAAACCCGTAGTGTTTCTGCGGTGCCAAGAGCCCCGTCGCCGCGTTCGGAAAGCCCGTGTTCGATAGACTCTGCCCTCTAGGAGATATTCATGGCAGTTTCTGAGCAGCAAATATTGAGCGCCCTGCAGGGCGTGGTGGACCCCAATACCGGGCGCGATTTCGTCACCTCCAAGTGCGTGCGCAATGTGAGTGTGAGCGAGGGTGATGTGTCTTTCGATGTGGAACTGGGCTACCCGGCCAAGAGCCAGATTGCCGGGTTTCGCAAAGCCCTGGTGGACGCGGCCAAAACCGTGGCCGGTGTTGACAATGTATCGGTCCAGATCACGACCAAGGTGCTGGCCCACGCGGTACAGCGCGGCGTGCAGTTGCTACCGGGTGTCAAAAACATCGTCGCCGTGGCATCGGGCAAAGGCGGTGTGGGCAAGAGCACGACCGCCGTCAATCTGGCCCTGGCCTTGGCCGAAGAGGGCGCACGCGTGGGTATTTTGGATGCCGACATTTATGGTCCCAGCGTGCCCATGATGATGGGCATAGAAGGCCGCCCCGAGAGCGCCGATGGCAAGACCATGGAACCCATGGAAAACTACGGTCTGCAGGTCATGTCCATCGGTTTTTTGGTGGCCAAAGACGAAGCCATGATTTGGCGCGGCCCCATGGCCACGCAGGCCCTGGACCAACTGCTACGCCAGACCAACTGGAAAGACCTGGACTACCTGATCGTCGATTTGCCACCCGGCACTGGCGACATTCAGCTCACGCTGAGCCAGCGCGTGCCCATGACGGGTGCTGTGATTGTGACCACCCCCCAAGACATCGCTCTGCTGGATGCCAAGAAGGGTATCAAGATGTTTGAAAAAGTGGGTGTGCCCATTTTGGGGATTGTGGAAAACATGGCCGTGCATGTGTGCAGCAACTGCGGCCATATGGAGCACATCTTTGGCGCGGACGGCGGCAAGCGCATGGCCGCCGACTACAACATGGACTACCTGGGTGCCCTGCCACTCAGCATGCAGATTCGCGTGCAAGCCGACAGTGGTGCGCCAACGGTCGTGTCAGACCCCGGCAGTGAAGTGGCCTTGCTGTACAAGGCGGTGGCCCGCAAAGTGGCGGTTTCCATTGCTGCCAAGAACAAGGATTTTTCATCCAAGTTCCCGACCATCAGCATCAGCAAAGACACCTGAGATCGCGCAGCAGCGACGCGGGTTGACGCCATGAATCTCTTGTCTTCGCTGCGTTATCTCGTTGCGCTGAACGAGCACAAGCACTTTGGCCGTGCGGCCCAAGCCTGCCACATCACCCAGCCCGCACTCTCCAATGCACTGCGGGCGCTGGAGGAGGAGTTTGATGTAGTCATCGTCAAACGGGATCGGACTTTTTCGGGTCTGACCCCGGAGGGGCTACGGGTGCTGGCCACGGCGCAATTGATGCTGCACGAGCATGCCAATTTGCAGCAAGAACTCAAGAGCGACACCCACACGCCACGCGGTACTCTGCGCATTGCCGCGGTGCCCACGGCGGTGCCTATCGTGGCCCGCTTTGCCGCCATGCTCCAGGCCCGCCACACGGGCATCATGCCGGTGGTCTTGTCCATGAGTTCCTTGGAGCTGGAAAACGGATTGGCTGACTTGTCGGTCGATCTGGCATTGGGTTACACCCAGCGCATGGGCGAAGCCAGCCGTCTCAAGGCCTTACCGCAGTACATTGAGCACTACTTCCTTTTGCGCAGCAGCCCGGCGGGCCAGCGCAAATCATTGCACTTTGGTGCGGGTATTTCCTGGAAAGATGCCGCGCAGCTGCCCCTGTGTTTGCTCACCCCCGAGATGCATAACCGCACCATTGTGGATGCGGCGTTCACCACGGCGGGCGTCTCGGTCCGGCCCGCCATAGAGACCAACTCCATCCTGACCCTGATGCTCAGTGTGCTAGCCGGGAATGTGTGCAGCGTATTGCCCGGCGCACTGGTCGGCACTGTGCGTGACAACCCCTTGCTGGAGGCGCTCCCTTTGAACAGCCCCAGCGTTCGTACCCCCATCGGTTTCATGTTCCATTCGGGCGCACGGCCTTCGCGCGCCCTGGAGGCCGCGCTGGCCTTGGCACAAGACGCAGCCTGGCTGCGCCATGCAGCCGCCTACTCCGGGCTTCTCACCGCCGATTGAGCTGGCGCGTAGCTGCCTATGGTTGCCGCGTGTTGCGCTGCCGCATTTATTTTTTGAATGGTGCTATGTGGAGATGCAATTAGACGGCAGCCCCGTAGTTGCAGATACTGCAGCGGGCGTCGATCTGGCGCACCCCAAAAAGACAAACCATTCATTGGAGACAACTATGGCTTCTGCAGGATTACTCGACAAGGAACGCATCATTGCGGGCCCTGGCTTCAACCGGTGGTTGGTGCCGCCTGCCGCTTTGGCAATTCACCTGTGTATCGGAATGGCCTATGGCTTTTCGGTGTTCTGGCTGCCACTCTCCAAGGCGTTGGGTATCAAAGAGGCGGTGAAATGCGGACCCGAAGTGGGCTTCTGGGCGCAGTTGTTCACATCCAGCTGTGACTGGCAAATCTCGACACTGGGCTGGATGTACACCTTGTTTTTCGTGCTGCTGGGCTCCAGTGCCGCCATTTGGGGCGGATGGCTGGAGCGGGCAGGCCCGCGCAAGGCTGGCGTCGTGTCCGCCGTGTGCTGGTGTGGTGGCATGTTGATATCGGCCATGGGGGTGTATCTGCACCAGTTCTGGTTGATGCTGCTGGGCTCCGGGGTCATTGGCGGCATCGGGCTGGGTTTGGGTTATATCTCGCCCGTGTCCACCCTGATCAAGTGGTTCCCTGATCGCCGTGGCATGGCCACCGGCATGGCCATCATGGGCTTTGGCGGCGGCGCCATGATTGGTTCGCCCCTGGCCAATGACCTGATGAAATACTTTGCCAGCCCGACCGAAGTCGGCGTGATGCAAACCTTTGTGGTGATGGCCCTGGTGTACTTTGTGTTCATGATGGCGGGTGCCTTTGGCTACCGCGTGCCTGAGACTGGCTGGAAGCCCAAGGGTTGGACCCCGCCTCCCGCCCAAGTGAGCAACGCCATGATCACCCAGAAGCATGTGCACGTCAGCAAAGTGTGGGGCATTCCCCAGTTTTGGTTGATCTGGATGGTGCTGTGCATGAACGTGAGCGCGGGCATTGGCGTGATCGGTATGGCATCGCCCATGCTGCAAGAAGTGTTTGGTGGCTCCTTGATCGGGGTGGCCAAAAAATTTGGTGAGCTGGATAAGACCCAACTGGCGGCCATTGCCACCGTTGCGGCGGGCTTCACGGCCTTGCTCAGTCTGTTCAATATCGGTGGCCGCTTTTTTTGGGCCAGCTTGTCCGACAAAATGGGCCGCAAAGTGACCTACGTCGTGTTCTTTGTGTTGGGCGGTTTGATGTATTTCAGCGTTCCGGGCAGTGCTGCAGCGGGCAGTATCGTGTTGTTTGTTGGGGCGTTTTGCGTCATCTTGAGCATGTATGGCGGTGGCTTTGCGACCGTGCCAGCCTATTTGGCGGATATTTTTGGCACGCAAATGGTGGGCGCTATCCATGGCCGCTTGCTGACTGCTTGGGCCACAGCTGGTGTGCTGGGCCCAATCGTGGTGAACTACATGCGTGAGTACCAATTGGGCCTGGGCATTCCCCGGGAGCAGGTTTACAACCAGACCATGTATATCTTGGTGGGCATGCTGGTGGTCGGCTTGATTTGCAACTTGCTGGTCCGTCCGCTAGACAATAAGTGGTTCATGACCGACAGCGAATTGGCCGTCGAGAAAAAGCTGGCGCACGAGCGTGCTGCGGCCTCTGAAGTCGGCTCCAGCAGCGGTGGGTCTGATTCCACGCCCCTGGGCTTAGTGGTGTTTGCGTGGTTGGCGGTGGGCTTGCCCTTGGCTTGGGGCGTGTACCGCACCTTGCAAAGCGTGGCCAAATTCTTCGCTTAAGTAGCTACACATCCACATAGCTTTCCATCTACAGGAATGACATGACAGTATCTGCCCTTGCTCCCGATGTGCCCGCAGTGGCTTTGGCCACCGTCGACGATATGCGTGATCGCATACGTCGCAAAAGCAAACTCAAGGGACGGCAAGCGGATGATGTCTCTGTCAACGAGGTGCGCGCACTGGTGGGTGTTGCCCTGCACCGTCGTGATCTTTTGATTGAACACCTGCACCGGCTCAATGACGCCTACCGTTGTTTGCACGACAGGCATTTGGTGGCCCTGGCCAAGGAGATGAATATCCCCATGGCCGAAGTGTACGAAGTGGCCACTTTCTACCACCACTTCGAGGTGGTGCGCGGCGATGCGGCTGCGCCCCAGTTGACCGTACGGGTGTGCGATGGTCTGAGCTGCGAGATGGCGGGGGCGCAAGATTTGCTAGCGCGCTTGCCAGCTCTTTTAGGCAATAACGATGTGCGTGTGATTGCCGCGCCTTGCATTGGTCGCTGCGAACAAGCGCCAGCCGTGGTGGTGCACCAGCACCCGGTGCCCGTAGCTACGGTGGAGTCGGTATTGTCGGCAGTCAATGCGGCGCAAACCGGCCACCCCGCAGCGCATGCCGCTACAGAATTTATAGCGTCGGAGCACGCGGAGCGGGCGGTATCACCCTACCCGCATGCCGTCGAGGTGGCTCCTGGGTATGTGGGCTACGCCAGCTACTGTGCCAGGGGTGGTTATGCGCTAGCCAGTGCCTTGGCCAGCGGGCAGCAAAACATGGAGTTGGTGATCAAGGCCATGGAAGACTCTGGTTTGCGTGGCTTGGGTGGCGCTGGTTTTCCGGCAGGGCGCAAGTGGCGCATCGTGCGGGACCAGCCCGCACCGCGCTTGATGGCCGTGAATATTGACGAAGGCGAGCCCGGCACCTTCAAAGACCGGACCTACCTGGAGCGCGATCCGCACCGCTTTCTGGAGGGACTGCTGGTGGCGGCCCAAGTGGTGGGCGTGGAAGCTTGCTACATCTACCTGCGTGACGAATACCACGGCTGCCGCGCGATCCTGGAGTCGGAAATTGCCAAGCTGCAGGCCAACCCCCCATGTCCTTTGCCCAAGATTGAGCTGCGCCGCGGGGCAGGTGCCTATATCTGCGGTGAAGAGTCCGCGATGATCGAGAGCATTGAAGGTAAACGTGGTGAGCCCCGCATGCGGCCACCCTATATTGCCCAGGTGGGTCTGTTTGGTCGGCCTACGCTGGAGCACAATTTTGAAACCCTGTATTGGGTGCGCGATATTGTGGAGAAGGGCGCAGCCTGGTTCAGCGGGTTTGGTCGCAATGGCCGCAAGGGTCTGCGGTCTTTCAGCGTCAGCGGGCGGGTAAAACACCCTGGCGTCAAGTTAGCACCTGCGGGCATTTCTGTGGCAGAGTTGATCGAGGAGTATTGCGGTGGCATGTTAGATGGTCACACCTTGTATGCCTACTTACCCGGTGGCGCATCGGGCGGCATTTTTCCGGCCCATCTCTCGCATGTGCCACTGGACTTTGACACGCTGCAGCCGCACGGCGGCTTCATTGGCTCGGCTGCGGTGATTGTGCTGAGCCAGCACGACTCAGCCCGCGATGCAGCGCTGAACATGATGCGCTTTTTTGCCCATGAGAGCTGCGGCCAGTGCACGCCCTGCCGCGTGGGTACGGTCAAGGCCGCCAAACTGATGGAAGCCCCGGTATGGGACAACGCCACGCTGGAAGACCTGAATGTGGTGATGACCGACGCCTCCATTTGCGGACTGGGGCAAGCTGCACCCAACCCGGTGCGCTGCGTTCAAAAATACTTTGCCCACGAGGTGGCCTGACATGAATGCACCCACACGAATCCAGGAAGTCACGCCCCAGGTGATCACCTTTTTGCTCGATGGCAAACCCGCCGAAGCCTTCGAAGGGGAGTCCATCCTCAAGGCGGCGGAGCGCAGTGGCGTCTGCATCCCCCACCTTTGCTACAAGGATGGCTTGAGGGCCGATGGCAATTGCCGTGCTTGCGTGGTTGAGATCAAGGGCGAGCGCACGCTGGCCCCGAGTTGCTGCCGCAACGTCACGCCGGGTATGGAAGTGCAGGCCACCAATGAACGTGCTGTCAAAAGTCAGAAGATGGTGCTGGAGATGCTGCTCTCCGACATGCCGGATACGGGCTACAAGTGGACTGATGCCGTTCGCCCTGAGCCTGTCGAAGGGCTCGCGATGGCTTCTACAAGCTCAGCCCGAACGGCGGTGGGCCAACACGGCGAGCTGAGCGACTGGGCTGCGCGCATGGATGTGACAGTGCGCCCCGAGCTCAACGCGCTGCGCCGCGCACAACCCAAGGCCGACATGTCGCACCCCGCCATGGCCGTGAATCTGGATGCCTGTATTCAGTGCAACCGCTGCGTGCGCGCCTGCCGTGAAGAGCAGGTGAACGACGTGATTGGCTACGCGCTGCGCGGCAGCCACAGCGAGATCGTGTTTGACCTCAACGACCCCATGGGTGACAGTACCTGCGTGGCCTGCGGCGAATGTGTGCAGGCCTGCCCCACGGGCGCGCTGATGCCTAAGACGCAAGTGGGCTCGCAAATCGTCGACAAAAAAGTGGACTCGGTCTGCCCGTTTTGCGGTGTGGGTTGCCTGCTGACCTACAACGTGAAAGACAACGTCATCGTCAGTGTGGACGGGCGCGACGGCCCGGCCAATCACAGCCGTTTGTGCGTCAAAGGTCGCTTTGGTTTTGATTACGCGGCAAGCCCGCAGCGCCTCACCGTGCCATTGATTCGCAAGGCCGGTGTGTCCAAAGACCCGGAGATGCTGCAGCACTTGAACCGTGACACGGCAGACTGGTCTGATGTCTTTCGCGAAGCGACCTGGGACGAGGCCCTGGCCCTCACCGCAGGCACGCTCAAGGGCCTGCGCGATACCTATGGCAAAAAGTCTTTGGCGGGTTTTGGCTCGGCCAAGGGCAGCAACGAAGAGGCCTACCTGTTCCAGAAACTGGTGCGCACTGGCTTTGGCAGCAATAACGTAGACCACTGCACGCGCCTGTGCCACGCCTCCAGCGTGGCGGCGTTGCTCGAAGGTGTGGGCTCGGGTGCAGTGAGCAACCAAGTCAATGACGTGGAGCATTCGGACCTGATCTTTGTGATCGGCTCCAACCCCACATCCAACCACCCAGTAGCCGCAACTTGGATGAAGAATGCGGCCAAGAAGGGGGCCAAGATTGTGTTGGCCGACCCGCGTATCACGGACATTGGCAAGCACGCTTGGCGCACCCTGCAGTTCAAGGCCGACACCGATGTCGCCATGCTCAATGCACTGATCCATGTTGTGATTGAGGAGGGCCTGGCCGACCAAGACTTTATTGCCAAACGCGCCAGCAACTACGAGGCCCTGCGCGAGAACGTCAAGGGCTACAGCCCCGAGGCCATGGCGCCTATTTGCGGCATACCTGCGCACACGCTGCGCGAAGTGGCGCGGGCATTTGCCAGCGCCAAAGGCGCGATGATTTTGTGGGGTATGGGCGTGAGCCAGCATGTGCACGGCACCGACAATGCACGTTGCCTGATCGCATTGGTTACCGTCACGGGCCAGATTGGCAAGCCTGGCTCGGGTCTGCACCCACTGCGCGGCCAAAACAATGTGCAGGGCGCGTCTGATGCGGGCCTGATCCCGATGATGTTTCCCAACTACCAGCGTGTGACCAACAAGGCCGCACACGATTGGTTTGAGAATTTTTGGGACACCAAGCTGGACGACCAGCCCGGCTACACCGTGGTGGAGATCATGCACAAAGCGCTGGCACCCGACAGTGACCCCCACAAGGTGCGCGGCATGTATATCATGGGCGAAAACCCCGCCATGAGCGACCCCGACCTGAACCACGCGCGCCACGCGCTGGCGTCTCTTGGGCACCTGGTGGTGCAAGATATTTTCATGACCGAAACTGCCTGGCTGGCTGATGTGGTGTTGCCCGCCACCGCTTGGCCCGAGAAAGACGGCACCGTCAGCAATACCGACCGCATGGTGCAGCTCGGTAAGAAGGCGATTGACCCACCCGGCCAAGCCAAGCCTGATTTGTGGATCATTCAGGAAATCGCTGCACGTTTAGGCCCCCACGCTCCGCCGTTGCACGGGTCGCTGCCCCCCGAGGGGGCGTCGCCCGCCTTGGGGCGGCCCGGCGGCGGTCGCACTTTGGCTTGTGGCTACCCTGGCGAGAGCGATGGCGTAGCCTTGGTCTACGACGAAATGCGCCAGGCCATGCACGCGGCCATATCGGGCATCACCTGGGAGCGGCTACAGCGCGAGTCCAGCGTTACATACCCCTGCCTGAGTGCGGATGACCCCGGTGCACCCACCGTGTTCATTGACAAATTTGCCACCGACGACGGCCGAGTACATCTGGTACCCGCCGACATCATTCCGGCCGACGAGCGGCCGGACGCAGAGTTCCCGTTTGTGTTGATCACCGGCCGGCAGCTGGAGCATTGGCACACGGGCAGTATGACGCGGCGCGCCACCGTGTTGGATGCCTTGGAACCCATGGCCACCGCCTCCATGTGTGGCGCTGATATGCAGGCCATGGGCTTGGATGCGGGCGATGTGATTACCGTGCTGTCCCGCCGCGGACAGGTGGTGATTCATGTGCGCCGTGATGATGGCACCCCGGTGGGGGCGGTGTTTATGCCTTTTGCGTATTACGAGGCCGCAGCCAATCTGATGACCAATGCAGCGCTGGACCCGTTTGGCAAGATCCCTGAGTTCAAGTATTGCGCTGTGGCTATCCGCCGTGGCGGTGTGGTTGCTGCTGTTAGCGGCTATGGTGCTAATTCGGCACCGGCAGAGTAAGCTGTGCCCACCATGCAAACCGATTTGCCCTTTCTGACGCAGGCCCGTGCGCCGCTCACGCACCGCATTGAGGTGCGCAATGAGCAGGGCGAGCGTCAAGCCTTGGATATTCCGGCAGAGCGGCCATTGACGGTGTACGTGGATAAACGGGAGTTGGTTACCCTGATGACGCTAGGCGCTTGCCCCGAGTGGCTGGTGTTGGGTTATTTGCTGAACCAGCGCTTGGTGACGCAGGCCTCGCAAGTGGAGTCCATCACGGTGGATTGGAGTGTTGGGGCCGCTGCTGTTAAAACACGGCAGGGTATTGCGGATATTGAGCGCAAAACGGCCAAGCGGGTGGTCACTACCGGCTGTGGCCAGGGTAGCGCATTTGGCGAGGTGATGGAGCACCTGGAAGGTGTTTGCCTGCCCGCCACGACCGTCACCCAGTCGCAGATTTACGCCATTGTTCAGACGATCCGGGTCCAAGACAGCACCTACAAGTCGGCCGGGTCGGTGCATGGCTGTGCTCTGTTTCGTGGAGAGACGCAATTGCTCTTTGTCGAAGATGTGGGGCGGCACAACGCCATAGATGCTATCGCCGGATGGATGGCCCTTCAAGCGGCCAAGGACCCCGTACTGCAGTCTGCGGGCTTGGTTTTTTACACCACAGGGCGTTTGACCAGCGAGATGGTCATGAAGGCTGCGCAGATGGGTATTGCGGTGGTCATCTCGCGCAGCGGCATGACCCAGATGGGCCACGCTGTCGCCCAAGACTTAGGCTTGTGCGCCATTGGCCGCGCGCTGAACAAACGTTTTCTGTGCTTCAGCGCCGCGCACCGATTGCAGTGGGATGTTGTTCCCGATCCCGTCACCGTCTTGGCTAGTGTTTAGGGCGCTGGCCCATTTTTCGGTAGACCGTGGCACGGCTGATGCCCAGGGCTTGAGCGGCCTGAGCCACATTGCCACGGGCCTGGTCCACCGCCTGGCGAATCAGCGCCGTCTCAATGTCTTTCAGATGACGCGCGTCTGGTGATGTGTGGTTGGCGCGCAGCGCAGGCTGTGATTCATCCGCACGCAAAACCGGTAGCGCTCGCAAGCGCAAACCCGTCCACAGGGGCAGCTCCATCGTTGGGTTGCTGTGGCGCAGCGCATCAAACAGCACATCCACCTGCATACCAAACAACTCACTCACATGCAGGTGCGTGGGGTGCAGGGTGTCACCGCCACACCCCAGGTGCGGCACCATCTGGCGCGCAATGGGGTTGGCGGCGGTCACCCAGCCGTCGGCGTCCAGGCACAACAGGCCGTCGGCTTCACTGCCCAGCGTGCTGCCCGGCCAGTTCAGCCGCAGCATCAAGGCGTGGTCTTGCGCCAAGACCAGGGCGTTCTCAATCTTGATGGCGGTTTGCGTCACCAGGTGTTTTAGTTCGGGTCGCTCCAGCGCGTCTATGCCGGTCAAGTCCAGCATGCCGACCAGACTGCCATCGGGGCCAATCAGCGGCGCACCGGCGCAACTGTAAATGGCGGTGTTACTGAAAAAATGCTCGCCCCGGTGCAGCCACACCGGTTGCTGCTCGGCCAGCGCCGTGCTGATCGCGGTGGTGCCCACGCTGCGCTCGGACAGGTCGGTGCCCACGCGGGTGATCAGGTGGGCGCGCGGGTCGGTGTGGTCAATGGGGCCACTGTTGTCCACCACCACACCCTCACGGTTGGTCAGGATGGCGAAGTAACGCGTGTTGACAATCGCGCGGCCCAGGTTCTCCAGAATCGGGCGAGCCGTGTGCACCAGGTGCTGGTTGGCCTCCAGCGTGCGGCGCGCCAGTGCGTCGTTCACCACCTCAAACACCGCCTGGTGCTGCGGCTGCAGGCCGTGCTGCAGGCAGCGCTGCCAGGAGCGCTCTACCCACACCGGCAGCGCACCCGTCGGCAGCTGGCCGCCCAGCAGTAGCTCGCGTGCCCGTGCGATGGTGGCAAGGCGCGGGTTACCGGGTTGGAATGCTGCTGGCGTCACACGGCAATTCTCGCGCAGTCCTGCTTTTTGGGGTTTGTTTCATTTTGAGAATTTGCGCAGCAAAGCCTTACCCGACTAGGGTTTGTCCTAGGTTGCTGCCCAGTGCCGCGTCCAACAATCGCTATGTATTCCCGTTCATAGGCAAGGCATTGCATAGGTGCCATTACCCAAAGGAGAGACGCATGCAAAAGGTGTTGCACATCAACCCGGACAAATGCACAGGCTGCCTGCAGTGCGAGATGGCGTGTTCGTTTGAGAACTACGGCACCTTTGCCACCGCCAAGTCGCGCATCAAGGTGTTTGAGTTCCATGAGACCGGCAAAAAAGTGCCCTACACCTGCACCCAGTGCGATGAAGCCTGGTGCCTGCATGCCTGCCCGGTAGAGGCCATCACGATGGATAAAACCACCGGTGCTAAGGTTGTCAATGAGTCCACCTGCGTGGGCTGCAAGGTCTGCACCATCGCCTGCCCGTTTGGCACCATCAATTACGTGCAAGAGACCGGCAAGGTGCAGAAATGCGACTTGTGCGGTGGCGACCCGGCCTGCGCCAGCGCCTGCCCCACCGGGGCCATTACTTTCATTGATGCCAACTGGACTGGCCTGGGCAAGATGCAAACCTGGGCGGACAAGCTCGGCAATCAACCGTCTGCTAGTTAAGGAGCTTCATCATGGCATGGGCAGGAAAAATTCTTCGCGTGAACTTAACGGCTGGCACGGTGAAATCCGAGCCGCTCAATATGGATTGGGCACGCAACTACCTGGGCTCGCGCGGCCTGGGTTCCAAGTACTTGTGTGAAGAGGTCGACGCCAAAGTTGACCCGCTGTCACCCGACAACAAAATCATCTGGGCCACCGGCCCGCTCACCGGCACCCTGGCGTCCACGGGTGGTCGCTACACGGTGATTACCAAAAGCCCGCTCACGGGTGCGATTGCCTGCTCCAACTCAGGTGGCTACTGGGGCGCCGAGTTCAAGATGGCGGGCTGGGACATGGTGATTTTTGAGGGCAAGAGCCCCAAGCCCGTGTACCTGTATGTGAATGACGATGTGGCCGAACTGCGCGACGCCGCCCACCTGTGGGGCAAGAGCGTCTGGGAGACCGAAGCTACGCTGAAGAGCAGCCTGCAAGACCCGCTGACCCGTGTGTCCAGCATCGGCAAAGCGGGTGAAAACGGTGTGCTCTACGCTGCGGTGGTGAATGACCTGCACCGTGCCGCTGGGCGATCCGGCGTGGGCACGGTCATGGGTAGCAAAAACCTCAAAGCCATTGCGGTGCGCGGCACCATTGGCGTGGGCAATATCCACAACCCCAAAGCCTTTATGAAGGCGATTGCCGAGAAGAAAAAGATACTGGCCGACAACGCCGTGACCGGCCAGGGCCTGCCCGCCTACGGCACCCAGGTGCTGATGAACGTGATCAACGAAGTGGGCGGCCTGCCCACGCGCAACCACCGTGACAACCAGTTCGAAAGCGCCCGCGATATCTCGGCCGAAGCCATGGCCACACCGCGCGAGACCGATGGCAAGAAGCAACTGGTGACCAACCAGGCTTGCTTTGGCTGCACCATTGCCTGCGGCCGCATCAGCAAGATGGACAAGGGCCACTTCACGGTGCAAAACAAGCCCCAGTACTGGGGTGCCTCGGGCGGCCTGGAGTACGAAGCAGCCTGGGCGCTGGGCGCGGCCAATGGTGTGAAAGACCTGGAAGCCCTGCAGTACGCCACCATGCTGTGCAATGAAGAGGGCATTGACCCCATCAGCTTTGGCGCTACGGTGGGCGCAGTCATGGAGCTGTATGACATGGGCGTGCTGACCAAGGAGCAACTGGGTATTGATGCGAAATTTGGCTCGGCCGAGGCGCTGGCATTTTTTACCGAAGAGACCATTTACGGCCGCGGCTTTGGCAAGGAAATCGGCCAGGGCTCCAAGCGCCTGACGGCCAAGTACGGCCACCCCGATCTGAGCATGACCAGCAAAGGCCAGGAGTTCCCGGCTTACGATGGCCGCGCCATTCAGGGCATTGGCCTGGCCTATGCCACGTCCAACCGTGGTGGCTGCCATTTGCGTGGCTACACCATTGCCTCTGAGGTGCTGGGCATCCCGGTCAAGACCGATCCGCTGGAGCATGAAGGCAAGCCTGCCTTGGTCAAAGCTTTCCAAGATGCGACAGCCGCGTTTGATTCGTCGGGCCTGTGCATCTTCACCACCTTTGCCTGGGGCCTGGCCGACTTAGCACCGCAGATTTCTGCCGCCTGTGGCGACCAGTACACCACCGAAGAGCTGGAGAAAATCGGTGAGCGCATCTGGAACATGGAGCGTGAATTCAACAACCGCGCCGGCTTCACCGCCAAAGACGACAGCCTGCCCAAGCGCCTGCTGACCGAAGCCTGCAAGACGGGCCCGGCCACGGGCAAGGTCAGCGAGCTGGCCAAGATGATGCCGGTGTACTACGAAGCGCGCGGCTGGGATGCCGAAGGCCGCCCCACCGCCGCCACCAAAGAACGCCTGAGCCTGTAAACCCATGACCCACCACGTCATTCTGGGCGCGGGGCCTGCGGGGGTTATTGCGGCCGAAACCATCCGCAAGCAAGACCCGCAGGCCAGCATCACGCTGATTGGGGATGAGCCCGAGCCACCGTACTCGCGCATGGCCATTCCTTACCTGCTGATGGGCAATGTGGATGAGGGGGGCACCTATTTGCGCAAAAGCCCCTCCCATTTTGCTGATTTACATATCAAATTGGTCACAGGGGCCGTGGATAGTGCGGGAGCAGCTACTAAAACCATAGCGCTCACGGATGGCAGCACTATCGCCTACGACACCCTGTTGATAGCCACGGGCTCGCACCCGGTGCACCCACCCATACCCGGCATCGATGCACCCGGTGTGCACACCTGCTGGACCATGGATGATGCCCGCCAGATCATGGCGCGGGCTACCCAGGGGGCCAGGGTTTTGCAATTGGGGGCTGGCTTTATTGGCAGCATCATCATGGAGGCACTGGCCGCGCGCGGGGTCAAGCTCAGTGTGGTGGAAATGGGCGACCGCATGGTGCCGCGCATGATGGGGCCCACAGCGGGCGGCATGATCCGCGATTGGTGTGAAGCCAAAGGCGTGCAGGTATTTACCGGCACCAAGGTGGAGTCCATCACACCGGGAGATGGCGGCGTTTTGCAGGTCAAGCTGTCCAACGGCCAAACGGTGGAGGCCGATTTGGTAATCAGCGCCGCCGGGGTGCGCCCAGCCATTGGCTTCCTGAAAGACTCCGGCATTAGCTGCTTGCTGGGTGTACTGACCGACGAACACATGCAAACCAATGTGCCTGGCGTGTACGCCGCAGGCGATTGCGCCGAGGCCTTTGACAAAGTCAGTGGCAAAACCATAGTCAGCGCCATCCAACCCAACGCCGCCGAGCAGGCGCGCGTGGCGGGCATGAATATGGTGGCCTTTAGCCGTGGCCAGGCACCACAAGCCCATCTGAAAGGCGTGACACAAATCAATGTGTTGGACACGCTGGGCCTGATATCCGCCAGCTTTGGCGACTGGCAGGGCCGCCCCGGCGGCGAGCATGTGGAGCTGACTGACAAACCTGCGGGCCGCCATCTGAGTCTGCAGTTTGACGGAGATGTGCTGGTGGGTTGCAACAGCGTGGGTTGGACCCAGCATGTGGGTGTGATGCGCGGCTTGGTGGAGGGTCAAGTGAAGCTGGGTGCCTGGAAAGACCATTTGCTGCAAGACCCCACCAAGCTGATGGAAGCCTACTTGGCCTGCGCGCAGGCGCAAGAGGCTTGGTCGGGTGCCAACGACGCACGCCGTCGCTCGGGCGCGGTCTAAGGCGGGCCGAGCGAATTGCCCATGCAGATCACCTTCAAACTATTTGCCACGCTGACCGAGTACCTGCCCCCTGCGTCCCGCAACACCAATATCGCGTTGCTGGACGTGGCCCCTGAGGCCACTATCCTGCAGATCATTGAGCCCTTTGGCCTGCCGGCCAATCTGGTGCACTTGGTGCTGGTCAACGGCAAATACATCAACCCCGCAGACCGTGGCACCCAAACGCTCAAGCCTGGCGATGTGCTGGCCATCTGGCCACCCATTGCGGGGGGCTAGGCCCGGCCTACTCGCTCTGGCTTTGCGCAGGTGCCATGCAGTCCTTTTACGAAGAACGTTTTGAGCGTGATATGGCCTTGACTGAGGCCGATTGGCTACGCTGCTTGCCCGCGGCGATTGGTGATCATTTCTACAAAATGCAGGCGCAATCGGCGGGCGTACGTATTGGCGATGGCGCACTGGGCCTGAAGTGGCAAGCGGCCGATCCGCGCGTGATCGCTCTGGTGCGCTTGCCACGCCTGCTGGTGAGTTTCCGTTTTGCGGGTGTGGCAGAAGCCGAGCGCCATGCCTTCATGAAGCGCTTTGATTTGTACATGCTGCGCGGCGGCGGTTGACCCGCATCCAAGGCGGGGGCTGGACGGGGTGGCACCTGCCGGGCAGAATGAAAGGCCCTTCTGCTGCCAGCAGCACACCCTAACCACTTGGAGATTGGCCCATGTCCCAGAAACCCGCACAGTTCGTTTGGCACGATTTGATGACCACCGACACACAGGCCGCACAGGCCTTCTATGCCAAAGTCATTGGCTGGAATATGCAGGCCTTCGGGCCTGGGAACGATTACATGGTGCTGTCTGCCGGCACGGTGGGTATGGGCGGAATTGCGACGATTCCCGAGGATGCATTGCAGCGCGGCGCGCCGCCCAGTTGGCAAGGCTATGTGGCGGTAGACGATGTGGACGCGTGTGCTGCCCGCATCCTATCCTCGGGCGGCGCTGTTCTGCGCCCCGCAGATGACATTCCCCAAGTCGGGCGGTTTGCGGTGGTCGCTGATCCCCAGGGGGCCGTCTTTTATATTTTTAAGCCCGATGGCCCAGAGTCCACGCCCACGGCCGCACCCGGAACGCCGGGCCTGGTCGGGTGGAACGAATTGCACGCGGTCGACGGACTCAGCGCCTTCGATTGGTATGCCCAGATGTTTGGCTGGACGGTCAGCGAGGACATGGACATGGGGCCTATGGGCGTTTACCGCATGTTTGCCGCTGGCGCAGAGCCAGTGGGCGGCATGATGACCAAAATGCCCGAGATGCCCGTACCCTTTTGGGCCTACTACTTCAATGTGGAGTCCATCGATGCGGCTATCCAGCGCACGCTGGATGCCGGTGGCAAGCTCATGCATGGTCCCCAAGAGGTGCCAGGCCCCATGTTTATCGCCAACTGCCAGGACCCGCAAGGTGCCTGGTTCTCCATGGTTGCGCCCCAGCGCTGAGTCTTTGTCGGGCTAGCGCTTGGCCCGCGCAAAACGCCACCAGGGCAAAACGGCCCTGAGGGACAGCACGTCGCCGCTGTGCTGGGGGGTGTAGCCTGCCACCTCGGCCAGCGCGTTCCGCCAAGATGCGCTAGACAAGACCTCGCGCAAAGCGGCGATGGCTGGCAGCTCCAGCGCAGACTTCAAACACACCAAGTGGTAGTTCTCTTGCACCAGGGGTACAAAGTCTAGTCCGGCGGCACGCGCCGCCACTTCGATACCCAGGCCTGCATCCACTTCGCCTGCCGCTACCGCCTGGGCCACGGCGTGGTGCGACGGCTCTGCGCGCTGGTAGCCCTGCAGACCCGCAGGGGGAATGCCTTGCTGTGCCATCAACTCCTCCAACACCACCCGGGTGCCCGAGCCCAAAGTGCGGTTGGCAAAAGGGCTACGTTGGCGGATCACATCTTGCAGCGTGTGCAGTTGTAGGGGGTTGCCTGCCGCCACCATCAGCCCCTGGGTGCGCTTGGCAAAGCCAATAATCTTGTGCAGGCCAGGCTGCAGCAGCGGCTTATAAACGCGCTCGGCCAGTGAGCCCGGTGCCGGGTTTTGCAGCGTATGAAAACCCGCCATCACGCAGCGGCCTTCGTTCAAGCCGCGCAGCGCATCCACGCTGCCACAGAAGCGTATGTCCAGATGGAGCTGCGCGGCGCGCGCATGCTCGCGCAGCAGGCCTAGGGCATCGTCATGGCTGGCGTACAGGCTGGCCACATGGGCGTGCGGATCAAAGGCCACGGCAAACACGCGCTCCAAGTCTGCGCGCAGGGCTTCAATCTGGGGTACCAAGCGTGCCTGGGTTTGGCGTTCGGCCCACATCAGCTTGCTGCCAAATTCAGTGAGCCGGGCGGACTGGCCTTTCTCCCAAACCACCAATTCATTGCCCAGTTCGTTTTCCCACCGTTTGAGTTCACCCCATACGTGGCGGTACGACAGACCCAGTGCGCGGGCACCGGCCGAAATGGAGCCCTGAGAGGACACTGCGTGCAGCAAATCAATCAAGGGGTTGCGCACGTGGGCCGGGTTCGCGCCAGGGTCTTGGGCCGCCTCGCGGCTGAGTGTGTAGTGGAACTGAAGCCTATGCACGGAGTTTCATATCGCTGGAGAAAAGAGCCATAGCTACGATAACCCATTCATGAATACCTTTGCCGAGAGCTTCGCCACCGCCTTCCAATTGGTCTTGTCACTCGACCCCAGCTTGCTGGCCATCGTGGGGCGCGCGCTGTGGGTTAGCGCCAATGCCTGTTTGCTGGCCTGCGTTTTCGGTTTGCTGCTGGGGGCTTGGCTGGGGGTAGCGCGGTTCAAAGGGCAGGGCGCGGTGCTGGCTTGCCTGAATACTTTCTTGGCTGTGCCCTCCGTGGTGGTGGGGCTGGTGGTGTATCTGCTGCTGTCGCGCTCGGGGCCACTGGGCTTTTTGGGCTGGCTGTTTTCGTTCAAGGCCATGGTGCTGGCGCAAACGCTGCTGATTTTGCCGGTGGTGGTGGCGCTGACGCGCCAAGTCGTGGCCGATGCCGAGAACGCCCATGGCGAGCAACTGCAATCTTTAGGCGCAGGCACTTGGGTGCGCAGCCTGCTGTTGGCCTGGGACGAACGCTATCCGCTGCTCACCGTCATCATCGCGGCCTTTGGTCGTGCCATCTCCGAGGTGGGTGCCGTGATGATTGTCGGCGGCAACATCGACGGCTTCACACGGGTGATGACCACGGCTATTGCACTGGAAACCAGTAAGGGCGATTTGCCGCTGGCCCTCGGCTTGGGCCTGGTGTTGCTGGGGGTGGTGCTGTTGCTGAATGCGCTGATTGCTATGGTGCGCGCCCGCTGGGGCCGTGCAGATGGCGCAACGATGGTGGCTGCCATATGACCACCGTGGTGAAACTCTTTGCAGTGGGCAAGCGCTATGGCCGTGGGCCGGGCGGTGTGCAAGCGCTGAGCGACGTAACACTGCAGATTGAGACCGGTGAACGCGTGGCCTTGGTGGGGGCGAACGGCTGCGGCAAAAGCACGCTGCTGCGCCTGTTGCATGGCCTCACCCAACCCAGTGCTGGGCAGGTCCTGGCAGACCCCGCCTTGCGGCAGGCCATGCTGTTTCAGCGCCCCCAGCTTTTGCGCCTCTCGGTGCAAACCAATCTGGCCCTAGGCCCCTGGCTGGCTGGGACCCCGTGGGCAGAGGCACGGGCGCAGGCGCTTGTGGCACTGCAACGCGTGGGGCTGCTGGAGCTGGCGGCACGCAATGCGCGGCATCTGTCGGGTGGGCAGCAGCAGCGGGTAGCGCTGGCGCGTGCCTGGGCTTTGCAGCCCCAGGTGCTGCTGCTGGATGAACCCACCGCTAGCCTGGACCCGCAGGCCAAGCGCGATGTCGAAGCGCTGATCCATGAATTTGCCCACCAGAGTCCGGCCATGACGCTGGTGTTCTCCAGCCACAACCTGGGCCAGGTCAAACGCCTGGCCAGTCGGGTGATTTATCTGGAGGGCGGCCGCGTGTTGGCGGACCTGCCGGTACACGATTTTTTCAACGGCACGGTGCTGCCCACGCAGTACCCCGCTGCTCACCAATTTGTCAAAGGAGAAACCCCATGATTTTGAGCCATACCCAGCGTAATTTGAAGTATTTTAGCCCTCTAGGCCGCATGAATCGTGCGGGAGCAGCTACTTTTTTGGTAGCAAGCCTGTTGTCGCTGGCCGCCAATGCACAGTCGATTGCTGCGCAGTCTATCGTGGTGGCTTCCACTACCTCTACGGAGCAATCCGGCCTGTTCGCCACGCTGCTGCCCGAGTTCAA
Organism: Burkholderiales bacterium PBB3; assembly: GCA_002256115.1. GTDB lineage: Bacteria > Pseudomonadota > Gammaproteobacteria > Burkholderiales > Burkholderiaceae_C > Allorhodoferax. Next base: position 25,761 of record NKIK01000048.1, read on the forward strand.
AAAAGCCAGCGGCATCGATGTGAAGGTGGTCGCTTTGGGCACCGGCCAGGCTATCGATATGGGCCGCCGAGGAGACGCCGATGTGCTGTTTGTGCACGACAAAGTGGCCGAAGAAAAAGTAGTGGAAGAGGGCTTTGCAGTCAAACGCTTTGAGGTGATGTACAACGACTTTGTACTGATTGGACCCAAGGCTGATCCGCTCAAAACCAAGGGCAATGACATCGTGGAGGCGCTGAAAAAAGTGGCTGCGGGCAATGGTGACTTCGTGTCGCGCGGAGACAAAAGTGGCACCCACGCGGCCGAGCTGCGCTTTTGGAAGTTGGCCGGTGTCGATGACAAGACGGGCGGTGGCTACAGGGCCTGCGGCTGCGGCATGGGCCCGGCATTGAACATGGCATCCAGCACGGGTGCCTATGTACTGGCCGACCGTGGTACCTGGCTCAATTTCAAAAACCGGGGCGATCTGGCCGTGCTGGTAGAGGGCGATAAGCGCCTGTTCAATCAGTATGGCGTGATGCTGGTGAACCCCGCCAAGCACCCGCAGGTGAAAGCGGCTGATGGCCAAAAGTTTGTGGACTGGCTCATCAGCCCCACAGGGCAAAGCGCGATTGCAAGCTACAAGATAGCGGGAGAGCAGTTATTCTTCCCGAATGCAAAACCCTGATATTGATTTGAGCAACACCACGGCCCTGGTGTTGGCCGGTGGCCGTGGCAGCCGCATGGGCGGTGTGGACAAGGGGCTGGAGCACTTTCGGGGGCAACCCCTGGTAGAAACCGCACTGCAGCGGCTTGCGCTGCAAACGGGCGGTCCGCTGCACGGGGTGCTGATCAATGCCAACCGCAATGCCGAGGTCTACACCGCTTTGGGCCAAAGCATTTTGGATGGCGGCCCGGTGGCGGTGGTGGCAGATACGCTGGAGGACTATGCTGGGCCGCTGGCGGGTTTTCTGGTCGGGCTCATGCAGTGTGAGACTGCCTATTTGCTCACCGTACCCTGCGACAGCCCGCTGTTTCCTTTGGACTTGGGGCAACGTTTGATGCAAGCCCTGCTGGCCGATGGTGCTGACATTGCCATGGTGAGCGCGCCCGAGGCAGGGCGCGACGGCACCATCGCGCTGCGCAGTCAGCCGGTGTTTTGCCTGATGAAGACCACGCTGCTGCCCAGCCTGAGCCAGTTTTTGGCGGAGGGCGGGCGCAAGATAGACGCCTGGACGGCGCTGCACCGCGTCGTGCCTGTGGCATTCAATGCGCCGGGCGATGACCCCCAAGCCTTTGCCAACGCCAATACCTTAGACGAGCTGCGCGCATTGGAAAAGGCGGAGAAAGTACAGAGGAGCGGCACACAATGAAATCACTGCAAGACATAGCGCAATCCTTGCAGGGCTACGACCCGCAAGCCCTGACCATGGCAGATGCCAATGCCTTCATCGCCCGCCTGGTGCAGCCCATCACTGCCACCGAACGGCTGCCCATTCGCCAGTGTGGCGGGCGTGTGCTGGCCGAAGATTTGGTGTCGCCCTTGTCGGTGCCCGCGCATGACAATTCGGCCATGGATGGCTATGCATTCCCAGGTGCCGCACTGCTACCGGGTGTGCCATTAACACTGCGCGTGGCAGGCACTGCGTTGGCTGGAAAAGCCTGGACCGGCAGCCTGGTGGCGGGCGAGTGCCTGAAGATCATGACCGGAGCCATTTTGCCGCCGGGGCTGGACACGGTGGTGCCTCAGGAGTTAACCCAGGTGCAGGGTGATGCGGTGACCATTCCTGCCGATGTGGTGCGCAGCGGTGATAACCGCCGCTTGCGCGGAGAAGACTTGCAGCAAGGCGGCATAGCGCTGGCCAAGGGCGAACTGCTGGCACCTGCCGCACTGGGCTTGGCCGCCAGCCTGGGTCTGAGCAGCCTGCCCGTGGTGCGCCGCATCAAGGTGGCCTATTTGTCTACCGGCGACGAGGTGCAAAGCGTGGGTGAGACCCTGCGTGAAGGTGCCGTATTTGACAGCAACCGCTACACCATCACCAGCCTGCTGGAGCGCATGGGTTGCGAGGTGCTAGAGCTGGGGGTGGTGGGGGATGACCCCGTGGCACTGGAGGCCGCGTTTCGCAGCGCTGCGGCGCAGGCCGATGTCGTTATCAGCAGTGGCGGCGTGAGCGTAGGCGAGGCCGATTTCACCAAGGGCATGATGGCCAAACTGGGCGATGTGGTGTTTTGGCGCATCGCCATGCGACCCGGTCGGCCGTTTGCGGTGGGGCGCATTGGCAACACGGCACTGTTTGGTCTGCCCGGTAACCCTGTGGCAGTGATGGTGACGTTTTTAACGCTGGTGCGACCCGCGCTGTTGCAGATGATGGGCGCGCGGCCCCAAGCCCTGCCCCTGTTGCAGGCCCACAGCCAGGAGCCACTGCGCAAAAAAGCAGGCCGCACCGAATACCAGCGCGGCATCGTCAGCACCGGGCCCGATGGCCGCTTGCAGGTGCGCACCACGGGCAACCAAGGCTCGGGCGTGCTCAGCTCCATGGTGCAGGCCAATGGGCTCATCGTGCTGCACCACGGTCAGGGCCACGTGGCGGCGGGCGATCTGGTGGATGTGATGATGTTCCATTCCGTGATTTAAAGGCCCCCACGCTCGTCGCTTCGCGTACTACGCTGCCCCCCCCGAGGGGGCTTTAGTCGCCTTGGGGCGGCCCGGCGGCGACTAGGAGTCTGCGCGGCAGAAATCAGGTCATCGGCAAACGAGGCGTAGGCGTTATGGGCAAATGCCAATCAGTTACCAGCCCTACTTGCCTGACCAAGACTTTCTACTGCCGCATTCCATGCGCGA
>NKIK01000049.1 GCA_002256115.1 Burkholderiales bacterium PBB3
TACCTTGGCTTCTTTGATGATCTCTGCGAAGGGTTTAGGTGCTGCTGCGTCGGGGCGTGGGGCGGCTGCAGCCGGGGCCACTGCTGCTGGGGTGGGCGCGCTGGCGGTTGGTGTGCCGGGCACGGGTGGCAGGGGCGGCACCGGTGGTGATTGGGCCCAAGCGGCCGCAGCGGTGGTCGCCAACAGAGTGGCAATGACGCGGGGAATCATCCGCAGCGGAAACGAAGCGCTTTGACGCATGAGCAGTCTCTCCAAATGTTGTAAGGAATGAATGGCGGTGTGGTTGCCGTTCAGGGTATTGAATGCACCCCACAAGCCGCAAACATTATTGTCTGGAATAGGTGGCACGGCGCCACAGGGTTTCCATAGGGCCGGTGCCAAAACGGGCCATCCACAGCCTGCTAAGCACAATTTGCACCAGCACGATGGCAAGGCCCAACAGCGCCAGCTCGGCCCGGGCCAGCGTGGCACCCCAGCCCAGGCCCCAACCCGACAGCAGTGCACCCATCACCAAAGACTGCAGCAAATAATTACTCAGTGGCATGCGCCCGGCGGGTGCCAGCCAAAGGATGGCGTTGCGCACCAGCGGGGTGTTTTGGTAGCGAACGATCCAGGCCACATACAAAGCCATGGTGGTGAGCCCGGCGATGCTTAAGAGCACGGCAAAAAAGTCGATCCGACCTGGCGACGTGGTGTGGGTGGTGTAGGCCAAGGCCGCACCGGCACATGCCAGCACCAAGCCCACAGTGCCGACACGGCTGGCCATGCGCCACACGCGCGGATGGCGCTCGGGGTAGCGCAGCCAGCCTTGGCGCGCGGCCAGGGCGCCGAGTAAAAACAGTGTCATCACCATGGGCACATACTGCACGGCGCCCAATAGCAGGCCGCCGAAATACTCGGGGATGCGAATCAGCAGTTGTGCGCCGTAGCTGCCCGTGGCGTAGATGGCCTGGTGCGCCCAGACCTCATCGGAAATAGGCACGACAAGATCGCGCTTGGCAGCTATCAGATCAAGCAGGCCCAAGCCGCCCAAAACAACTATATTGAAGGTTGCAAACCCAATCCCCCATCTGCGTGCGGAGTGGGCCAGTGCCGCAGGCCGATCGTTGGCATAGTTCAAAAGGATGAAGCCGCACAGCGCATAGGCGGCCAAGACATCGCCAAAGTACAACAAGCAGCCGTGCGCAATGCCCACCGCCAGCAGAAACCACAGCCGCCTTCGGTAGATGCGCTTGCCGTTAACGCTGCGCCCCAACGACTTCATTTGCAGCGCAAACCCAAAGCCAAACAAAAAGGCAAACAGCGCCATGAACTTGCTGGCTACCAGTGCCGCCACCAGCAGGTAAGCGGCCGTGTCCGCCCCATTGGCGGTGGGCAGCAAAAAGCCCAGTGGTTCCCCCAGGCCCCACACAAAGCTTTGGATGTTGACCTGCAAAATGCCGAACAGGGCAAAGGCGCGCAATGCGTCCACCAGAGGCAGCCGTGCACTGCGCTGGAGTGGGTTCGTCATGGCGGCCTACGGTGCAGATGGACACTGGCCCACAGCCGCCTGGCCGCGTTGCCAGCAGGGGCTGGTGGCGGCGGGCTTGGGGGACGGTATGCCGTCCATGTCAATTTGCGCCACCACGGTGTCAAAGCCCAGCACACCGGCCTGGTCTAACTGCAGGCGCAGCACCCAGCCCAGGCGTTGGTTGGCGTTGTCGGTTTCCTTCATCACAAAGTTGCCCACGCTGTAGATGATGGGCTTGCCACGGTAGTGTTCAATGTCTTGCGTTACATGCGGATGGCCGCCAATGATCACATCAGCGCCTGCATCAATCATGGTGCGGGCCAGTTGGCGCTGGCGGGCGTTGGCCACCAGTTCGTTCTCCCAGCCCCAGTGCATCACCGGGATCACCAGGTCGGCCTTGTACACACTGCGTGCCGCACGAATGTCGGCCACCACCTGCTCGTCTTCACTCCAGGCACTGCCGGGCGCGTTGTAGTCCGCCTCAAAACTGCGCGGCATGAATTCGTTGTAGCCCAAGAGCGCAATGCGCAGGCCCTTGCGTTCGACGATCAGCGGGGTGTGCGCCTCGGCTAGGTTGTGCCCGCCGCCAAACTGATTCAGGCCCGCCGTCTTCAGCAAGCCCAGCATTTCGGCAAAGGCTTCGCGACCAAAATCACCCGAATGGTTGTTGGCCAGCGCTACCGCATCAAAGTGGCGCTTGAGTACCGGCAGGCTGCGTGGGTGGGCGCGGAAGGTGAAGTTCTTATCCCCCGCCGAGCCGGTGGTGGCCACCACGCACTCCAGATTGCCCAAGCGGATGTCGGCGTTTTTAAACACCGGCGCAAATGCGGCAAACGGGTCGCCGCCGCGTTCCATCAAAGCGCCTGCGGCATCGTCCAAAACAATGTCGCCAGCAAACACCAGGCTGACGGTGGACGCGGGTGCCAGGGCAGTCTTGGCCGGGGTGGTGCTGGGCTCCGCAGCGTAGGCGGCAGATACCGAAAACACCAGCGTGGCCAATGAAAGGGCGGTCAAGAGAGTGCGTAAAGGGCAAGCGTGCATCACTTCACTCCTTGCAGGGTGCAGTGGTAGGTCAGCTCCCGCTCGACCGGGCCAGCGTACAGGTACTGCGCGCCGGTCAGCGCATAGGGCTTGGGGCCGGTTTTGAAGGGCGGCAAATACTTGGCCACCTGAATCAACACCGGTTGGCGGCTGGCATCCAGGTAGGCATAGAGCTTGATGTAGTCAATGCGCTGTGCCGTGCCCACCATCACCGGTTTGAACAAAAAGCGCCCCCCGATATCGACCGAAGCTACGTTGTAGGGGTCGGCTACCGGGTGGGTGTCCAGGGTGTGGGTGGTGCCTGCATACGCCACGTGGCAGCGCAAAAGCGGCTGGGTGGGGTTGGGCGTGTTGGCGTTGCAGTTAAAACCCAGGCCCAGGCTGCTGATCAGCAGGGCGGTGGTGCCTGTTTTCTTTAAGCGTAAGTAATCCATGGCGCGTATTCTGCGCGGTCCAGGTGGGGCAAAGCGTTGTACGTCAATAAAGTGTGGCGTTTAGGATTGAACGTGAAATGGGTCAGCGAACTGTTGCGGATGTTGTAGTTCAGCTCAATGGTGGTTTCGGGCGATGTACCCAGCACATGCCCCACGGCGGTGGATATAGGCCCGCCGCTGCTAACCACCAGCACATTGCCGGTGTGCTGTTTGCGGATGTGGTCTAGCGCACTGGTGACGCCGTGCACGAATTCGTCGTAGGTGGGCATGCCCTTGGGGCTGATGACGCCATTCATCCACTGCGTCAGGCCATCGCGCAGCATGCGAAAGTGCGCGCGGTACAGCTCGGGCGTGGTGGGGCGCTCTAGCGGCGTGGGGGCAATGGCGGTGATAACGGCTTCACCGTCGTACTCGTTCAGGCCGGGCCAGACCTGCGCAGGCGTCTGCGGTGCCAGCGCCGCCATGCCGGTTTGGATGCCGCCATAGGTCTGCGTGTGGCGCTTCAGGCTGCCGGTATAAACCGCCTCAAACTGCAGGCCTTTCTCGGCCAAATATTCACCCAGGCGCACGCTCTGGCGGCTGCCCAGCTCGCTGAGTTGGTCGTAGTCATCGGCCCCGAAAGAGGCCTGCCCGTGGCGCACAAAATATAAATTTCCCATGCGCAGAATTTAAGCCCTAAGCGCACAGGGGGCTTGTAATGCTTGCGACAGCAGCTATGGTTTTGCTAGCGCGCAAGTCGCCATGGTGTCAGCGGATGCCGTTGACATAGCGCGGGAAACCGATGGCGGCATCTGTGGCTGGAGCAACCGGCTGTTTTGTTGCAATGGGCGGGTGGATGGGGGACGGCGTAGCAGCGGCGCTGCGAAACAGGCTGAAGGCCGCTGGTGCACGCGCCTGTGGTGCGGCGACGGGGGCTGTGGTGACCATGGTGGCCGCCAGTTTGTCGGCCCACTCGGCCAGGTCGGCGTGGCCATCTTCTTTGGCGCGGGCGCGTGCAAAGCGCACGATCTCTGTGGCGTACTCTGCATTGGCGGCCAGCCATTCGGTATCCGTCACGCGGCCGGTTTTTCGCCGCAGCAGCACATGCAAATGGGCGGCGATGGCTAGTTTTTCACTTGGCAACATGCAGTGCTCCTTTCAAGTACCCATTTTCTCGCGGTGTTGCGACAGGTCCAGTCCGGCGGCCTCGGCGTTGTCGTCTACGCGCAGCCCCACAATGATTTTGGTGACCCACAAAAGCACGGCGGTCATCACGCCGCTGTAGGCCACTACGGCGCCAATGCCAATCAGCTGGGCAACCACATCGCCCTGCACGCCTCCAATGGTTTTGCTGGCCAGCAGCCCGGTCATGATGGAACCCACAATGCCGCCAATGCCGTGCACGCCAAACACATCCAGCGAATCATCGGCGCGCAGCATGCGTTTGAGCGCCGTGGCACCCCAGTAGCAGGCTACACCCGCCACGGCACCGATCAACAAGGCCGACAGAGGCGTTACAAACCCGGCCGCTGGTGTGATGGCCACCAAGCCCGCTACCAGCCCAGAGCACAAGCCCAGCAGCGACGGCTTGCCGCGCACTATCCATTCGGTAAACATCCACGACATGGTGCCCGCCGCAGCGGCAATGTGGGTGACCGCCATGGCCAGCCCGGCCCGCCCGTCGGATGCAATGGCCGAGCCCGCGTTAAAGCCAAACCAGCCTACCCACAGCAAGCCCGCACCGGCCATGGTCAGGCCCAGGTTGAAGGGCTCAAAAGCCTCGCGGCCATAGCCCCGGCGCGGGCCGAGCACATAGGCGCAGACCAGGCCCGAGACACCCGCATTGATGTGCACCACCGAGCCGCCCGCAAAATCCAGCACACCCATGGTGGCCAGCCAGCCACCCGGCTCCCAGACCCAATGGGCAATGGGCGCATACACCAGCACCGTCCACAGCGAGATAAACCACAGCATGGCCGAGAACAACATGCGCTCTACCAGCGCACCCACGATGAGCGCGGCGGTGATGATGGCAAAGGTGAGCTGGAACATGGCGTAAACCGACTCGGGCACATTCGGTGCGATCGGGCTCACGGCCACCGTGGCGGCCTCTTTTGCATAGTCCATGCCGTTGAACCAAAACTGGGTGGTGCCACCCAAAAAGGCGCTGCCCGGAGTGAAGGCCAGCGAATAACCCAGCGCAAACCACAGCAAGCTCACCAAGGCGGCTATCGCCACCACACTGGCCATGGTGTTGATGACGCTTTTCTTGCGGACCATGCCGCCATAAAACAGGGCAATGCCCGGCAGCGTCATCAGCAGCACCAGCGCGGTGCTTGTCATCATCCAGGCCGTGTCAGCCGCGTTGATGGTGCTTTGCGCTACCACTGTAGGGGCTGCGAAGGCGGCGGTGGGCAGTAGGAACGATGTCAGTGCCCAGAAACCCAATGTTACATATCGGTGCATTTTTGTCCTGCTGAGTGGTCCAACCCTGTACTGCAAAGCACGAGACGTGCCACTTGGCTCGTAGAGGGAGCTGGCGCGGGCTTGTTTTGCGCCGTTTGAGTGCCGAATTGGCCTTTCAGGCCGTGGATAGTGCGGGAGCAGCTCACCTTTTAATAGCAAATTTCATGGAGTGCTGCGCTTGTCAACGGTCTGTCTGGAGATCGGTACCACTGCATTACCCTCGACCTACGCACGTAAACTCCACGGCACTGTCACGCACCTGATTTTTCACATGCCACTTCGCTCCCGCACCCTAGGCCTCCGGTTCCCCACTTGGGTTTTTCCCCTGCTAATGGCGTTTGCCAGCCCTGCAGCCATGGCGCAGGCCCAGGTAAGCGCAAAACCAGAAACACTAGCTACCGCAAGCAAAGCACCCGACTGCACCCCGCAGACTCAGGTGGACGTGGGCAAGATCACCCAGCAAATCGTGCTAATTGGTGAGAGCCACGGCACGAAAGAGTTGCCAGAGTTCACGTCGGGGCTGGTGTGCAGCCTGCTGAAGGATGGGCGGTCCGTCATCCTTGCGTTGGAGCGCTTTGCAGAAGAACACGAACATTTGCAACGCTACATAGAGTCTGAAGGGACCGCTTCGGATAAGTCAGCATTGCTAGGCGTGCATATGTGGGCAAGCCGGTGGCAGGACGGCCGCAGCAGCGAAGCCATGTTTGCGCTGGTAGAAGATATTCGCAAGCTGCGCAAAAGCGGGCAGCGCGTAGGAATCCTGGCTATGCAAAAGCTGGACAGCCTCCAAGTTCCCATGACCGATGCTGAACGCGCGCCTCTATCATTTGCTGATAACAATATTTACAACATCCTTAACGACCGCGCGATGGCGGACAGTCTATTGTCGGCAGCTGTCTTGTATCGCAACTACACCATCGTAGGCCTCGCGGGTGCTTTGCATGTTTCTACGATAAAGGGAAACAAGCGTGATCCCAATTACACGCCCATGGCCTATGTGCTGAACCCCATGCAGCCAACCTTCATCATCGGTGTGCGTCAGGGCGGTGGGGAGTTCTGGGGGTTGAAGGCCAGCTATGACATTTACCAGTTCCGTGCAGGTGATTTTTTTGGTGAAGTAGACAAGGTAGATGCCATCGTCCATTTCCCGAAGCTGACCGCATCGCCTTCGGCCAACCCAGCGGCTGCTGCGCTTGCGCGCAAACCCCGCTAACAGGACGATTGGCAGTACCGGGCAGCCCGTGCATTTGATGACTTTGAGCGGACTACGCAACGGGTGAAGCCGATACGGAGTGCAAAGCTGTGATAGTTATTGGGCCTCAGCCTTCAGCATCGCTTGCCACTGAAGGCGCGTCTTCTGCCCAGCCTTCGATAGCCGGGTAATACCGCGTGGAGCGTCCTGCGCCTTGGCGTGTCAGCAGGCCGATCTGCTCTAGCTCGATCAGATCGCGTGCTGCGGTGGGGGTCGAGATTTGGCAGATGCTTTGGTGCTTGCGGGTCGTCATGCCCCCCACGAAACCCTTGGGGCCTGCATCCAGCATTTTTTTCAGCGTCTTTTGTTTGCGCTCATTGAGGGCAAACGAGGCCATAGACGCCTGAAATTGAATTCTCTGCAAAGCGGCATCCATGGTTTGGCTGGCGCAATCTGCCGCCAATCCGACCTGCGTCAGCATCCAAGTCATCCAGGGCGCGACATCCATGCTCTTGGCCCGCTGGGCTTGCTCCAGTGCGGCGTAATACTGGCCTTTGCAAAATTCAATTTGCCTTGAGAGCGTGATGATTCTGCCGGGCGGCCCCATGTCTTGGCCCAGTGCCAATTGCAAAATGGCGCGCCCGATACGGCCATTGCCGTCATCAAACGGGTGCAGGGTTTCAAACCACAGGTGTGAGAGCGCGGCGCGCAACAGCCCGTCCAAGGGGTCACTGCCCGATTGCGGGTGTGACGCGTTGAACCAGCCAACAAAAGCTGCAAGCTGCTGCTCCAAACTCTGCGCGGGTGGCGCCTCGTAGTGCACCTTCTGGTGCCCCAGCGCGCCACTGACGATCTCCATCTTGCCGGACCGCAGCGTGCCAACATCAATGCGTTGCATGCCCGAGAAGCCGCTGGGGAAAAGCGCTGCATGCCAACTGCACAGCCGCTCCTGTGTCAGCGGCGCGGCCAGGTTCTGCGTGGCGTCCTGCAGCACGTCCAGCAGGCCCTCGATGTTGCGCCGCCCCTCTGCCACCGGCGCACCGTGGATGTCCAAACCCAGCCGTCTGGCAACCGAAGAGCGAACGCTCTGCGGATCAAGCTTTTCGCCCTCAATGGACGAGGTGGTTAGGGCCTCTTGGGTCAGCGCGTCGAGCACGTGAGGCGCAAGCCCCTCTAGCCCAATGGCCTGGGCTTTACCCAGCAAGATGCCTTGGCAGCGCCGGGCCTGCCCAAGCGCCGACTGAATCGCCTGCGCATCGAACACCAACGCAGGCCACTCAGGATGCTGCCAAATCCATTTTTGATACGATTGCATGGGTTAATCATATCAAGCACTGATTTGATTAGGGGGCTATTCCTATCGTTGCGGGTGAGCCGTGAAAAGCCATGTTGCACCGATTGAATCCGGGCGGATTACAAGCCAAATCAGCCTTTCAGGCCGTGGATAGTGCGGGAATAGCTACTAATTTTGTAGCGTTTCGGCAAATGCAAAATCACCCGTTTGGGGGATGGACGGCACCGAAGCATCAACGCAGAATGGACGTCAATACACAGGCAGGTTTTGCACTGCAAGGCGGCAGAAACCAACTCGCACAACCATTTAGGCAGCTATACCCCAATGGCTCATTCCTTTCGCAATCTCATCGACCATTACTCTTGGTCTGTCTGGCATCCATGCCGTATTTCTTAATGGAATGATCGCCAGGGCATCAACATGAGTGACTACAGCGGACCACCACGAGGCAGGCCAGAAACCACATTTTCTGACTACGCCAACGGACTCAGAACCATTGCGGGGTTTTGTGGGGTCTTTGCATTTTTCTTCCTGTCAGTCGGCATCAAAGAATTCATCAGCCCAGGAAAAATGGAAGCCGAACGCATGTACGCAGCACTGGGGATCGGTTGCGCATTGGCTCTGGTAGCCGCCGTCTGTGTACGCGGGCTACAGACCGAATGGAAAGAGGTCTCTGCCCTCTACATGGAGTTCAAGGACAAGCAATTGCGCAACACCCTGGTGGACAAGGAGGTTTTCTTTCTTGCCCAAGACATTGCGGACTCCGTCTTTTTGAAGCAGTCGGACAGAGACGATGCGCTGGGCAAGCTCAACCTGCAAAGAGGCAAGCGCATGTTGGACAACAAGCTGTTCGTCAACGTGAATGCAATCGCCGAAGTATTCTCCAAGCGCGATGACCGCAGTTCCATTCTGCTCATGCGCGAGATGAACAAACTCCTCAGTTGCGAGGCGAAACCGCCGCTATAGCTGTGGCGCAATGCCAGCGTGTCAGACCCTCCTGGAGTGCCGCGCGCCCCCTGGGTAAGCGTATAGACTGAGCACAATCAAACCAAGTTGGTTCTACTGAAGGAGAAAACATGGGTTACGCCGAATTAATTCAGCAGCGGCTACAGACTCTGTCGCCTGATAAACAGGCCGAGGTGTACGACTTTGTGGAATTTATTGCCACGCGAAACCCAAGGCCAAGTCCTGTTGATTGGACAAACGAAGAGTTTTCTCGCCTCTCCATGACTGAGGCCCTTCGGGGGTTGGAGAACGACCCGGTCGACTATGCGTTGGCTGATGTGAAGGAGCGTTGGCAATGAAGCATGCCGGGCAGATCGTGCTGACGCCTTTTCCTTACGCCGATTTGTCTGGCGCCAAGCTGCGTCCTGTGCTGTTGTTGCGTCAGGCATCGGCGCTTGGCCAATAAATTGATCTATCGATCCCATGTCCGACCTACCCAAAGCTCAATCCCTACTGGTTTTGGCGCAGCTGAAGTTCTGCGCGGTAAATCTCACATGGGCGGATCGAAGCAATCACTCGGGGGTGTTGTTAGCCACTGCTCAGCCAGAGGACGAGACTGGCGCCATTATTCCGGGTCTCACCATGCAATTTGAGATAAAGCGCCCAATTATTGTGAGTCGCTGCCAATACGAGCTCGGGCTGTTCTTACTGGAGCATGGTATTCGCCGCCGGGTTTACCAGCTCAATGTGACTCCTCGCGACAAACGCTCGCACAATCACGTTACCGGCCCCCTGTATGGCCCTCATGAGCACATAGGGGACTCGGTGGAGGCGATTGCAGACCCGAATATCCGATGTGGCCAATTGGATGTAGCATTTGATTTTTTCTGCCGCAAAACTAACCTTGCGTTTACTGGCCAACTGAATTCCCCGCTATGAACTGCAACTGGCTTCAAACCGCAAGCGTATTTGATTGCGTGCCTGTACGTGGCCTGCATAACGAGGCAGGCATTGAGATTGGCACACCGTTCTCATATGCCGATGGAACTGCAATCGTTCTCTACGCTATGGAGGAAGGCGACCGCCTGTTGCTGTCTGACAACGGCGAGATGCTGGCGCATTTGTCATCTGTCGGGATCAACGTCAACAAGCGGTTAAGCACGCTGCGCGACCGCGTGGCTCCGTTTGGCCTTACCTTGACTGACAAAGGTGATGTACGTGCCCTCGTGCCAATGGCGCAAGGTGCACACATGCTCGCCACGACCATCAGCGCGATGCTGTCCGTTGCTGAATGGGAGCGTGAGCAATTGGGCTTGGATGAACAAACCAAGAACCTTGCCGATGAAGCTGAGATCCTTTTGCGAGAGTGGAAACCGCAGGCTATTCTTGAACGTCGACCCAAGATCAAAGGCCAGTCCAAGCGAGAGCACACCTTTGATTTTCTTCTGGATGGCGAATACATAGATGTCATCGCGGCGAACCATGTTGCGACTGGGGCGACGATGCGTAAAGCGGGCGATGTGAAGAATTCGCCGTATCTTGACAGTCGAAGTATCCGAGTGGTGATTGATGATAGGTCTGACCCAGAGCGTGCCGAAGTTGAGCGCCATATTTTGGGCTCACTGGTTAAGTCGATGACTTTGACCAAGCTGCAGGAACTTACTACACCTGCGCGCCCACATTGAGGCCACTAGGACCCGCTGCGGATGGGCGCCTAGTTGAAGGCTAGGTTGAACCCTGTGCATCGGCTGGCACACAGCAATTCGAAAAGCTCATCAATTCCCGTCTCAATATTTGACGGCATTGAAATCGATTGCGGCTTCAACTGAAGCGAAGTTCACTTGTCAAAAGTGACTTTCAGCCCATGGATAGTGCGGGAGCAGCTCCTAATTCTGTAGCGTTTTCGCAAACACATCGCTATCCACATTACCGCCACACAGCGTAGTGCCCACCACCTGGCCTTGCAGCAGGGGGCGCTCTTTATAGGCCGCCGCGAAGCTGGCTGCACCTGCGCCTTCGGCCACGTTGTGGGTGCAGGCAAACAGGTCGCGCATGGCTTGGGCGACCTCGGCGTCAGTCACCTGCACGATGTGGTCGATTTGGCCTTGCAAGATATCGAGCGCGGCCTGGTCTGCGCGGCGGCAGGCCATGCCGTCGGCCAGTACCGTGGTTACGGGCGATTCCACCACGCTGCCCGCAGCCAGCGAATCGGCATAGGTGGTGGCGTGGCTGCTGACCACGCCGACAATGCGCGCGCGGTGGCCCAGCGCCCGTTTGGCGGCAATGGCCGCACACGCGCCCGAGCCCTGGCCCAGGGGCACGTAGACCACGTCCAACTGCGGCACGGCCTTGAAGAATTCCCACCAGTAGGTGGCCACGCCGCACACCAGGTCGGCATGGAAGCTGGGCACCATGTGCGCGCCGCGTTCGGCCGCCAGTGCAATCGCATATTCGCGGCATTCCTGAAAATCTGCGCCGTGCTCGATCAGCGTGGCACCCAGCGCGCGCATGGCGGCGTTTTTCTCAACCGAGTTGCCAAACGGCACGACGATGCTGCAGGGCACACCGTGGGCGCGGGCCGCCCAGGCAATGCTTTGGCCGTGGTTGCCGCGCGTGGCGCTCATCACCTGCGCGGGCAGAGCGCCGTTTTGGGCGAGCTGGTGAAAGTAGGTCAGGCCGCCGCGGATTTTGAAGGCCCCCACGGGCGTGTGGTTCTCATGTTTAACCCAACAGGTCGTGCCTAGCTTCTCGGCCAGCAAGCCCCAGGCGTACTGAGGTGTGGCGGCAAATTCGCGGTAGACCACTTGGGCGGCGGCTTCAATCTCTGCCAGCGTGGGCAAGTTCGTCATAGCGTCACCTGCCCACGGATGCAGGTCACCGAACTGCCACCGACCCAGACTTGGCCCGCGGCGTCTTGGTGAATGTGCACACGGCCTTCGCGGCCGATGCAACTGCCTTGGGCGGCGATGTAATCGCTGGGGGCGTAGCCATCGGCAATCAGCCACTGGGCCAGGCTGGCGTTCAGGCTGCCGGTGACGGGGTCTTCGTTGATGCCGAGCGGTGCGGCAAAGGCGCGCACTTCCAGCGCGGGCTGCTCTGCGTCCGGGGCGGTGTCGGCAAGCGTGGCATCTGCGCTGCGCGCGCCAAAAGCGCGGGCTTCGCGGTTGCCGCGCGCTATTAAAACAGGAGCTGCTCCCGCACTATCCACGGCCACCAGGCCTACTTTTTGCCCTAAGTCTTTGAGGGCATTGTGGTCGGGCTGCACTTGCAACACGGTTTGCGGGCTGTCCAGCAGCAGGCCCAGCCACTGCGGGCCGTTGTCAAGATGCTGGGCGGCAATGATGTGGGCTGGCTTCAGGCCCAAAGCGGCGGCCACCTGGGCCAGCAGTTTGGGGCTGGGGTTGCTGCGCTTCAGCGGCGGCGCGCCAAAGGCCAGGCGCGCACTGCCATCGGAGGATTGAAGCTGGATACGAATCAAACCGGCTTGGCACTCCTGCACGATGGTGTCTGTAGCGCGCGGCGTGCCACCGGCCTCCAGCCAAGCGTGGCAACTGCCCAGTGTGGGGTGGCCGGCAAAGGGCAGTTCGCCACCGGGCGTGAAGATGCGCACGCGGTAATCAGCACCCTGGGCCTGCGCCTCGGCGCTGGGTGGCAGCAAGAAGGTGGTTTCCGACAGATTGGTCCAGCGGGCAAAGGCCTGCATGCCCGCATCGCTCAGGCCCGCGCCATCCAGCACTACCGCCAAGGGGTTGCCCAGGTAGGGCAGGGCCGTGAATACATCCACTTGGGCGAAGGGGCGGGTTGTGCGCATGGGGGCTACTTTCCGGTCAATAAAGTGTTAAGTCAGAGGCAATTCAAGAACGCCACGGGTGGCGGGGCGGCTTGATACGCTGGCGTACCAGCGCTCTAGATGCGGCAGCGCCGGGCGCGCCTGGGGCAGGCCAAACCAGCGGTGGATGTCGCAGCCTACAGGGATATCGGCCATGCTGAAGTGCTCACCTGCCAGGTAGGCGTGGTCGGCCAAATGCGTGTTCAATTGCTCCAGCAGCGGCGCCATCGCGGCCACGCTTTGGGCTATTGCGCCGTGGTCGCGCTTGTCTTCGGGCGTGCGGATGAGCTGAAGAAAAGCCGGGCCCCCCGCGCGGTTCAGCGTGGTCTGCTGCCAGTCCATCCAGCGCTCGGCGTCAAAGCGCTGTGCCAGGTCTTGGGGGTAGAGCGCAGGTGCTCCATATTTTGCGCACAGATAGCGCACGATGACATTCGACTCCCACAGCGCCAGGTCGCCGTCTTGCAGCGTGGGCACCAGCGCATTGGGGTTCATCTGCAGGTAAGCGGGCGTCTTGACGATGCCAAAGGCCATACCGGCATCGGTGCGTGTGAATGGCACGCCCGTCTCCTGGGCAGCCCACACCACTTTGCGTACGTTGAGCGAATTCAGTCGACCCCAAATCTGAAGGGTGTGGGCAGTCATATCAGGCTCCGCGGTGTTGTTGGATGGCTTGGGCCAGCGCAGCCACGCCGCGATGGATTTCTTCTACGCTGGGCGTCACAAACGACAGGCGCATGGTGCGTGTATCCGCTGCACCGGCGTAAAAAGGCGCACCGGGCACAAAGGCCACGCCCTTGTCCACAGCGGTCGGCAGCAAGTCCACCGCGTTCATGCCCTTGGGCAAGCGCGCCCACAGGAACATGCCACCAGCGGGGGTGTTCCAGGTCAGGTCCTTATCCGCATCGCCGCTGGCCGGGAAATGCTGGGCCAGCGATTCGAGCATGGCATCCCGCTGCGCCTTGTACAGCGCGCGGATGGTGGGCACATGCCGGTCCAGGAAACCGTTTTGCATGACTTCATAAATCATGCGCTGGTTGAAGGTGGGGCTGTGCAAATCAGCGGCCTGCTTGGCCTGCAGCAGCTTGGGGTACAGGGCCTTGGGGGCTACCAAAAAGCCCATGCGCAAGCCAGGTGCCAGCACCTTGGAGAACGAGCCCAGGTACACGCCGCCCTCGGGGTTGCGCGCGGTCAATGGCGCAGGTGGCGCCTGGTCAAACCACAGGTCGCCATAGGGGTTGTCTTCCAGAATCGGCAGACCCAGCGCGGCGGCGGTGCGGCTCAGCTCGGCGCGGTGGGCTTCGTCCATGCTGCGGCCGGTGGGGTTCTGAAAATTGGGCAGCACATACATAAAGCGCGCGCCGTCGGCCTTGGCTTTCAGGTCGGCCAAGTCCACGCCGCCCTCGTTACTTTCCACGCTCACCACATTCGGCTCCATCGGCGTGAAGGCCATGATCGCACCCAGGTAGGTAGGCGACTCCACCAACACTTTGCTGCCTTCGTCGATCAGGATTTTGGCAATCAAATCCAGGCCCTGCTGCGAGCCGGTGGTGATCAGCACCTGGGCCGGGTCGATGGCCCAGGGCACGCCAGCCGCAGCGCTTTGGGCGCTGAGTTGCGCGGCCACCATTTCGCGCAGCGGCGCATACCCTTCGCTGGCGGCGTACTGCAGCGCGCCTTGTGGATCATCGGTCAGCACCTTTGCGCAGGCCGCTTCAAACTCCGCCACCGGAAAGGTGCGCGGCGATGGCAGGCCGCCGGCAAAACTGATGATGCCGGGCCTCTCGGTCACTTTCAGAATCTCGCGGATGACCGAGGGGTTCATCTTGGCGGCGCGGTGGGCCAACGTCCAGGTTGTGGAGGCGTTCATGCGGTGGGTCCTTCTGAGCGGGTAGCTCGTTGGTTGGGGGTGATATGGCCCAAAGTGTCGTCGCCATAGGAGCGAATCACTTCAGAAATAACGATGTGGAAGCCTTTGTACCAGAGCTGGTAGTTGCGCTTGGCTTCTTGGTGGTTGGGGTCGGCTGAAAATGCTTTGAGTGACTCCAGGTCTTTCCAGTAATACGTGGCGTTTACCCGCGCACCATCGGCCGACTGCCAGGTCTCGCGGCCCAGGTAGCCGGGGTTGGCCGCTGCTGCTGCCTCAATCTGTGCGTCCAGCGCCAAAAAGCGATCGTCGTACGTGCCAGGCTCAAAAATAAAGGCTGCTGTGTGCATGGCGTTCATCCCATCAACAAAGGGTAGAGCGAAACCACCAAGGCCAGCGCCATGGTGATATTGAAAGTGCGCAAGCGTACCGGGTCTTGCAGCCACTGCCGCAGCGCCTGGCCAAAGCCCAGCCACAAAAAAGAGCTGGGCGCACCCAATAGAAAAAACAGGCCCACCAAAGTGAGTAGTTTTCCCAGGCCCGCCTGTGGGGCCAAGTAAGTGCTCATGCAGGTTACCGCCATCACCCAGGCTTTGGGATTGAGCGCCTGAAAAGCCACCGCCGCCCAAAAGCCCATGGGCCGGGCCGCTGTTGGCGCGTTGCTGGTGGTCGGCTGCGCGGTGGCAAGTTTGTAGGCCATCCACAGCAGATAGCTGCCACCGGCATAACGCAGCACGTCAAACAACTGGGGGAACTGCTGCAGCACACTTTGCAGCCCCAAGCCCACGCTCAGCAGCATGACCGTAAAGCCGACTTGCACGCCAGCCAGGTGCCAGAGCGACGAGCGAAAGCCGAAGTTGACCCCCGAGGCCATCAGCATGGTGTTGTTGGGCCCGGGGGTGATGGAACTGGCCACCACAAACAAGCAGAAAGCGCCGAGTGTTTCTGGGTTCATGGCTGCACTCCACGAAGGATTGGGGCAATGGGGCGCGTGGGAGCGGTAAAACGCTTGCCCACAAACACCGTGGCCACCACGGCCAGCGCAAAGCCCAGTGTCACTACTTCCAGTGGCTCACCCAGCAGCGGCACGGCCGCCAGAATGCTGAAAAACGGCTGCAGTAGTTGTGTCTGGCTCACCTTCAGCGTGCCGCCCAAGGCCAAGCCCCGGTACCAGGCAAAGAAGCCAGCCCACATGCTGAATACGCCCACATAGCCCAGCGCCAGCCACGCCGACAGATTGACGCTGTGCGCAGGCCAGGTGAGCCAGGTGCCGGGCACGGTGAGTGGCAATGCCATCACGCAAACCCAGCAAATCACCCGCTCGGCCCCCAGCGTGGGCGTGACCTTGGCCCCAAACACATAGCCTACTGATGCCGACACCACAGCCCCCACCAGCAGCAGATCGGCCCACTCCAGGCCAAAGCCCTGGCCTTGCTGCGCAGCGCGCAGCAACGAGAACACCACCACCAGCGCTGCCCCCAAGGCGGCGCACACCCAAAAGCCCAGCCGCGCGCGCTGGTGCAGCACCCAGGCCGCCAGCGCGGCCGTGGTCAGCGGCAGCAGCGCGGTGATAACCGCCGCATGCCCTGAAGTGACCTGGCGCAGCGCAAAACCCAGCAGCAGCGGAAAGCACAGCGCATTGCCCAGCAGGGCCAGTACCAGCGGTTTGCGCTCTTGCGCGGTGGGCCAGCGCGAGCGGGTGGCCAGCAAAAAGAGTATGGACAAGCTGCCCGCCAAAGCCGCCCGTGCGAAGGTCACAAACCACGGCGACAACTGCGGTGCCGCCACGGTGCCAGTGGCCAGGCGGGTCATCGGCAGGGTGACCGCAAAGATAGCCACCCCCAGCACACCCAGCCAAAGGCCGCGTACTTCATCGCGGTGCGTGGGGGGGTACTGTGGCGTTGTCATGGGTTTCAATGTACTTGGTAAAACAACACACTTGCAGTACAGTTTATGTAAACAGCGACAATTCTGTATTGCTGCTTTGACCGACACAGGAAAGGCGAATGCACCCATGCTGATGAAAACTGCCTCGCAAACCCTGGCCGAGCAATTGGCCGCGCGTTTTGCCCAGCGCATCCGCGACCGGCTGCTGGCCCCCGGCGCACGCCTGCCTTCGGTGCGGCTGTGCGCGCAGCAGCAAGAGGTCAGCCCCTCCACCGTGGTGGGAGCCTACGACCAGTTGCAGGCACAGGGGCTGGTAGAGGCGCGCAAAAATCGTGGATTTTATGTACGAGAAATGCCTGCAATGCCCATGGATCGTGCGGGAGCAGCTCCTGAAACCATAGCGCCGCAAGCGGGTGCCCTTGCGCCCGCCGCACCCCACCGCGCACCCTTGAATGCCACAGCGCTGATACGCGGCATGTTCACGGGCATCAGCGACAAGCCCCAGCCTGGCATGGGCGTGCTGCCGCAAGAATGGCTGCAAACCACTTTTCTGGCACCCGCCGTGCGGCGCAGCTGCAGTGTGGAGGCGCTCAACGCCTTCTCTTTGCAGTACGGCGAGCCTGCGGGCGATCTGGGCTTACGCCGTGCGCTGTCGACCCGGCTGGCGCAGTTGTCCGTGCAGGCAGCGCCTGAGCAAATCATCACCACCGTGGGTGCCACGAATGCCCTGGACATCGTTAGCCGCACCCTGCTGCGCGCGGGCGACTATGTGATGGTGGAAGAGCCCGGCTGGGCGATTGAGTTTGCGCGGCTGGATGCCCTGGGCATGCGCATACTGCCGGTGCCGCGCCGCGCCGAGGGGCCTGACTTGGAAGTCATGGCGCGCTACTGCGAGGTGCACCGGCCCAAGCTGTTTGTCAGCGTCAGCGTGCTGCACAACCCCACCGGTTTTTGCCTGAGCCCCAGCAGCGCTTACCGGGTGCTGCAGTTGGCCAACCAGCATGATTTTCATATTGTTGAAGACGACACCTACTGCCACTTTGCCCCGGACCACGCCACCCGCTTGTGCGCGCTGGATGGCCTGCAGCGCACCATCTATGTCAGTGGCTTTGCCAAGATACTGGCCCCGAATTGGCGTGTGGGCTACATGGCAGCACCGCCTGCCTTGGCCGAGCGCCTGCTGGACACCAAGCTGCTGTCCACGTTGACCACCCCTGCGCTCTTGGAGAAAGCCCTGGCCTGGTGTATCGAACAAGGCCAACTGCGCCGCCATGCCGAGCGCATTCGCACCCAGTTGGATGCCGCCCGCGCCCGCAGCGTAAAGCTGGCGCTGGCCCACGGCTGCAGCTTTGCCGCCGACCCGGCGGGCCTGTTTGGTTGGGTGGAAACCGGCGTGGACACCGACGCCTTAAGCCAGCGCATGCTCGACGAGGGCTACCTGCTGGCACCCGGCGCACTGTTCCACGCCGAGCGCCAGCCCGGCAGCTTGATGCGCATTAACTTTGCGACGACGCAGGAAGCGCAGTTTTGGAAGACATTTGCGCGGCTGCGGGATGAGCAGCGGGGGTGAGGGGGCAGGCTGGGTGGGGAGTCGGTCACAATCACTTTTTTTGAAAATGCGAGAGGAAGCGCTATGCCATTTTTCGGCCTGGGATTGCATGTGCTGGTGGCCTTGTTTTTTGCGGTACACGCCATCCGCAACGGCCAGCCGCTGTATTGGTTGATCATCCTGTTTTCTTTCCCCATGCTGGGCAGTGCGGTGTATTTCTTTGCCATCTACCTGCCCAACTCGCGTCTGCAGCGCGGCGCGCGCAATGTGGTGGCCGCGGCAGGCAAGGCGCTGGACCCGGGGCGCGAGCTGCGCGACGCACGCGCGGCGTTTGAGTTCACCCCCACCGCGCAAAACCAGATGCGCCTGGCCAACGCGCAGTTGGACGCGGGCTCGGCAGCTGAGGCTGCCACCAGCTTTGAGGCCTGCCTGAACGGCCCCTTTGCCAGCGACCCCGAGATCCGCTTTGGTGCTGCGCGCGCCTGGCTGGAGTCTGGCCGTGCCGATGCGGCGCTGGTGCACCTGGAAAAAATTCGCAGCGACACGCCCAGCTTTCGCGTAGAAGACATGGCGCTGTGGATGGCCAAGGCCCTGGCCGCTGCCGGGCGCACCGCGCAAGCCCAGGCGGAGTTTGAAGCCGGTGTGGCCCGCTTCGGTTCATTTGAACTGAAGGCCGAATACGCCATCTGGGCGGCCCACAACCAGCAGCCTGACACGGCCAAACGCCTGCACGCAGATCTTGAGCAAAGCATGCAGCGCTGGAGCCGCCACAACCGCGAGCTGAACGCGCCGCTGCTGCGCCGCCTGAAGGCCGCTATGGAACTTGTTTGACAATCGTCTGCTCACAAAGCTTTTTCACCCCACCCCCACCCGCGCTGCCCACAAAGTGGCGCTTCACCTGAGTCTTAGCATGCACCCTCTGTTCTCCAAGAGCCTCCTTGCGCTGGCACTGGCCTTACCCCTGGCCTCAACGCTGACGCCAGGTATCGCCCACGCAGCCACCCACCCCAATGACACTGCCGCCCAGCGCTGGGACCTGACCCCCATGTATGCCACCCAGGCCGCGTGGGACGCCGACGCCAAGCGCCTGGAGCAGCAGCTCAAAGACTTGAGTGGCTGCAGCGGTCAGCTCGGCCAATCGGTGCAGCGCTTCAGGGCCTGCCTGGACCTGAATGCCGATGTGCTCAAACGCTACTACCGCCTGGGTGGCTATGCCGCCCAAAAGAATGACGAAGACACCGGTGCCACGGCGGGCCTGGATTTGCGCCAGCGCGCCGATGTGCTGGGCAACCGGTTGGAAGAAGCTGCATCCTTCTTGAGCCCCGAGATTTTGAAACTCGGCAAGGCCAAGGTCGATGGCTACCTGAAGCAAGACAAGAGCCTGGCCATCTACCGCCAAATGCTGACCGATGTGCTGCGCGGCGCCAGTCACACGCTGAGCAAAGACAGTGAGGAGCTGATCGCCAACTTTAGCCAAGCCACCGGTGCGGCGGGTGCGGTGTATTCCACCTTGTCGAATGCCGACATGCCTTGGCCCAAGGTGAAGCTGTCCGATGGCACCGAGGTCACCATCGACCAGTCGGCCTATACCAAGTACCGCGCCGTGGGTAACCGGGCCGACCGCAAGCTGGTGTTTGACGCCTTCTGGGGCAAGTGGAAAGAGTTTGAGCGCACCTACGGCGTCACCTTTTATGAGCAACTGAAAAAAGACGCCGCGCTGGCCAAAGTGCGCCGCTTCCCGGATTCGCTCACGCAGTCCCTGTTTGCCAACAACCTGCCGCGCACGGTGTACGACACTCTGGTGGATCAGGCCAATGCCAACCTGCCCACGCTGCACCGCTACTTCAAGCTGCGCGCCAAGATGCTGGGTGTGACAGACATGCAGTACTTTGACATCTATCCGCCGCTGCCCAAGAGCGACCTGAAGTACCCCATCGACCAGAGCGTGCAGTACATGTTGGCATCGGTCAAACCGTTGGGCGACGACTATGTGAAGGCCATGGAGGCCGGCACCAAGGCGCGCTGGATGGATGTGTACCCACGCGACAAAAAACGTTCGGGTGCCTACATGAATGGCTCGGTGTACGACGTGCACCCCTACCTGCTGCTGAACCACAACGACGACTACGAATCGCTCTCGACGCTGGCGCACGAATGGGGCCACGCCATGCATTCGGTGCTGTCAGCCAAGGCCCAGCCTTTCATCACCGCGGACTACCCGACGTTCACCGCCGAAATTGCGTCCACCACCAACGAAGTGTTTTTGCTGGACCACATGCTCAAAGTGGCCAAGACGGACGACGAGCGCATGCTGTATTTGGGCTCTGCGTTAGAGAATCTGCGCGGCACCTTTTTCCGCCAGGCCATGTTTGCCGAGTTTGAGCGCACGGTGCACGCCAAGGTGGACAAGGGCGACTCGCTGACCGGCGAAGCGCTGACGCAAATCTACGGCGATATCCTGAAGCGCTACCACGGCGACAAAGAAGGCGTGGTGAAGATTGACGATGTGTATGCGATTGAGTGGGCCTACATCCCGCACTTTTACAACAAGTTCTATGTGTTCCAGTACGCCACGTCCATCTCGGCCGGCAATATGTTTGCCGATGAAATCTTGAAAGGCACCCCCGGCGCCAAAGACCGCTACCTGGACATCCTGCGCGCCGGTGGCTCGCGCTACCCGTATGAGCTGGTGAAAGGTGCCGGCGTAGACCTGGCCAGCCCCGCACCCTACAAGGCCATCGTGGCCCGTATGAACGGCATCATGGACCAGATTGAAGGGATTCAGGCGAAGCGGAAGTAGCTATGAAAAGCCGCACCCGCTGCCGTTTTTTACAGGTTTGCATCGCCCTGGGCGCGCTGCAACTGGGTTGGGCGAATGCTGCGGTGTTGATCACCGATAAAGTGTTGCCCTGGCCCGGCGGCGTAGTGCACTGGGCCTACAACCCAGCGGGCCAGCCAAGCTTGCAAACCACCGAAGCCTGGGTGGACACCATGACCGACACCATGGCGCGCTGGCAGGCGGTGTGCCAGGTGCAGTTTGTGTATGACGGGCTGACAGCGCAGACCACAGCCGATGGCTCAGCGATGCGGGCGGTTGTGCAGTGGGATGCCAGCCAGACGGCTTCAGGTAGAACTATGTCGATGGACGCAATTTTTGGCGTGCAGACGACCGGCATTCGCTTGCGCGACTATTCGCTTGAGTCGTTCTACACCGATGGCTATGCCAAGTATGTCGATTTCTTCCAAGGTATGTTTCTGCACGAGGTGGGGCATTTGCTCGGCTTGGGACACTCGGACCGGCCAGGGTCGATTTTGTACGCAAACCCCTACCACCCCGAGCGCGGCTATATGCGCAACCTGAAGGGCGACGATATTGCCGCTTGCGCAGCTATTTATGGTGCCAAAGGCAAGCTAAGTACAGCATTGGCCAACCCGGTGCAAGCTGTGCGGGCGGAGCCTGTACTGCTGGCCGGTGAGAGTGTGCGCATCGTGGTTACAGACGCAGTAAGTGGCGCGCAAGACCCGACCACCTTCACCCACTTGCCCACCGTACCAGCCGACAGCACCCGCATATTCATAGCCGTGCAGTTTGCGCTGGCACAAGCCACGCTTCGGCAACGCATTGAGCTGATCGCGCCGGACGGAAGCCTGTATGACTACATCGAATATACAAAGCCTATTGGCGCACGGGGCTGGACTTGGTATGACATTCCGGCTTGGACCAGCTACGGGGCGCTGACGCTCCCCGGCACTTGGAAAGCACATTTTTTGGTGGGCGGTCAAGTCAAGGCTACTCAAAGTTTTGAGGTGCCTGTCAGTCGCGGCAGTTTGGCCCAATTGCCTGAACCCTTGGTCAACTTGCACCCGCGCGATGACGGTGGTGTGAATGCGGGGATTCGCCTGGTGTCGGGTGCGCCGCTCAAGAGCGCAAACTGGCGCGACAACGATTCCGGGACCTTTCTGGACGGTACCGGTGTAGTGTTGCCCGCCCGAGCGGGTGTGCGCCAAGCGCAGGCGCGGATGACGTCGGCATCGCCGCGTTACGTGACGGCTAGCAATGGATTTGCCCAAGAGCCGGGTGCGGATATAGTGCGCAACCTGCGCTGGTCTGCCGCTGATTGGGATGGCGCGTGGCGGGCATCGGGCGAGGTTCTAGGCAGCGCCGACAGCGCCGTGCTGTGGGCCGATATGCTACTGCCGCGTAACCTAGCGGGTAGCCAAAAGCTCTACATCGTGGCGGTGGCAGGCGGCTCGCAGGTGTTTATCAAAGGCGCGCAAGGCTGGCAGGCATGGGACGGTAATGTCAACAGCATCAGTGCTTGGACGCAGGTGACGGCACCCATACTGGCCTCGTTCCCCGTCATCAATTACGTGGACCTGAACGCGCTGCCGCGTCCCTTGCAGTTTTATGTAGGCTTTGGCAGCAGCGCCGCCGCCATGGTGCAGGCCCAAACTTTTGTGCCGCTGGCATCCTTCTAACTTGCTACAAGTTTAGGAGCTGTTTCCGCACTATCCACGGCCTAGAAGTCCGATTGGGCTTGCAGCGCGCAGATGAATCCTTCACTGCTTTTTAAAAACAAATTCGTGCTCTTCGTATTGAAACTTCATCTTGCCGATAAGGGTGGAGTCCCCCTCCTTTTTGCCCGCAAACACCAGCTTGCCGCAGCCTTTGACTTCGGCCTGCTCGGTCGCAAACTTCACAGCGCCGTCACCGCTGATCTGACCGGTCACTGGTCGCTCACCCGGGCATGTCTTGGAATCCCAACTCCAGAGCTTGCCCTTGATGCTGCCCGGCAAGGACTGTTCTAGCTCCAGCGTAAACCGGTAGGGGGTTTCGCCACCCTTGTTGGTGCGACCATTGATGGTTGCTTCAAATTTCTCGACCGCCCAGGACGGGCTACCTGCGCACGCCAACGCGAAGATGAGAGGCTTAGAGAGTTTTTTCATTGCGAGCCTCCTTGTTTGTAGAAAGTGTTTCAGTATCGCTGCCTTGGTCCGCGGCGCCAAGCGCTGCCATCACTTGGCGCGCAAGATAGATTCCCGCTCTGCCTTGAGCATCGTCAGTCGCCATTCGCTTTCGCGCATTTTCTCGCTGTAGCGGCGCGACACGCCTTGTATGTTGCTCTGCGAGATCGCCATCGATGCGCGAACCGCTTCGCTGCCCATATTGGAGGTCTCCGCTGCTTTGGAGGCCGCTGCCATATCTTTGTAGACTTTGTCGATGGCGGCGGCACCTTCCACGCTATCTTTTTCCATCTGGCGTGTCAGGCTGCTAATAGCGTCATCCAATGCCGCGAGCCGCGCTTGGCGGCCTGCCACGGTGGGTGGTGACTTGGGTGGCGTGTAGGTGCGGCCTGCTGCATTGGCTCCGTCTCCAGTGGCGGGTTTTAGGTCTATCTTTCCGCCCTCGGCGGCGTTGGTGCAGGGCGTGTCTGAGAACGTGACATTGCCCTGCGCGTCTTTGCAGCGGTTGACCGCCAGCGCGGGCAACGCGGTACACATCAGTAGCACCAAAACGCACATCTGGGTGGCGCTGGCAGATTTGGCGAGTGAAAACACAGTGAGTCCCCTCCAATATCTACGGTTGATGTTCTTTCTCTAAGGCGTGAGAGGTGCTTGCTCCTCTACCGGCTCCACGGCGTCTACATCCTCAAACACCGTTTCCATAGCCAAGGTAAGTGCGACCGACTCCAGGCGGCAGGTGGGCTCCCCCGCGTAGTCGTGCAGCAGCCATTCGTTGCCCGGCTGGCGGCGGTAGACCTCCACGCGCCGCGCGTCTATGTCGATCAGCACGAACTCTTGCAGTGCGGCGATTTGCCGGTAGGCGGCAAACTTTGCACCCCGGTCATAGGCAGCAGTGGAGTCGGAGAGGATTTCAACAATCAGCTGCGGGTGCTCTACAAACAAGTCGGCCCGGCGGTCGCGTTCGTCGCAGGTGGCCATCACATCGGGGTAGAAAAAGGCATCCGCAGTGGCCACGCGCAGCTTCATATCGGCGACGAAAGGCAGACAGGGCGAGCCGCGCAGGTGCTCACGCAGGGCTGCCCCAATGTTCAAGGCCACGATGGCGTGAACGCGCCGCACGCCTACCATGGCGAACACTTCTCCGGCCACATACTCCGACTTGTCGGTCTGCTCGGCCTCCCATGCCAAGTAGGCGTCGGCGTCAAAACCAGGCTGGCTGCGGGGCAATCCCATGAGAATCTCCTTGAAAAACGGTGGGCAAAGTATTTTTCTTTGTCCCGAAAAACTAGCTCAATATCTCGACCGAGGCAAGATGTTGAACGCACAACGCATCAACGATTGCGTCCCGATTGTCCAACAGCAATTTAAGCGTGGCGGCACGCGATTGGTTGGGCGTCTTGAGGCGGATCACTTGGGGTGGTTGCCCCCAAACCAGCGATAGTTCCTGAAAATCCGCATCACGGGTAACGATAACGTAGCCATCGTCCTTGGCCCGTTGCCAAACGGTTTTGTCCGTCGCAGACTCCATTCCCAGTAGAACAACTTGACTGGAATCCGGGTAGTCGTGCTGTAAAAACGGAATCAGCCTGCGCGATAAATTCTCGTCCAGCAAGAGCTTCATTGCGATTTGAGTGAGTAAACCTGATGCTCGCGGTCGGCAGCGTAGGCCAGCACCGCCAAGATGTCTTCCTGTACCAACTCAGGAAAATCTTCTTGTATTTCTGCATGGCTCATACCGCTAGAGAGCATGGAGAGAACGTCATACACCGTGATGCGCAAACCACGGATACACGGCCTGCCGCCGCGCTTTCCAGGCTCCAGCGTAATTCGATTCATGGTGCACCTCTGTTCTATGGGTTCGGACAATGATTGTGCACGACTTGCAAGCAAATACACGTTCTGTGGACAGGCCGCGATGCCGAAAAGTGCCATTCAGCCCGTGGATAGTGCGGGAGCAGCTATGGAATGCATAGCAATCTACTGCGCGGCACCCTGAAAAAATGCCACCCGCTCCGCATCCGCCGGGTGCGAAGCGAAGGCGATGCCTAGCCAGCTGATAGCGGTACCGATGCGTTTGGCCCGCGCGGCTTTATCGCCGTCCTGCGGGTCTGCTTTGTCCGCCTTTAGCGCCTTCTCCCGGTCCGTTTCGCGCTGGGCCTTCAGCTTGTCAAACAGCGTCACCATCACCTTCGGCTGGATGTGGGCGGCGGTCAGCACCTCCATGGCATGGGCGTCGGCTTCGCGTTCGGCCGCGCGGGAATAGTGGGCCTGGCCCATCAGGGCGGGCAAGGCGGCCAGCAGGGTGCTGAAGTCGCCTAGCACCACGCCCGCCACGGCACCCAAGGCCGAGGCTTGCACCACCATGCGCAGGCCGTGGCGCTGCTGCACGTGGCCCAGTTCATGGGCCAGCACGGCGGTGAGCACCCGGGTGTCTCCGTCCACCAGTTGCACCAATTCATCTGTCATCAAGATAGTGCCGCCGGGCAGCGCCAGCGCGTTGGGGCCGATCTTGCTTTTGCGAAACACCAGGGTCCACTGCGGCACGCGCTCGGGCGCTTGCGCACTCAAGGCTTGGGCAAATGCCTGCCGGATGCTGGCCTGCTGCTCGGGCGGCAGTGCGCTGGGGGCCATGAAGGTGTCGTCAATGGCTTTCAGGCTGCTGGCGCCCAGCGATGCATCTACCGAGTGCGGCGTCATGGCCACAATGGCGCGCGCCGCCAGGGGCAGCCCCCATTGCTGAAAGCCGACCAGCAGCGCCACAAAGGCCACGACGGCGGCCGCGACCCAACGCCAGCTTTGCTGCAATACCACCACCGAAGATTCACCCAAGCCACTGGCCCGGCACCAGGCGTCCCAGGCGTCGCCGTCGTCACACTGCACCAAGCCACCTGCCGTGAGTTGGGCCATGCGTTTGCCATGGCGTGTGCGTTCGGGCCATTGCACCTCGCGCAGCTTGGCAGTCACCGCCACATCCGCGCCGTAGATGTGCAAAACGCCGTCGGCAATGTGCAGCTCTACCGGGCGGGCCTGTGCTGATCTGCCGTCAAAGTAGGTGGCCTTGAGCGTAGGTGGCGTGCGGGGTTGCGGGTCTTGCATGCTGGGCTTCAATGGCGCGTTTACGAGCCAATTAAAGGCCGATGTCAAAACCGAAGAAGTCGCCTGCAGCGTCTCCCGTGGCCTGGCCTTCGGCATTGGCCGTAGCGGCTACCAAAGCGCTGGGTGACAGTGTGCTCACTACCTGCACAGCCTGCAGGCGCAGGCGCGCCATGGCGATGCTGGCAAACGGCCAGTACAGGCCCAGGGTGAGCAGCATCAGGATCCAGTTTTTAAAGCTCAGCGCGATGACGTGGCGCGCGCGCAAGCTGCTGATAAATTGCATATGCGCGCTGCGGGTGCCATTCCAGACCAGGTTTTGGAACCGGGCCACGGCGTAGGGCTTGATGGCCGCAAACGCCAGCAAGGAGAAAAATACAGAGGCCACTCCAATCAGCACTTGCCCCATGGGGCCTTTGGGCAGTTTTCCGGCCATGGACAGCGCGCCTGCGCCCAAGACGCCCCCCACCACCACGGCTATCAGCAGCAGATAGATCAAAAACGCCACGCCGATGACCTTGAGGCAGAGCCAGTAGTAGCTGCGCGCAGGGGCGCTAAATTGGGTGGTCTCCTGGCCCAGGTGGTAGTGGTTGTGCTGGTATCGCTTCAGGTTCCACATCAGCCACGGCGTGATCACCAAGGCGAACAGCATGACCGCTCCAAAAACCGATAACCACATGCCGCTGGGCGCTTTGGCGGGTGCGGCTTCCTGCAGCTCGGGGGCCATCAGCATGACGCCCAAGATCAACACGCCGGGCACAAACAGCGGCAGGCAGGCGGCGTAGGCATCGCGCAAGGAGCCGCTAAAACCAAAGCGCAGGCCACGCCAGCTGGTGTTGGCCATGCGGAACTGCATGGACGACTTGAGCAGCGCGGGCCACAGCGCCGCGATCGCCAAGAAGGCCACAAAGCCCGCCGCGGGCGAGACCTTGCCAGCTACCGAATACAGCGCAAAGAACGCTGCCACGATCAAAAAGCCTTTGAACATTTTGAAGGCGTTGCCGTGAAAGCCCAGCGGCTCGCCGTCCACCACCGTGTTGCCATAAAAGTAGCGCAGGCGGCGTACTTTGGCCCAGGGGAAGTACAGCCCGAATGTCACCAAAATGAGCAGCAGGTTGACGATCCAGATGCGAAAGTACTCACTGCCTGAGCCCGTGAACGCGATGCGCAGCTTGCGGTTGCTGTGCTCCGGCATCGGCATGGGCATAGGTATAAAGGCAGGGGGGGCCTTGACCGGCGCTACCGTGGGCTCGCTGCGCAGCTCGGCCGGTACGGTGGCGGCGTAGTCGTCGTCTTCTTCTGACATGGAAATTCCTCCTGGGGTCTGGCTAGTGGCTGCTTGGTGCGGCCGCCTGGGCGGCGGGAATCATAGCCGCCCCACGGAGGGGTTCAGGAGACGAAGGGAGTGCTGGTAGCTTGGCGATTGAGTGCCAAATAGGCCTTTCAGCCCATGGATAGTGCGGGAGCAGCTCCTAATTCAGGAGCAAAAATACCGCAAAATGCCTAGCTGTCGCATGACAGTCTTGAAATTGGCCATGCGATTGATACCGAAGGTGCGTTTGAGAACGGGGTCGTGGCGGGTGACTTCGCCATGCTCGAACCGGTTGGCGCCGCACCATACCGAGAGCATGAATTGAGTGTTGAGTTGTTCGGGTGCGTAGCCGCGGTTAGAGCCGGGTTGGGGCAAGCCCGCAGAAGTCAAGGCAGTATCAAACTGCATGTGATCGAGCATGCGTTTCATGAGGCCCATGTCGCCCCAAGCGGTGATTTCTTCACCCGTAAAACGCAGCTCAAAGTTCATGGCAACCCCGCACTGAAATCGCGATCAGTTGCTTTACACAAGAATCCAAGAAATCCCCATACAAATCAATCACTTGCGCTAATGGCTTCCATTGGAAGTTGGTGCTAATGGAAAGTTTGGGCTTAAAGGGGGATGCGATTGTCCTATGCGATTTGCATCAGGAGTGCTCCGCTGGGAAGTATTTCAGCAGCCTGCTAGGAGGTAGTTTGGATCGTTATCGCGGATAGCCGAGCCTCGCCAATCTGGAGGGAGGACATTTTTTTCATCGCTACGTGTAGTGTTGAAAAAAACTTTGAACAAGTTTTGACAGCGGCTTAAAAACTGTGTCATAATTCAAGGCTTCGCTGATCACAGCCAAGCAAACGAAACAAAGTAAAAAGTGTTTCGGATCTTTAAAAATTTACAGCCGATAAGCGTGGGCGTTTGAAGGCAATTGCCAAGTTCTTCGGAACTATGTCTTAACTGACATACAAACGCTCATGAATGAAAAAAGATGTGAAATTCAGAAATGAAGTTCATGTCAATTCCAGTTTATGAGTTGCATAGAGATGTGCAAAAAATTCAAGATCGAACTATAGAGTTTGATCCTGGCTCAGATTGAACGCTGGCGGCATGCCTTACACATGCAAGTCGAACGGCAGCACGGGAGCAATCCTGGTGGCGAGTGGCGAACGGGTGAGTAATATATCGGAACGTGCCCAGT
>NKIK01000050.1 GCA_002256115.1 Burkholderiales bacterium PBB3
AACAAGCTCAAGAGTGCGCAAAGACGCCCCACGATCATCGCCGCTTGTTGGGCGCAGGCAAAATTGTGGTGATGTCATGATTTACGAAAACGTCAATAGCATCCCCATTCGTTACTGCCTCTACAAAGGCCTCCTGGGTGTTCGAATCGGTTTGGGTAGCAAAACTTCGGTGCGCAAATTTGACGCCATTACCACCTGGGATGAACTCAAACAGATGAATATGGGTTTGGTGTTTGACTGGCCGGACTACGCCATCCAAACCGGTGCGGGACTTAAAATTTTGCGTCTGCCCGCACTGGACTCTTCTGTGGCGCGCGTCAAACGCGGCACCTTTGACTTGCTGCCCATGGGCGTTGTAGAGGTGGGTCCGCTGGCCAAAAAGTATGACCTGGCCACCATCTCGACCTGGGCCATCGCCTACCCCACGGCCTATTATTTCTTTGTTAGCAAAACCCGCCCCGAGTTGGCGCAGCGCCTGGTGTACGGGTTTGAGCAAGCCCTGAAAGACCAGAGTTTTGACCATCTGTTTGCCAAGCGCATCGGCCCCTTGCTGGCCGATGCCGGCCTAGAAAAACGCCAGATTTTTCATATCAAGAACCCCTACCTGCCCAAAGAAACGCCCCTGCAGCGCAAAGAACTCTGGCACCCCATGGTGCTGCAACAGCTGCAATAACCCAACCGCAAACCGAGGCTTAAGCATGCTCCATCTCACCGTGTTGACAGGTGCCTCGCGCGGGCTGGGCGCAGCCCTGGCGGACCAATTGCTACAGGCCGATACGCGGCTGCTGTGCATCTCACGCGGCAGCAGCGCCAGCCTGGCCGCCAAGGCCACCGCACTGGCGAGCCGTGCAGGCCTTGCAGAAACGCTGCTGCTGGAGCAATGGACGCTGGATCTGGCCGATAGCGCCCCGGTGGCGCAGCAGTTGGCGGCGTGGTTAGCTCGGCAAGCCAGCCCGCAACTCGCCAGCGCTACCCTGATCAACAACGCGGCGGTGATTCCCGCTGTAACACCGCTGGCGGCTGCTCAGTCGCTAGAGTTGGCGCAAGCCCTGCGGGTGGGCCTAGAGGCCCCCATGCAACTCACCGCAGCCTTTCTGGCGGCCACGGCAAATTGGAACTGCAGCCGCAAGGTTTTGAATATTTCATCGGGCCTAGGCCGCTACGCCATGGCGTCGCAGGCGGCCTACTGCGCAGCCAAGGCGGGCATGGACCACTTCAGCCGCTGCGTGGCCCTGGAAGAAGCCCAACACAGCCACGGTGCAAAAATTTGCTCCCTGGCCCCAGGGGTGATTGATACCGATATGCAGCTGCAGTTGCGCAACACCCCCGCCACCGACTTTGCCGATGTCGCCCGCTTTCAGGCGCTGCACGCGCAAGGCCAATTGGCGAGCCCTGCGGACACCGCAGCCAAGATACTGGCCTACCTGGCGCGACCCGATTTCGGCAACGAGACCGTGGCCGATATTCGCAGCGTTTAGATCAACGCACTCACACCGAAACACTCACTATTGGCCCTGAAAGCCCTGGGCGCGCAGCGTGACCACCAGCGTATCGCGGTAGCCACCTTCTGCCTCGGGCTGTATCGGTGTGGACTCATGGATCACGCGTGCATCGTCTAGCAAGAGCAAGGACCACGGCTGGGTCAGCGTGAAGCGCTGGCCATGCGGGCCATCGGCTTCAAAGACGCGGGTTTCTCCACCTTTTACCGCGTGGCGGTCTACCAAAAACACGGCTACCACATCCACCCCATCGCGGTGCGCGCCTTCGGGCGTGGGCCGGCCGATGCCGTCAGTGGTGTCAATGCGAAACTGGTGCGCTTCTACAAACCAGGTCTGCGCGCCCTTGAGCTGCGAGCACAAACCGGCCAGGGCCAATAGCAGCGATTGCCAGGCGGGTGCCTGCAACACCTCGGCCTCTATCGGGCCAAACCAGCGCTCCATGCCACCGTGCAAAGCGTTGTAGGCCACGGGCTGCCAGTGCGGGCGGTGCGGCACCAATTGCAGCGTGCCACCCACTGCGGTAAAGCAGGCGTGGCGGCGCTTGCGGTAGCGCCCGCCGTCCTTCAGGTAGTCATCGGGGGGGAGCTGGCTCCAACTGGGCACCAGTGCTTTCAGGGCTGGCAAGGGCACGCCAGCCCACGCGGCTACGGTGGCGGCGTCCATCACGGCGTAGCCTTGGGTCTGCAAGCGGCTCAGTACCTGGTCGGCAGGCACGCTGGGGGGGGGTAATAACTTCGTCGTCATGCCCCCAAGCTTAACCTTGCGTTAACCTTAAGTGCTTGCCTACAAGGCCTTGCGCCCCAGTAGCCCGCCAATGCGGCGCACCAGCCATTTGGGCGCACTGCGCGAGGCAATCACGGCGGCCTGGTTCACAGCGCCGGGCACACAAATGGCGTCACCACGCAGGCATGCCGCCAGGCCCTGGGCGGCCACCTCTTCCACATCACCAATCAAAAAACTGGGCAGTTCATTGAGCTTCTGGTTGGCCCCGGAGGCCTGGGTCAGCATATTGGTGGCGGTAATGCCGGGGCACAGGGTGGTGATGGTGACGCCTGTGCCGCGCAGCTCCTCGCTCAAGGACTCTGACAGCGACAACACATAGGCTTTGCTGGCTGCATAAGTAGCCAATGTGGGAATGGGCTGGAACGCCGCCACCGATGCCACATTCAGCACCCGCCCACTGCCCCGCTGCACCATGCCGGGCAAGAAGGCGGACAGCATGGCGGTCAGGGCCGAGATATTCAGGTCAATCATGCCCTGATGCAGCGCACTGTCCATATCGGCAAAGGGGCCTTGCTGCAATACGCCCGCGCAATTAATCAGCACATCCACTGTGCAATTTTTGCGCTGCAAGGCGGCCGCCAAAGTGGCTGCAGCGCCGGGGCGGGCCAGGTCCGCAGCCTGCACACTGGCGTCAATGCCGTACTGGCTGGACAGGCTACTGGCCAAGGCCTGCAATTTGTCGGCAGAGCGAGCCACCAGCACCACGTCGTACTGGGCGGCAGCGCAGCGCTGGGCCAGCACTTCGCCAATGCCAGACGACGCGCCGGTGATGAGCGCGGTCGCGCGGGAGTTGGATTTTTTGGTTTTCATGGCTATTTTTTCTCCGGAGTGACTTGCAAAATCATGCCCGCATCGCGCAGGCGCTGTACCAGCACATCGCCCAAGCCGCTCACGGGGGTGAGCAAGCCACCGTGCTGGCGGCCGCCGGGCAGTTCATCCAGTTGCAGCGCCAGAGCCAACGCAGATTCGCACAGCATTTTGGTGGTGGCGCGGTTGCCGGGGTCACCTTGGTCGGCAATCAGGCCACGCACCACTTTGCCGCTGTCGCTTTGGCCCACCCATTGGCACTTGAACGATCCGCCGTCCATGCTGGCTTCCGACGGGCCGGCTCCTGGCGCGGGCATCAGGCGCTCGGCCAGCTTGCGCACGGGGCTCAAGCGCAGGGCCATTTGCGAGCTAGCCGATGCCAGGCTCAGGCTGGTAGCGGCCATAGCCGCCACCGGGCCCCGGCCCAAACGCAAATACTCTTGGTACTGAAAGTTGGCCGGGTAGTTCAACAAAGCTGCCGTGCGGCGCACCACGCGGGTGTTGATCTGGCCCATAAAAAACGGGCCCAGCCAAGCGCCAAAGTCAGCATCCCGACTTGGGCCTTTGACGTCTGCGTGGTTGTGTACATCGGCGGGCGCGGTGCCCGGTGGATTCAGCAAAAAAGGATCTGCCACCGCATCGCGCTGCCCGGTGGCCAAAATATTGAACAGCGAGGCCAGCGTGCCGCCGTTGAACCCACCGCGGATACTGAACGCGCATTTCACACTGGTGCAGACCTCGCTATAGCGCTCTGCCATGGCCTGCACGGCCATGCGCGCGCTCAGGTCGGAAGGAATGGAGTCAAAGCCACAAAACGGAATGATGCGCACGCCCTTGCGTGCGGCAGCGGCGTGGTGATGGGCAATCATGTCGCGCACCCAGGGGGTTTCGCCGGTGATGTCGACATAGTGCGTGCCGTGCTTGACACAGGCCGCCACCAGTGCACTGCCATACAGCGCAAAAGGCCCTGCGGTGCTGAGCACCACCGTGGCATTTTTGGCCAGCGCATTCATGGCGGTAGCGTCGTGGGCCTCGGCCACCACAATGCCGGCTTGCGGCGCTTGGCAGGCCGCACGCACGGCCTCCAGCTTCTCTTGCGAGCGGCCCGCCAGCGCCCAGGTCAGGCCCAAGGCTTTGACTTGCGGGTGCTGTGCGAAGTAGGCCACTGTTTGGCGCCCGACAAAACCGCTGGCACCGTAAAGCACCACGTCGTATTTACGTTGAGTCGGTGGTTGTGCATGCATATCTGGGTCCTGTGGTGGGTTTGGGCTGACGCAATCTAAATGTGGGCCAGCCCGAAGCATAGAACACAAGCGCGCTTTGCACGCCAGGCTCTGTCGCGCAGGGAACGCAATGTTTTACCACGGCGCGCTAATATGAAAGGCCTGTTGCAAACCTCCTGGAGTTCACCTTGACTACTGCCGTACCGTCTGATCTTGTTAACCACCAAATCCGCCTGGCCGCACGCCCTGTGGGCCTGCCTACTGCGGCCAATTGGAGCAATACCTCCGAGCCCGTGGCCGAACCTGCCGAAGGCGGCGTCACTCTCAAAACTCTGGCGTTGAGCCTGGACCCGGCCATGCGTGGCTGGATGAACGAAGGCAAGAGTTACATCCCGCCCGTGGGCATTGGTGAAGTGATGCGTGCCGGTGGCGTCGGTGTTGTCGTGGCATCCAAAAATGACAAGTACGCCGTGGGCGACCACGTGAGCGCCACCTTTGGCGTGCAGGAGTACATCACCATTGCGCAAGATGAGATGAAGCGCAACGGCCTGTTCAAGATCGACCTGCGCGTGGGCACACCCACCCAGTGGCTCAATGTGCTGGGCATGCCCGGCATGACCGGCTACTTTGGCCTGATGGATGTGGGCTTGCCCAAAGCCGGCGAGACCGTGGTGGTGTCGGGTGCCGCCGGTGCCGTGGGCCAGACCGTGGGCCAGATGGCCAAGATCAAAGGCTGCCGCGTGGTCGGCATTGCCGGTGGCGCGGCCAAGTGCGACTGGGTGGTCAAAGAACTGGGCTTCGATGCCTGCATCGACTACAAGGCCGGCCCCGGCGCGGTGCGCGCGGGCCTGAAAGAACACTGCCCCAAGGGCGTAGACATCTACTTCGACAACGTGGGCGGCGAAATCCTCGACGATGTGCTGGCCAAGATCACGCGTGGCGCGCGCATCATCATCTGCGGTGCCATCAGCCAGTACAACAACACGACTGCGGTGCAAGGCCCCAAAAACTACCTGAGCCTGCTGGTGAATCGCGCGCGCATGGAAGGCATTGTGGTGTTCGACTACGCCGACCGCTACCACCTGGCCGTGGCCGAGATGGCTGGCTACCTGAAGGATGGCCGCATGAAGAGCAAGGAAGATGTCGTGGTCGGCCTGAACACCTTCCCTGACACGCTGCTGAAGCTCTTTAACGGCGAAAACTTCGGCAAGCTGGTGCTGGAAGTGGCGAAAAACTAAGCGTTCTTCGCCGCGCTGACGGGCAGTTGCTTCCGTCAGCGCCCTGCACCGCGGCCCAGATGTTCCAACAGAAACTTCTCCAGCTCGGTGTAGAACAGCAGGCTATTAGCATGCAGACCCAAATTGTGCCCCCCATTTTTCAAGGTCACAAACCAATGCGGCTTGCCCGCAGCGGTCAGCGCGGCATCCATGAACTGGCTCTGCTCGTAATCCACGATACGGTCTTTGTCGCCATGGATCAGCAGTAGTGGCGCCTTGATTTGGGCTGCAAAGAAACGCGGTGAAGTGGCTTTGAGGCGCTCCGCATCTTTGCCAATTTGTAGGTCCGCGTATTCGGTGTCACCCCAATTGCGCAGTTCATCCCGGATCAATTCGCGCAGGTCACTCACGCCAGCAAAACTAACGCCACATCGGAACAGATCCGGTGTTTTTGTCAAACCCATCAATGCAGCGTAACCACCATAGCTGGCGCCGACAATGCAGATGCGTTTAGGGTCAGCAAAACCCTGCTGAATCGCCCATTGGGTTGCATCGGTCAGGTCATCCTGCATTTCCAGGCCCCAGCGTCCCAATCCAGCTTCCATGTGG
Source organism: Burkholderiales bacterium PBB3 (assembly GCA_002256115.1). Classification (GTDB taxonomy): domain Bacteria; phylum Pseudomonadota; class Gammaproteobacteria; order Burkholderiales; family Burkholderiaceae_C; genus Allorhodoferax. The sequence continues at coordinate 6,139 of NKIK01000050.1, forward strand.
GTTGCGCCCCTTCCGGTAGAGCCGCGGAAGTTGACCTGCAAAACTGCATAGCCTCGGTTTGCCATGAACTGCGCCCAGCCGTCAAAGCCAGCGTCATCATGTGATTGCGGCCCTCCGTGAACCAGCAACACCGTCGGCAGACTCTTGGCTTCGACGTTTTTCGGCAAACTTAGAAAGGCGGACAGCTTCAAACCATCTCTGGCGGCGATTGTCTTACGTACTTTGGGCACCATGGCAGATTCCGGCAAGCCCGGACGCACTTGTGCAAAGAGCTTCAGGGTGCCCGCTTTATCGTCGCCCAAATAGTACTCACCCGCCACCGTATCGGAAAAAGAAAAAACCAAGTAGCGGGTTTCGTCATCACTGAAGCTGACGAATCTATTGAACCGGTTTGGCAAAGCTTCATCCACATTGGATACCAACCCACTTCGTTCCTTGTCCCAATAATTAAGAGCCGCACTGTCGGTATTCGATGTTCCTTGCAAGCCCACCACTTCCCCGGTTTTGCGCGACACCACCAAATGACCCGAAATATCAAATTCGGGGCTGGCAAGTACGAGCGTGCGGGGCAGGGCGGGATCTGCCAAATCGACAGTGAACAAGGCCTTGCGCCCTTCGTGGTTTGCAAGCACGTACAGCTGGTTGGGGTTCTTGCCAAAACCCAATGGCGTTACCTCATCTTTGGAAAGACCCCGGAAAGCCCACAAAGTACGCCACTGCCTGCTATCCCCTTCGCGCAGACGCACTTCGTACTTGGTACCCTTTCGCCAAGTGGATATGCGCACTTGGTGCTTGCGATCAAGATCCCAGTCGTAGGTGCGATCCAAGGGCTCTTGGGCATAGGAACGCTTGCCTGATTCGATATCCAAACGTACCAGACTGGGTCCAAGATCAAATTCGGTATCCGAACTCCAGTCGCAATAGTCGCGCTCATACAGCGACAACAGGACTTCGTTGGGCTGGTCTTCTAGGAAGTCGACAACATTGTCCTGTCGGACAGGCTGCCAGTCGCCCCGAAAACTATTGGGTTTCAGCAAGTTAACGAGGCCACCGCCATCCAGCTTGGCGATCAATAAGCGGGTCTCCACGGTCGCATGGCCAACGCCACCACGGCAAGACCGCCGACTTGGAAAGCGGGTGCCAATCAGCAAGCGGTTGTCTGCCTTCCATTTGATCCAGTTGAAGCTGTACTCCTTGTGGTCGGTAGACCCCAGGCCGACACGCGCGCCGGTGGCCAAGTCCTGCGTTAGCAGGGTTGTGGTGCCACCGTTGTTGACCATCATGGCCAATTTTTGACCACCGGGTGAAAGTCTTGCGACCTCTATGAGGGGTAGTGCCGCAAACGCCTCCACGGGTAATAACGGCTCGGCGGCCCGCACGGATACGGCTGCCAAAGATGTAGCGCACAACGCCAGCATCTGGATTCTGTGAACCCATTTCTTCATATCACTCCCTTGTTGAAATCAGGCCATATTGAACGAGCCTTTGCGAGAATATATCTCGAATGCGGGGTCAGTTCGGCGGAACCCAGTCAGATGGCGTCGCTCCAGTGCTTGGGGTGCTGCCGCAATGCTCTTTCAGATTTTTCACGACGCAAGATTCAGACTGTTGCTAAAAGTGACCAACGCCCAGGTGCATTGCCTGCGTGAATTGCTATTTTTTTAATAGCTGCTCCCGCACTGTCCACGGCCTGAACAGCCGATTCGGCATCCAAATGTTGACTTGCAGGCTCGGTCACCCAGCGCCGCGTACACCAGGTTGCGAAACAGCGGACGGTAGTAATCGCGCTGGTTCGGGGCCAGGGGCGTGCCGGTGTTCATGCGCCCGCACCGTAGCGCTGGCGCGCCAGCGCTGCGCCTTGCGCCAATGCCTCCAATTTCTTCACCGCCACTTCGCGGCTCATGGGTGCCAAACCGCAATTGGTACATGGGAAGATTCGCTCTTTGGGCAAGTGCTGCAGCGCCACGCCAATGGTGTCTGCCACCTGCTCGGGCGTTTCAATCACATCGCTGGCCACATCGATCACGCCCACCATCACATCTTTGCCCTGCAGCAAACCCATCAGGTCGGGCGGCACATGGGAGTGGTAGCACTCCAGGCTCACTTGCTGGATGCTGCTGGCAGCCAACGACGGAAACACTTGGGCGTATTGACGCCACTCCTGGCCCAGGGTTTCTTTCCAATCGGTATTGGCTTTGATGCCATAGCCATAGCAAATATGCACAGCCGTAGTGCAGGTGAGGCCCTTGGCAGCCACTTCCAGTGCCTGCACGCCCCAGTCTGCTGCGTCTTGCATATAGACGTTGAAGGCCGGCTCATCAAACTGGATGATGTCCACACCGTCCGCCTGCAAAGCCAGAGCCTCCTGGTTCAGCAGCTCAGCAAAGGCAAACGCCATGGTCTTCTTGTCGCCATAGAAGCGGTCGGCCACCGTGTCCACAATCGTCAGCGGGCCGGGCAGTGTGAACTTGAGCTTCTTCTTCGTGTGGGCGCGGGCCAGTTGCGCTTCAAACGCATGCACCCGGCCCTTGAGGCGCAGCGCGGCAATCACCTGCGGCACCTGTGCGTCGTAGCGGTTGTTACGAATCCCCATGGTGACCTTGTTCTCAAAGTCAATGCCCTTCACCTGCTCCAGAAAGCCGTGCACAAAATGCTGGCGGCTTTGCTCGCCATCCCCCACCACGTCCAGCCCCGCATCCTCCTGCGCTTTGATCCACAGCAGCGTGGCGTCGGCCTTGGCCTGCTGCAGCTCGGGGCCAGCCAGCCTCCATTGGGGCCAGAGCTTTTCGGTTTCAGACAGCCAGGACGGCTTGGGCAGGCTGCCTGCAATAGCGGTTTCAAACATGGTGTATGTCTCCTAATTTGCGATGCGCTGCATTTTGGTCCAAACTGCCATTCCATGGCGGCGCGAGTCGGTATGCATGCTGCAATGCAAACTCGGCATACAAAATGCGTACAAACCCCCGTGCATAATGAACTGGCACCCCGCTATAGTCTGGCTAGAAGACACACAAGCGTCTGGCCTGTGTTGTGCTAGCCACCTATTTTTGAAGCTTTTTTTGAGGACTCGACATGAATAGACATTTGATTTCCTGGGCTGCAGCATCCGCATGCGCTGTGCTCTTCCCGCTCACCGCTTCGGCACAAGCCACCGACACTCTGGCCAAAGTCAAAGCCTCGGGCGTGATCACCATGGGTGTCCGCGATTCTTCCGGTGCCTTGTCCTACACCTTGGGCGATGGCAAGTACGTCGGCTACCACGTAGACATTTGCCAACGCATCGTTGCCAATGTTGAAAAAGCGGTTGGTAAAAAAGTAGAGGTCAAGTACCAGTCGGTCACCTCACAAAACCGCATCCCCTTGGTTCAAAACGGTACGGTTGATATTGAATGTGGCTCCACCACCAACAATGCAACCCGCCAGAAAGACGTCGCTTTCGCTGTGACCACCTATGTGGAAGAAGTCCGCATTGCAGTTAAAGCCGATTCGGGCATCACATCAATCGCCCAGTTGGACAAAAAGAATGTAGCCACCACCACTGGCACCACTTCGGTACAAACGTTGCGTAAGAACGAGCGCGCCACGGGCGTTGATTTCAAAGAAGTTTACGGAAAAGACCATTCCGACAGCTTCTTACTGTTGGAGTCGGGCCGCGCAGACGCCTTTGTGATGGATGGCCAAATTTTGGCTGGCAACATCGCCACATCCAAGACACCCACTGATTTCCGTATAGTGGGTGAAGTCTTGAGTGTGGAGCCTATCGCCATCATGTTGCGCAAGGATGACCCTGCCTTCAAGAAGCTGGCCGATGACACCATCCGTGAACTGCAAAAGTCTGGCGAATTGGCCAAACTGTACGACCGTTGGTTCCTGTTTCCCATTCCACCCAAGAACACCCGCGTGGGCTTGCCTGCTAGCGAGACCACCAAAGCGGCTTGGGCTAATCTGAACGACAAGCCCATGGAAGACTACACCAAGAAGTAATTGGCGTGTTTCTTGCGACCCCTGCGAAGGTAACCCACGCAGGGGTTTTTTTGTGTTTGAGGAGACTGTGTAATGGTGTGGGACTGGCAAATATTCTGCAAAGAAACAACCACGGGTGATCAGATCGTCGGTTGCTTCGGCAAAAGCGGTGACATCACCTATCTGGACTGGATACTGTCCGCTTGGGGGCAGACCTTGGTCGTGTCCTTGCTGGCACTCGCGGTAGCGCTGTCTGTGGGGCTGGTGATTGGCACTTTTCGCACACTACCCAACAGCCCTTGGCTGGTGCGCTTGGGCAATGTCTGGGTTGAGTTGTTCCGCAATATTCCCTTGCTGGTGCAAATCTTCCTCTGGTACTTTGTTATTCCCGCCATCTTTCCGGTGATGCAGCAACTCCCCTCCGTCGTGATGGTGATTTTGGCGCTGGGCTTCTTTACCTCCGCCCGCGTTGCGGAACAGGTTCGCGCGGGCATTCAGGCCTTGCCGCGGGGGCAACGCTACGCTGGTTTGGCGGTGGGCTTTACCACGGCACAAACCTACCGCTATGTGCTACTGCCCATGGCCTTGCGCTTGGTCATACCACCATTGACCAGTGAGTCCATGAATATTGTCAAAAACTCGTCGGTTGCTTTTGCGGTTTCTATCGTCGAGCTCACGTTTTTTGCCCGGCAGTCGGGTGAAGAAACTTCGCAGCCGGTGATGATGTATTTGGCAGTCTCGGTTCTGTATGCCCTGTCGGCCTTTGGCATTAACCGCGTGATGAGCTTGATTGAACGCAAGACCCGCGTGCCAGGATTTGTCGCTGCTGGCGGCGTGGGCGGGGGGCACTGATATGTTCGGACTTGACCTCTCTTTTTACAGCTGGGATGTTGTCGGCAAATTCGTCGTACAGGGTTTCTGGTTCAGCGTGCAGTTGACGCTGGTTGCCACCATCGGGGGCATTCTTCTGGGCACATTGCTGGCGCTGATGCGCCTGTCTGGCAAACCCGTGTTTGCCGGGCCGGCCACGGTATATGTCAATGTGATGCGCTCCATTCCTTTGGTCATGGTGCTGCTGTGGTTCTTCCTGATCATCCCCTTTGCCATCGGCAGACCTTTGGGTGCAGAAACCTCAGCGGTGATCACCTTCATCGCCTTTGAGGCCGCCTACTTTTCTGAAATTGTGCGCGCCGGGATTCAGTCCATACCACGCGGGCAAGTATTTGCGGGCCAAGCCATGGGCATGACCTACAGCCAAAATATGCGCATCGTGATCTTGCCCCAGGCGTTTCGCAATATGCTGCCGGTGTTTTTGACACAGACCATCATTCTTTTTCAGGACACGTCGCTGGTCTATGCGATTGGTGCCTACGACATGCTTAAGGGTTTTGAGACGGCGGGCAAGCAGTATGGCCGCCCGATTGAAGCCTATTTGCTGGCTGCCGTGGTTTACTTTTTGATGTGCTATGGGCTGTCGATGATCGTGCGCCAAGTACAAATCAAAACCCAAATCATTCGCTAACGGACAAGCCCGCCTAGCTCCGACACATTCCAAATTTCAGGAAATCTGACCATGATTGAAATCAAAAATATCTCCAAGTGGTACGGCCCGGTACAGGTGCTCAACAATTGCAGCACCACGATTACAAAAGGCGATGTAGTGGTGGTCTGCGGGCCTTCAGGCTCAGGCAAGTCCACCTTGATCAAAACCGTCAATGCGCTGGAACCGATTCAACAAGGCGACATCATTGTGGATGGCACTTCGGTGACCAACCCCGCGACCAATCTGCCCAAGCTGCGCAGCCGGGTGGGTATGGTGTTTCAGCACTTTGAGCTGTTCCCCCACCTGAGCGTGACTGAAAATCTGACCATTGCCCAGATGAAGGTACTGGGCCGGAGTGCCGACGAAGCCAAAGTACGTGGTCTAAAAATGCTGGACCGCGTGGGCTTGATGGCGCACAAGGATAAATTCCCAGGTCAACTCTCTGGCGGACAGCAGCAACGCGTAGCCATCGCCAGAGCCTTGTCGATGGACCCCATCGTGATGCTGTTTGACGAGCCGACCTCTGCCCTGGACCCCGAGATGGTGGGCGAAGTTCTGGATGTGATGGTGACGCTGGCCAAAGAAGGCATGACCATGATGGTGGTCACGCATGAGATGGGGTTCGCTCGAAAAGTGGCCAGCCGGGTCATCTTTATCGATGTAGGAGGAAAGATTTTGGAAGACTGCTCCAAAGACGAGTTTTTCAATCACCCCGAAAACCGCCAAACCCGTACCAAAGACTTCCTCAGCAAAATCTTGCAACACTGATAACGCAAGCCAGCACCGCTTTTGATCGGGCTGGCAATTGACTCAGCTGTAGTCGCTGCTTGTAAAGTGCCGGGTCTGTAGCCAGTATCTCCACGTATAGCTCGGCCACAGCGTATCGATATTGCCCTGGGTATTTTGGTACCAACTGTGGCAACCTGAGGACCAAACGGTGCCCTTCATCTGGGTCTGCACACGGGCGTAGTCTTGCTGCTGCACTTGCGCACGCAATCTCAATACGCCGCCCACGGCCTGCTTGGAGGCCTGAATCGCTTTTACGATGTAATTCACTTGGCACTCGATCATAAAAATAATCGAGTTGTGCCCAAGGCCCGTATTAGGGCCCACCACCAGAAAGAGATTCGGGAAGCCAGCAACGGTGATGCCCAAGCGCGTGGCGGCCGGGCCCGTGCGCCACTGTGCGCTTAGCTCCGGTGTTTGCCCTTGAAGGCTCTCGCCGTACACCTTGATCGGTGAGATGAACTCGCTGGCCTTGAAGCCCGTGCCCCAAATAATGAGATCACACGGATAGGTCTTACCGTCCGCAGCCACGACTTCTTTCGGCCCAACCGACGCGACCGGCTGGGACACCAGAGCTACATGCGCTTTCTGCAAAGTCGGGAACCAGGTGTTGGATATCAACAGGCGTTTGCAACCGGGGTTGAAGTTGGGTGTGAGCGTGCTGCGCAGGGTTGGTGTTGCGACCTGGGCGTGCAAATGTTGAAAGGCCAGTCGCTTCAATAGGCTTTGCATCCACTGCGCTCCCATAAAACCCAGGCCCACCATTTCATTGAACCAGTAAACGCGCCAGCGGCTCAACAATTGCAGGCCCGGAATGCTGCGGTAGATCCAGCGCCTTAGCGCGCCGTAGGGCACATCCCAACGCGGCAACACCCATGCCGCAGTGCGCTGAAACACCGTCACCTGCTCAGCCACTGCAGCCACCTCGGGTACGAATTGAACCGCGCTGGCACCAGTGCCAACAATGGCGACTCGCTTTCCACGCAAGTCAATGTCGTGCCGCCATTCACTGGAATGAAAACTTGGGCCTTCAAAATCCGCCAAACCGGCAAGATTTGGAATCAGGGGTTTATTCAATGGCCCCGTCGCCAGAATCACATGTTTGGCCTCAATACCCGGCCCACCAGCGATGTCTATTTGCCAGACCTCAAGATCACTAGACCAGCGCAGGCTTTGCACATCCGAATTGAACCGAATATCGCGGCGCAAGTCATATTTTTCGGTAACACGAAGCAAGTAATCCTGTATCTCGGGTTGCTGGGGGTAGGGCCGCGTCCATTCGGTGTTGGGCTCAAATGAGAATGAGTAGAGGTGTGACGGCACATCACAGGCGCAGCCGGGGTACACGTTATCGCGCCAGGTACCACCCACTTCGCTGCTGCGATCCAGAATGACCAAGGAGTTCTCGCCAGCCTCACGCAACTTGATAGCTGCACACAGGCCGCCAATGCCGGCCCCCACAATTGCGATATGTACTTTATGCATCTTGGCAAATTACCACAAAGCGCTTTGGCAAATTGCAACCCCTTGCACTACTTGGGTAACTCAGCTGCCGCACTCGCCATAGACGGCCCCAAACGCTCTGTCGTCCAGCGCAAGAGATCGATCCACATTTGGCGCATTTCAGCGTCCGTGGGTGTGCGTACCGCGCTGGGTAATTCAATGGTCACCACGGGCACGCCTTTGTGCACACCGCCAAAATTGCCCAAAGAGCCAGGAAATATTCCTACCTGGTCCAAGTACAAGCGCCCCAAACGGCTCGGCGGTACTGCGGGCCCGTCAAAGTCCAAGACTCCGTAAGGTGCGTGCACACTGACTATCAAATGGGGCTTAAAGCTGTTCATCTGATCGAACAAAAACTGCGACTCCGGTTCTGACAAGGGTTTGCTACCGGGCCAGCGTCTTGGGTCTTTTCGGGTCCGCGTCTCCCAGTATTTGCGCGCGTCACGCGCCCAATTGGGTGTTGGAAAATTGCGATTGAGATCCACACCGTTGGCATTCACGCGCTTGGCGGGACGTGTTAACAGGCCATCAGGGTTGAGCGAAGGAATGAATCGCCACGAAATGGGCAGCGGCGTATCGGCCAAAGAGTTGCGTGCCAGCCCCATCCAATGAAAAACCAACGACACCGAAGACATCTCATCACCATGGATACCACCGACCACGATGACACGCAGCTTCGCGTCCTCTTCCGCCCAGTCTTTGCTCCACAAAACCCGCTTCCTCGCCGATCGGGCCTGCGTATCCTCCAGCCCGGCGTTGGTGCACTGGTGCAGCTTCAAGTTAGGAACCAAGCGGACGAAGTCGGCACAAGAGGGGCTGGCTGTTTCGGCTGCATAGGATGCGGACGTAAACACGATCACCAGAGGAAAAAGCAAACACCGCCACAAGAAATTCATGGTCTTATTTTAGTTATCCCCATGAATCATTAGGTAAGCAGGCGAACTATCGGCAGCGCACTAGAAATCAGGTAAATTGCTGGCATGTCTATGCCCACCTCCGGCCAGCGCGCCCTTGAGCCCAGTTTTTCGCAAAGTGAGTTTCGCCAAGCACTGGGCATGTTCGCCACGGGGGTCACTATCGTTACCGCCTGCACCAGTGACGGTACTTTGGTAGGCTTGACCGCCAGTTCGTTCAACTCTGTTTCTCTGGCACCGCCCCTGGTGCTCTGGAGTTTGGCGCAAAGTGCCGGCTCTATGGCCGCGTTCAGCAAGGGTTCGCATTACGCGGTCAACATCTTGAGCTCGGAGCAACAAGACCTTGCACGGCAATTTGCGATGAAGAATGTAGACCGGTTTGCTGGTGTGCGTTTCACTCCGGGTGCCAGCGGTGCACCGCTCATTGAAGGGGCCTTGGCGACATTCGAGTGTTTCAATCGAAGCCAGTACCAAGAGGGCGACCATGTGATCTTTGTCGGCGAAGTAGAGCGTTGCACCCACCATCACAGCGCCTCACCATTGCTCTACCACGGCGGAAAGTTTTACGCAGAACACCCCTTGTAGGTGCGCTAAGAAGCGTTGTCTACGCTGTTGCGAAGCGCTATTTGCGCCACCGCATTCAGCGCACCATCTACCACCGGTGCACCCGATATCACCCTCAGGCTCCCTGCAGCGACCAGACGATCGCGCGAGCGGCGCGTCATGGATTGGCTGGTTCCCACTGCACTGGTAAACAGGAACAAGGTTCCGTGGGGGCTGGCCCAAGTCAGTTGCGTGCGGACCCACAACCCATCTGCAAGCAACTCAACCCAAGAGCCCAAGGGAAGGTCATCGTCCGGTAAGATTTCAGCGGCCAAAGCGATGTTCGGGACCGACAGGTCACCCACGAGCAAATCACCTTCTGGAATCAGAGGCAAATCTGAGGCGTCTTGCGTTGACGGTGCTTCCGGCAACTGGACAAAATTGGAAGCCTTGGCTTCCTCGGGTGCCACCCAGGGGTCATCGTCCAATGCAATAACCCTTGGTGTGACGACGCTGGTCTCCACCGGTGGTAGGACGGCCGTTTGGTTCTCAGCGGCACGGAATGCGCGTTGATGCAGCCCCATCAAGGACTCCAGAAATGCTGCCGTTTTGGTGCCGGGGTACCGAATAGTCTCAACCCCTTCGCGCAAGGTGCTCAGCAGCAAAGGCACCAAGCGCGTTAGCTTGGAAATATTTCTTCGGGTCAGCTCTGGCTGGGTACTCCAGAGCAACGCCGAGATTAAAGCCTGGTACTTGTCTGCATTGCCAGTGCCAGCCCCGCCCGCAAGACGCGCTTGTGCAACCACCTGTGCCCAGGGCCCACAAAGAAAATCCATGACCACCGCAGGCACGCTGGCTGCGTCCCGGTGTGAGGAGATGTCGCGTGCTATCTTTTCCGCGAGCACATTGCGTCTTTCCACATGCTGTAACACTTCAACAGCTTCCTCACGTGCTTGGGCGCTGACTAAGGCAGCGCGTTGCCATTTAGATTTCAATTCCGCCAACACCTGTTCAAAGGGCTTGGCGCTGTCGATAGGCAACTGAATCAAGGGCATGACTTCAGCTTCCAACTCCGCTAGAAATTCCTGAAATCCGTTCGCGGTAACCGAACGGTAAGCCAAACTTCTGTGGGTGATTTCCTGCAGCAGAAGACGAGCGGGATGCTGCTTTTCGGTAAAAAGCCGCGCATCGACCAATGATAGGCGCAGATACGCGGGTTCCAGGGAAAGGATTAAGCGCTGTATGGGATCGAGCAAGCGTGGATCACGTGCAATATTGTCGATCATCAACGCTGCAACCTCCAAACTCAGCGCCTGGGCTACATCACGGGCGCTATTGCGCAGCGAATTGCGAACGCCTGAAGGCCCTTGTGAATCCGCGAGATTGGCACCTTGTACAAACGTTTTTCGCTCTTCGAGTCTCTTCACCACATGGTCAACCTGCTGCATTTCTTGCAGGGCTTCCAAGGCAGCGGGCACCGTCGAATCAAAATCTGTCGTAGCGGCCTGACCCGCAGCAAAGTCTCTTTCAAACTCTCGCGCAAATTTTTGTTCGAAAGTTTCTTGAAGTTCCGCCGTGGTGCCGGGCTCCAAATCACCCGCCAAGAGGCGACGCAACTTGTCCAAAGTCAGCAACGTAGGGTCCGCACGTTGCGCTCGCGCAGCCTGTGGGGGCGATTGCCATTGCATTCCAGTCGCGGGGGCCGGGGCATCCACCCGACCCGCCGCATCGCCTAGCTCAAAAATCGCCCGCCGAGAGCTTCCACCGCGGGTTTGGCGCACTACGTAACCCGCCGCAACAACCCCTTGCCCCCGCAATTTTGCGGATAGCGCTGCGTACATTTCACGCAACTCCTGGCCCAGAGCAATGCTCATCAACCCCACCCAATCCAATTGGGTCTGGGTCGGAATATTCTGCTGCTCAATCACATCCTTCAGCGCACTCACGTACACCTCGGGCCGCAGTGGATTGCGTTCAGGCCGAACCGATTCCAACCCCAGGACGCCGCAGATCAAGGTATTGAGTTCAGCCAAGCTGGCCTCAGCCGCCAACAAAGCGGATTGCTGTGCGCGGGCCATGACCACACTGCTGTGGACTTGCACCTCATCCATCAGCTCAAGTTCATCGAAGTTGACTTCCGCAACCTGGCGCGGCACCGGCCTCTGCGCAGATTCGGGTTCTTTGAAGGCGACCAACAGGGCCTTGGAGTAGGCTGCACACATCGCACTTTCGTGCTGCCCCAGCAATTTCAAAGAGGCGCTGACCAAATCCCGCTGCCCCAAATCACGCGCAGCCTTTTCGCGTGTATACAAGGCAGTGCGGGCCGCTTTGACCAGCGCCCCCATGAGCGCCGCGCCTCCCGCTGCTGCCTCGGCAACCACCGCAAGGTAGAGCGCGCCGCTGACTCCGCGCGAAGTGTTCGCCGACTGGGACATATCTACGCAGTAAGCCGTGCTTACTTCAATGCTTTGAATCGCATGCGTTTAGGCTTGGCACCCTCTTCGCCCAAGCGCTTCTTCTTGTCGGCTTCGTACTCTTGGTAGTTACCATCAAAGAAGGTCCACTGGCTGTCACCCTCAGCGGCCAGAATATGGGTGGCAATACGGTCCAGGAACCAACGATCATGGCTAATCACCATGACAGAGCCCGCGAACTCCAGCAGCGCATCTTCCAGCGCGCGCAGAGTTTCCACATCCAAGTCATTGGACGGCTCATCAAGCATCAATACATTGCCGCCGGCAATCAGTGTCTTGGCCAAATGCAAGCGACCGCGCTCACCACCGGACAGGGTGCCCACGCGCTTTTGCTGGTCACCACCATTGAAGTTGAAGCGGCCACAGTAGGCACGGCTGGCCATCTGGAATTTGCCCACGTTCAAAATATCCAGGCCACCGGAAACGTCTTCCCAGACCGTCTTCTCGTTGGCCAGATCATCACGGTGCTGGTCAACGAACGCCATCTTGACGGTGGAGCCAATCACCACTTCACCGGTATCGGGTTTTTCTCGGCCCGCAATCAGCTTGAACAGTGTCGATTTACCGGCCCCGTTGGGACCGATGATGCCGACGATGGCTCCGGCTGGAATCGTGAAGTTCAGGTTGTCGATCAATAAGCGATCGCCAAAGGACTTGCTCACGTTGTGAAACTCGATCACCTGAGTACCCAGACGTTCCGCCACCGGGATAAAGATTTCGTTGGTTTCTACGCGTTTTTGGTATTCAAAGTCCGACAGCTCTTCAAAGCGTGCCAAGCGGGATTTGCTCTTGGCTTGCCGCGCTTTGGGGTTTTGGCGCGACCACTCCAATTCTTTCTTCAGGGCTTTGGCACGGGCTTCTTCGCCCTTTTGCTCCTGCGCCAGGCGTTCGCCCTTTTGGTCCAGCCAAGAGCTGTAATTGCCCTTCCACGGGATACCGTGGCCCCGGTCCAGTTCCAAAATCCACTCAGCGGCGTTATCCAGGAAGTAGCGGTCGTGGGTGATAGCCACCACGGTGCCAGGGTAACGCTGCAAAAATTGCTCCAGCCAATCGACCGACTCTGCATCTAAGTGATTGGTGGGCTCATCGAGCAACAGCATGTCGGGTTTGGACAGCAGCATGCGGCACAAGGCTACACGGCGTTTTTCACCACCCGACAACACGCCAATCTTGGCATCCCACGGTGGCAAGCGCAGCGCATCGGCTGCAATTTCAAGTTGGTGCTCCGAGTCGGTTCCGGCGGCAGCAATGATGGATTCCAAGCGGGCCTGCTCGGCGGCCAGGGCGTCGAAATCGGCATCGGGCTCACCGTAGGCGGTGTACACCGCTTCCAGTTTGGCCTTGGCAGCAAACACCTCGCCCATGCCGTCTTCCACGCTCTCGCGCACCGTGTGGTCGTTGTTCAGCTTGGGCTCTTGGGGCAGGTAGCCAATGTTCAAACCCGGCATGGGTGTCGCTTCACCCTGAATTTCCGTGTCCAGGCCGGCCATGATCTTGAGCAAAGTGGACTTGCCGGAGCCATTGACGCCCAGCACGCCAATCTTGGCACCGGGGAAAAAGCTCAAGGAAACGTCTTTAAGAATCTGACGTTTGGGCGGCACGATTTTGCCGACCTTGTTCATGGTGAATACGTACTGTGCCATTGCGATTTTCTAAATTTTGGAGAGGAAAACCTGCATTATCGACTGCGCAGGGCAGCTTGGGCGACGGCGTCCAGCGCGTTGTCTAAAACCCGGCCATCGGAAACGAAACGAATCAACCCCTTTTCCTTCAGTCGATCCATGGTCCGCCGCGACATGGAATGCGCCATTCCGCTACCTGAAATGAACATGAAAAGCGTTCTGTGGGGGCTTGCCCAGGTCAACTGCGCACGCACCCATTGACCGGCCAAAGCCAAATCGACCCAAGACCCCGTCACCAAGCTGTGCGCTGTCCAGCTTTGTTCTATGCCCGTATCCGCAGGCACCGCTACCTCCTCCGTATCTGGCAGGCGGCTGTCTGAAGCTTGCAGATACCCGGAATCGGTCGCCTCATCGTCTGCCATCCACAGTGCATCGGCCGGCATTAGGCCATCAGCACCGTTGGCAGACTCGTCCGGCGCGAGCGCGGCCGATATTCCTTCGTCAGCGGCACTGGCCAACGGAATAGCTGGTGCGTCGTTCGGTTTGACCAGCTCAAAGGCCTTCTCATGGAAGGTAATCAGCGCATCAAAAAATACTGGTATGCGCTCCTCGGGGTAAGAAATCAGCTGCAGACCTTGCCGCATGATGACCAGCATGCCAGGCACCATGCTGACCAGTTTGGCCCGATTGCGCCGCGCCAGCTTGAGCTGGACGCTCCATATCAGATCGTCCACCAAACTGAGATAGCCCCCGTTGTCGACGGTGCCGTCCACGCACTGCAATTGCGACTCTGCGACCACCTGCGCCCAAGGGCCTTGCAGGAAATTGATCACCATGTCGGGGATTTTTTTGTCTTTTACACGCTCGGCAAAGTCAGCGGCCATACGCTCGGCCAACAAGTTGCGCTGCTCCGCATGCAACAGCGCACGGGCGGCCTCCTCCGCGCGGTGGCGTTGGTCTTGTTCATCTTTGGCCCAACCCTCTTCAAGCTTGCGCAGCACCCGGGTAAAGGAGGCCGCATCTCCTTCTCCGCCATCCAAAACGCTGACAGAGTTTTCCAAGGCTTTGTGAAAACGCACAAACCGGGGGTCTTCTTCTTGCGGAAAAGCCAAACTGCGGCTGGTAATCCGGTCCATAAACTGCCGGGCCGGGTGCTGCCGTTCGCTAAAAAAACGCGGGTCACGCTGGGACAATTTAATCAACACCGGCTCAAGTGACTTCAAGCTCTGGCGAATTTTGGGCATCAGACGCCGGTCTTGCATGAGGTTTTCCAGCATCATGCGCACGACCTCTTCTCCCAACTGCCGCCCCAGTCGTTTGCTATGCGTGCGGTCTCTGCGTATCGCCTTAGCATCCCCAGGCGACAGTTCCAAGCGCCCCGGCGCTTGGCTCGGCTGGCTGGCCCGGTCGACCAAGCGCTTCATCATGGGCTCGACCAGCTTCATGTCCTCCAAGGCCACGAAGGACGCAGGCACCGTATGCATGAAATCCTTGACCCCGCCCTGTGGCCCGGGGTCTAGCTCACCGGAAAAAAGTCGACGCAACTTGTCCAGAGTCAGCATCGTGCGGGTGACGGATGACTCCGCAGGCTTGACGTAGCTCCCAATGCCGCCACCAATCGGCGCCAGGGTACCGACCGGCTCCACCCCTTGCGAGCGCAACCATTCGGATAATTCGCGGTAGAGCATCCGCAAGCTCACGCCCAAGGCACCCGCAGCCTGGGTGATGACAGCGGCACGGGCTCCCTCGTCCGCTACTTGGCTTGCAACGCTCTCTCTCAACGCAAAGATGAATACTTCCGGTTTCAGGGGATTGAGAGCGCCCTGCACGGTGACCCAACCCATCAGACTGCTTACCAGTCCGTTCAACAAAGGCAGCGAATCATCCACAGCCAAAATCACCTCTTGCTGGGTCAGCGCAAACTCGATATTCGCGTCGAGTTGATCTTCATCCAAGAACTGAAAGTCATCGAACTTTACGGATGGGTTCACACGATTGCGGTGTGTTTCTCCACCGTAAACGGCTGAACGCAATGATTCAGCAAAAGATACTTTAAGGTCGGCGCCACGCTCAATCAAAGTTGCAATGGCAGATTGCGCCAAGGCATTGGGGGTTCCTTGGTGGGTCTTGGGTTTGGCTGGTCCGACCGATGCCTGCAGTCCGGCCAGCATATCGTCAACCAAAGCATCGCTTTGCCCCAAAACGGCTTCCAGGCAGCTTTGCAGCGTAGGTCTATCGGTCGTGCCTTCATGGGCAACGCCCAGGCGTCTGAGCATGAACTTTTTCATTGTTGTTGCATTCTGTCAGGTCAATGTTTGGATGACCAGTCTGCTGACATTTTTTTACCGCCTCTGTGGGCTCAAAAACCAACACCGGGGTCGCAATTAGGTGATTACCCATGGGCATGCGACAATACAGGTCGTTGCGGTGCGTCAGTTGCCCGCGACTACAGCACCTTGCTGGGGGCCAGACCGACAATCTGCGCCCACCTTTTGAATCCATCTGCCTTTTGACTGACTGGTCGCAATAGCGCTCAGACTGGCCGATATTCCCACGCGCCCGGATGGGCGCAATACTCATGAACTTTGAAGAATTGAACTTGGCTGCGGCCATCGTTAAAGCCGTGCGCGAGCAAGGTTACGAAACTCCAACCGCGATCCAAGCCCAGGCGATTCCCCTGGTCCTGGAAGGCCACGATCTGCTGGGCGGCGCCCAGACCGGCACCGGCAAGACCGCTGCCTTCGTACTGCCCATGCTGCACAAGCTCAGCATGAGCCGCAGCGCACAAAACAAATTTGGCGGTACCGGCATCCGTGCCCTGGTGCTGACCCCTACGCGCGAACTCGCCGCCCAGGTGGAAGAGTCGGTACGCACTTACGGCAAATACCTGCAACTGAGCTCCACCGTGGTGTTTGGTGGCGTGGGCATGAACCCCCAAATCTCCAAGCTGAAAAAAGGCGTGGACATTTTGGTAGCCACCCCTGGCCGCTTGCTGGACCTGCTGCAACAAGGCATGCTGGATCTGGGCCAAGTGCAAATGCTGGTGCTGGACGAAGCCGACCGCATGTTGGATATGGGCTTTATTCATGACGTGAAAAAAGTGCTGGCCGTGGTGCCTAAAGACAAGCAGAGCCTGCTGTTCTCGGCCACCTTCAGCGATGAAATTCGTGACCTGGCCAATGGCCTGCTGAAGAACCCACAAAGTGTGCAGGTGACTCCGCGCAACACCACCGTGCAGCGCATCACCCAAGTGATCCACCCCGTGGGGCGCGGTAAGAAGAAGGCCCTGTTGGCCCACATCATCAATGAGCACAACTGGAGCCAGGTGCTGGTGTTCACGCGCACCAAGTTTGGTGCTAACAACGTGGCCGAGTTTCTCGAAAAGAACGGCATCACCGCGATGGCGCTGCACGGCAACAAGAGCCAGTCGGCCCGTACCCAAGCGCTACAAGGCTTCAAGAGCGGCGATGTGCGCGCTCTGGTGGCGACCGATATTGCCGCCCGCGGCATTGATATCGATGATCTGCCGCACGTGGTGAACTACGAAATCCCGAACGTGAGCGAAGACTATGTGCACCGCATTGGCCGTACGGGCCGCGCCGGTGCCGACGGTGCTGCGGTGAACCTGGTGTGTCTGGACGAAGAAGGCTTCATGCAGGACATCGAGCGTTTCACCAAGCAAAACATTGAAGTCAAGATCATTGACGGTTTTGGCCCCGAGCCAGGCGAAAAGGGTGAGCCTATCGCCATGGGTCGCCAGACCATTTGGGGTGGCGCTGGCAAACCACCAAGCCGCGACGTGATGCAGGCCGCCGCCAAGGCTGCCCGCACAGAAATGCTCACCCGCGTGCGTGAAAGCAAAGCCGGTCAAGGCGAACGGGGCGGCCAGGGCGCAGGCCGTGGTAACGGTGGTGGTGGCGCAGGCCGTGGTGGCCAGAGTCAACGTGCGAATGGTGGTGGCCATGGCGGCGGTAATGGTGGCGGCAATGGCGGTGGCTTCGGCGGCCGCAACGGTGGCGGCGCTCCACGCGACAACGATCGCAATGGAGAATTCCAGCCTCCGCGCACGCAGGGCGCACGCCCACCACAAGGCCAAGGCCGCGGCCGTGGTCCTGGAATGGGCCAGCAGCAGCCCGCCGGTTTTGCCAACGAGCCACGCGCTCCTCGCACCCCAGCCGGCCAGCCAGATCCGATGCGCACCAGCGTGGATATGATGGCCGAGCGCGGCGCTCGCCGTAGCTATGGCGGTGGTGGAAACCGCGGCGGTAACGGTGGTAATGGCGGCAATGGAGGCGGCAATGGCGGATCACGCTCGGGTGGCTATGGTGGCGGGGGCAACGGGACTCGTGGGTCGGGAAATCCTCGCGGCCCTTTTAGCCGATAAGTCCGTTAAGACGGTCCACAGCGTGGGCCGTCGCAAAATCGACCTGAAGCACCCGAAGCTGGTGCAGCATGTAGTCGATTTTGCAAATCTCAAAGACTTGCCCCCGGTGGATGACGTGCTCATCGCACTGGGCACCACCATCAAGGTGGCGGGCAGTCAGGCAGCGTTTCGCGCTGTCGATTTTGAGGCCGTAGTGGCCCTGGCTCGCACAGCGCGTGCCCAGGGTGCTACGCAATTGGGTGTGGTGAGCGCCATGGGCGCATCCCCCAAATCCCCTATTTTTTACAACCAGGTCAAAGGCGAAATGGAAGCCGCGGTGTCCGCGCTTGGGTACACCAGCGTCAGCATCGCCCAGCCGTCCATGCTGGCGGGCGACCGCGCCGCGTTGGACCAACCGCTGCGCAGTGGCGAGGGCTTGGCCCTTAGCGTCACCCGCTGGCTCAAGCCGCTGATTCCTGCCAACTACCGGTCGGTACAAGCCGTTGACGTAGCTGCTGGATTGCTGCGCGCTGTCCGCGCCGCCAAGCCGGGCGTACACCGGGTGTTGTCGGGTGCTTTGCAAGGTGCTGCCACAGCCGAGTCTTGACTGCATCGGTACGTCAGTTGAGTGCCAAATCGGCCATTCAGGCCGTGGATAGTGCGGGAGAAGCTACTAAATCAATAGCATTCACGCGTTCGAAGCACACACTATCTAGCCCGAATATTTCACGTCTAAGAGTAGGCAGTCCCGCCCGAAGGCACGTTGTCATTGGTATCTGAGGCCAATTACAACTGGGACCACCAATGCCAAACTGTACCGAAGAATTCGACTCCAAGCCCATCAATTTTGGCCGCTTGGGCCGACGGGTTATCGAAGGCCGCTTTGACGGCGGCAGCATGACCAGCGATGGCGGAGTCATGCTGCTGGGCGAGACGGATCGCAAGCTGAGCCTGATCGAGGCGGCGGCGCGCTGCATCGCTGATCCACGCAGCCAGCTACTCATCAAACATGGCGTGCGCGACATGTTGCGCCAACGCGTCTATGGGCTGGCGCTGGGTTGGGAGGACCTCAGCGATCACAGTACGCTGCGCCAGGACGTGGCGATACAAACGGCCATCGGTGTGGATCGGGAGGTGGCCAGTGCCCCCACGCTGTGCCGACTGGAGAAGTGGGCCGATCAACAAACGGCCTGGCGCTTGCATGCGGTGCTGGTAGAGCAGTTCATCGCCAGCTTCAAGACCGCACCCGAAGAGCTTGTGCTGGACTTCGATGCCACCGACAACCCACTGCACGGCCAGCAGGAGGGGCGCTTCTTTCACGGCTACTACGACTGTTACTGCTATTTGCCGCTGTACGTGTTCTGCGGCCAGCAACTGCTGTGCGCCTATCTGCGTCCCAGTCGTATTGATGGAGCCAAACACGCGGCTGCCATACTGAAGTTGTTGGTCACCAAGCTGCGCCAGAAGTGGCCCCAGGTGCGTATCGTCTTTCGGGGTGAATCGGGCTTTTGCAGGCGGCGCATCCTAAACTACTGCGAGCGTGCTGGCGTGAACTACATCGTGGGCCTGGCACGTAACCCGGTGCTCGAACGCATCACGGAGTTCTTGGAGCTGGCCATGAAGGACAGCTTTATACAAACCGGGCTCAAGCAGCGCGAGGTGGGCGAGTTTGCCTATGCGGCCAAGTCCTGGAGCACTGCACGAAGAGTGATCACACGCCTGGAGTACGGCGCACAGGGCAACAACCCGCGCTACGTGGTGACCAATCTGCAGGGTGATCCCACGGCCTTGTACGACGATCTGTACTGCCAGCGCGGTGAGGCTGAGAATCGTATCAAGGAAGCCCAGGTCGGGCTGTTTGCCACGCGCACGAGTTGCCAGCACTTTCAGAGCAACCAGCTGCGTGTGTTGCTGGCTGCCTTGGGCTATGTGCTCATCGAGCGGCTACGCGCACTGGCACTACAGGGCACGGTGCTTGCCAAAGCTCAGGTAGACACGCTGCGCATCAAGCTGTTCAAGGTCGCCGCAGTGGTGACCCGAAACACCCGGCGCATCCGCCTGTACCTGGCCTCCAACTGGCCCAGCGCGGACATCTTCGCGCACGCCATGAGCGAGCTGCGCTCCCCCTGACCTGCATGCAGCGCATGGCCTGCGCGTTGATACCAACATGGCCCGCAACCCAAGCCGGAGTGGGGGTAGGTACGCGCGTGCGGCGCTGATTGCACTACCCACGTCATGCGATGGTCTGGCAACACCCTGATTAGCCTTGTCGATCTGCAAATTCAGCACAAGAGGGGCACAAAGTGGTGGGTGCGTGAAATATGCGGGCTAGGAGTCTGCGCGGCAGAATATTCGTGGCCGTTGCAAAGCCTGAATTTCTCCTCTTCGATGCAATATGAGGTCGCTGACTGCGATTTTCCGGCTTTCCCGTTCAGCTCGGCCTTGTTTGAGGCGT
>NKIK01000094.1 GCA_002256115.1 Burkholderiales bacterium PBB3
ACGCCTCAAACAAGGCCGAGCTGAACGGGAAAGCCGGAAAATCGCAGTCAGCGACCTCATATTGCATCGAAGAGGAGAAATTCAGGCTTTGCAACGGCCACGAATATTCTGCCGCGCAGACTCCTAGCCCTCCACGCGGCTACGTCCGTACATCACAATCGCAGCATGAAAAATATTCGTTTGCGTGAAGGCAAAGAGCGCTCCTTGCTGCGCCGCCACCCCTGGATTTTTGAATCGGCCATTGGCAAAGGCAGCGGCGATGCGGGCGAGACCGTGCGTGTGGAGTCCCATGCGGGGCAGTTTTTGGGTTGGGCATCCTTCAGCCCCCAGTCCAAAATCCGCGCCCGGGTCTGGAGTTTTGATGAAACGCAGCGCATAGATGCTCCATTTTTTATAGCTGCTTGCGCACGTTCTATAAGGGCCAGAGGCCGATTTGACATACAAAGTGATGGTGTACGCCTGATTCATGGCGAATCCGATGGCTTGCCCGGTTTGATCGTGGATCGCTACGGCGACACGCTGGTGGCGCAGTTTTTATCTGCGGGCGCCGAGCGCTGGAAAGCGGTCATTGCGGACGCGCTGTTGGCAGAAACTGGATTGACCAAGTTGTACGAGCGATCCGACGCCAGCAGCCGTGCGCTGGAGGGGCTGCCCGAAGCCACCGGCTGGCTGCGGGGGGATGGCCCGGTGGAGCTGGTACTGCAAGAGTACGACTGGAAGCTGGCGCTGAATATTGCCGAAGGCCACAAAACCGGCTTCTACCTGGACCAACGCGACAGCCGCAAGCTGTTTGCCGACCACGCCAAGCGCCTGAATTTCCAACGCGTGCTCAATTGCTATTGCTACACCGGTGGTTTCACTGTGGCGGCCCTATCGGGCGGTGCGGCCCACGTCACCTCCATAGACAGCTCAGGCCCTGCGATGGAGAAAGTGGCGGCCAATGTGGAGCTGAATGGCTTCGACGCCGCGCGCACCACGCTGATGGACGCCGATGTGAATGCCTCACTGCGCCAGTTTCTGGACCAGGGCCGCACGTTTGACGCGATCGTGCTGGACCCACCCAAGTTTGCACCCACCATTGCCCATGCTGAGCGCGCAGCTCGCGCCTATAAGGACATCAACCGTTTGGCCTTGAAGCTGTTGGAGCCGGGCGGTGTCTTATTCACCTATTCGTGTTCGGGCGGCATCAGCGCCGACCTGTTCCACAAAATCGTGGCCGGGGCAGGGTCCGATGCGGGAGTGGACGGCTTTATCACCCAGCGCATGGGTGGCGCGCCCGACCACCCGATGACGATTGCTTTCCCCGAGGGCGAGTACCTAAAAGGCTTGGTGGTGATGCGCAGATGAGATTGCCCCCACGCTTCCCCACTGCGTGTGGGTCGCTGCCCCCCGAGGGGGCCGTGCTTCACCTTGGGGTGGCCCGGCGGTGAAGCCACTTCGGCGTCCGCGTTGGCGGCCCGTAGTATTTTCCAATTCAGGTATGAGCCTGAAGGAGCCGGAGTTCAGGTAACTTCTGCGAGTGGGCTGACCGGGTTAAAAGGAGAAGTCTAAAGGCTTACTTCCCTGATCCTTCAACAAGACTGTTTTG
>NKIK01000051.1 GCA_002256115.1 Burkholderiales bacterium PBB3
TATCCGCTTTCTGGCCCACCATGATGTGCTTACCGAGTTGCCCAACCGCGCCATGTGCCACCAGCGGCTGGCCGAGGCCTTGGTGCAGGCCCGGCAGAGCGGTGAAAAAGTGGGCGTGCTGTTTCTGGACCTGGACCGCTTCAAACTCATCAATGACACGCTGGGCCACCACATAGGCGATGGCCTGCTGCGCACCGTGGCGCGGCGGCTAACCCAGGCCGTGCGTGCCGACGACACCGTGTGCCGATTGGGTGGTGATGAGTTTGTCATCGTCATGCGCCACATCAGCGGGCGCGAAGAGCTGGACGCCACGGTCAACCAACGGTTGATTCCGTCCATCCGCCAAAACACTTTAGTGGAGGGCCACAACCTGACGGTGTCGTGCAGTGTGGGCGTGGCCCTGTACCCCGATGACTCCACCGACCAGGAAGAGTTGATGCGCCAAGCGGATGCGGCCATGTACGAGGCCAAAACTGCAGGCCGCGACATGGCCCGGTTTTTCTCGCCCGAGACCGACCAACGGGTGCTGGCCCGCCAGACCATGGAAGGCCAGTTGCGCCAGGCCCTGGGTCACCAGGAGTTCAGCCTGCACTACCAGCCCCGCCTGACGGCACGCACCCGGCGTCTGCAGGGGGCCGAGGCTTTGCTGCGATGGAACAACCCAGTGCTGGGCAGCGTGCCGCCGGGCAGTTTTATTCAGTTGGCAGAAGAGACGGGGCTGATCAAACCCATCGGCCTGTGGGTGGTGCGCGAAGCCTGTACCCAATGGGTGCAGTACCAAGAAGAAGGCCTGTTTGCGGGCTTGGAGTTGTCGGTGAACCTGTCGGTGGCGCAGCTGTCCGACCCTGATTTGGTGGGGCAGTTGCACGAGGTGTTGGAACAAACCGGCATGCCACCCCAGCTGCTGGAGCTGGAGCTGACGGAATCGCATTTGATGGACAACCCCCTGGCTGCCCAGGAACAGGTGGCCGCACTCAAAGCCTTGGGCGTGCAAATTGCGATTGACGACTTCGGCACCGGCTATTCCAGCCTGGCCTACCTCAAGCGCTTTGAGATTGACAAGCTCAAGGTGGACCAATCGTTTGTGCAAAGCATGCTGGACGACCCCGCGGATGCCGCCATCGTGCACGCAGTGATTGCACTGGGGCACACGCTGGGGCTGAAGGTGGTGGCCGAGGGCGTGGAGAACCTGCCCACCGCGCAGACGCTGACGGCGCTGGGGTGTGATGAGTTGCAGGGCTACTGCTTCAGCCGGCCCTTGTCTGCCAGCGACTTTGAGGCCTGGGTGCGTGCGCAGGATGACATGCCCAACCGGCGCAAGGCGCGCTGAGGTCTAGGGCTTACACCTTGCCATTGCGCTGGGCGTAGACGGTCAGCAGTTCACTGACCAGCACGCCGTCGATGGTCATGCCGGTGGTATTGCATTGTTCGATGCGGGCGTTTTGCAGATTGCAATCACGAAACACCGAGTCATTCATGTCGGCATCTTCAAAGCTGATGCCGCGTTGCTTGTCGGGGCTGCCGGGGGGCAACCCCAATTGCCTGAACACCGTGCCACCCAGCTGCGCCATCGAGAACACCACGTCCGAAAAATTGATGTCGTTGAACGTGGCCCCAGCGAGGTTAATGTCCTGAAACTTGGCATGGCCCAGGTTGGCGTTTTGAAAACGCACGCCCTCCAGGTTGACCATTTCAAAGGACGAGGCACTGAGGTCCTGGTCGCGCAGCGTCAATTTTTCAGTCATGGGTAATCTCCTTCAGTCGGCCTAGGGTGAGGTTAATTGCCGCTCAGTGCTTTCCACATAAACGCGAATTGCAGGGCCTGGAGTTGCGCGCGCTGGCTGTTGTCTGCCGCCCCGCCGTGGCCACCCTCGATGTTTTCGTAGTACAGCACGCTGTGGCCTTGCTCCAGCATGCGCGCCGCCATCTTGCGGGCGTGCGCGGGGTGTACGCGGTCATCACGCGTGGAGGTGGTGAACAAGACCTTGGGGTACTTCACCCCGGCCTTCATATTCTGGTAAGGGCTGTACTTGCTGATCCAGGCCCATTCGTCGGCCTTGTCCGGGTCGCCGTACTCGGCCATCCAGCTATTCCCCGCCAGAAGCAAGTGGTAGCGCTTCATGTCTAACAGCGGCACGGCGCACAGCACCGCGCCAAACAGCTCGGGCCGTTGCACCATCACTGCACCCACCAGCAGGCCGCCATTGCTGCCGCCATAAATACCCAGGTGTTTGGGGCTGGTGATCTTGCGCGCGATCAGGTCTTCGGCAACAGCCGCAAAGTCGTCGTAGCTGCGTTGCTTGTTGGCTTTTGTGGCGCTGGTGTGCCACTGCGGGCCAAACTCGCCACCGCCGCGGATATTGGCAACCACCAAAACACCGCCCTTGTTGAACCAGGCATTGCCATACAGGCCGCTGTAAGACGGCTGCATGGAGATTTGGTAGCCGCCGTAGCCGTAGAGGATGGTGGGGTTGCTACCATCAGTTTTGGTACCCTTGGGCCAGACCACAAAGTAGGGCACGCGTGTGCCGTCTTTGCTGGTGGCGAACAATTGCTCGGCGCGCATGCCGTCGGCTTCAAAGAACTTGGGTCGGCTTTTCAGCAGCTCACGTTTGTCGCTGCCCGCCTGGCCCAGGTACAGGCTGTCGGGGGTTAAAAAGTCGGCGTAGTTCAGTACATAGGCATTGGCCAGCGGGTCGTCTTTGACCGACGCATCGTGCAAGCTCTTGGTGCCGAGCTTGCCGGGGAAGGGCGCATCCACGGTGCGGCGTACCCAGGCACCCTTGTCAAAGCGCACTTCTTCCAGCCGGCCCGCCACGTTGTCCAGAATATCCAGCAGCAGGTAATCGCGCGTCATGGCTATGCCATCGCGGCCCAGCGAGCGCGTGGCGGTGGGGGCAAACACCACATCAAAGTTGCGCTCGCCGCGCAGCAGTGCATCCCACTTGATGGCGAGCATGGAGCCCGACACATAGGTAGTCTTGCCCACCACCAGGTCGCTCTTGAGCTGCAAAAACGCCCAGTCGCGTTGCCAGCTCAGGGCCGCATCGCTGGGTATGTCCAGGCGCACCAGCTTGCCGCCCTGCAGCACAAAGTTTTCGGTGTTGAAGAAATCAGTGGAATGTCCCACCACCACGCGCTTAAAGCCGGGCGTGTGGTCTACGGTGGCAAAGGACGATACGTCTGCCTCAGCGCCCTCAAACAGCACCGTGGCCTGGGCCAGCGGTGTGCCGCGCTTCCATTGTTTGATCACCCGGGCGTAGCCGCTCTTGGTCATGCTGACGGGGCCAAAGTCGGTACCCACCAGCAGGGTGTCCGCGTCCAGCCAGTCCACTTGCGACTTGGCTTCCGGCAGCGAAAAACCGCCTGCCACAAATTCGCGCTTCACCAGGTCGTATTCACGCACCACGGTGGCATCCGCCCCGCCGCGTGAAAGCGACACCATGCAGCGGGTGTAGTCCGGTGCCAGGCAATCGGCGCTGCTCCAAACCCAGTTTTCCTTCTCGGCAGTTGCCAGCGCATCCAGGTCGATCAGGGTTTCCCACTTGGGCTCGGCCTTGCGGTATTCCTCTAGCGTGGTGCGGCGCCACAGGCCGCGCTTATTGGTGGCGTCGCGCCAAAAGTTTTCGACATACGCACCACGGCGGACGATGGTGGGAATCTGGGACTTGTTGTCCAGCACTGCCAGCAGCTTGGCCTTGGTGTCGGCAAAGCCGGGCACGGCTTCCAGCACGGATTGGGACTGGGCGTTGCGCTCGCGCGCCCAGTTCAGGGCGCGTTCGCCTTGCACTTCTTCGAGCCAGAGGTAGGGGTCTTGCGCAGCGGCAGTGGCGCTGGCAGTGGCTGGAGCAGTTGGAGTTGTTGGCATGGTTTGGGCTCCAAGGAATGGGCTGCCCGCCAGGCACAGGCCCAGGGCAATGAGGCGGGGGTAGCGCTTAAAAGTCTTCAAGGTGCAGCTCGCAATTCAAAGGGTTGGCGAAGGGGTTAGCCAAGGGATTGGCAAAACAGTAGGGAGAGGGTTTTAGCACGTTCTGGGCGGATTTTTAACCGAATTTAAGTGCCAAATGTGCCGTTCAGGCCGTGGATAGTGCGGGAGCAGCTTCTGTTTTGATAGCAAGTTGGTTTATGCAGTGTGCTATTTGAAGAGGGTTTAGAAGTGCTTTTCGTGTGACCGCTTAGACCCAAAGCGGTCTTTCGCTACTGCTCCAAAGCAGTCGCTGAAAAAGTTGTCGTTCAGTTTGAGCAAGGGGTTAGGCGTCAAGTCGGCTCAGTGGACGAAAGTCTTGCCGCAAGCCAAGACACGGCAAGATGGTGAAAAGACGCACCATTGCTATGCAACTGGAATGTTGAGGTCCTATTGCCTTTGTCGTGGGCGGTGGCAATCGTGCAAGCTTCGTCGTATTTTTCCTTTGAAATCAGCGTTGCAACCTGTGTTATTGCGTACGAGCCACGTTCACTATGATTCGGATGTTCTACCAGCAATTCCAGGAAGTCGCGGTGCATCAATAAGTCCTTTGCGTACTCGTAGGACTCATCCAAGAACGAGACGAACATTCTGGCAACTGTTTCCGCGCTGGAATTATTGATTTCAATCTCGGATTCTCTCAACGGCACCGCAGTGCATGTAAAGGCACCCCATGCTCGGAATGACAACGGTTCATTCGAGTTCTCGCGCATGCCCAGTATGTCCCAAAGGAGTTCATCGACGACGAGCGGCTTGGCTTCAAAGAGTGCAATCGTTCGAGTTGCGTTGCGATGGACATTGAGCCTTCCTACGAAGAAATACTCGCCATCCTTGCGGAAGACAGCGGTCTGCTTGCGCCGCCAGGGCGTGTTCTTGAGGAGTGCAGCAAGCTCCGCAAGGCAGTTTCGCTCAAAGGTGGTTCTCGCTGCGTAGGGAGTGGGTGACGGCATTTCTTGAAGCCTAACGAGGCTGCAAAAAAACCATCACGCATATCGCAACAATGGATTTAGGAGGGTGTTTCATCCGTATTGGGCGAAGTTAAAGCCTACCCAGCCAGTAGCCTGGCCGCCGCCGATGCGCGGCAACGACTAGAACTTCAATGTCTGAATCCACAATCCGATAGAGGATGTTGTAGGGAAAACCGGGTACGCGGTACTTGCGAATAGCAGGTGGGAACTCGACTGGATATCGATCTGGAGCTTCGCAGACCGCCCCCATAGCCACATCAAAAGCCAGCAAGTATCGTGCGCCGAGCCCAATTTGACAGGACTCGTAGTAGGCCACGTGCTCAAGGTGCTCAACGCGCGCGGCCTCGCTAAAGAAATAACTCACTTGAGCAGAGCGTTTGCTTGTCGCCGAACCTCTTCCGCAGGAATGCGTTTGGACAAGCCTTGATCCATTTCCGCAGCCCGGTGCGCCGCTTCTTGCAACCAAAGCGGTTCAATTTCGGATTCGGATAGCGCATCAAGACTGGACAAAAGCTGTGCCGCCAATTCCGCCCGTTGTTGCACGGGGAGGGACAACGCTTCCCTGGTAATGGTTGCAGTGTTCATGGATAAATCCTAGCACCAATCGGCAAGGGGTTTGAGCTTGGAGTTAGGTATCAGTCGCCACCTCATCCCAGGGAGAGCCACCGTAGCCAATGACCCAATTGATTCCATGATGCCGCTCCTGAATGATGCCGATATGCACTTCAGGGCATTCACGGCCATTGATTGATGCATTACGTGCCTCCCAGTGAAGGTTCAACACTTTATCTGCCATGTCCAACAAGGCCTCGTCCGATCTTCTTCGGGCGGACGCAATAAAGTCTTTCACCGACACCGTGGCATGCGGGGGAAGCAATTCTTGGAATAGCGATGGCTCGCAAATCTCCGAGGCTGCGGGAATGACTTGCACCAGGTCAAGTGCCCACAGCAGAAGTAGAAGTGCCTCACTCCGCCATGAAGCATTGACAGCCTGTCTTTCACTTGGCGTCTCTGAAGTTACGAACTCCAGTTCTGCTGGCGAAAGTTCTGCCCATAGGGCTTCGGCGTGCAGCCAGGCAATCAACTTTTGCTTGTCGTCGCCGAATGCGATCGAAATGACAGAAAAAAGTACGAGTGCCCGCCGAGCAATGGCTTCGGCATCGCGAATCTCATCTTCCGGCATTTCGTCAAGATCATCTGCTTCCATCTGCTACCTAGCTTTCGAGGTGGCTTGCGAGCGCTTGAACGGCAAAGACCTTGTCGGCGTACACCCTGATGGGGCCAAGCTCGTGTTCTTGACCGTCTGATCGGCGATACACCTCTATGGCAAGACACCAGTCGGCAAACTCGCCTTGCAGGAGACCTTGCAGTTCCCCGACAAGATCGGCTGATACTGCCGCTTGATCGCAATTCAGCGACTTGGTTTTATTCGGATACCAGTCATCGTGCACGGTAAGGAGTGCCTCTGCTCGCCCGGCCCCGAGAGCCTCTGTTGCAACGCTCTGGATTTGGGTGTGAAGTCGCCAGTCCTGCTGCTCGTACTGGGATTCTTCCTCTTCGGTGCCAAGCGTGACGATGACTTGTCGTCGCATTGCTTCGATGTCGATGGATGTATCGCCTCTGAGTAGTTCGAGACCAACTGGATGTGGCACGGTCGTTCCTGTGGTGCTTAGCGTTGGAGGCCCGTGGCAGCCGTAGGCTGTCGCGACTGAGCCGACGGGTTATACAGCACTACGACTCTCCAAGTAGCAACGAATACCCTGCGCGGAGTTAAACGGGGCTGGTGATTCAAAAGTGAGTACCTCATCCAGCGCCGCTATCAGTACTGCGTGGTGATCAGGCGATGCAGGTGCAAGAATGTAAGTACCGTTTCGCACAAGGAAAAACCCTCGCTTGTTTGGAATTGTGAATTGCGGTTCGAGTGGTTTGCCATCGTCTCCCCAAAAAAGCCACACCGCAGCCTCTACATCAAGGCCTTCACAATGCGCCACGGCCTCTAGCTCGCTCGGGAATGCGATCAGAGTTCGCTCCTCAGTTTCTACAACGAAGATCATGCGGCGTAACGTCCAAGCTACGCCGCAATGCGCTTGCGCGTTGTCCGGCCTGAGCGAGCCGTCAACCCCTGCGTTTCTTGCGTAAAGTGTTTCAGGTACTTGCCGCGTACCCCCTTACCTAATTCATTGCGCCTCAGCTCGGGAATGTTCTGGTCAGCCATTTTTATAGATGCTTTTTTCATATCGCGTTGCCTTTACTGCGCTGATGATTCGTAGGCCGTTACGGCTTTCAGTAATGGCGACTAGCTGTTTTCGAATTTGTTAAGTGGATATCGCCATTCTGGCAGACCGCAGCCACTCCAGTAATTGGGGTGCCGCGCCCGCGTAAACCAAGTACCAAACAAGCCGTTCAGCCCATGGAGAGTGCGGGAGCAGCTTCTGTTTTGATAGCAAATGGTTCGACGTGAAGCGCAATTAGGCATCACGTTTGCACCACGCATAGAGCGCCGTGTCTCTGGGATCGCCCCCAATGTTCGGGCGGCAACTTGCCATACGAAGCGTGCCCTCTCGCTTCAGGCCCAGGCGCTCAAGTACTTTGTGTGACCGGGTGTTCTCGGCATCCGCCGTGGCCCAGATGCGGAAAATTTCGGGTTGCGCCTTAAGCCAGGCCACGACGATCTGCCCGGCTTCGAGTGCGAATCCCTTGCGCCAGTGCGCTTGGGCGAGAAAGTAGCCAATGTCTGCGGAATGCCCCTTCGGCCGGATTGAGATAGTCCCCGCCAGAGCGCCGCTGGCCTGATCTTCAATGATCCACTGAAACTCAGCGCCTTCGTTCCACCGTTGCGCGGCACCCTCAAGATGCTGCCGAGCCTGGGTGTCGCTGGTTTGTGCCGCCCACTCCATGTACTTCATGACCATGGGGTTTGCTGCCGCCAAAAACAGTGCGGGCGCGTCCTCGGGCGTGGCGCGCCTGAGCCGCACCCGTACGCCGTCGATCTGTTCGGGTGGTGTGTTCACACGGTGTCTCAACGTTTTACATGAGCGGCGACCGACAGCGGGCGAAGCCTGATGTTGGACTTCACATCGATGAAAGGGTTAGACGTAGGGTTCATGGTTCGACTGGTCGAGGGGCTAGGGTTTGGAGGTCTGAACTAAGCGCGACCCCGTATGCCTGGGCTAGGTTTGAAATTTGAAGTCCAACGGCTTTACGCAGCGTTGCCAGCGCATCATTGAAGCTGCGCCACTCTGGATCATTGGAGTTGCAGCGTAGACGAGTGAGATCAGAAGTCTCCACGGTGTTGAAGAAAGTGTGAATCGTCTTGGTGAGAGAGAGAAGTACCTGGTCTAGCGGGCTACCGTCTGCTAACTCATACCGAAGATCAACAAGGCGCGACCGTAGGTGATCAAGAGACTGTCGGACGCGATCCGGTAACTCGGCATCGAATGTCTGCCAGAGTGCGCGACGATCTTCCAGCGCGCCAATTATTTTCTTTGCCATGATTGGCTCCACTCGACGTGACTGCAGAAGCGTGAGACTGTCGGCGTAACCCTTTGTCCTTACTTCAGCAATCATGGCCTCGTGAACAGTTCTCCATTGCCGAAGAAGATCGGCACTATGCGGCGAGTCGTCTTTGTCGACGATGTCTCCGCACTCTCTACAAAGCCACAGGCCATTGGCTATTGCTTTACGTTGAGCGGGGGTTTGATTGGAGTCGTAGCGTGGACCATTTGGTGACGCTGCATGTATGTGCGCTGCGTGCCCGGTAGTAAGACTTCGGTTTGGATCTGAGTGCGGCCCAGCGGTGAGCTTCAAGCAATGAGGATCGGAGCAGAAGTGAGCGGCGCGAATTGCCAGCGTTCGCTTAGTGCTGTCCGAGAAGTTGTCACGAGTGGCCATGCGTGGGCTCCGACGTCTAACGTAATGCCCAGAGCAAAGAACGGCGCTCTAGAGGTTGAACTGTGCTCGATAAGCTGGACATCAAACCCTCCGGGAAGTGGCTGGCAGCCTCACTTTTGCTGCATTTCAATTTTTGTTAAATGGATGTCGCCATTCTGGCAGACCGCTCCCATTGCAGCGACTCGTCGCACCGGACCAGCGCGCGCTGAGAACCCAATCTGCCTTTGAGCCCGTGGACAGTGCGGGAGCAGCTTCTGTTTTGATAGCAAATTGCTGTGAGTAACCCGCAATTTGAAGGAGGACCAGTCGCCGGTGTCTTAAGGCGATGTGCCAGCTACAACATCCAGGACGACCCCAACACGGTCTGCGGTGTAGTTGTGTGACGTCAGCTCGCTTGCGGAACCCCGCATGGGGGCGTGTACAGAAAAACTGCTGCTGCCGGGCAGCGCACCAAACAGATGGCGGTACAACAACATTGCCTCCAGCAGGATGAGGTCGTGTCCGGGATGTGCGCCATCTTTGTCGAGCCAGTCAGCTTGGTGTTTGGATGCCACTCCCGCCTGGAAGTACTGCGAAACAGGAATGTGGGTGATGGACAGACGTGTTGCAGCGGTCGCTTCTGCTTCCACGAGCGCCACGGACACTGCGGCTAACTGTTGGTAGGTCCCAAGAAGAATCACCTTGGCCCCCTGCATCTTCGCAAGACGAGTGAGTTCAGCGAGCGATGCCTCCGCCTCGTGACAAGACGACGGGCCAAACGAACAAATGAAGTCTCCCCCACGCTCTTGGAGTAAGACGTAGTCGTAGTTCTTGCTTAGCAGTGCACGTGCCACCGATCCATCAGACCGATGCTGAGTCAGAGTAGCCCCGCCCTTTGCAATCATGTCGCTTTGAACGAGCCGATGGTTGGTCGCAGCCAATGCATCAACCACAGCGGGAAGGTTGCCTACGTAGGTCAAGCTGTTGCCCACAAAAAGAAGGCGAAGAGGTTCCCGCGCTTGTGGAGCCGACGTGCACCCAGCACACAGGATCGCTGCAAAATAGACAATGAAAAGTGAGAGCTGCTTGGCCACTTCAGCGCCGATCCGAGGGGAAGAGCCAATAAGAAAACACCAACACACTGACGCCAGCAACCAGGTACTGAACACTGTCGGCCACCACCGCAAATACAAGCATGACAGTGGCCAAGATACCTACGATAAGGCTGCATCGGCGGCGCGCAACAGGAGAAAGTAGATTCTCGGAATCGGCGCGCTTGCGGACAAAGCGCAGTCCAATCCAAACGAAGCCTATCCCAAAGGCGAGTATTGCCAGCGAAAGAATGGCAACGCCGAATGGATGCGGGTACGGCGTAGGCGGACGATGTAAAAGGAAGAATGCTCCGAATACAGTGAATGCTAGGCCGCCTGCAATGACAACGCCTGCCAGTAGCACGCGGGCAAGTGGGGGCACGGCGACTTTTGTCTCCAGCAGATCGCGAATGGAAGATTGTTCTGATGACATGGTTTCTGCCTCACTTTTACTGCGCTCCAACCTTGTTAGATGGATATCGCCATTCTGGCAGACCACCCGCATTCAAGTGCCAAACAAGACATTCAGCCCATGGATAGTGCGGGAGCAGCTTCTGTTTTGATAGCAGTCACCGCCGCAATCACTGCCGAGTAATCACCACATGCGTAGCGCGTGGCGAGCTTTCGCACCGGGTGCAGGCGTAGCCCAAGGCTGGAAGATTGACACCTTCGAAGAGCCGCTCACCCGAGCCCAACAGGACTGGAGAGATTGCGATGTGCATCTCATCGATCAGGCGTTGGCGCAGATACTGTTGGATGACATTCACTCCACCACCCACCCGAACGTCTTTGCCCGCAGCGGCTTCGCGGGCGCGCTCCAGTGCAACGGCTGGCCCTTCTGTCACAAAGTAAAAGGTCGTTCCGCCTTCCATGACCAGCGGTGGGCGCGCGTGGTGGGTCAACACGAAGACCGGCACCTGGTACACCGGGTTCTCGCCCCACCAACCCCGCCAGCTCTCATCGGGCCATGGGCCGCGCACCGGCCCGAACATATTTCTGCCCAGAATCCATGCACCGAAGTTCTGAAAGCCCCGGATGGCAAAGTCTTCATCCATGCCCGTCTCCCCGCCATCATTGCCAAACACTTTTTGCTGAAAGGTTCGGGTGGGCATCGCCCAGCCGTGCAGCGCAGTGCCGCCAATGCCCAGCGGGTTGTTGAGGTCCTGGTCTGGGCCTGCGCCGAAACCATCTAGTGAAATGGTGAAACTCTCTACGCGAAGCTTGGACATGGTGCCTCTCTCATGGGGTGGCGACTGCGAGACGCGGTCTTAAACTGCACTTTACCCCTGCGGGCGCGCCATGGGGATAGACTGCAGAATTGAGCCTAAATTTCCTTTTGGAGCGCGCATGGCAATTGACTTGGGGCTGGGCGACAAACTCGCTTTGCTAGCCCAGGGGCTGGATCAGCTGGACATCGGCTTTACGGTCTTTGATCGTGATCTGGTGATGGTGGCTGCGAACCGGCGCTTTCAGTCTTTGCTGAACTTCCCGGATGCACTGTGCCAGCCCGGCGCCACCTTGCAAGATGCGCTCACCCACAATGCTTTGCAGGGCGAATATGGCCCTGGCGATGTGACCCAGCAAGTGCGCGAACGTCTGGCCCTGGCGCAGCAGTTTTTACCCCACCGCTTTGAGCGCCCCCGGCCCGACGGCAGCATCATTGAAGTGTGTGGCACACCCCTGGCCCAGGGTGGCATGGTGACCACCTACACCGATGTCACCATTCCCCGGCAGCGCGAAAAAGCCCTGCGCGAACTCAGTGCCGAGCTAGAGAACCGTGTGCAGCAGCGCACCGCAGAACTGCAGCGCCGGGAGGCCGAGCTGGCCAGCAAGGCCGCCTTGCTGGAGTTGGTGGTTAGCAATGTGAACCAAGGCATCAGCTTTATCAATGCCGACTTGGCCATTGATCTTTGCAATGAAAAATTTGGTGAACTGCTGGAATTGCCACCCGAACTTTGTCGGCCCGGTGTGCCGCTGATCGATGTGTTTCGCTTCAACGCCAAGCGCGGGGAGTACGGCCCCGGCGATCCCGAGGCTTTGGCGCAAATGCGCATCAAAATTGCCCAGCAGCGCCTGCCGCACCAATTTGAGCGCACCCGCCCCAGCGATGGCAAAACCCTGGAAATCACCGGCCAGCCGACCCCCGAAGGCGGCATGGTGACCACCTACCTGGACATCAGCGAGCGCAAAGATGCCGAGAACCGAATCCTGAAGCTGAACGAAACGCTGGAGGAGCGCGTGGCCGAGCGCTCGGCCCAGCTGCAGCAGGCCACGCAGACCCTGCATGCGTCGCAAGACGCGCTGGCCCGCAGCGCCGCCAAGGCCACACTCAGCACCCTGGTGGCCAGCGTGACGCATGAGCTCAACACCCCATTGGGCAATAGCCTGATTGCCGCCAGCACCTGCACCGATTTGGCCAAGCGCTTTGCCGTGCTGGTGAACTCTGGGCAGCTCAAGAAAACGGACCTGGCGGTATTCATGGAGCAAATGCTGCAGGGCAGCGATCTGATGGAGCGCAATTTGCACCGCGCGGTAGAGCTGGTCAAAAACTTCAAGCAAGTGGCCGCCGACCAAGCCAGCGAGCAGCGCCGCAGTTTTGATCTGAAGGCGGTGGCCGAAGAGGTGCTGGACACCCTGAGCCCCAGCCTGAAGCGCTACCAGCACCGGGTGGAGTTGGGGATTCCCGAAGGCATCACCCTGGACAGCTACCCCGGTGCCTTGGGGCAGGTGCTGATCAATGTGATCAACAACGCGTATTTGCATGCCTTTGAGGGCCGCAACGATGGCCTCGTCCGTATCTCTGCCGCGCTAGATGGCGAGACTGTGGCGGTGCAGATTCGGGACAACGGGGTCGGCATGGCGCAGGCGCATTTAGATCAGCTTTTTCAGCCCTTTTTTAGCACCAAGATTGGCCGCGGCGGTACCGGTTTGGGCATGACCATTGTGGAGAATCTGGTCAGCGGCACGCTGGGCGGCTCGGTGCGCGTGCAGTCTGAATTGGGGCTTGGCACGCACATCACTTTGCGTATTCCTGTCCAGGTGTCTGCCACTTTGCCGTAAGAGAGGATCTCACATGCCCTTGGTTCGCACTTTTGTTCTCGCGCTCACCGCCTGGGTGCTGATGGCTTGCGGCCAATCCAGCGGCCCCAGCATCACCACGCAAAAGGCCGCAGGGGCAGCATCGGCACCGCAAGCCGCCAAAACCGAAGTCGGCCTGGTCATGAAGACACTGACCAATCCCTTTTTTGTCGAGATGGAAAAAGGGGCGCGCCGTGCGGAAAGGGATCTGGGTATCAAACTGGTGGTGAAGACGGCGGCCCAAGAGACCTCGATCGAGCAGCAGATTCAATTGATCGAGGACCTGATTGCGGCCCGGGTGGGGGCCATCGTGATTGCGCCGGGAGATTCGCAAAGGCTGATTCCCGCGCTCAAAAAGGCGGCAGACGCGGGTATCAAATTGGTCAACATCGACAACCGCTTGGCCCCCGAGGCGCTGAGCCAGGCGGGCATACCGCCCATCCCCTTCATCGGTGTGAACAATGAAGCGGGGGCCTACAAGGCTGCCAAGTTTTTGGCGCAGGGCGTGTCGGGCCCGACCGACGCTGTGATTCTGGAAGGCATCCGCAGTGCCGACAACGCGCGCAAGCGGCTGGATGGCGCGCGGCGCGCTTGGGCCGACAACAAAAACATCCGCATCGTGGCCTCAGTGGCCGCCAACTGGGAAATTGACAAAGCTTATGAGGTCACCAAGGCCCTGTTTGCCACGTCCCCCAATATCAAGCTGGTGTTTGCATCCAACGACATGATGGCCATTGGCGCGGTCAAGTACTTGCAAGAGGCGGGCAAGTCCGGTGTCAAGGTGATGGGCTACGACGCCCTGAGCGAAGCCATTGCCGAAGTGTCCGCCGGGCGCATGGCGGGCACGGTGGACCAACAAGCCGCTGAGCAGGGCTACCAGGGCGTGGCATTTGCCGTGCAACTGCTCAAGGGGGCCAGCGTGGCACCTATGACCACGATTGAAACCCGGCTCATCACTGCCAGCGCGCACCGATGAAGTGGCATAGCAACATCACCACCCGCATGGTGGGCTACCTTTTGGCGGCGAGCATTTTGCCGCTGGTGGTGTTGGGCTTCTTGGCCTTTGAGACCGCAAAGGGCGTCGTCATTGCCCAGGCGGAGGCCGAAAACGCCCGCGTGGTGGCCAGCTTTTCGTCATACTTGCGCCTGTACAACGACCAAGTAGAGGACCTGGCCGCCAACATCGCGGGCAACGAGGTGATTGGCCTGGCGCTGCAGCGCGCGGATGCCAAGGTGGCCAATAATTTTGAGAGCCTGGAGATGCGCGCCCAGATGGGGCGCATGCTCAATAGCTATGTGCGTATCAAGGGGCTGGTGTCGATTGATGTTTTCTCGGCAGGCGGTGAGCACTTTCATGTGGGGGAAACGCTCAGCGCCTCGCAGGTGAACCTGAACCACCTGGGCGTGCTGTTGCAAGAGGCCAAGGCCTCAGCCACACCAGTGCTGTGGCGGGGTATTGATTCCAATATCAATGTCGCATCGGGTCAGGCCCAGGTGATCAGCGTGGTACGTGCTATTGAATATTTCTCCCCTGCCACGGGCAAGTCCGGCACGGTGGGGCTGTTGGTCATCAACCTGAACGGCGAGGTCATGCGCGCCTATTTGCAAGGCGTTGTTTTGGTGCCGGGCATGCAGCTCATGCAGCTAGACCGCTTTGGCAATGTGATGTTTCACTCGGATAGCGCGCAGTTTGGCCAGCGGCTGGCCCCTGAGCTGCTGGCCCTCATTCGGGCCAAGTCGGCGGTGGGGCAGTTTTCCTTGAATGGTGAAGACGTGCTGATGAATGTCAGCGCGCCCGATGCGCAGCGCCGCCAGCGGGTGGTCATCACCCCGCGCCAGCAGCTGATTCGGCAGATCAATGGCCTAGCCTTGGACACGTTGCTGCTGATCGGGCTGGGGCTGCTCATCAGCCTGGGTATTGCCTGGAACTTTGCACGCACGGTGGCAGCACCCATCCGTGCGGTGTCGCGCGGCTTTTATCGGCTGGCGCACCGGCCCGAGGCCCTGCACTTGGCGCTGCCGCCACGCGCTGCGGATGGTGAAATCGGCCAGTTGGTGGCCGGGTACAACAACCACCTGCTGGCTCTGCAAGAACAGCAGGCCATGGTCACAGAGCTGCAGCAATCAGAAGAGCGCCGCACCTTGACCGAAAACCAATTGCGCGACAGCGAAGCCCAATTGCGCGCCATTCTGGATGAAATGCCGGTGGGCGTATTTTTGGTCGACCGCCAGGAGCGTATTTTTTTGCGCAACCGGCACTTCATTGAAATGTTTGGCTACACCGAAGCGGACACGCCCGACATGACGACCTGGTGGCAGCTGGCCCACCCGGACCCTGCGGTGCGCCAGCAGGTCAAAGACATACTCAAAACCAAGCGCCACACGACCCCCGCCGGGCGCCGCACTTGGTCGCCCAGCGTGCACCCCATACGCTGCAAAAACGGAGCCACTTTGCATGTGGAGGTGTCGGGCGTGGGCACGGGGTCGGAGTTTATTTGCACGTTTGTGGACTACACCCAGCACCAGGCCTACCAGCTGGAACTGGAGGATGCCAAAAATATGGCAGAAGCCGCCAGCCGCACCAAGAGCGAATTTTTGGCCAATATGAGCCATGAAATCCGCACCCCCATGAATGGCATTTTGGGCATGCTCAAGCTCTTGCAGTACACCCCGCTGTCAGACCAGCAGCGTGACTATGCGCACCAGGCCCAGTCCGCCACCCGGGCTTTGTTGGGCATCATCAACGACATTCTGGACTTCTCCAAGGTCGAGGCTGGCAAGCTGGAATTGAGTGTTGAGCCCTTCTTGCTGCAAGACCTGGTGTCTGACGTGTCTGCCATCTTGCTCACCGGCCAGTATGAAAACCGTGCGCAACTGCACATCGCGTTAGACAGCGGCGTACCCGCCGTGTTGATGGGGGATGCCTTGCGGCTGCGCCAGGTGCTGATCAATCTGGTGGGCAATGCCCTGAAGTTCACGCCGAATGGCGACGTGTGGCTGCGCGTGGAAGTAGTGGCTGAAGTAGTGGATGTGGCGGGGGTGGCGGAGGGGGAAGCTGCAGGCTCAGCCGAACTGGCGTTCTCGGTGCGCGACACCGGCATTGGTATTGCGGCAGATAAATTGGCCTATGTGCTGGAGGGCTTCAGCCAGGCCGAGTCGTCGACCACGCGCCGGTTTGGCGGCACCGGCTTGGGCCTGGCCATCAGCAAACGCCTGGTCGCGCTGATGGGCGGAGACCTGCAGGTGCAAAGCCAGTTGGGCGCAGGCAGTTGTTTTACTTTTACGCTGCGTTTGGGCGTTGGCGCGCCGCTCCATTCGACCGATGCCCTTGCGCCTTCAGCACTACCCGCTGCACTAGCCGACCCACGACCCGCCCAACTACCTGACTCACTAGCCGCCGTGCTACCCCTAGCAGCCTCTCAAGGTAACAGGCTTGCGCTGCAGGGGCTGAAGCTGCTGCTGGTGGAGGACAACCCGCTGAACCAGCGGGTGGCGGTGGAGTTGCTGCGCAGAAACGGCGCGGTGGTAGACGTGGCGGGCGGTGGCTTGCAAGGGGTACAGATGGCGCTGGCGGGTGCACCCGGCTACGCCGCGATCTTGATGGATTTGCAGATGCCCGACATGGATGGTTTTGAGGCCACGCGGCAGATTCTGGCGGACACCGCAGGCCAGGCCGTACCCATCATCGCCATGACGGCCAATGCCATGGACTCCGACCGGCAAGCCTGTTTGGCCGCAGGCATGGTGGACCATGTGAGTAAACCTATTGACGTGGAGCATCTGATCGCCACGCTGCTAAAACACACCGGCCATGCGCATGGGCCCATTACAGAGCAGCCGATGGCACAGCCGCTGCTGCTGGACACCGACACGGCCCTGCGCCGCTTGGGTGGAGACCCAGCACTGTATGGCCAAATCGTACGGTCCTTTCAGCAGGAGGTGCAGGCGCAGGTGGCCTGGCTGCAGCAGTGCGTGCTGGCGCAGCATTGGCAAGATGCGCTGCGCCATGCCCATACGGTGAAGGGCCTGTCGGGCACCGTAGGGGCGGTGGCACTGGCGGCTGCGGCCTTGCAAATGGAGCAAATACTGAAGGCGGGCGCTGAGCGGGAAGATGCTTTAGAGGCCTGTATGGTGCATATGCAAGCCCTGTTGCGGGAGACGCTGGCGGCCATGGATACGCAGTTGGCTGCAGCGGCCCTGGCCGCACCGCCGGTGCAGAGCCTGGCAGACCCAGCCGGTGATTTAGGCCCAGTCGATCTGAACGACTTAAGCGCGGCTTCTGAGGCCCTAGTCCGGTTGATGGACTTGCTGAAAGAGAGCAATATGCGCTCTACGACAGAGGCCTCACTTTTGCGCCACCGGTTTGCAGAGGTTTTGGGGCCAACGGTTGTAAAAATGGATGAGGCCGTACAGAAGCTTCACTTTGATGAGGCCCTAGAGCACGCACAAGATTTGTTGGACCGTTTGCCATGACCTTACCGCCCGCACCATCTCCCAAACCCCGCCTGCTGGTGGTGGACGACCAGCCGGTCAATATCCAGATTCTCTTTTCCATTTTTAGTGCCGACTATGAGGTCTTCATGGCCACCAGTGGCGAGCAAGCCCTGCAGGTCTGTGCCGAGCGCCAGCCCGACCTGGTGCTGCTGGATGTGATGATGCCCGGCATGGATGGCCACGAGGTCTGCCGCCGCCTGAAATCAAACCCGGCCAGCCAAGACATCGCCGTTATTTTTGTGACCGCCCAAAATGACCCGGCCCAAGAGTCCAGCGGCCTGGAGTTGGGTGCCGTAGATTTCATTTCCAAGCCGGTGAATGCGGCGGTGGTGCGCGCCCGTGTGGGAGCCCACTTGCTGCTGCGCCAGGCGCTGGCACAGGTGCGCGATCTCAACAGCACGCTAGAGGCCCGCGTGCAGCAGCGTACCCTAGAGTTGGAGACTGCACTGCAAGAGTTGCATGAGTCACAAGTGCACTTGGCGATGAGCGAGGCCAAGGCTACGCTGAGTATGCTGGTGGCCAGTGTGGCCCATGAGCTCAGCAGCCCCATTGGCAATGGCTTGATGGCCTCGGGCACGGTGGTGGCCCAGGCCCGTGACTTGCAGCAGCTGGTGGATTCAGGCACCCTCAAGCGGTCTGACCTGAGCGGCTTTTTGACCATGTTGGCCGGGGCATCCGACCTGACGCAGCAAAACCTGCAGCGCGCCCATGAGCTCATAGGCAACTTCCGCCAAGTGGCGGCAGACCAGGCCAGTGAGCAGCGCCGCACTTTTGATTTGCGGGCCACAGTGTCTGAAATCGTGCACTCACTCACACCCAGTTTGCGGCGTTTTACGCACACGGTGGTGCAGATCATTCCAGACGGCATCGTGCTCAACAGCCAGCCGGGCTCACTGGGCCAGGTGGTGATTAACCTGATCAACAACGCCTATTTGCACGCCTTTGAAGGGCGCACCCACGGCGTGGTCACCCTGAGCGCAACGCTACAGGGCGAGCGCGTTGTTTTGGTGGTGGAAGACAACGGACTGGGCATTGCCCCCGAGGTATTGGCGAAAATGTTTCAGCCATTTTTTAGCACCAAAATTGGCCGGGGCGGCACCGGCTTGGGCATGACCATCGTGCACAAATTGGTGACCAAAACTTTGGGCGGTGAGGTGCGCGTGCAGTCCACGCTGGGTGTGGGCACGCGCTTTGAAATCGAGCTGCCGCTGACCCTGCCGCCCGCGACTTAGCCGGTGTTGTCTTCGCTAGGGTCTGGCCTGGCAAAGGCAGGCTCAGGGGTTGGGGTTGGGCTGGGCGCTGGGGCGCTTGCTTTGGCCATCTGGCTCTGAAACCACGCTTGCAACACCCCCGACGCTAAAACGCTAGACAGCAAAACCGGCCCCAAGGTGCTGAGCAGTTGGGGCCGCAGTGCCCAGCGCCAAGGGCGGCTCCAGATCAGCAAGGCCCCCAAAGTAGCCGCCCCGGCTACCAGGGCAATGGGGTGGCGTTTGGCCAAGGGGCGCAGCACCTCATTGGCGACCTGGCCCGCCAGTTGGTTGGCAGATTGGCCGGAGTGCCCGGCCCACCACTGGGCCAGCGCGTCAATCACCACGGCTGCACCGGGCATGGCCAGCTTGAGCAAATCAAACACATTCACCCCGCCAGATGGGGTGCCAGTGGCAAATTGCTGGCCCGCCTG
The DNA here is from genome assembly GCA_002256115.1 of Burkholderiales bacterium PBB3. Classification (GTDB taxonomy): domain Bacteria; phylum Pseudomonadota; class Gammaproteobacteria; order Burkholderiales; family Burkholderiaceae_C; genus Allorhodoferax. The sequence goes on from NKIK01000051.1 coordinate 19,147, forward strand.
GGCGGGTGGGCGCAGCATGGCATTGCGCAGGCGTTCTCTGGACAGGGCCAGGCGTTCGGACGGGGTATGGAGGTGGATGGTCATAGTCATTTACTGCGCGTTGAGTTCACGCAACAAAGCCATATCGGCCTGCATCTGTCGGCGTAGCTCGGCAAAGGCCTGGGCGTCTGCCGCGCTGCGGTGGCGCGCCAAGCCGTAGCACAGCAGGGCCGCTGCAGCGGGGGCGGCGGGTACGGTCAGCAAGACCCACAGTGCGGCGCGGGGCTCTGGCACCAGCGCGCTCCAGAGCATCAGGGCCACGCCCGCCAGCACCAGGCTCACGCTCAAAAAACACACGGCCAGCGCACTGAGGATGGCACGCCGACCCCAAAACGCAGCCTGGGTGGATAGCTCCGTGCCCAGCAGCTCGCCATAGGCCTGTGCATGCTGGCCCAGCAGCTGGGGCTGGGTGGCGACAAGGTGAAAGATAGGGTGCAGCATGGTGGCAGGTTTTCCGCGTGGGTTATTGGGGGGGTGTTGGGGACGTTATAAATTATTGTCGCTCTGCGCCAGCTGGGGAATGCGCACCTGGATGCGCGTGCCCTGGTGGGGGGCAGACACTACGGTCAAGGTGCCGCCTTCGGCCTCGACCCGAAAGCGCATGCCCACCAGCCCATAGGCTGATGTGGGTTGCACCTGGGTGTTAAAGCCCGCGCCGTCGTCGCGCACGCTTACCTCTACCAGCCTGTCGCGCAGGCCCAGGTTCACCCACACCTGGTGGGCCTTGGCATGCTTGCTGATATTGGTCAGCGCTTCTTGCACCAGGCGGTAGACCATCAGCTCGGCGTTTTCATCCAGCGATACCGGTTCCAGCACGCTGTGCACTTGCAGGCCCGAGTGCTCGGCGTATTCGCCGACCAATATTTCTAGTGTGGCCACCAGGCCCAGTGTGCCCAGTGCCGAAGGGCGCAGATCTTCAATGATGCGCCGCCCCAGCGCAATGCCGCTGTTGAGTGTGGCAACCAAATGGGCCAGCAGGTCGAGTGCCTCGGGGGCAGACCCTGCGGCTACCAAGCGCGAGCGGATGCGCGCCGCATCCAGCTTGGCCGAGGTCAGCAGTGCGCCCAAGTCATCATGCAGGTTGCGCGCCAGGCGGCTGCGTTCGTCTTCGCGTGCGGTTTGCAGGTGGTGGGTGAGCTCGGTGAGCTGGGCGGTGCGCTGGCGCACTTCGATCTCCAGCCGGTCGCGCTCAGTTTGCCCGATGCGTTGCAACTCTTGCTGCTGGCGCTCTAGCGCAAAGCTTTGGCGTAAGTACATGATCAAGGCCAGCAGGCTGATGGCGCTGAGCAGTGCTACGCCAATGCGGCTCAGCAGCAGGGTTTGGTAAATGTCATTCTGGCTGGCCGATGCCTTGATGTCTTCTGCATCCAGCAGCTCGGTGCTTAGTGCGCGTATCGCCTGCACCTGCACATCATCGCTGTCCTCCAGCACAATGCGCTGGCCGCCGTCATGCTGTTGGATGGTGGTGGCCAGTTGCAATAACAGGGCATCGGTGACGCTGTGCAACTGCCCCAGCACCCGCGTGTGCGCAGGGTTGGGCTGGTAGCGCTGCTGCAAAGCAGTCAACGCCGCTTGGATGTCTTGCAGAGACTGGTGGTAGTTGACCAGGTAGTCGCGCCGCTCGGTCAGCAAGTAACTGCGCTGCGCGGTCTGGGCGGCCAAAATGCCTTGGCGCAAACCCTGAATGTGGGTGCGTGCGCTGCCAGTGGCGTTGATTTCATTGAGGGTGCGCACGGATCGCCAGTAGGCCGCCTCGCTCATCAGCACCATGGCCACTGCCGCCACCATGGCCAACGGAAAAACAATGGGCCTGCGCTTAACTACTTTGAATACGTCCATGCCTAGTCGCCCCTGTGAAGGGTAGGATCATGCCTTCCAAAGGACCCGACCCCATGATTCGAATTGCCATCGTTGATGACCACGCTATGGTTCGCGCCGGACTGCGCCAATTTTTTTCCGACCAGGCTGATTTCGTGGTGGTGGCCGAGGCTGCCAATGGCCACGAGGCGCTGAACATCGTGCGCCAGGGCGAGGTGGATGTGCTGGTGATGGATATCTCTATGCCGGGCCAGGGCGGTGTGGATGCACTGGCGGCCATCAAGGCGCGCGCGCCCGAACTGCCGGTGTTGATTTTGAGTGGCTTTGCCGAAGAGCACTACGCCACTACGCTGCTGCGCCAGGGGGCCAGTGGCTACCTGAACAAAGACTGTGACCCCGAAGACATCGTCAAAGCCATTCGCACCGTGGTGCGCGGGCGCAAGTACATCAGCGCTGCGGTGGCCGAGCGCTTGGCCGATGGCTTGGGGGGCGATGGTGACAAAGCGCTTCATGAGCAACTCTCTGAGCGCGAGCTGCAGGTGTTCCTGCGGCTGGCGCGGGGCGAGGCCGTAGGCACTATGGCCGTCAGCATGTGCCTGAGCATCAAAACCGTGAGCACGTACCGCACCCGCGTGATGGAAAAGATGCGCTTGGAATCGAACAGCGATTTGACCTACTACGCACTGAAGAACGGCCTGATTGCCTGAGCGGATTCATGGCGCAACATCCGGTGCCAGGCTGGCCGCATCGCCACTGGCCAGCGCGTTGCAGTAGCTGATCAGCGCGTCTATTTCATTCGACTTGTCAAACACCTTGTCGGCACCCAGCTCCAGGCATTTGCGCCGTATGTCTGAGGTGGCGTAGTTGCTCAGCACCACCACCGTGTGGTGGCCGCTGAGCTTTTGTGCCGCGCGCAACACGCCCAAGCCAGAGCCAGATTTCAAAAATATATCCACGATTAGCAAGTCCACCGGGTTGTCCGGGTTGCTGAGCCATTGCACGGCCCCGGCTTCATGGTCGGCTGTGCCCACCACGGCTACGGGGACCAATTCCTCTAGCGTGGCGATGAGGCTGTCTCGAATGACCTGGCTGTCTTCGACGATATAGGTCTTGAGCGTTTGCATAGCCTGTGGGGGGTGGACGTGGAGGCCCAGTATGCCCCCTGTGGTGCACGGAGCTTGCAGGGCAAGTGCGCGACTCTGTGCAGGACCAGTCCTACACGTTCCGCCCCATTCAACAAGTTTGTAGGAATCCGACTACGCCATGTCGCGGCCTTGTCCGCTAGGCGTTGCGTGGCCATCGTCCGAAACTACAACCACTTGATCTTCGTGAACCCCACACGCAAGAAAACGCAACTTAACCCAAAGGAAATACCATGCTTTACACCATCGCAGTCGTCTTACTCATCTTGTGGCTACTCGGCCTAGTCACCTCGTACACCCTGGGTGGCTTCATCCATATCTTGTTGGTGATCGCAGTGGTCGTGGTGCTGTTGCGCATCATCAATGGACGCAGCCCGCTCTAAACCATGACCGCCATGCGACCCGTGCTTCGACTGAACTTTTCGATTGCGTTGAACTATGAAATCACGCAGCCGGGTTGCGATTTCATTTTCAACATCCATGCCGCCCAGACTGCGCACCAAAGCGTGGTGGCTGAGTCTTTACAGATCAGCCAGCCTGTGCTGCCAGGTATGTACACCGATGCCGTGAGCCACAACCGCTACCTGCGCCTCAAGGCGCTGGGCGGCCCGCTGACGGTGCGCTACGAAGCCACGGTTGATTTGGCCCACCATGTAGCCCAGCCGCTGGAGGTGGCCGAGGTGCCCATCGCTCAATTGCCCGGCGCGGTGCTGCCGTATCTGTATCCCAGCCGCTATTGCGAATCGGATCGACTCCACCGCTTGGCGGTCAAAGAGTTTGGCCACTTGCCCCAGGGCTATTCGCGGGTGCAGGCCATTTGCGCCTGGGTAACCCAGCGCGTTACGTTTCGCTCTAACTCGTCCACCGGCAACACCACCGCGGTGGACACCCTGATTGATGAAGCCGGCGTCTGCCGCGACTTTGCCCACCTGATGATTGCGCTGTGCCGCGGGCTCAATATTCCGGCCCGCTTTGCCACTGGCATTGATTACGGCGCAGACCCGGCCCTGGGCCCCACTGACTTCCATGCCTATGTGGAAGTGTTTGTCGGTTTTCGCTGGTATTTGTTCGATCCGTCGGGCGCAGCCATTCCCATGGGTTTTGTCCGATTTGCCACGGGGCGTGACGCTGCCGACGCTGCCTTTGCCACCATGTTTGGCGGCGTGCAGGGCACTGCACCGGTCATACAAATCCAGGCCATTCCGAATGCGCAGGGCGTGCTCGTTGTGCCCCAGCATGTTTTCCACGCACTGTCGACAGACGGTTCCCCCAACCCCAACTAAAGGGACCACCGGTCCTTTGTTTCTTAGGAGAAAAATGATGATGTACAAAAACACTATTCCTGGCCTATTGACTGCTTGCGCTTTGGCTGCAGCGGCACTTACACTGGGTGGCTGCACCAGCAGCATGAAAGAGCCGGCCACCACCAGCGTGGCGGTTTCCAAAGCCGCCGTTGACAACGCGGCGGGCGCCGATGCAGCGCAGTTTGCACCGGTAGAAATGGCCGCCGCCCGCGAGAAAATGGCCCGCGCCAACCAGGCCATGGCTGCCAAAGACTACAAGACCGCTTTGGCTCTGGCCGACCAGGCTCAGGTAGACGCCAAGCTGGCCCAAGGCAAAGCCAACTCTGCGAAGGCCCAGGCCGTGTCCGACGCTTTGCAAGAAGACCTGCGCGTGCTGCGCGAAGAACTGGCCCGTGCCAACAACAAGCCGCAGTGAACTTTTTTAACTCCAAGGATTTCCCCATGAAAAACTACTTCCGCACCCCCGCCGCTTTGGCCATCGTCGCGTTGATGGCCGCTTGTGCCAGCACGCCTACGTCCACCTCACTGCTGGAAAACACCCGCGCCGAATACCGCCAGATCGAGCAAAACCCGAATGTCGGCACCTATGCCCAGTTGGAAATGAAACAAGCCAGCGATGCCATGCGTGAAGCCAATTTGTCTGCCGAACGCCGCGAAAGCGCCGAGCAAATTGACAAGCAGGCCTACCTGGCGCGCCAGAAGATCGCCTTGACCCAAGAAGTGGTGAAGAAGAAAGTGGCCGAAGCCGATGTGGCTGCTGCTGCCAAAGAGCGTGATTTCATCCGCCTGAACCAGCGCACCAATGAGGCCAACCAAGCCAACGCCAACGCTCAGCAGGCCCAACTGGCTGCCCAAATGGCACAGCAAGACGCTGCCCGCGCCCAGGCCCAAGCCGAGCAAGCCCAGCGCAACACCCAAGATGCCCAACGCGCTGCCGAAGCCGCCCGCGCCAAGACCGCCGAAGCCGAAGCCCGCGCCGCCCAACTCGAAGCCAAGCTGGATGCGCAGTTGGCCGAACTGGCCGCCAAGAAGACCGAGCGCGGCATCATCATCACGCTGGGCGATGTACTGTTTGGCACCGACAAATCCAGCCTGACGCCGGATGGCATGCGCAGCGCCCAGAAGCTGGCCGATGTGTTGACGCAGAACCCGACCCGCACCGTGCTGGTGGAAGGCCATACCGATAGCACCGGTGCCGCGGCCTACAACCAAGAGCTATCGAGCCGCCGCGCCGCATCGGTGCGCGACGCACTGATGCAAATGGGCATTGCCAGCCAGCGCGTTAGCGTGCGCGGCTACGGTGCAGACTACCCCGCCGCAGGTAACGACAGCGCCGCAGGCCGCCAGCTGAACCGCCGGGTGGAGATTGTGTTGTCTGACGCTACGGGTGTGATCAAGCAGCGTTGATAGAAAGTAAAAAGCCGGGCACTGAAACCAGTGCCCGGCTTTTTTTTGGGCATCTGAGTGCCAAATGTGCCGTTCAGGCCGTGGATAGTGCGGGGGCAGCTCCTATTTGTATAGCAGTTTGCTCCCGCCCAAGCCACAGACTATTCGCCGACTACACCCAGTTAGCCGCCAGCACCGGGCTCAAACTACTAGCGTAGTTCGCAGGCAGCGTCATCTGCCCCGCCGCCGGTGGCGCAAAGGCCGCCATCGCATTCACCAGGTTTTGCACCTTGCTGTCCAACAGCGTCTTGCCGTCGCTGGTCTTGAACTGCTCGA
>NKIK01000095.1 GCA_002256115.1 Burkholderiales bacterium PBB3
TCATGACGGATGCGGATGTGCCGTTTACGAACAACTTGGCCGAGCAGGCGCTACGCATGGCCAAGGTGAAGCAGAAGGTATCGGGCTGCTTTAGGACTGAGCATGGTGCGGATACGTTCTTTACGATCCGCTCTTATTTGGCGACGATGACTAAGCAGAAGGGCAATCTGTTTGAGTGTCTGGTGAGCGTGTTTAACGGCAAGACGATTCAGCCTTGTTTCAGCGGGTGAGCTGAGTAGTTACGCTGTTTGCATGCCAAATGAGCCGTTTAGGTCGTGGATAGTGCGGGAGAAGCTCCTGAATTGATAGCAGTTACTGTAGCTTAAGGTTCTGACGGACCCAGGTTTCCAGGCCATTGTTTGTGGTCGCCAAGCCCTCCAGGGCCACACCGCCGCCCGATTTAAAGGCTATAAGTGTGCGCTGCGGAGAGACTAGCAAAGTGGTCGGGTAACCCGTCACCCCCAGCTTTTTGATGAACGGGCGCGCATCGGTCACGGTCGGCCACTGCAGGCCGTGCCGTTGGATAAATCTCACGGTTGTCGCTTTGTTGTCAAAGGTGACTGCCAGCACGGCGATGTCCGGGTTGTTCTTGCCCAGGGTATTAAGTTCAGGTACTTCTTCTATGCAGGGTGCACATTCGGCAAAAAAGAAGTTCAGCACTACCGGCTTCCTGCCCAAGCTTTCCCAAGTGTGGGTGCGGCCTTCGACGTCGGTCAGCTTCAAGTCTGGCAACTTGTCACCCACATTCAGACCGATTTTTTTGGGGATGGCCGACGTGGGGTCGGTTGCGGTGATGCGCAAGCTGGCAGAGCCGTTGGACGAATTCTTGCTGATGGAAAACGAGTTGCCTGAAAGTCTCTCCATGAATTCCTGGGTCGTCAACGGGGTGCCGTTGATATCGAGCAGGCGAATGGTCTTGTAATTGTCCAGGCCCAACATCGAAATCATTTTCGGGTCGAGCGCAGTGACAGCCCATGCCGAGAGGTGAACGGCGCATGCGAGTGCGGTGGCGATGAACACGCGGCTCCAGGAGGACGCGGTGGGGCGGGTTCTAGAAAAAGTGCTGGAGGATTTCATAGTGGGTAGCTATTTGAGTGGGAGGTCGCTGAAGGGCGGCACCGTATTTGGTGTCTGCAAACTGTTCGCAAGTTCCCTTGGGTCCAAGCTATGCGGCAAAGTGTCCTGCGCAGGTAAAAGGGGGAGCCCGAAGGGCGGAGGACACGGAGCAGGGCACTTTGTCGCCTAGCCTCCTGGTCACGCTCAATTAATGGTCATTTAGGCCATTCAAGCCGTGGATAGTGCGGGAGCAGCTACTAAAGTAATAGCAGTGCGCCAGCAAAGGCGGTAGATCGTAGTTGATGAAAGTTCAATACTGGGAAGACATGGCGAATCACTCAGACACCGAGTCATGCGTTGCACACCGCGAGGTGTGGATCGAAGCGTTGACAGGGGACACCGGCAGGC
>NKIK01000052.1 GCA_002256115.1 Burkholderiales bacterium PBB3
CAGTTGCCACTGACTGATCGCTGGAAGGCGTTCCTGGACTACGTGGTGGCGAAAATTACCCGCCCTTTGCTTCCGTGGAGTCGCCCCATTCAGCTCATGAGGGCAGGGTAACTGCCGGATTTAGGATGAAAAACCGCAGTGTGGAGACTTCAAGGCCGGAAAGCTGAACCGTTGCGAACTTGATAACTGGGAAGGTAGCCCCCCAGACCAAGGTCACAAACAGCAGAACCAAAACATAGATATTCACAAAGCCCGCATGCAGGCGACTGGAGCGCCCACAAGTTCCCGTGAGCCTTATTCGCCGAGGTAAGCGGCGCGCACCTTGGGGTCGTTGAGCATTTCTTTGGCGTCACCAGACATCGTGACGATGCCGGACTCCATGACGTAGCCGCGGTTGGCAATCGACAATGCGCGGCTGGCGTTTTGCTCCACCAGCAGCACCGTCACGCCCTGGGCGTACACATCTTTGACGACTTCAAAAATCTTGTCCACCATGATGGGGGACAGGCCCATGGAGGGCTCATCGAGCAACAAAACTTTGGGGCGGCTCATCAAGGCACGGCCCATGGCCAGCATTTGCTGCTCGCCGCCGGACATGGTGCCAGCAAGTTGATCCTTGCGTTCGCGCAGACGCGGGAAGATGGTGAACATCTTTTCCATGTCCGCGGCAATGCCATCCTTGTCGTCGCGAATGTAGGCACCCATCTGCAAGTTCTCGATGATAGTCATGCGGGTGAACACGCCGCGCCCTTCAGGCACCATCGCCAGGCCTTGCTTGACCAGATCCCAGGGACCCTGGCCCTTGATACTTTTGCCCAGGTATTCGATGTCGCCTGCATTGATCGGCAGAGTGCCGGTGATAGCTTTCATGGTGGTGGTCTTGCCAGCGCCGTTGGAGCCAATCAGGGACACGAGCTCGCCCTCATGCACTTCGAAATCCACGCCTTTAACAGCCTGAATCCCGCCGTAGGACACTTTGAGGTTACTTACTTTGAGCAGAGTCTTGCTTGTCATGCTTATTCCTTAGTGTCCGCTCGTGCCCAAATAGGCTTCGATCACTTTTTCATTTTTCTGAACGTCCGCAGGCGTGCCTTCGGCAATCTGCTTGCCGTAGTCCAACACAGTGACCCGGTCGCATAGACCCATCACCAGCTTCACGTCGTGCTCAATCAAAAGGATGGTGCGGTTGTCTTTGCGAATCTGGTCAATCAATTCGCGCAACATCACTTTCTCGGTGGCGTTCATGCCCGCGGCAGGCTCGTCCAAAGCAATCAGTTGCGGGTCCGTGGCCAGTGCCCGCGCGATCTCCAAACGACGCTGATCGCCATAGCTCAGCGTGCGCGCCTTGTAGTCGGCAAACTTGCCAATGCCCACGTAGTCCAGCAGCTCCTGCGCGCGCTGGGCAATGGCCGCCTCTTCCGCTTTAAAACCGGGGGTACGAAATATGGCACCCAACAATCCGGAATGGGTGCGGATATGGCGTCCAACCATCACATTTTCGAGCGCAGTCATTTCAGCGAACAAACGGATGTTTTGGAAGGTACGCGCAATACCCGCCTTGGCGACTGCGTGAACCGCAGTGGGCTGATAGGGCTTGCCCGCCAATTCAAACGTGCCACTGTCCGGCGTATACAGACCGGTCAGCACGTTGAAGAAGGTTGTCTTGCCCGCGCCATTGGGACCAATCAGGCCATACACCTGGCCACGCTGGATTTGGATGCCCACGTCGCTGAGGGCCTGCAAACCACCAAACCGCTTCGAGACGCCGGAAACATTGAGTACTAGGTCAGTCATAAAAATTCCATTCAGCCGGCTTAGTTTCAGGTCTTGGCGTTAGTGAGAGATTTGCCATGCTCACGCGAAGGCCACAGACCACGCGGACGCAACAGCATCACACTGATCATCGCTAGCGCAATCAAAAGCTGTCGCAGGATGGATGCGTCCAGACGACCGCCCGTCATGGACTGCAGCGGGCTGGCCACGTAGCGCAAAACCTCAGGCAAGGCGGACAAAAGCACCGCGCCCAGAATGACCCCAGGCAAGTGCCCCACGCCACCCAACACGACCATGGCCACAATCATTACAGACTCCATCAAACTGAAGGACTCGGGCGAGATGAAGCCCTGGAAAGCGGCAAACATGGCGCCGGAAACGCCACCAAAAGTTGCACCCATGCCGAAAGCCAGCAATTTCATGTTGCGGGTGTTGATCCCCATAGCCTTCGCGGCGATTTCGTCTTCACGGATCGCCATCCATGCGCGGCCCACGCGGGACAACTCCAAGCGATGGCAAATGATCACACTGATGACCACCAAGGCCAAGAACAGGTAGTAGTACATAGAAACCGACGCCACCTCAAAGCCGAAGAACTCGTGCTTCTTGCCGAGGTCAAATCCGAAGAAGTGCAAGGAATCAATCTGATTGATGCCCTTGGGGCCATTGGTGATGTTGACAGGGTGGTCCAGATTGTTCAGGAACACGCGGATGATTTCACCGAAACCCAGCGTCACGATGGCAAGATAGTCGCCACGCAAACGCAGCGTAGGTGCGCCCAGCAAAATTCCGAACATGCCCGCCAAGGCCGCGGCTAGCGGTATCACCAGCCACAACGGCGTGTGCAGGCCATTCGGGAACATGGCCGCAATAAACGGGAATGCCTGCGTCAGGTGGGGCGATGACATCAAGCCAAACATGTAGGCACCAATCGCAAAAAAGGCGACATAGCCCAAGTCAAGCAAGCCGGCATAGCCCACCACGATGTTCAAGCCCAAAGACAACAGAACAAACAGCAGGGCCATATCGGCGATACGCACCCAGGCGTTACCGAAGCCTTGCAGCAGCAGCGGAAGAATCAGCAGGCCAGCGGCTGCAACCAGCATGGCAATGAGTCGGTGTTGTGATTTCATGGTGTTAGCCTCCTCAAGCCCGATCGGCCACACGTTCACCCAGCAAGCCTGAGGGACGCAGCGTCAATACGACGATCAAAACAATAAACGCAAAAATGTCGGAGTAGTGGCTACCCAAAACACCGCCGGTCAAGGCTCCGATATAGCCCGCGCCAATCGATTCAATCAGTCCGAGCAAGATGGCACCGACCACCGCGCCGGCCAAGTTACCGATACCGCCAAACACCGCAGCCGTAAAGGCTTTCAGACCCGGCAGGAAGCCCATAGCGTGCTGGGCAGTACCGTAGTTGGAGGCGTACATCACGCCCGCAATGGCCGCCAGCACAGCGCCAATGATGAAGGTGGCGGAAATCACCACGTCAGGCTTCACGCCCATCAACCCAGCTACCCGCGGATTTTCGGCAGTGGCACGCATGGCGCGCCCGAGCTTGGTGTAATTCACCAGCCACATCAAAACTGCCAGGGACACTGCAGTAACACCCAAAATCATGACCTGAGTCGGCGTGATGACGGCACCCGCAATGTCGATCGGCGTATTGGAAAGCAATGTGGGGTAGGACTTGTAGTTTGGCTTCCAGATAATCATGGCCAATGATTGCAACAAGATCGACATGCCGATCGCTGTGATCAAGGGGGCTAGTTTGGGGCTGTTGCGCAAGGGGCGGTAAGCCACCTTCTCGATCACAAAGTTGAGCGCAGCGGCCACAACACACGCAATGATCAAGGCCAAAAACAGAATGATGAAACCTGGGGTACCGGGCATGGACTCCTGCATCAGCCCGATGATGGTCCAACTGGTCAGTGCCCCCACCATCATCACTTCACCATGGGCAAAGTTGATCAGGTTAATGATCCCGTAGACCATGGTGTAACCCAGCGCAATCAAGGCATACATGCTGCCTAACACCAGACCGTTAATGATCTGCTGTATCAATATATCCATGGTGCTTCTCCGATTTTTTGTTTCAGCGACAGCGCCAGCACCAATCTTCGAGGAGGTCGGCTGGGTCACTGTGCCGCATCCACTATGCAAGATTCCCGCCAAGATGGTTTGTGCCATGCGCGGTCGCTGCGAATTGTAACGAAGACGAAACCGCACCGCGACAGCGCGAGCCAGTGGTTGCTGGGGGTTTACCCTTGCGCCCGCGCGCCGTAGAGACTCAATCTGACGTGGGCCTAGCCGCTTGGTTGAGGGCCTGGAGTTGGCGCATCTTCTCGGCAATACGAATCTCTAAACCCCGCTCGACGGGCTGGTAGAAGGCCGGGGCCGCCATTCCATCAGGCCAATAGGTCTCGCCCGCCGCAAAGCCATCTTGCTCGTCATGGGCGTACCGATAGTCTTTGCCGTAGTTCAAATTTTTCATCAAGCGCGTGGGGGCGTTGCGCAAGTGCATGGGCACCGGGCGTGACCCGTCCTTTTTAACCAGCGCTTTGGCCGCATTGAATGCTTTGTAGACGGCGTTGGATTTGGGCGCGATGGCCAGATAGATGACACACTCGGCCAGCGCCAGCTCGCCCTCTGGGGTGCCTAGGCGCTCGTAGACGTCTGCGGCATCGAGCGCCATACGCAATGCCCGCGGATCGGCCAAACCGATATCCTCACTGGCCATGCGAATCAAACGCCGGGCCATGTATTTGGGCTCCGCACCACCGTCGAGCATGCGAACCAACCAATACAGTGCGGCATCCGGATCGGAGCCTCGCACCGACTTATGCAAGGCACTGATGGAATCAAAAAATTGATCACCACCCTTGTCGTAGCGGCGCATGCGCTCGCCCAGCACCTGCATCAGCCAGGCATCGGTAATCTCGGTCTGCTGCTCTTGCCGAGCCGCCACGCCCAGAGTTTCCAGGGTGTTGATGAGTCGGCGGGCGTCCCCGTCGGCATAAGACACCAGTCGATTAATTGCTATTTCTTCTAAAGTCGGGAGCGCATATTCTGCGTGGGCCAATGCCACTATTTTCGCTAAATCGGTCTCGTCTAGCGGCTGCAGCACATACACGGCAGCCCGCGAAAGCAACGCCGAGTTCACTTCAAACGAAGGGTTCTCCGTCGTAGCGCCAATGAAGGTGAACAAGCCGCTTTCCACATGTGGCAAAAATGCATCTTGCTGGCTCTTGTTGAAGCGGTGGACTTCATCCACAAAAACGATAGTGCGGCGCTGCTCCAGGCCGTCACGCACGCGCATCGCCTGCTCTACTGCGTCACGAATTTCCTTGATACCGCCCAACACCGCGCTGATGGTGATGAACAGCGCATCGAATGCATCGGCCATCAGGCGCGCGATCGTTGTTTTGCCAACGCCCGGTGGCCCCCAAAGAATGCAACTATGGGGCTGACCCGACTCAAACGCCAAACGCAGTGCCATCCCTGGGCCAAGCAAATGCTGCTGACCAATCACTTGCGCTAGCGTGCGGGGCCGCAATCGTTCTGCGAGTGGGCGGTGATTGGAAAGGAGAGGAGGTACGGGTGGTGGTGTCACAACAAATGGCCTTGGCCCGCGCAGTGTACAAAAAGCCAAGCTGGCAATTTGTGGGCGAAAAAAAAACCTTTTGAGTCTGAGACTCAAAAGGTTTCTTAATACATGGTGCCGCTTGTCGGATTCGAACTGACGACCTACCGCTTACAAGGCGGTTGCTCTACCAACTGAGCTAAAGCGGCACGTCTCATATTCTACCCGAGATAACTACCGAATTTAACTTCGGAAGCTCACAAACACTATTTAATCCGCGTTAGGGCGGGGCGAGCACCACCGCTTGGCTTGGGACTAGGGGCACCACCATCATCCGTTGGCGCAGCAACTGCCACCACCGGTGCAATGGGTGTAACTGACTTAACCGGTGTTATCACAGGCGACTCTTGCGCGGCAGAAGAGGCTGCCAACATGGGAAAGGCCATTCCTTGCCCATTTTCACGGGCATAGATAGCCAGCACCCGCTCGACTGGAACCACGATATCGCGCGCAACACCACCAAAGCGGCCCTTGAACTCAATGAATTCATTCCCAAGACTCAAGGCGCTGGTCGCATCAAAGCTGATGTTCAATACGATTTCGCCATCTTTGACAAACTCCATCGGCACGCGCACACTTTCGTTTACCAACACGGCCAAGAAAGGGGTGTAGCCGTTGTCGGTACACCATTCGTACAAAGCCCGAATCAAATAAGGACGGGTGGAGCTGGAGTCTTTGGCTTCGATCATGGGCAACGAATCAGAGTTACTTGCGCATCACCTTCTCGGACGGTGTCAGCGCCTCGATATAGGCTGGGCGCGAGAAGATGCGCTCAGCGTACTTCAGCAGTGGCGCCGCGTTCTTGCTTAAGTCAATGCCGTAGTAATCCAGGCGCCAGAGCAAAGGAGCAATAGCCACGTCCAGCATAGAGAAGTTTTCTCCTAGCATGTACTTGTTCTTCAAGAACACGGGGGCCAACTGGGTCAAGCGATCGCGAATGTGCGAACGGGCCTTTTCCAGTGCCTTCTCGTTGCCCTTGGACAAACGTGCTTCCAAAGTTGAAACGTGAACGAAGAGTTCCTTCTCAAAGTTCAGCAGAAACAGGCGCACGCGGGCACGGTCCACCGGGTCGCCGGGCATCAACTGGGGATGCGGGAAGCGCTCATCGATGTACTCATTGATGATGTTGGACTCATACAGGATCAGGTCGCGCTCGACCAGAATCGGCACCTGACCGTAGGGATTCATCACATTGATGTCTTCGGGCTTGTTGTACAAGTCCACGTCACGGATCTCGAAATCCATGCCTTTCTCAAACAACACGAACCGGCAACGGTGAGAGAAAGGGCAGGTTGTTCCTGAATACAGCACCATCATGGCTAGAGACTCCTAAAAATTAAAAAGAGTGGGCTGCTATTGCGAGCCCACTCTGAACCGGCGACAAGGCCCCCGAGGAGCCCTACGCCATTCTGTGTTGCACTATTTGACGTCTTTCCAGAACGCCGCATTCAGACGCCAGGCAAACAGGGTCATCACGCACAAAAACAGCAAAACCCAGACACCGACGCGCACGCGGGTGTTTTGTGCTGGCTCTGCCATCCATTGCAAATAACCCACGAGGTCACCCATCGCTTGGTCGTATTGCAGTGGCGTCATGGTGCCAGGAACGGTTTGCTCCCAACCCTTGAAAACCTGCACTTCGTGGCCGTGCTCGGTGGTGGTTTCGTAAACTGGCACACGCTTGCCTTGCAATTCCCACAACACATGGGGCATACCCACATTCGGGAATGCCAGATTGTTCCAGCCCGTGGCCTTGGTGTCATCCGGGTAGTAAGTGCGCAGATAGGTGTAGAGATAGTCCGCACCTGAACCTTGGCCTGCAGCGGAGCGCGAACGCGCGATCACCGTCAAATCAGGAGGATTGCCACCGAACCAGTCTTTGGCTTGCTTGGGATCAATCGCCGCCTTCATGGTTTCGCCGACTTTTTCTGTCGTGAACAGCAAGTTGTCTTTGATCTGCTGGTCTGTCAGACCAATGTCTTTCAGGCGATTAAAGCGCATGAAGGCCGCAGAGTGGCAGTTCAGGCAGTAGTTCACAAACAGCTTGGCGCCGTTTTGCAAAGAAGCCATGTCGTTGGTTTTATTGGGCGCTTTATCCCAAGCTATTCCACCACCAGATGCGTACGCCCCACCGGCCACGCCCATGGCCAGCGCCAAAGAAAGGATCCATTTTTTCATCTTTGTTATCTCCGACTCAATGGGCTGCAAAAGTCACACGGGCAGGCACCGGCTTGGCTTCACCAATTTGGCTCCACCACGGCATCAGAATAAAGAAGCCGAAGTAGAACAGGGTGCCGACTTGCGATACACGCTCGCCGATGGCGGACGGTGGCTGAACACCCAGATAAGCCAAGACCACGAAATTGATCACAAAGATGCCATAGAGGTATTTGTGCCAATCAGGGCGATAGCGAATCGACTTTACGGGGCTGTAATCCAGCCAAGGCAAGAAGAACAGAATAATCACAGCGCCACCCATGGTGACCACACCCCAGAACTTGGCATCGATGCTCAGCATCGCAGCCACGACGGCTGCGGCCACAACCACGATCGCACCCTTGAAGATAGTCGGCATCTTGAATTTGAAGATACCCAGGGCAGCACCGCCCACCACACAAGCAATCAACGCGTACATCATTTCAGTAGTGATGGCGCGCAGCATGGAATAGAACGGCGTGAAGTACCAGACGGGAGCGATGTGCAAAGGCGTCTTCAGCGGATCCGCCGGAATGAAGTTGTTGTACTCCAAGAAGTAACCACCGAACTCAGGCGCGAAGAAAATGATGGCTGTAAACACCATCAGAAAGAGGCTGACAGCAAAAATGTCATGCACGGTGTAGTACGGGTGGAAAGGCACACCATCCAGAGGATGGCCAGCCGCATCGCGCGGCGCATTCGGGCCTTTGATTTCAACGCCGTCGGGATTGTTGGAACCTACGTCGTGCAAGGCCAGCAAGTGCGCAACCACCAAGCCCAACAACACCAGAGGCACGGCAATCACGTGGAAGCTGAAGAAGCGGTTCAGCGTAGCGTCGCCCACCACGTAGTCGCCACGGATCAGTAATGCCAGATCAGGGCCGACAAAAGGAATCGCTGCAAACAAGTTCACGATCACCTGCGCACCCCAGTAGCTCATTTGGCCCCATGGCAGCAAATAGCCCATGAAAGCCTCAGCCATCAGGCACAGGAAGATCGCGCATCCAAAGACCCAGACCAACTCACGTGGCTTGCGGTAGCTACCGTAAATCAAACCACGGAACATGTGCAGATACACCACTACAAAGAAAGCGGAAGCGCCTGTGGAGTGCATGTAGCGGATCAACCAGCCCCAAGGCACATCACGCATGATGTATTCCACGGAGGCGAACGCCAAACTGGCGTCGGGCTTGTAGTGCATGACCAGGAAAATTCCGGTCACGATCTGAATCACCAGTACCAACAAGGCCAGAGACCCAAAGATGTACCAGAAGTTGAAGTTTTTCGGAGCGTAGTACTCCGACATGTGCACTTTGTAAGCGTCAAAGGCAGTGGGAATGCGATTTTCAAACCAATTGGTGACCTTCTCGGTCGCCGACGCGTTGGGAGAAATTTCCTTGAATTCAGCCATGTTTCTGTTCCTCAGGCTTTCTTGTCTTCGCCGATCAGCAATTTGCTGTCAGACAGGTACATATGGGGTGGAACCTCAAGGTTGTCCGGGGCCGGCTTGTTCTTGAAGACACGGCCAGCCATATCAAAGGTGGAGCCATGGCAAGGGCACAGAAAACCACCTTTCCAATCGTCTGGCAGGGAAGGTTGGGCACCCAACTGGAATTTGTCGGATGGCGAGCACCCCAAGTGGGTGCAAATACCAACGGCCACGAAGTACTCAGGCTTGATGGAGCGAGCCTCATTGCGGGCGTACTCTGGCGTGAACTCATCGGGCTTGCGCTTGGATTCCGGATCGGCGAGCTCACCTGTCAGCTTGGACAGAGCTGCCAGTTGCTCAGGTGTCCGACGTACCACCCAAACCGGCTTGCCACGCCACTCCACGGTCACTTTCTCACCGGGTTTTAGGCCCGCGATGTCCACTTCAACAGCGGCTCCGGCAGCTTTTGCGCGCTCGGATGGCTGAAAGGTGCTAACGAAAGGAACGGCTGTGGCCGCAGCGCCAACAGCACCCGCACAGGCGGATGTGATGATCCAGGTTCGTTTACTGGAGTCGATCTTTGGGGTGTCGACAAGGGTTTCACTCATGAGAATCCTCAATGAACAGCGGTACTAGGGGTAAGCCGGGATTGTAGCTGACGGGGATAGGCTAATTCAATGCGCGGGCCATGCGGATAGCCTGCAAAAGGCTGCGTGGGTCGGCTCGGCCTGACCCAGCGATGTCAAAAGCGGTCCCGTGGTCCGGGCTGGTGCGCACCAATGGCAGCCCCAACGTGACATTCACGCCGTCCTCGACACCCAGATACTTGACTGGAATCAGGCCTTGGTCGTGGTACATCGCGATCACCACATCAAATTCACGCTCACCCGAGGATTTTTGCCGCGCGCGCATGAAAATTGTGTCAGGGGCATAGGGGCCGCTCACATCTTGCCCCTTCTGGCGTGCAGCTTCTATAGCAGGTTGGATCAACTCAATCTCATCCCGACCAAACAAACCACCCTCCCCCGCATGCGGGTTCAGGCCTGCAACCGCAATGCGGGGCGCGCGGCCCAGCAGACGGCTCAGAGCATCGTGGGTGATTTGTATCGTTTCCACAATATTGGCAAACGTCACCGCGGCAATCGCGTCACGCAGGGACATGTGAATGCTCACCAGCACCGTGCGCAACTCTGAATTGGCCAGCATCATGCGGACCGGCAACTGCGCAACGGAAACACCCAGATGCCGCGCGGCTTCGGACTGCAACAACTCGGTATGCCCGGGAAAGGCAGAAAAAGGCAGACCTGCTGCATGCAAGGCTTCCTTGTGCAAAGGCGCAGTGACCATCGCGCTAACGGACCCGTTCAGCGCCGCCCGGGCTGCCCACACCACACAATCCCCTGCAAAAGCGCCAGCGGCCCCACTTACCTGGCCCCAAGGGATCAGGCCCAAATCCGCGCGCGGCTGTAGCACCGGAATGCAATGCGGAGGCACGGGCAGCGCGTCAATGGCTTCCGTGATGCAGGCCACCGGCAGCGGCAAGCACCCCGCAGGAGCGACTACTCGGGCTGCGCGACGCAGGGTAGCCACATCGCCCACCACAAAGCATCCTTGCATCGCCATGGGGTCGTCCCGGTAGGCTTTGGCGATGATCTCGGGGCCAATGCCAGCGGCATCGCCCATGGTGATAGCGAGCGGCTTCAAGTCTGCGAGAGCCTGTGATGTCATGGCGGGCGGATGGGGTCAGGCCGGGTTGTCGATATCGATGAAGACATGCTCTAAGCCTTGCTGCGCCGCCACGTGGGCAGCCACGGCCTGGGCGCCATAGCGCTCGGTGGCATGGTGACCGCTGGCCAAAAAGGCCACGCCGCACTCGCGGGCGTAGTGGGCTTGGGGCTCGGAGATTTCACCCGTAATGAAAGCATCCACCCCAGCGGCTATCGCCTCTTCAAAGTAACTTTGTGCGCCACCGGTGCACCAACCGATGCGCTGCAGCGGCTTGTCCTGCGGGCCAACCAACACGACTGGGTGGCTCAAAACGCTTTGCACATGGTCCGCCAAGGTCTGCGCATTGGCAAAGCCGGTGCCTTCTTTGGGTACACCCCAGCAGGCCAACTGCTGATCGCCAAAACGCCCCAGCACTTCCATACCCAGCTGGTGCCCCAACTGGACGTTATTGCCCAGCTCGGGGTGTGCATCGAGCGGCAGGTGGTAAGCAAAGAGATTGATGTTGTGCGCCAGCAGGCTGGCTAGGCGCTGACGCATCCAGCCGGTAATACGGCCATCCTGCCCGCGCCAAAACAAGCCGTGGTGAACGAAGATGGCATCTGCCCCCTCGGCAATAGCGGCTTCAATCAGCGCCAGACTGGCAGTAACCCCGGACACTATTTTGCGAATCTGGGGCTTGCCTTCCACCTGCAAGCCGTTGGGGCCATAGTCTTTAAAGCGCTCAGGCTGCAGCAGTTCGTTCAAAACACGGTTCAGTGCGTCGCGTTCAATCATGGGAATGTGCAGGCTGTGGAGGGGGTGGCGAGAAGTTTGGCGGATTGTCGCCTATGGGCGTAGGCCCAGGTGCCAGCGGCTGCAAACTGCTGTCACAGCCTATGCCCGCTGCGATCCAGCGATGCGCCAATCGAGGTAGCACGGCCGACAAGGGCCTGGTCAACCAGACCAGGCCCTGCGGCAAACGGCTTTGCAGCACAGAATCGGGCTCTGCCAGCGCGCCACAGATGTAGCGTGAGGTGTCGTCCCGCCAGCGCAATGCCGCGCAGGCCCCGGTGCGAGTGCCAGACAGCACGATGCCCAGAGGGCACGGCTGCGTCAGGCAGCAAACCCCGCAGCCATTGCAGGGCGCGCCCTCCGCCGGTTTGACGGGGGCCTGCACATGGATATGAATGACTTGCGTGGTTGGCATGGCGAAGATAAGGACGTTTAAAGCCCAAGCCCTTGATTCTCCTGCGAAAAAAGAAGTGTGGCGGCCTACAATTTGCGCTGCGACGCCCCATATGCTGGGCGCATGCTTTGGACACTTTTATGAAACGACTTTGGCTTCTGTTTGCGCAAACCTGCACGGTCTTGTTGGCTGGCTACTTTGTAGTAGCCACGCTCAAGCCCCAATGGTTGGGGCGCACCCCTTCTGTGGCGGGTGCCATCTCCCTGATAGAAGCGCCAGCCTTGCCCATTGGCGAAGTGCCTGCAGGCAGCTTGCGCGGGGCGGCACAAAAAGCCTCAGCCGCCGTCGTCAGCATCACCACCAGCAAGGCCGCCGGCAAGAACCCGCACGCCGGAGACCCCTGGTTTAAGTTCTTTTATGGTGACCAGGGCAACGAGCCCCAGGGCGGCATGGGCAGCGGCGTGATTGTCAGTAGCAGCGGCTACATCCTGACCAATAACCACGTGGTGGAAGGGGCAGACGACATTGAAGTTTTTTTAAACGACAACCGCAGTACCCGCGCCAAGGTCATTGGTACCGACCCCGACACCGACCTGGCCATTGTCAAAATTGACCTCGATCGCCTACCCGTCATCGTGCTGGGTAACTCGGACAGCTTGCAAGTCGGTGACCAGGTGCTGGCGATTGGCAACCCATTTGGGGTGGGGCAAACCGTCACCTCGGGCATTGTGAGTGCGCTGGGGCGCAACCAGTTGGGCATCAACACCTTTGAAAACTTCATCCAAACGGATGCAGCCATCAACCCCGGCAACTCCGGTGGCGCGCTGGTGGATACCCAGGGCAACTTGCTAGGCATCAACACCGCCATATACTCCCGATCAGGTGGCAGCATGGGTATTGGCTTTGCCATTCCGGTCTCCACAGCCAAACAGGTGCTGGAGAGCATCGTCAAGGACGGCCAAGTCACCCGCGGCTGGATTGGTGTCGAGCCCAATGACTTGTCAGCCGAGCTGGCAGAGACCTTTGAAGTGAAAACCAAAGAGGGTGTGATCATCACGGGAGTTTTGCAAAACGGCCCGGCGGCGCAGGCGGGCATCCGCCCTGGTGATGTGATTGTGGCGATTGGTGGCAAGCCCGTGACCAGTGTGACGCAATTGCTGGCCACCGTATCAGCACTCCAACCGGGTACGGCCACTGCATTTGCCCTTCAGCGAAAGAACAAAGCCGTTACGGTGGATGTGACGCCAGGTCGGCGGCCCAAACCTAAGGCCAACTGAGCCTGCCAGCAGTCTCGTTAAGGCTCGCAGCGCCTAACTGGCGGTAGTGGCGGGGCCTTCGTCGGGCGGCTGGGTATGGCGAATAAAGGCCTGGGCGGCCCAGATACCGATCTCGTACAAGACGCACATCGGAATGGCCAGCGCCAGCTGCGACACCACATCAGGCGGCGTCACAATGGCGGCCACCACAAAGGCCAGCACGATGAAATAGCTGCGAAAAGACTTGAGCTTTTCAATGCTGACCAGCCCCATGCGGGCCACCACGATCACCACAATCGGCACCTCAAACGCCATGCCAAAGGCCAGAAACATGGACAACACAAAGTCCAGGTAAGCCTCAATATCGGGCGACGCATTAATACTTTTGGGCGCAAAGCCCTGAATGAATTTGAAGACCTGCCCGAACACGAAGAAGTAGCAAAACGCCACGCCGACAAAGAACAGAAAGGTACTGGAGATCACCAATGGGAACACCAGTTTCTTTTCATGCGAATACAGGCCAGGCGCTACAAAGGCCCAGACCTGCCACAGCACCACCGGCAGGGCCGCTAGGAACGCCGTCATCATCAGAATCTTGAGCGGCACCAAAAAGGGGGAGATGACCGATGTGGCGATCATCCTCGTACCCTCGGGTAAGGTAGACACTAAAGGTGCGGCCAGTAAGTCGTATAAGGCCGCCGGGCCGGGGAACAGCGCCAGCGCAATGGCAGCAATGCCCACCGCAGCGGCCGCCTTGATCAGACGATCACGCAGCTCCACCAAGTGCTGCACAAAAGGTTGCTCGGTGCCCGCAAGCTCGTCATTGTTGTCGTTGGCCATGAATAGGTGTGCAATGCCGCAGGGGCAGGTTTAGCCCAGGCCTTTGGGCCGGTAACGTGCTACGCGCGCAGCACCCGACAAGGCTTTGGTGCGCACACCGGCGCGGGCCTTGTACCACTGGGGCGTGGCGCCCTGCTTCAGGCGCCAGTTTTTGCCGGGGTGTTTGTACTGGGGTGTTTCGTCTGTCGCGACCGCAGCCGCGGTGCCATTGGCCTCAGCCCAGGATTTCTCAAAATCACTGGCGTGGGTCTGGATGGAGTTTTCTACATCCCGCGCCGCGCCCTCCACCGAATCCCGCATTTTCTTGAGCTCGTCAAGTTCGATGGACCGGCTTACTTCTGCTTTGACGTCGGCCACATAGCGCTGGGCTTTGCCCAGCAAAGTGCCCAGGGTGCGGGCTACGCCGGGCAAGCGCTCAGGGCCAATCACCACCAGCGCAACCGCGCCGATGATGGCAATTTTGGAAATGCCGAGGTCAATCACGGCAAAATCAGAGTGAAGGGCAAACGCAGATCAAACAGGTCAAGACTTCTGCTTGGCTTCAACGTCAATGGTGGTCTTTTCGGTCGACGCGTTGGTCGTAACCTGCGCAGGCACTGCCGACTTTTCTTCGGGTGCCGCAGCACCGTCACGCATGCCGTCTTTGAAACCTTTGACCGCACCGCCCAAGTCGCCACCCATATTGCGCAGCTTCTTGGTGCCGAACACCATCACCACGATCAACAAAACGATCAACCAATGCCAAATGGAAAATGAACCCATGATTTACTCCTAACGATGTGGTGAATTCTAGTCGGCGTGTGTGACGGCAATTTTTCGTAGGGCCACACTTCAGCCGCGCAACCAGGGACGGGACCCGCCCATGACATGAAAGTGCAGGTGGTGAACTTCTTGTCCGCCCTCTGCGCCCGTGTTGGTCACCAGGCGGTAGCCGCCTTCCGGGTAGGGATTGCAGCCCTCCTGCAAGGCCAGCTTGGGAACCAGGGCCATGATATGCCCCATCAGCGCCGCGTGCTCAGTGCCCACATGCGCCATGCTGGCAATGTGGGCTTTGGGCACGATCAAGAAGTGCACGGGTGCCCAGGGGTGGATGTCGTGGAAGGCGTAGACCTGATCATCCTCGTACACCGTTTTGGAGGGGATCTGCTTGGCGATGATCTTGCAAAACAGACAGTTCGGGTCGTGGCTAGCTTGGGTAGAGGTGCTCATGCGCCGATCTCCTGGCCTTTGTTCATGGCGATCAGGCCCTTAACGATACGGTATAGGAACCACACCGAAATCAGCGCCCAAGCAATCATGCCGGGGATGTACAGCAGCAAGAACAGGGGCGAAGTCAGCAAATACAGGCCACCGGCAATAAACACCGAGCGAATGCGCCAGCTGAAATGCGAGGCGTGCCAGGTGCCCGCCGCGTCATCGCGCTTGACCAGATCCAGAATCAGCGCCGCCAGCAGCAACACCGTGCCGAATTGGCCGCCGGGAATGATGGCGCCGATGGCCACAATCAGGTGCAGCACATAGCTGATGGTGCCCACCGAATTAAGGGCCTGCAAACGCTCCAGGCTGACCTCGGCGGGAGCGTTGGGGATCGTAAAGTCTTGGGTCATGCGAGATCTTTCACTTGGATTCGGCATCACGCGCGGATTGTTCAGCTTGCGCCTCACGCGCAAGGACTTTGCGCAGAGCTTTTTCTTCCAGACCGCTGGTGCCCACACGGCGCTCCAGCTCGGCAATCACATCAGCGGGCGACAGGCCATAGTGCGACAGCGCCACCATGCAGTGGAACCACAGGTCGGCCACTTCGTAGACGATCTTGGTCGCATCGCCGCCATGGTCGGCATCCTTGGCGGCCATGACCACCTCGGTAGCCTCTTCGCCAATTTTCTTCAAAAAGGCGTCCGGGCCTTTGTGCAACAGGCGGGAGACGTAGCTGGCGTCCGGGTCGCCGCCATTGGCGACCTTGCGGCTTTCAATCACGGCGGCCAGGGCGGCTAGGGAGTCTTGAGAAGTCATTTAATCAGTTGGGGACAGAGCTAAAGGTCTGTCCCGCAAGGTTCTACTTATAGATGGATTCCGGATCTTTCAAGACCGGATCGACAGATTTCCACTCACCATTCTCCAGCACGCTGAAAAAACAGCTGTGGCGGCCGGTGTGGCAGGCGATGCCGGGCTCGTGGCCCAACTGGGTGACTTTGAGCAGCAGCACGTCGTTGTCGCAGTCCATGCGGATTTCGTGCACCGTTTGCACATGGCCCGACTCCTCGCCCTTGTACCAAAGCTTGTCGCGCGAGCGGCTGAAGTACACGGCGCGCCCCAGCTCCACGGTTTTTTGCAGGGCTTCGCGGTTCATCCAGGCGAACATCAATACGTCGTTGCTGCCCTGCTCTTGCGCAATCACGGGCACCAGGCCTTTAGAGTCCCAGCGGATGTGTTTGATCCAGCTAATCGGGTTGGATGCCGGCTGCGGGGGTACAGAATTTTCAGGCGGCATAGATGAAGACCTAGTTTGTATTTGCTATAAAAAAGAGAGCTGCTCCCGCACTATCCACGGGCTGAATGGCCGAAAAGTCTTAAAATCGCACTGGAATGCCGCGTTCGGCCATGCGCGCCTTGGCCTGGCCCACGGTGTACTCACCGTAATGGAAGATGCTGGCGGCTAACACTGCGTCTGCTCCGCCCTGCTGCACGCCATCGGCCAGGTGGTCCAGATTGCCCACACCGCCGGAGGCGATGACAGGCACGCTGATGGCGTCGGCCACCGCGCGGGTCAGCGCTAAATCAAAGCCACTCTTGGTGCCATCGCGATCCATGCTGGTTAGCAGAATCTCACCCGCGCCGCGCCGTGCCATCTCGGTGGCCCAGGCCACGGCGTCCATGCCGGTGTTTTTACGACCACCATGGCTGTACACATCCCAGCCCACACCGCGCAGCTTGGCGTCTTCTTCCGATCGGCGTTTGGCGTCTATGGCGACCACGATGCACTGCGCGCCGTATTTGAACGACGCGTCTTCAATGACCTGCGGATTGGCTATCGCTGCCGAATTAAAACTGGTTTTGTCCGCGCCCGCGTTCAGCAGACGGCGCACATCATCCACGGTGCGTACGCCACCGCCCACGGTCAGCGGGATAAAGACTTGGCTGGCCACCGCTTCGATGATGTGCAGAATCAAATCACGCCCATCGCTTGTGGCGGTGATGTCGAGGAACGTGAGTTCGTCGGCACCCTGCTCGTTGTAGCGTGCGGCGATTTCTACCGGGTCGCCCGCGTCACGCAACTGGGTGAAGTTGACGCCTTTGACAACGCGACCTCCGGTGACGTCCAAGCAAGGGATGATACGTTTAGCTAGCATAGGCGTCCCATCAGGTTGCCAGATTCGGCGGGCCGGGTGTTCCCTGAAGCGAAATCAAGGAGGAGGCGCACACCGTGCGCCGGGGGACATTCGCGGAAGGGAATACCCGGCTCGCCGAAGCCCGAGGGAACGCTGCCGAGCGAATTACCCATTCAGTTCATCCGCCCGAGCCTGTGCTTTTTCAAAGTCCAAATCGCCGCTGTAGATGGCGCGTCCGCAGATCACGCCTTCCACGCCTTCACTCTCCACCTCGCACAGGGCTTCTATGTCAGCCATATTGGACAGACCACCCGACGCAATCACGGGAATAGTCAGGGCCTGGGCCAGCTTGACCGTGGCGTCGATGTTGATACCCGACAGCATGCCGTCGCGGCCGATGTCGGTGTAGATGATGCCTTCGACGCCGTAGTCTTCGAATTTCTTGCCCAGGTCGATGACGTCGTGGCGTGTGAGCTTGCTCCAGCCGTCGGTGGCCACTTTGCCATCGCGCGCGTCCAGCCCGACGATGATGTGGCCGCCGAACGCCGTGCAGGCGTCTTGCAAGAAGCCAGGGTTCTTGACCGCAGCCGTACCGATGATGACGTAGCGCAGACCGGCATCCAGGTAGCGCTCGATGGTGTCTAGGTCGCGGATACCGCCGCCCAGTTGCACGTCAATCTCGCTGCCCACTTCCTTCAGGATTTTGCGAATCGCGACCTCGTTTTTGGGGTGCCCGGCAAACGCGCCATTCAAATCCACCAAGTGCAAACGTCTGGCCCCCTGGTCTACCCAACGCCGGGCCATGACCGCAGGGTCTTCGCCGAAGGTGGTGGATTGGTCCATATCGCCTTGTTTGAGGCGTACGCAGTGGCCGTCTTTGAGATCGATCGCAGGAATTAAAAGCATGGTGCTTCAGTGGGTGGAGGAAAAGAGGCGGGGGAAATCAGAATGCCAAAGGGTGTGGCGTAGAGGTCAGCAGATAAGGGGCGCGCAGGGTTGGGGCAGCTGGGTGCAGGGCATTAGTGCAGAGCAATGTGCAGAAAAATATGCAGCAAAGGGGAACTCAAGGATTCCAGTGCAAAAAGTTGCGGTAAAGGGCCAAACCGTGCTCGGCGCTTTTTTCGGGGTGAAATTGCGTCGCAAAAATATTATCGCGCGCTATTGCGCTGGAAAAGCGTTGTCCGTAGTCTGTAACGCCCGCGCTGTGGCGCGCATCAGACGGTCGGGTGTAGTAGCTGTGCACAAAGTAGAAGTAGCTACCGTCTGGCACATCGCCCCACACCGCGTGGCGCGCACCGTTCGTAGCGTCTTGCCAGACCTGGTTCCAGCCCATCTGCGGCACTTTGTAGCGGCTCCCGTCGGGTTGAATTTGCCCCGCCAGATCGAACTTGACCACCTCGCCAGGAATCAGGCCCAGGCACGGCGTGTTGAGTTCTTCGGAATGGTCCAACAGCATTTGCATGCCCACACACACGCCCATCAGCGGCTTGTGCGCGGCGGCGTGCATCACGGCGTCAAACATGCCGGATTCGTTCAGCTCGCGCATGCAATCGCGCATGCCACCCTGGCCCGGCAGCACCACGCGTTCGGCATCCATCACCTCTTGCGGGGTGCGGGCCCAGACCACCTCAACACCCGAACCCGCAGCAGCATGCACCACTGCCTGGGTGACGGAGCGCAGGTTGCCCATGCCGTAGTCGACGACTGCTACTTTCTTCATACGAATTTCAAGTTGCTATGCATTTAGGAGCTGCTCCCGCACTATCCATGGGCTCAATGGCCAATTTGGTCATAAATTCTAGAGGGAGCCCTTGGTGGAGGGAATGGTGCCCAGCGCACGTGGATCGCGCTCCAGCGCAAAGCGCAGCGCGCGCGCAAAGGCCTTGAACACGGTCTCGGCCTGGTGGTGGGCGTTCTCGCCTTTGATGTTGTCAATGTGCAGCGTCACGAAGGCGTGGTTCACAAAGCCCTGAAAAAACTCGTGGGTCAACTGCGTGTCAAACGCGCCGATCATGCCGCTCTTGAACGGCACGTCCATCACCAAACCGGGGCGGCCCGAGAAGTCGATCACCACGCGCGAGAGCGCTTCGTCCAGCGGCACGTAGGCGTGGCCGTAGCGGCGGATGCCCTTCTTGTCGCCCACTGCTTTGTGGAACGCTTGGCCCAGGGTGATGCCCACGTCTTCCACGGTGTGGTGGCCGTCAATGTGCAAGTCGCCCTCGGCTTCAATATCCAAGTCGATCAGCCCGTGGCGGGCGATCTGGTCGAGCATGTGGTCGAAGAAACCAATGCCGGTGGACAGGCGGGCCTGGCCGGTGCCGTCCAAGTTGACGCGCACGCGGATCTTGGTTTCCGCGGTGTTGCGGGACACCTCAGCTACGCGGTCTGTTGGATTGGCGGTGCCGTTGGCTTCAGTCATGGGGCTTGAGTTACTCATAGTGAATTTTGCAGGGCGGTGATCATTTGGTCGTTTTCATAGGCCGTGCCAACGGTCAAACGCAAACAATGCGCCAGCAATGGGTGCATTTTAGAAACGTTCTTGACCAGAACACCACGGGCTTTCATGCCATAAAAGACTTTTTGGGCGCGGTCGGCATCCTCGCCTTCGATGCGCACCAGGATCATGTTGGCGTCGCTCTCAAACACGGTAAGCCCCGGCGTGGCACCCAGCGTGGCCAGCAGGCGCGCGCGCTGGGCGCGGATGTCGGCCGCTTGGGCGGCAAACACGTCTTGGTGGGCCAGCGCAAACAGCGCGCATTCGTAATTCAACACGCTGATGTTGTAGGGCGGGCGCAGCTTGTCCACCTGCTGCACCAGCGCGGCGGGGCCCATCATGTAGCCAATGCGCACACCGGCCAGGCCGAACTTGCTCATGGTGCGCATCAGCAGCACATGGCTGTTCTCAGCAGGGTTCGCGCGGATTACATCCAGGTAAGTGCGGCTGGAAAACGGCTGGTAGGCCTCGTCAATGGCCACGATGCTGCCGGCCGTGCGCGCGGCGGCTATCACCTGCGCCATGTCACCCGCGTCCCACAAGTTGGCGGTGGGGTTGTTGGGGTAGGCCAGGTAAACGATGGCGGGCTTTTGGTCCGCAATGCGGTGCACCATGGCGGGCACGTCGAGTGCAAAGTCTGTGGTCAGGGGCACGCCAATAAAGTCCAGCCCCTGAAGGGCTGCGCTCATCGCGTACATCACAAAGCCGGGCACCGGGGCCAGCACGGCGGGCTTGGCCTGGCCGGGAACCGTGGGCACGTCGCAGGCCATGGCCAGCAGGCTGATCAGTTCGTCCGAGCCATTGCCCAGCATGATGTCAAAGCCCTGCGGCATATCGGCATGGGCGGCCAGCGCGCGGCGCAGGTCATTGACCCGGCCATCCGGGTAGCGGTTCAGGGCCAATACGCCCAGGCGCGCGCCCAGTTCAGCTTGCAATTCAGGCGGCAAGCGGTGGGGGTTTTCCATCGCGTCCAACTTGACCATGCCGACGCTGTCTTGAATCGCATAGGCGTGCATGGACTGCACATCCTGGCGGATGCGGCGGGCAATCAGGCTGGTGACGCTGGGGTCGGTTTCAAAAGTGGAAGTCATGGGGTAAGGCCCAGGTCGCCGGGCGCGGCCAATAAGGGGTTGAGGATGGTGACACCGTCGATCTGCTGCTGGTGCTGAAGGTCTAGCGACAGCACGTAGCTGGCACCACTTTGTGCAGCCGAGGCCACGATCAGTGCGTCCCAATACGGCAGGCCAAAACGCGCCTCGACGCCCCAAGCGGTCTCCACCGTCTGGTGGTCAATCTGCCAGGGCTGCCACAGCTGCATGCGGCGCAGCTTGGCGCGCGCATCGCCCTGGGGCATATCAAAGTGGCGCGTGGCGCCGACGTAGTAGGCATTGAGCACCTGCGTGCTGACGCGCCCGGCGCGGTGCTGCCACAGTGCTTGCATCCAGGCACGTACCTGGCCTTGGCGCAAGGCGTCTTGGGCATCGTCGGCGGCCAACAGCACATTGGTATCAACGAAAACAATCGCGGACACTGCTGCTGGCGCGCTAGCCATTCAGGGCCTCGCGCTGCGGATAGGGCTTGGTACCCGAGCTAAAAGACGACGTGTCCGCCACCCATTCGCGCTGGGCTCGGGCGTAGGCATCGTCAAATTGCATCTTGTCGGTCAGCATCTCACCCACCAAGCGCGACACACTGGTGTTGCGCTTGGCCGCTTCGATGCGCACCCACTCCAGGGTCGCGTCTTCCACGGTGATGGTGACGTTTTTCATACTTTGTATTTTACACGAAATTCGTGTTGCACGAAGTTCGTGTAAACAGGCCAGCACCAGCGCAATTGCTCTGCGCTAGGTGGTCGCCGCGGGTTGCGCAAAAATTTCGGGTACCCGCAAACACATCAGTGCCCCCAGGCTTGCGGTGCAAGCGGCGCAGAACATGGGTGCACCCACCCCAAAGGTATCGACGAGCCAGCCACCGCAGGCAAATGCAGCGCCTAGTGCCACCATAAACAGCGTCATGCTCCAGGTGAAGGCCTCGGTGGTGTACTCGGCCGTTGTCAACTTACCCAGTTGCATCTGGCTCGCTGTAATCGCCGGCCCAACCGCCATGCCACACACCGCACAACCCAAGGCAAACACCCAGAGCGAAGACACTTGGGTGAGTACCAAGCTCAACGCGGCAATCCATACGTGCCCCAGTGCCATTTGACGGTTGAGCGGCCAGGCAAACTGGCGGGTGCCGTACAGCAGACCAGCAATGGCAGATGGCACGGAGTACGCCGCGAACAACCAGCCCACTGCAGCCTGTTGGTCTGCCGCTTTGGCCACGGCCATCATGCCAATTTCTTGCAGTCCAAAACTAGCCCCCAGCAGCAAAGACACGAGCAAAGCCCGGCGCACGCCCAAGAGCTTGAGAGGCCCCAGCCAATGGCGCTCGCTAAGCTCGACATCGCCCCAACGCTCGAGCGCGCCTGAACGCGCAAAAAGCACAATGCCCAACAACGTGGCGCAAGCAGAAAACAACAGGGCAACGGCAGGTGCGTTAAAGAGCAAAAAGAAGCTGACGATCAAGGGGCCGCATACAAAGATGGTTTCCATGATCACGCCCTCCAGCGCAAAGCCCAGTTGTTTGGTGTGATCAGGCAGGCTGGATTTGCGCCACATGGCGCGTACCGTCATGGATACTGGAGGAAACGTCATTCCAGCCAAGAGCGCAAACACCATCAGCAGTGACGGCGACACCCGCTGCAAGGCCGCCATGACGAGCAAAACCAGGGCAAGCGCGTGGGCGATACCAAACGGCACCATAGCTGCGCGTGGACCGCGCTGGTCAACAAAGCGCCCTAGCAAAGGCGACGCCACGCCCAAGGCAATCAGGTAAGCAGCGCTGACGGTGCCACCGATGGCAAACGAGCCATAAA
The DNA here is from genome assembly GCA_002256115.1 of Burkholderiales bacterium PBB3. Taxonomy (GTDB): domain Bacteria; phylum Pseudomonadota; class Gammaproteobacteria; order Burkholderiales; family Burkholderiaceae_C; genus Allorhodoferax. The sequence continues at coordinate 22,774 of NKIK01000052.1, forward strand.
GCGATTGCACCATCAAGGTCAGCGACAAGCCATTGATACCCGCCGGCAGCCGTGGCAGGATGGAAGCCAACACGATGCGCTTGAGTTCGCGGTCAGAGAAAAGAGTTTTATAGGGTGCGAGATTGAGCAAGGGGCTGACTTCTAAAAAGTGGCTGGAGGGTCGGCCCGTATTCTCCTTGGTATCGCACCCAGCCGGATGGCGGCTGTCAGATACCAAGCCAAGATCAGTTTTCCGTCTTGCAGCTACTTGGAAATACCGTTGAAACTCGCTATCATTTCAGGAGCTTCTCACGCACATCCCACCTGGGCCTCAGGCACTTTTGACGGCACTAAAAAGTCGTCAAATACCTACCAGAAAGCAAAAAGCCCCGCTGGAACGATCCGACGGGGCTTTTTGTTGCTCTTAGCACCCGTGTGGGCGCTGTGTCCTGGGCAGATGCTTAGTAAGCCGATGCCACCACTTGGGTAGCCGCAACAGCGCGTGCCTTCACAGGGTACTGTGTGGGGTGAACGTCCTTGAGCTTCTGGCCAGGAACACCGGCATACACCAGGCTCTCCAAGTTGTCCGCAGGAATGTCACCTGTGCGTTGCGCTTCGGCCAGCTCAGTGCGTACTTCAGCACGGGTCTTGGCTGGAGCACTTGCCACGGCGGGGTAACGCGATGGGAAGATTTCGTTCAGCTTGGCAGCTGTAGTGCTGCCAAAGTCGATAGCGACTTGGCTAGAGGCCATCACGTTACCAGTGCGCTTGGCTTCTGCCATTTCAGCAATCACATCAGCACGGGTCTTGGTGGACACAGGAGCCACAGCAGCGTAGCGGGCTGGGAACACTTCGTTCATCTTGGCACCGGTGCGGCCGGTGTAGTCGATGCTGAGTTGGTCAGGGGCAGTAACGTCGCCAGTGGCGCGGGCTTGAACGAGTTCAGCCTGGACTTGGGCGCGGGTCTTGCCGACGTCAGCGTCAGCAGCAAAGACGTGACCAGCGATCAGGGTGGAGATGGCCAAGGCAATAGCGGTGGAGTAAGAAGTTTTCATGATGCGTTTCCTTTAAGTTTCAGTTGTTGCGCTCTGGCGGAA
>NKIK01000096.1 GCA_002256115.1 Burkholderiales bacterium PBB3
GAGCGAAGCGCGGCCGACGGCTGGCTTCCAGCGCGTGATCCAGCGCGCGGTAATCCATGTCGAAAGTTCAGGTCGTACCGAAGTAACAGGGGCCAATGTTTTGGTCGCTTTGTTCTCGGAACGCGAAAGCCATGCGGCTTATTTCCTCCAAGAGCAGGACATGACCCGCTATGATGCGGTCAACTTTATCTCGCACGGTGTCGCCAAGCGCCCCGGCATGACGGAGCAAAAGCGCGTCAAAGGGGCTTCTGAAGAGCGCCAAGAAGAGAGTGCGACCACGAAGGAAAAGCCCAGCACGGGTGAAGCCTTGGCTACCTATTGCGTCGATCTGAATGAAAAGTCGCGCAAAGGTCGGGTCGATCCATTGATTGGTCGCGTCGACGAAGTTGAGCGCGCCATCCAAATCCTCTGCCGCCGTCAAAAGAACAATCCATTGTTGGTTGGTGATCCTGGCGTTGGCAAGACCGCGATTGCTGAGGGCTTGGCTCGACGCATCGTGGAAGGCGATGTCCCAGATATTCTTTTGGAATCCACAATCTTCTCGCTCGACATGGGCGCGCTTCTGGCTGGCACACGCTATCGCGGTGACTTTGAAGAGCGCTTGAAGCAAGTGGTGAAGGAATTGGAAGCCCACCCCAACGCCATCCTCTTCATCGACGAAATCCACACCGTTATTGGGGCAGGTGCTACCAGTGGCGGGGCCATGGATGCTTCGAACCTTCTCAAGCCCGCGCTTCAGTCTGGGACCATGCGCTGCATGGGTTCGACGACCTATAAGGAATATCGTCAGCATTTTGAGAAGGATCGTGCTTTGGTGCGTCGCTTCCAAAAGATTGACGTGGTCGAGCCTTCAATCCCCGACACGGTGAAAATCCTTTTGGGCCTCAAGTCGGCTTACGAAGAACATCACAAAGTGCGCTATACCGCCGAAGCCATTAAGGCGGCGGTGGAATTGTCAGCCAAATATATTGGCGACCGCAAATTGCCCGACAAAGCGATCGATGTGATCGATGAAACCGGCGCAAGCCAAATGTTGCTTCCTGAAAGCAAGCGGAAAAAGACAATTGGCGTCAAGGAGATCGAGGCGGTTGTTGCCAAGATTGCCCGCATTCCGTCGAAGTCTGTCACCAAGTCTGACACCGAAGCCCTACGCACCTTAGAAACCGATTTGCGTCGGGTGGTGTTTGGTCAAGATGCAGCGCTGACGGCCTTGGCTGCATCGATTAAATTGGCACGTGCAGGTCTGCGCGATCCAAACAAGCCCATCGGTTCTTATCTGTTCTCTGGCCCAACTGGGGTTGGTAAAACAGAGGCGGCGAAGCAATTGGCCAATACGATGGGCGTCGAGATGCTGCGGTTTGACATGTCCGAATATATGGAACGTCACTCGGTCAGCCGTTTGATTGGCGCGCCTCCAGGCTATGTTGGCTTTGACCAAGGC
>NKIK01000097.1:0-655 GCA_002256115.1 Burkholderiales bacterium PBB3
AACACTTCGCCGTCACTCACGCCTTCGACCAATTCGTCAATCGCCACCGGCTGGTCTCCGGCCGGGGGGTAAGGCTGGTACAGCTCAAACGGCGAATCGGGATAACGGACGAAGGTGCCTGGCTTGGCATCGGCTTCATCGGTGACAAGGGAAAGGGCTTGGGGTGCGGGCATGGGGTGTTGGCTTGTGGGCAAAGATGGGACTTTAGTGCATGCGCGAGTGTTGCGTCTTCTTCGTTGCCAAGCATCGCAGAAGAGTCGCACCAACGACCAGCGCCCCAAGGGCTGCCCGGAGCGCAGCCTCATGCGCCGCAACCTCAAGCGAAGAAGCCAAAGTCCGGCCCGTTAAAATAGGTGTAACCCGTAGCAAAAGGCCACTGGTTCCCGACCGACACCCACCACAGGACTCTTTCATGTCTCTTTTCTCCGCCGTCGAAATGGCCCCCCGCGACCCAATTTTGGGTCTGAACGAGCAATTCAATGCCGACACCAACCCCGCCAAAGTGAACCTGGGCGTGGGCGTGTACTTCGACGACAACGGCAAACTCCCGCTGCTGCAATGCGTGCAAGCCGCTGAGAAAACCATGATGGAAAAGCCCACCGCCCGTGGCTACCTGCCCATTGACGGCATCGTGGCTTACGACAACGCCGTCAAG
>NKIK01000097.1:665-1408 GCA_002256115.1 Burkholderiales bacterium PBB3
CGGCATCGTGGCCTATGACAACGCCGTCAAAAGCTTGGTCTTCGGCGCTGACAGCGAACCCGTCACCTCCGGCCGTGTGGCCACGGTGCAAGCCATTGGCGGCACCGGGGGCCTGAAGATTGGCGCCGACTTCCTGAAGAAGCTCAACCCCAACGCCAAAGTTTTGATCTCTGACCCGAGCTGGGAAAACCACCGTGCGCTGTTCAACAACGCTGGCTTTGAAGTCGATACCTACGCCTACTACGACGCGGCCAAGCGAGGCGTCAACGTCGAAGGTTTCCTGGCCAGCCTGAATGCCGCTGCGCCCGGCACCATCGTGGTGTTGCACGCCTGCTGCCACAACCCGACCGGCTACGACATCAGCCCTGCTGACTGGGACCAAGTCATCGCCGTGGTGAAAGCCCGGGGTCTGACCCCATTTTTGGATATGGCTTACCAGGGCTTTGGTTATGGCATCGCCGAAGACGGCGCAGTGATTGCCAAGTTTGTGGCTGCTGGCCTGAACTTCTTTGTGTCCACCAGCTTCTCCAAGAGCTTCAGCCTGTATGGCGAGCGCGTGGGTGGCCTGTCGGTGTTGTGCCAGGACAAGGAAGAAACCAGCCGCGTGCTGAGCCAGCTCAAGATCGTCATTCGCACCAACTACTCCAACCCACCGACCCACGGCGGCGCCGTAGTGGCTGCGGTGCTGAACAACCCCGAGCTGCGCGCGCTGTGGGAAAAAGAACTGGGCGAAATGCGCGTGC
>NKIK01000098.1 GCA_002256115.1 Burkholderiales bacterium PBB3
GGTTTACCCATGGGTTTACCCATTGGAGGCTATCGAAATGACTCGCTACCCCCGCCAAGGCAAAGGTCGCCGCTGGACGGCAAAAGAACTCCAGGCTGTTCCCGCCGCATGGAAAGGTGACACGTTAAGCGACGGAGATGGTCTGAGCGGCGAAGTAAGAACGTCCTTGGACGGGGACGTGTCCGTCGCATTCCGCTATGCCTTCAAGTGGGAGGGCAAGGTGAGTTGGCACTATTGCGGCACCTGGCCGATGAACAAGTTAGAGGCCATACGAACGGAGCGCGATCACGCCCGGTATCTGGTTAAATCCGGCGTTAGACCCACAGATGCCAAGCGAGCGTCAAAGATTGAAGCCCAAGCGCAGGTCGAAGCAGTGCTAGCGGAAGTGGCGCGCAAAGACGCAGAAGACCAACCTGTGCGTGTGATGTATGAGTCATGGCTACGCGATGGCGTTGCGCGCGCCGACGGTAACGCGGAGATACGCCGCAGCTTCGAGAAAGATGTCCTGCCCAGCATTGGCACCAAGCCGGTTCGCGAGGTCACTGAGCACGACCTGCGCGCCCTGCTTCGTCAAATGGTGAAACGTGGCGTGCATCGCCAGACCGTTCGCACCTACAACGACATCGTCCAGATGTTCGCCTGGGCCGAGAAACGTAAACCGTGGCGCGGCCTGATGGCCGACGGCAACCCCGCTGAGCTGTTGGAGATCGAGAAAATTCTCCCTTCCGACTCTGCCGCCGACAAACCGCGCGAGCGGGTTCTATCCGCAGAGGAACTGAGGGAGTTGCGTGACATCCTTGAAGGCATGGAGACCGTCTATGCAGCCTTGCCGGCCGGGCAGAAATACGGCACCGCCCGACCGCTCAAGAAAGAAAGCCAGCTCGCACTTTGGATCTGCCTCAGCACAGCATGCCGCATTGGCGAACTGCTGATGGCCCGCTGGGAGCATGTCAACTTAGATAGCTGCGAATGGTTCGTGCCCGCAGACAACACCAAGACCAGCGTCGACTGGCGCGTCTACCTCTCCGACTTCGCATGCCGACAGTTCAAGACCCTGAAAGCACTGACGGGCGACACGCCGTACTGCTTCCCTGCTCGCACAGCCAAAGCAGAAGCAACGGCTCAGCATGTCTGCGTCAAGAGCGTCTCCAAGCAGATTGGAGACAGACAAACTCAGTTCAAGAACCGCAGTGGCCCATTGAAGAACAGGCGGAATGACAACAGCCTAGTGCTCGCCCAGGGAACAAAAGGCGAATGGACGCCACATGATCTGCGCCGGACAGCCGCAACCATGATGCAGGCCCTAGGCGTTCTTCCCGACATCATTGATCGTTGCCAGAACCACGTGCTAGCCGGCAGCCGGATTCGCCGGCACTACATGCACCACGACTA
>NKIK01000116.1 GCA_002256115.1 Burkholderiales bacterium PBB3
CGGCTCTCTTCCGTTTCGGGTGGCACGCCACTGCCCACTCCCACATCAGGGTATTGTGTTGACACCGCAATAAGCAGGAAAGGCGCAAATGCAAGAAGAGCTGTTTTGCCAAGCACTGGGCCTAGCCCAACCCTGGTCTGTACAGCGCGTTACGCTGGATGTCGCCCACAGCCGCATTGACCTGTATGTCGTTTGGAATGCCAAGAGCGCGGCCTGCCCGGCCTGCGGCACTGCCGATCAACGCGTGCATGACCACCGCGCTCGCAGTTGGCGTCATCTGGATTTCTTCCAGTTCGAAGCCCATGTTCACTGTGAACTGCCCCGCATCGCTTGCAACGCCTGCCAAGGCACCACCCAACTGCAAGCACCCTGGGCACGCGAAGGCAGCCGCTTCACACTCCTGTTTGAAGCCTTGAGCCTGACACTCGCCCGAGAGATGCCTGTATCAGCCTGCGCACGCATCCTGCGCTGCTCAGACAACGCCTTGTGGCGGCAAATTGACGCCCAAGTCACTCTGGCACGCTCCAAAGAAAGCTATAGCGATGTGACCGTCCTCGGCATTGATGAGACCTCCTGCGCCAAGGGCAGTAGCTACATCACACTGGTGCATGACCTGGCGCGCTCCAAGCTGCTGTTTGCCACACCGGGCAAAGATGGCAGCACGGTGCAGCGCTTTACAGAAGACTTCAAAGCCCACGACGGCAAGCCTGAGGCCATTGAGGTGGTCTGCATGGACATGTCCAAAGCGTTCATTACGGGTTCGGCCAAGTACCTGCCTGGGGCGGCTATAGCCTTTGACGGGTTTCACGTCGTGCAGATGGCCAACAAGGCAGTAGATGCGGTTCGGCGTGAGGAGGCCAGAGATGAGACATGGCTCAAGAAGACGCGTTGGTGCTGGCTCAAAGACAAGGCCAATTGGACGCTCAAGGAAAAAGACAAAATGAGCTGGCTACCTCAGAGCCGACTCAAAACCGCAAGAGCGTGGCGCATCAAGGAGGCGCTTCGCGACATCTATGCACTCAGAGCGGATGTAGCCCAAAGTACGCTGGCGCTAAAGAAGTGGCTGCACTGGGCGCAGCGCTCACAGTTGCATCCGATCAAGGACTTGGCCAGGAGCATCAAGCAGCACTGGGCGGGCATCCTCAAGGCCTTTGATGCATCGCACTTGCACACGGGCTATGTGGAGGCGGTGAACTCATTGCTGCAAGCGGCAAAAGCGCGAGCGCGCGGCTATGGCACAAGCCGCCACTTCATAGCGATGGCGTTCTTGATTGCGGGCAAGCTTGCGCATTTGCCTACCAATCCGCTTCAAAAGGCAAGGGCAATACCCTGATGTGGGAGTGGGCAGTGGTGTGCCACCCGAAACGGAAGAGAGCC
>NKIK01000099.1 GCA_002256115.1 Burkholderiales bacterium PBB3
AAATTACGCGAGGCTGCGAACGAGCATATGGCGATGCTGGAGCAAAATCCTGAGCGCGTTATGGGCTACTTCCAGGATCGCCGGGTTCGCTATGCGGCTTGAGACTTCTCAGGGCCGGAGCAATAGAACCGCCAGAAGGCGCGAAAGGGGTCGAAATTACGGCACACTTTGCACATGGACGCTAAATTCTTGAAAACTGATTCGGTAAGCGACTACGGCCTTGATAGTCAGCGCGGAAGTCGGTTTTTTTACAGCCTCGTTAGCCGCCATGAAGCCCACAGCCCTTGCGCTCGTAATGGCGATGTTCCCTTGCGTTGGCCAATCGCAAACACTTTGCCGTGCGGGCGAGGTTGACTATTTTTCCTGCGAAACTAACGCAAGTGAAAAGATTGTGTCCGTTTGCGGGAATATTACAGGCGGCGAAATTGGCAGCGAAAGCTGGCTGCAATATCGCTTTGGGAAGAAGGGAGCGATTGAACTCTCCTACCCACCAAAGAGTTCTGACTCTATTGGGAAGTTCGAGGGCAACTATTTCGGCAAATACAACGTAGTTGATCTTCGCTTCATGAGCGGAAGAACTCTTTATGGCGTTGAACTTAACCACACGTACAACGGCGGTGATGCGCAACAGCGTGACCAGCCTTCGGGTGGCATTACCGTGACTATGAGCAAAACCAAGCACATGAACATCGCCTGCAGGACGGTCGACGCTTCAAAGTACTTCCGCATATTTAGTGACCTCAATATATCGCTCCGCGCTTACCATGGCGAAACCGATTTGCTCTACCACTTTTACCGTCATGTATCTAGGTAGCTCACTGGTGGCTAACAGATTGCTCGTCGCGGACACGCAGCAGCAGGTTGGCACTTCGCGGTGCTCGCTGCTTGCCGAAAAGCGCCGACGTTAGACCGCTTCGTTATCGCAAACCAAGAGTCGTCCCCAAGCACCATGTCCGATTCCATCCCTGTCACCATTCACGTTCTCCGCCTGGATCGTTTCGCCAACCGATTTGGCGACGAAATCGCTCGACTCTTGAATTCAGAACCCAAGTCTGCCCGTGTCCATGCTTATGAATCGCGCTGGGGCTCGATCAACAGCGATGAGCGGAGGTTGAAGTCGTACTCGCGTGGGGGGATGGTCGTTTTCGCCTTAGGGAAACTCATCGAGAGGTCGGGTGTTAGGAGCTTGGCCTTTCTCGGAGACCTCACGCACACTCACGAGTTGATCGCCCAGGAAAATTATCCTATTTCCGGCAGTTGAAGCTACTAAAACCTGCTGCAAGTTAGACTGGGAGCCGAGTTCAACGAATTTGTAGAGGTCACCAAATGGGTGAAGCAAAAAGACGTCAATTGGCTGCGCAAGCGCAAGC
>NKIK01000100.1 GCA_002256115.1 Burkholderiales bacterium PBB3
GGCCGATCTGCACAGCATCGCCGAATTGCGCGCAGTCCAGGCGCAGGACCACGCCCTTGAAAGCCGGGTCGCCGCGCTCAAGCGCTACCAATGCCGCCGCTTCGAGCAGACATACGCCGACCTGGCCCAAGACGCCCGGTACGCGCCGGCAGTGCGCTTCTTCGTCACCGATTTGTACGGCGACCAAGTCTTCCAGCAGCGCGACGCCCAATTTGCCCGCATCGTGCCGTCGCTGGCACGCCTGTTCAATGCCGACATGCTGCAAACCGTGGCCGACCTCGCCGCCCTGCACGCCCTGAGCGAGCAACTCGACGACACCACCGCCCGCGCACTTCCCGCGTCCACCAGCCGCATCGACCGCCAGGCCTACCTGGCGGCCTGGCAAGCCACCGGCCAGGCAGAACTGCGCACGCAACAGCTGACGCTGGTGCTGGGCCTGGGCGAGGCACTGACACGCTACACGCGAAGCAAGTTGCTGCGCACGACATTGCGCCTGATGCGCCCCGCGGCGCATGCCGCCGGACTGGCTGACATGCAGCGATTTCTCGAAGCAGGTTTCGACGCGTTCGTGGCCATGGGCACCACGGCAGACTTTCTCGCCACGGTCCAGCAGCGGGAAATGCAGCTGATCCGCGCGCTGTTTGCGTCACCCAACGGCACAAACCAGCGCAGTGCCGACGGCCAGGCCGAACTCGAACGAATCCTTGCCGACTTACCAAACTAAAACGAACAAACAAAGAAAAACGCCCAGACTGTTTCCAGTCTGGGCGTTTTCAATCATATTAGCCTGACGATGTCCTACTTTCACACGGGAATCCGCACTATCATTGGCGCTGAGGCGTTTCACTGTCCTGTTCGGGATGGGAAGGAGTGGGACCACCTCGCTATGGTCATCAGGCTTAACTTGTTGCCCAGCTGAAACTCAGTTCAGCCAAGCCAATTCACAGAGATTCGAATCAGAGTATTTTGATTGCGCCAGCAGGTGGCATAACGTGTTGACGAATTCGTCAGAAAGACACGTCAAAATTATAGGGTCAAGCCTCACGGGCAATTAGTATCGGTTAGCTTAACGCATTACTGCGCTTCCACACCCGACCTATCAACGTCCTGGTCTCGAACGACCCTTCAGGGGGCTCAAGGCCCCGGCAAGACTCATCTTGAGACGAGTTTCCCGCTTAGATGCTTTCAGCGGTTATCTCTTCCGCACTTAGCTACTCGGCGATGCCACTGGCGTGACAACCGATACACCAGAGGTGCGTCCACTCCGGTCCTCTCGTACTAGGAGCAGGCTCTCTCAATCTTGCAGCGCCCACGGAAGATAGGGACCAAACTGTCTCACGACGTTTTA
>NKIK01000117.1 GCA_002256115.1 Burkholderiales bacterium PBB3
CACTACTGTCCGGTAAATTTTGACTAATTTTCAGAACAGTTCAACCTGTGACTTCAGCTCTTCAAAACTCTCATCGTTGAGCGCGTTGTCCACCATCTGCGCCAAGGTGATCTTCTCGAACATGTTGACCTCCACCAGATGCAAGAAATTGCGTAGTGATAACTCCGTATGCAACCTTTGATGTGCGACCAGCGCTATCAAATAAGTACATACGGCAATCCATATCTGTGTTCTCACCGCGTTCAATGAATTGCCAAAGAAATGCTGGATATTCAAGTTCTGCTTGAGCCATTTGAAGAACAGCTCAACCTGCCAGCGCTGTTTGTAGATGGCTGCGATGGTCAGGGCGGATAGATCGAAACGGTTGGTTAAAAATACAAGCTCCAAACAACTCACTGCGTCATAGAAACGCACCCGGCGCAAGGATTCCGGATACCCTTTTTTAGATCGCTCACTTGTGAGCTTGATCGTTTGGTCCGAGTACACGCCGGTTTGAACATCTGCCGTGTGCGCCTCACTGCAAATAAAGCTCAAGTTGCCTTTGGCGCGCACCACAAAACTGCACTCTCGTTGCACCAAGCGGTACAGCCTTGCAAAGTCCACGTAGCCACGGTCCAGCACGACGATGGAGCCCTTGGGCAGCCTTAACGCGTCCAATTGCCCTGAGTCGCCGACTTTGCCCGTGGTGATCGATAGCATGACTGGAATAGCCCCCCGTAAGTCGATCACCGTATGGGCCTTGATGCCCGCTTTGGTGGACCGAAAATCGGCCCAGGGAAACAGCTTCAGGCACAGATCAATAGTGGTGGCGTCCATGGCATAGAGCGGCTCCTTGAGGCCCAGGCCAATATCATGGTCTTTGTACAAATCCAATGCGATTTCTATTAGGCGTTGCCCCAGTGCTTCGAACAAATGTGAATCGCGTCTTTCGTTGGCATCAGCAAGTGTGGAGCGCGATACACGCTGACGCAGACCGCAGTGGTAGAGCTTGGTACTTTGAGAGTTCAGGCACACGATCAAGTCGCGCAAGCCCTCTCTGCGGGTGAACTGCGCGTAGGCCATGCAGATGAAGTGACTCCATGCGGTGAAGTCCCGTGTCCAACGGTTGGCTTGGTGCTTGTTGACGAGATGCTCGAAGTGCTTGAATGGCACGACCTCGAGAAGTTGCGCAAATACAGTGCGGCCCTTGTACATGGAGCGTAAACCTCGAAAAAAGAGGTCACGATACGCAACTGCAAAAAATCGCGTTTGAAGTCGTCCGAATCGCGAAACCTCTTGAAACCCGCATCCAGCTTAGGTTTGCGCTGCTTTGCTGTGAAATTTACCGGACACTAGTGA
>NKIK01000053.1 GCA_002256115.1 Burkholderiales bacterium PBB3
GTCCATATTGTGTTCGGTGTAGAGCACGGTGGCCCCGGCTTGCAGGGCTGCGGCTAGCACTAGGCAGTCGTAAAAGCTGTAGCGCGTCTCGGCTTGCAAGTCCAAGGCGGTGTTGACCAATTCGGTGCCCGAGGCCACGCGATTCAGGGGCTCCATGGCGGCGGCTATGAATTGCTGGCATTGCTCAGGGGTAAAGCGCTGCGCAAATTTGCGTGTGGCCACATTGGCAAATTCTTGGATGACCTGGTAGCTGGTGCAGCCCGCGTGGCTGCCCAGTGCCTGCTCTATCAGCTCCAGGGCGCGCTGTTTTTTGAGTGGCTCACTGGCCAGCAGGGCGTAGACAAAGACGTTGGTGTCCAGAAAAAACAAGGGGTTCATGGCTGGGCGCAAGTGGGCGGCTAGCGTTCGTTCATCTCATCGCGGCTGAAGCTGCGGCCCGCGTCGGCCCCGCCTAGCTGCTGCATGACATCACGAAAGCGCGACACGGCGGCGTCATCTTGCGCGCGGGTATAGGCCACCAGCCAATGGCGAAACTCCGCATTCAGCGTGGACTGGGCCGCCCCGGCTTTTTTGCGGGCCAAGGCGATCAGTTCTTCGTCGGCAGAGAGGGTGATATTACGAAGCATGATGTTGAATTTGGTGTGCACTGGATTATAGATAGTGCGCACTGAATTACAAAAAATGGGAATGTACGGCAGAATGATGGGCACCTGTTTGTCCACAATTCCCACCCAACACGCCCCACCCGCCATGACCATCCACGCCCCCCTGATCATCGACATTGCAGGCACCACGCTTACCCCCATTGACCGGCAGCGCCTGGCGCACCCCTTGGTGGGGGGGCTGATTTTGTTTGGCCGCAATTGGCAAGACCGCGCCCAGCTCACCGCACTGTGTGGGGCTATCAAGAAAGTGCGCGCTGACTTGCTGATTGCCGTGGACCACGAGGGCGGGCGTGTGCAGCGCTTCAAGACCGATGGTTTTACCCACCTGCCGCCCATGCGCGCGCTGGGTGAAATGTGGCTGCAGCCCGCGGCAAGCGTGGGGTCGCGCAAGCACGCGGGTCCGCTGGACGCCACCAACGCCGCCACGGCCTGCGGCTATGTGCTGGGGGCCGAATTGCGGGCCTGCGGTGTAGACCTCAGCTTTGCGCCGGTGCTGGATCTGGATTACGGTGAGAGCAGCGTGATTGGGGACCGCTCGTTGGGCCGCGACCCACGCGTGGTGGCGCTTTTGGCCAAAAGCCTGATGCAGGGCTTGGCGCAAAGCGGCATGGCGCACTGTGGCAAGCACTTCCCAGGCCACGGCTTTGTGCAGGCGGATTCGCATGTGGCCATGCCGGTCGACAAGCGCAGCCTGAAAGCCATCCTGGCCGATGACGCCGCACCCTACCGCTGGCTTAGCAACACCCTGGCCAGCGTGATGCCCGCGCATGTGATCTACCCCAAGGTAGATAGCCGCCCGGCAGGTTTCTCAGACACCTGGCTGAACGGGGTTTTGCGCGGGCAGTTGGGGTTTACGGGGGCGGTATTTAGCGATGATTTGTCGATGGCAGCCGCCCGCGTGCTGGATGGCAAGCCGCTGAGTTATTTGCAGGCCACGCAGGCTGCTTTACTGGCTGGCTGTGACATGGTGCTGCTGTGCAACCAGTCGCTGGCTACCAGCGAAAGTGGTGGCCGGGCGATAGACGAGGTGCTCGCCGGACTGACCGAAGCCCAGGTGCGCGGCCAGTGGCAGCCGCAAGAGGCTAGTGAGGTGCGCCGCCTGGCGCTGCTGCCCGCCGCGCCTGCCGTGCCTTGGGATGCATTGATGGTGCAGCCCCAGTACATGCAGGCGCTGGACTGGATTTAGCGCGCTGTTTTAGCGCCCGCTACCCGCGCAGCGCCCCAAGCGAAAACGCTGGTGGCATGCTGCCACACGCTGGCAGTTGCAACCGTTGCAGTGGTTGGCGTACTGCACAGGCTGCTGCCCGTGCAGTCGCGCCCAAATTGGGTAATGCAGTAGTGCGTGCCAACGGCTGGTTTGCCACTGGGCGTAGCCACCAGGGCCCGGTGCGCGCTGACAGCACCGGCGGTTTCCAGGCGGCTGAGCCGGTTGCGGGTGGATATTTCGGGGGCACCTACCGCGCGCGCAATGTCGCGGATGGAGTGGGGTGGGCTGTAGCGTCCATGACTGGTGTATCGGCCTAAACGCATAGAGACTTAAATCAGGGGGAGCGGTGCAGCCGGGGGGACGACAGTGCGACGATTTGGTCACGCGTGGCGGCGTCTACGTTGGGGTGCTTGGCCAGCGCCTTGGAGGTGGTCAGCAGGGCGCGCAGTTGCTCCAGATCGCGCACGGTAGGTGCCACTTTGATTTGGGCTAGAGCGGCCTGGGTGTTGCCGCTTTGCACCAAGGCCGCGACCTTGGGTGCCCACACGCTTGGACGTGACATGTCGATTCTTCCTAAAGCGCTCTGAATGAACGCTTAACAATTGTGGCACAGCCCTCGCGATAATCAACCGATGAAATCTAAGAACACCAGCGGTGGACTGGTCTACTCCACCGACAGCGGGCGCATGTGCCCCACCTGCCGCCAGGCCGTTGCCGATTGCCGTTGTGCAGCCGCCCCAGCGCGCCCCGTGGGCGACGGCATTGTGCGCGTTAGCCGCGAGACCAAGGGCCGTGCAGGCAAAGGGGTTACCTTGGTGAAAGGGCTGCCGCTGGGAGATGCCGACCTGATCGCGCTGGGCAAGAAAATCAAAGCGAGCTGCGGCTCCGGCGGCACCGTGAAAGATGGCGTGGTGGAAGTGCAGGGCGACCACTGTGAGCGGGTGATGGTGTTCCTGCAGGGCTTGGGCTATACCGTCAAGCGGGCCGGTGGCTGAGCATGGAAAGCGATGACTTGCAAAAGCTGGTGGAGCGCACTATGCCCTTTGGCAAGTACCAAGGGCGGCTGATGGCGGACCTGCCCGGAGACTACTTGAACTGGTTTGCCCGTGAGGGCTTCCCCAAAGGCGAAATCGGCCGCCTGCTGGCGCTGATGCATGAGATAGACCACAACGGTTTGTCTGACCTGTTGACCCCCCTGCGCCAGGCGCACCACAAAGGCCGCCCATGACCGAGAGCTTGCTGGAACTACTCAAGCAGCAGTTGCTGTTGCTCAACCTGGTGATGGCCCTAGCGGCCTTGGCCCTGCGGTTTTTAAGGCCCCACCTACGCCACGATTTGAAGTTGACTTGGTGGCTCTTGGTGTTGGGGCCCGTGTCGTTGGCCGCTGCCGTGTTGGCCAATGGCCAGGGCCACACCGTGGCCGCCGGTATCTTGAACGGCGCGGCCACGGTGAGCAGTGGCTTGACCTTGATTCAGTTTTTGGTGCTGCTGGTGTTTCTGGTGGTGTTGCCCGCACTGGGCACGGCTACACCGCGCATCGCCCGGGATTTGACGGTCACGGGTTTGTCCTTGGCCTGGGGCATGGTCTGGCTGCGTTTGATGGGGGTCGACCCGAGCCAGTTGTTCACCACGTCGGCCATCATTACCGCAGTGATTGCGTTTGCTATGCAAGACACGCTGGGCAATGTCCTGGGTGGCGTGATGCTGCAGCTGGACAATTCGTTGCGGGTGGGCGAATGGGTGCGCGTTGACAATATCAGCGGGCGGGTAGTGGATGTGCGCTGGCGCTTCACCGCCATTGAAACACGCGACCGCGAAACCTTTGTGGTACCCAATAGCTGGCTGATGAAGAACCGTTTTGGCGTGCTGCGCCAAATCAAGGGTGAACCGCTGCTATGGCGGCGCAATTTGTTTTTCAATGTCGACGCCAGCGCCTCGCCCAGTGTGGTGATAGCTGCCTTGCAAAAGGCGGTGGCCGACGCCAGCATTGAGCATGTGGCCCAGCAGCCCGCGCCCAGCGCAGTGTTGATGGATACCTCCACAGGCTACTTCCGCTACTGCCTGCGCTATTGGCTGACTGACGCCCAGTTCGATGACCCCACCGACTCCGCCGTGCGCGTGCACGCCCTGGCTGCGTTGGCGCGCACGGGTGCCAGCCTGGGCCTGGTGCGTGAAGAGCGCTTGATGATCAAGGAAAACGACAACTGGCGCCAGGCTAATACCGACCGCGAGATGGAGCGCAGGCTGAACGCGGTACAGCGCACCACCTTGTTTGTAGGGCTACCGCAGGCGGAGCAGATGGTTTTGGCCCAGTACCTGAAGCATGCGCCTTTTGCGGCGGGCGGCACGCTGACGCGCCAAGGCGCTGTGGCCCATTGGTTGTATTTGATCGTGCAGGGCCAAGTGCAGGTGCAGGTCGAGCAAGGGGGCGTCAAGACCTTGGTCAGCACCCTTAAAGACGGTGACTTTTTTGGCGAAATGGGCATGCTGACCGGTGAGCCACGCAGTGCCACCGTGGTGGCGCTGACCGATGTGGATTGCTACCGGCTGGACAATGTGGGTTTTGCCCAGGTGCTGGTGGCGCGCCCCGAAATCGCCAATGAAATCTCCGCCATTTTGAGCGCACGTCGACATGATTTGAATGCACGGCTCAAGGCTGCAAAACTACAGCAGCACGCAACACCCGTTGAAGATTTGCGCGCCAAAATCAAAGCGTTTTTTGGGGTGACCGGCTCATAGCGCGGTGGATGGCTTGGAGGCTTCCGGTGCGGCGCATTCTGCGGGTGCCCACAGTTTTTTGCCTTTGGCGTCCAGGTGGGTCAGGTAGACCCGCACTTCAAACTCCAGCTGGTGGTACTGCGGCTCCATGTGGGTGTAGAGTTGGTAGAAGGCCTTGTCGTGGTTGCGCTCGCGCAGGTGGGCCAGCTCCTGCACCGCGATCATGGACAAAAACGGCGCAGGAGTTTCCTTGAACAGCGAAGCAATGCGGATCTCGCGCTTGGCCTTGAGCTTATTGCCCTGTACCCGTGAGATGGTGGTGTGCGTGCCCAGCGCGTTTTGCACCACATGCAACTTGTTGTCAAAAGCCACCTTGCTCAGCGCATCGGCACTGCGCAGGTATTCCTGCTTGAGCGCTTGCACATAGTCGTACAGCGCGCGATCAGTGCGCACGCCGTGGCTTTGCGGGTACTTTTGTAATAGCCAGTCGCCCAAGCGGCCGGCGTCCAGCATGGCGCTGACTTGGTCCAGCGTGTCTTGGGGGTAGCCTTGTAGATACTTCAAAGTCGCAACTGCTACAGTTTTAGGAGCTGCTCCCGCACTATCCACGGCTTGAAAACCCGATTTGTCTTGAAAGTTCGCGCCGGGCCGCCCCAAGCGAATTTGGCCCCCGGTGCGTAGCGACCCCTTTGGTAGTGGGGCAGCGACCCGCGCAGCGGCGCCGCGTGGGGGCGATCACACTTCCCGGCGCAGCGCAGGGAACAAAATCACGTCGCGGATGCTGGCGCTGTCGGTCAGCAGCATCATCAGGCGGTCGATACCGACACCGCAGCCCCCGGTGGGGGGCATGCCGTATTCGAGTGCACGCACAAAGTCGTGGTCGTAGTGCATGGCTTCGTCGTCACCGCTGTCCTTGGCCGTCACTTGGGCCTGAAAGCGGGCGGCCTGGTCTTCGGCATCGTTCAGCTCGGAAAAGCCGTTGCCGAATTCGCGGCCGGTGATGTAGAGCTCAAAGCGCTCGGTCACCTCGGGGCGGTCGTCATTGGCACGGGCCAGCGGAGAGATCTCGGTGGGGTGTTCCATGATGAAGGTGGGGTTCCACAACTTCTCTTCCACGGTCTCTTCAAAGTACAACACCTGCAGGCTGGCCAGTGTGCGGCCTTCCAGGCGGTTTTTGGCTTCGGTCAGGCCCAGTTTCTTGACAGCGTTGGTCAGCCACACCGCGTCGAACACGTTGTCACCGGCTTCGGTGTACTTCTGGATGGCTTCAACAATCGTCAGGCGCTCAAACGGCTTGCTCAGGTCTACCGGCTTGCCGGCGTAGGTGAGCTGCAGCGAACCGGTGGCGCGCTGGGCGGCGTCGCGGATCAGGGCCTCGGTGTAGTCCATCAGGTCCTGGTAGTTCCAGTAGGCCGCGTAGAACTCCATCATCGTGAACTCGGGGTTGTGGCGCACGCTGATACCTTCATTGCGGTAGCTGCGGTTGATTTCGAACACACGGTCAAAGCCGCCGACGATCAGGCGCTTGAGGTACAGCTCGGGCGCAATGCGCAAGAACATTTCCTGGTCCAGCGCGTTGTGGTGGGTTTTGAAGGGCTTGGCATTGGCACCGCCGGGGATGGGGTGCAGCATGGGGGTTTCGACTTCCAGGAAGTCGTGGCCGACCATGAACTCACGCAATGCGCTTACGGCCTTGCTGCGTGCCATGAAGCGCTTGCGCGCTTCCACGTCGGTCATCAAATCGACATAGCGCTGGCGGTATTTGGTTTCCTGGTCGGCCATGCCGTGGAACTTGTCGGGCATCGGGCGCAGGCTCTTGGTCAAGAGGCGCACGCTGGTGGCATGGATGGAGAGTTCGCCGGTCTTGGTTTTGAACACGGTGCCCTCGGCCGCCACGATGTCGCCCAAATCCCAGTGTTTAAAGCTGGCGTACAACTCGTCGCCTACGTCTTCACCCTTGACGTAAATCTGGATGCGGCCACCCGTGCTGCCCAATGAAGAATCCTGCAGGGTGCAGAAGCTGGCCTTGCCCATCACGCGCTTGAGCATCATGCGGCCCGCGACCTTGGCGGTGGCGCCCAGTGCGGCCAACTCTTCGGTGGTCTTGGCTTCAAATTCAGTGAACAGCGCTTCGGCTTTGTGGCTGGGCTTGTAGTCGTTAGGGAAGGCTACGCCCTTGCCATCGACCTGTTGCTGGCGAATCGCCTTGAGCTTTTCGCGGCGCTCCAGGATCAATTGGTTTTCGTCAACAGGGGCGACAGCGGGGGTGGTATTTTGGTCAGACATGGAGGGCTCAGTACGATGCGGAACCCTCAATTCTAAGAGGGAAGCCTAGGGTGCTGGGCGGCAGAGTGTTCTGCGCAGGTGAAGGAGGAGCCCGCAGGGCGGAGGACACGGAGCAGAGCGCTCTGACGCTCAGTCCTCTAGGCCCAGGCAGCCGCTATCATTCAGACACCCTCCCGACTGCCCACTGAAACCCGACATGCTGTACCAAATAACCTCGCTTTTGCTCGAAGTGGCCGCTGGCCTGATTGCCGGCATGTGCCTGCTGCGCCTGTACATGCAGTACCAGCGCATTCCCATGTCGGCCCGCTCGGGCAACCCCATGGGCAACTTCATTTTTGCGCTGACCGATTGGCTGGTGCTGCCGCTGCGCAAAATTGTGCCTGCGGTGGGGCGTTGGGACCTGGCCAGCCTGGTGGGGGCATTTTTGGTGGAGTTGGTGCGCTTTGCGCTGCTATGGGCAATTAGCGGGTTTGCAGCAAGCCCCTTGATATTGCTGATCTACGCTCTGTTTGCACTCGTGTCGTTGTGTTTGTATGGGCTGACCGGCATGGTGATTGTTTACGCCGTGCTGTCCTGGGTGCAAAACCAGTCCGCCGTGGGTGATTTGCTGGAGCGTCTGGTCATGCCGGTGCTCACCCCGATTCGTCGCGTGCTGCCCCTGGTGGGTGGGGTCGATCTATCACCCCTGGTGCTGCTGGTGATCGTGCAGATTTTGGGGATTGTGGTGGGGAATCTGCAAGCCGCTGTCTTGGTGGCTATCTGAGATTTGGCGGGACAGATCAATCACGCGGTCCTCAATCGACTGAATTCAATGTAGAGCGGGGGCTAGCAGTGTGCCGGATTCCGATTTGTGCCCATTTGGCACCATGAGGAAACCGGCACACCGCTTGCCCCCGCGGAGTCGCAAGATAGCAGTGACTTAAATCACAGCGTCCGCAGGCTGGCGTTGCAGCATCGCCAAACAATTGGCCACGTTCTGGCGCAACTCACGGCGGTCGCAAATAAAGTCAATCGCGCCTTTGGTTTGCAAAAATTCTGAGCGCTGAAAGCCTTCAGGCAGCGTCACGCGTACCGTGGACTCGATCACGCGCGGGCCGGCAAAACCAATCAGTGCCTTGGGTTCGGCAATCACTACATCGCCCAGGAAGGCAAAACCGGCACTCACGCCACCCATGGTGGGGTCGGTCAGCACGCTGATATAGGGCAGGCCCTTTTTGGCCAAGCGGGTCAATGCCGCGTTGGTCTTGGCCATTTGCATGAGCGACAGCAAGCCTTCCTGCATGCGCGCACCGCCGGTGGCGGTAAAGCAGAGGAAAGGCACTTTTTGCTCGATGGCGGTCTCCACACCGCGCACAAAGCGCTCGCCGACGACGGAGCCCATGCTGCCGCCCATGAATTCAAATTCAAAGCACGCGGCCACCAGGCTGATGCCGTGCACCGCGCCGCCCATGACCACCAGCGCATCGGTCTCGCCGGTGTTTTCCAGGGCTTCTTTCAGGCGTTCGGGGTATTTGCGGCTGTCCTTGAATTTCAGGGCGTCCACAGGCAGGACTTCCTGGCCAATTTCGAAGCGGCCTTCGTTGTCCAGAAACGCATTGAGACGCGCCCGCGCCCGAATGCGGTGGTGGTGGCTGCAGCTGGGGCAGACGTTCTGGTTTTGCTCCAGATCGGTCTTGTAGAGCACGGTTTCGCAGCTAGGGCACTTGATCCACAGGCCTTCGGGCACGCTGCGCCGGTCCGCAGGATCGGTTTGCTGAATCTTCGGGGGTAGCAGTTTTTCCAACCAGCTCATTTCAGGTCTCCTTGCAGTGCCCAAACGGGCGTCCAACCAACAGGGGGGATTATCCGTGAAACCGCCCCCGATTCATTTTTGGGCTCAGCCCTGGTCCACCGCCGTGCGGATTTCGCGCAGAAAGGCCTGCGCTGTGGGGCCAACCTGGTCACGCGGCTGGTCTTCCAACAGCTGGATGATCTTGCTGCCAATCACCACCGCGTCCGACACCTTGGCAATCGTTTGGGCCGTGGCCGCGTCGCGAATACCAAAGCCCACGCCCACCGGTGTGCTGATGTGCTGGCGGATGCGCGGTAGCATGGCTTCCACGGCACCCACGTCCAGTGCACCCGAGCCGGTGACACCCTTGAGCGATACGTAGTACACGTAGCCGCTGGCCACTTTGGCCACCTGCTGCATGCGCTCGTCCGTGCTGGTGGGAGCCAGCAAAAAGATCAAGTCCATGCCATGGGCGCGCAGGTCGGCGGCAAAGGCTTCGCACTCTTCGGGTGGGTAGTCCACGATCAGCACGCCGTCCACACCAGCCTCCGCCGCATCTTTGACGAACGGGTTGCTGATGCCAGGCTTGGCGTGTTTCTGGTCGTAGCGTTCTACCGGGTTGGCATAGCCCATCAGCACCACGGGCGTTGCGCTGTTGGTCTTGCGGAACTCGCGCACCATAGCGATCACCTGCACCAGGCCAATGCCAAAGGCCAGGGCCTTGTCACCGGCCTTCTGGATGACGGGGCCGTCGGCGCTCGGATCGGAGAAGGGCACGCCCAGCTCGATCACGTCGGCACCGCCCGCCACCATGGCGTGCATGAGCTCGGGTGTCACGTCGGCATAGGGGTAGCCGGCGGTGACGAAGGGAATCAGCGCCTTGCGGCCCTGGGCCCGGAGCACGTCGAACGTTGTGGCAATGCGGCTCATGGTGCACCTCCGTTCTTCACCAATTGAACAGGTTGCTCCCCACCCTTCACGGACTGCCCCTTGCAACTGGGTCGGCAGTAAAAATCAGCGTTACTCAGGTCAGCCACCGTGCCGATGTCTTTGTCGCCACGTCCGGATAGGTTCACCAGAATGCTTTGGTCTGTGCGCATGGTTTTTGCCAGCTTCATGGCGTAGGCCACCGCGTGGCTGGACTCCAGCGCGGGGATGATGCCCTCGGTGCGGCACAGGTAGTGGAAGGCGTCCAGCGCTTCCTTGTCGGTGATGCCCACGTACTCGGCTCGGCCGATATCCGACAGAAACGCGTGTTCAGGGCCGACGCCGGGGTAATCCAAGCCCGCGCTCACGCTGTGGGTTTCGGTGACCTGGCCGTTGTCGTCTTGCAGCACATAGGTGCGGTTGCCGTGCAGTACACCTGGGCTGCCTTTTTGGATAGATGCGGAGTGCTTGCCGCTCTCCAGACCCTCGCCAGCCGCCTCTACGCCGATCAAGCGTGTCTTCTCGTACTGGATGTAGGGGTGGAAGATGCCCATGGCGTTGCTACCGCCGCCCACGCAGGCAATCACCGCATCCGGCTGCTCGGTCTTACAGCCAGCCGTCGCCAGCATTTCCGGCATCTGCACCAGGCACTCATTGCCGATCACGCTCTGGAAGTCGCGCACCATCATCGGGTAGGGGTGCGGGCCCGCCACGGTGCCGATGATGTAAAAGGTGTTATCCACATTGGCGACCCAGTCGCGCATCGCCTCGTTCAGCGCATCCTTCAGCGTTTTGCTGCCACTCTCTACGGGTACGACCGTCGCGCCTAAGAGTTTCATGCGGTAGACGTTGGGGCTCTGGCGTTTGACGTCTTCACTGCCCATGTAGACCACGCATTCCAGGCCGTAGCGCGCGCAGATGGTGGCAGTGGCCACGCCGTGCTGGCCTGCACCGGTTTCGGCAATCACGCGCGGCTTGCCCATGCGTTTGGCGAGCATGGCCTGGCCGATGGTGTTGTTGACCTTGTGCGCGCCGGTGTGGTTCAGGTCCTCGCGCTTCAAAAAGATTTGTGCGCCACCCATCTCCCGGCTCATGCGGGCCGCGTGGTAAACGGGGGAGGGGCGGCCGACGAAGTGAGCCAGTTCAGACTGAAATTCAGCGATGAATTCCGGGTCGTTCTGGTACTTCGCGTAGGCGTCTTTCAGTTCATTGATGGCATGGGTCAATGTCTCAGAGACAAAGCTGCCGCCGTATTTGCCAAAGTGGCCTTTGGCGTCGGGTTGTTGGTAGCCGTACATGGTGTTGATACTTTTTCAATGCACCGTTCGGGCTGAGCCTGTCGAAGCCTTAGAGCCCTTCGACAAGCTCAGGGCGAACGGAGAAGGTTATTGGGACTGCTAATCCGCTGCGCGCACGGCGGCAACGAATTGGAAAATCTTCTCGGGGTCTTTGATGCCCTTGAGGGGCTTGCCCTGAGCGTCGACGGCTTCCACGCCGGAGCTCACGTCCACGGCCAACGTTTTACAGCGCGGCCGTACCGACGTGATGCCATCGCCCACGTTTGCACTGGTGAGTCCACCACTCAAGACGAGGTGAGCGTTGACGCTTGGAGGAAGAAGTGACCAATTGAATGTTTTGCCACCACCACCGTAGCCGTCCACATGGGCGTCTAACAAAATGGCTTGGGCGTTCGAATAATCGTGGGCGTATTTTACGAGGTCAAAGGCCGGCGCGTCATCCACCAGGGGAATACGCGCCGCACGCAGGTAGGGGCGGGTGCCGTTGTCTGTCGCATCCAGGCAGTCCTGCGGGCTCTCATCACCATGAAATTGGGCTGTAGCCCCCGGAATCATTGCGTAAGCAGCTCCTATTTCTGTAGCGGATGCATTGACAAACAGCAGCACGGGCGTGATGAAGGGTGGCAGGCGCTTGGCCAGTTCGGCCGCGCGCTGCGGTGTCACATAGCGTGGGCTCTTGGGGTACAGCACAAAACCGATGGCGTCTGACCCTGCGGCGACAGCGGCATCGACGTCTTGCTCGCGGGTCAGGCCGCAGATTTTGATACGGGTTCGGAATGCTTCGTTCATGGCAGCCCATCATACGCAGGTGCACTGTCGGGGATACCCCACTTGGGGTCATAGCGCGGCCCCAAGAAGTACAGTCCATCGGGCGAAAAGGTGGGGGCGGCGGCACGCCGGTCGCGCGCGGCCAGTACCTCGGCCATCCATTCGGGCGGCTTTTTGCCCTGCCCTATCTGAACCAGGCAACCCATGATGTTGCGAATCATGTGGTGCAAAAAAGCATTGGCTTCAAATTCGATACGCCAGTAGGAGCCGCGTTTGCTGAAAACGATCTCGGTGATGTTTTTGATCGGACTCAGCGCTTGGCAGGCGGACGCGCGAAACGAGGTGAAATCGTGCTCCCCGATCAGTAGGTCAGCCGCTTTGCGCATAGCCTCTCCATCCAATGCGCGAAAAGCCCAGCCCACACGGCCCAGGTCGATACTTGGGCGGATCGCGGACTCGTACAGCACATAAGCGTAGCGGCGCGATCTCGCGCAGGCGCGGCAATGGAATTCGTCGGGGGTAAACACAGCCCATTGCACCGCGATATCGCGCGGCAAATTGGCATTGGTACCGCGCACCCAGGCGTAGGTGTCGCGATTGAGTTGGGTATCGAAGTGCACCACCTGCATGATGCCGTGCACACCCGCATCCGTGCGGCCAGCGCACAGGGTAGAGACGCGCTGTGCCGAAAATTTGCCCAGTGCCGTCTCCAGCTTGTCCTGAACGGTCAGGCCCGAGAGCTGGCTTTGCCAGCCCTGGTAGGCCTGTCCGTTGTAGCTGATGCCTAGCGCAACCCTCACGGCAAGTAGTATGCGGTCCACCGAAGTGGACTTAGCTCAGGTTGGCAAGCGCGCGTTGCGCCTTGGCACGCATGTCGCCGGTCGCTTCGGCAACGACTTCTTCAATCAGAGCGCGGGCACCGTCTTCGTCACCGATCGACACAAACTCTTCCGCCAAGGCCAGTTTGGTCTCCAGCGGGTCTTCACCGATGGTGTCTGGTGCGGCTGTGAGCGAATCGCTGGCTGTTGTCGACGACTCTAGATCCAGTGACAGTGAGCCCATATCGAACTCCAGCATGCCAGCCTCTTCAACGGCTTGCTTTTGCGCTGCTGGCTGCACTGATATCGTGTCAGTCGCAGAAAATTCAGGTAACGAAGGCGCAGCCGGAAAATCCATGCTGAGGCCTTCTATCGAGATAGGTGCCTCTGGCAAGCTAGGAGTCAAGTCCAATGGGGCAGAACCGGAAATATTGAAATCCAGTGAATCCAAATCGAAGGACGGCGGCGCATCCATTTTCACGGTGCGCTCTACTGGTGGCGAAACGTCCAAAGGCAAAGGCGCAACGGTGCCTCCTGTGACATCACTGATCGCACTAGCGGGCTCGTCGTCAATGGAAAAATCAAGGTCTAAATCCAGGTCTACGCTATTCCCTTGCGCCAATTCGGGGTGCGCAGACTGTGCCAGAGTACTTGCCCCATAGCTGGAGCTAGAACTAGGCGATGTGCTGGGTTTGGCGGCAAATGCCGTAGAGCTAGCTGGCGTTGGCGCAGCACCAGGTTGATAGAGCGCGTTGCTTGGATCAAAGCCCAATCCCATCTCGCAAATTCGAGTCCAATCCGGACCTTCATTGCCAGTCAGTTTATGGGCTTGGACTGCCGTAGCTTCAAAGCTATGCGCATCTCGACGTTTGGCGAAGATTTCAAGCAACTTGGTGTAAATCGCAAGCCGCCCAGGATTTGTGCGGACCGCTTCTTTCAGGATTTCTTCGGCTTGCAGATCGCGACCGTAAGCCAAATACACATCGGCCTCAGCAACTGGGTCTACGTCATCCGCCGCGTCCAGCTGGCTTGCCGAGTACACCATGGATGAGCCACTGACTGGCCCTTCGCTGTTGGTATCTACCCGCTGGCCGCCGCTGGCACCGAAGAAAGAATCTGGCTGCAAGCGACTTTCTAAAAATGAACTATCTACTTGTGCGGCATTATTCTTGCTCTGACGCATCCGGTATACGCCAAACCCACCCAGCAGGGCCAACAGTCCGATGCCGACTATCGGTACAACAGGGTTGTCTAATGCGTCGTCAATGAGACTGGTTTCTTCGACTGGTGGAGGAGGGGGGGGCGCTTTCTTGGCGCTTGATGCAGCGGGCACAGAGGCTTGTACTGCGGCTGAAGCGATTGGCGCTGGCACCGGCGCTGGTGCCGGTATGACCGCCGGTGCAACAGCGGGAGCGGACGCAGGAGCCGCGACGACCACTGCAGGCGCAGCAGGAATGGCTGATGCCACTGGTTTCGGTGCCGATGCAGCAGCGACTGCGGATCCGGCTTTCTTCAGATCGTCAATGTTCTTCGCTATTTCTGCTGCTCGCGCAGCAGCATCTTTGTCCGCACGGTCCTTGGCAAGTTGTGCCTCGTTCGACTTGGCTTGTACAGCACCCTTGGACAAGGTCAACTTGTCCGGTGTCACCGCCTTGGGCTTAGTCTCTGTGACACTGGACTCAATTTTCCCGCTGGTCTTTCTGTCCGCTGCGGCTACAGAACTAACCGGGGCGTTGGCAGCCAGAGCGCGTCGAAAGCTATCAAAATCTTTGCTCTGTGCACGCAAGACGCGACTTGCCTCGGGTGCCGCTACTGCCTGTGCTTGTTCGGTGGTAGGTACGTTGATAACGGCCCCTGAGCGCAATCTGTCGATATTGTTGTTAATAAATGCGTCGGGATTGCCCTTCAACATGGCAACCAGCATTTGGTCCAGTGAAACTCCACTTTCTTTGGTGTTCGCCGCGATACGCGTCGCGGTATCGCCGGGTTTAACAACAACTTGCTTTTCGCCCGGCTTTGCCGGCGCAGACGATGTCTTGGCAACAGCAGGAGCCGGAGTTGGTTTTTGCACGGGAACTGCGGGGGCTGGGCGGCTTGTGTCTGGGCTTGCTTGGGCCGGTGCCGTTGGCCGAACAGTCGGCTGTGTCGGCGATTGGGGCAAAGTTGGCGGCGGTGCGACCGGTTTGGGCAGGCTAGGGGGGTCGAATAGCATGGTGTAGTCACGTACGATTCGCCCAGAAGACCAGCTTGCCTCAATGATCATGTCTACAAAGGGATCATTGATGGGACGATCACTGGTCAACCTAATGTAGGCCCGGCCATCCGCTCGCCGTTGCAATGAAGCTTGCAAGCTGGACAGCGCCGCGTTGTATTCCAGCCCGGCAGAAGTGAAGGCTTCCGGTAGCGCAACTGCAGTCCTCAAAGAGGCCGCCTCTTCAGCGTTGATGTCGGGTACTTCAATTTCTGCACGCAGGGGTTCCCCCAACGCCGATTGAACGGTGATCCGCCCAAGTGATAGCGCCATAGCGCCCGAAGTACTCAGGGCCAACAATGCCGTAGCTGCCGCCGCAATCGCGGTTTTTTGCCAATGATGTGACTTTGCAATCAATTTATATGCCTCCGGTGCAGCTCACGCGAGCGGCAATTACCTTGCATTTTAGAGCCGAAATGTTTGACTCTCAAAACGTAAAAAGTACCATAACATCAATGTCTTAGACTGACAAGCTAAGACAGCTTTTAACTGTGAGGCGTTGCAAATGCGTGGCCGATGATGCAGAGAAAACGTTGTCGAAAGGCAACGCTCTCTGCAATCGATCCGCCTGTGGGTATTGAAAGACCTCGGTATTTAATGCGCGATCAAAATCCGCAACATTCGACGCAAAGGCTCGGCTGCCCCCCAGAGCAATTGGTCACCGATGGTGAACGCGCCGACGTACTCGGGGCCCATGGCCAGCTTGCGAATACGTCCCACCGGAATGGTCATGGTGCCGGTGACGGCCACGGGAGTCAGGTCTTGGATGGTGGCTTCGCGGGTATTGGGGACCATTTTGACCCATTCGTTGTCCGCGGCAATCATGGCCTCGATGTCGGCTAGTGGTACATCTTTCTTCAACTTGAAGGTTAGGGCCTGGCTGTGACAGCGCATCGCGCCCACACGCACGCAGAAACCGTCTACCGGGATGGCGCTGGAGCCAAAGCCTTCGCCCATGCCCAAAATCTTGTTGGTCTCGGCCATGCCTTTCCACTCTTCCTTGGACATTCCGTTGCCCAAGTCTTTGTCGATCCAGGGAATGAGCGAGCCACCCAATGGCACGCCAAAGTTGGCTGTCTCGGCAGAAGTTAGTGCTCGCTGCTTGGCGATGACCTTGCGGTCGATTTCCAGAATGGCACTCTTGGGGTCGTCCAGCAGGGCTTTGACTTCGGCATTCAGCGTGCCGTATTGGGTCAGAAGCTCGCGCATGTGCTGCGCGCCACCGCCCGATGCGGCTTGGTAAGTCTGCGTGCTCATCCACTCCACCAGACCGGCCTTGTAGAGTGCACCTACACCCATCAGCATGCAGCTCACGGTGCAGTTGCCGCCCACCCAGTTCTTACCGCCCTTGGCCAGCGCGTCCTGGATGACGGGCATATTGACTGGGTCCAAGATGATGACTGCGTCCCTATCCATACGCAACGTGGATGCTGCGTCGATCCAGTGGCCGTTCCAGCCTGCGGCGCGCAACTTGGGGAAAACTTCGGTGGTGTAGTCGCCGCCCTGGGCGCTGATGATGATGTCGCAGCGCTTCAGCGCATCAATATTGAAAGCGTCTTGCAGCGTGGTTTCGTTCTTGGCTTGGGCCGGGGCCTTGCCACCCGAATTGGAGGTGGAGAAGAACAAAGGCTCGATCAGATCGAAGTCCCCTTCGGTCTCCATACGGTCCATCAAGACCGAGCCCACCATACCGCGCCAGCCTACCAGACCCACGAGGGGCTCTGCGCGCCCAGCGACCAAATTACCTGTTGTCATGAAAAAAGCCCTTTCAGATTGTCGAAATGTTTGAATTTCATCTGCCCGGCTCGTCTAGCCGGTTGGGGGCGTGACGAACCAGGCTGTTTAGCCAGTAATGGTCGTCGTTTTGGTTGCCACGGTAGGCACCAGCACAAAACCCGCACCCACGTCAGAGCCGGCCTTGTGGGCCAAACCGTGAAGAGGGTGGAAAGCTTGCATGTTGGTGATTGTAATCTGCGGGATTACGGGGCAATTACAGACGCATTACACGCAGGCGTATTACAGGGCTTGCACCACTGCGTTGCCCATCTCCAGTGTGGACACGCGCGTAGTGCCCGCGCTGTGGATGTCAGCCGTGCGCAGGCCTTGGTCGAGCACCTTCTTGACGGCAGCCTCAATGCACAGCGCGGAGGCTTCGTCGTTCAGGCTGAAGCGCAGCATCATGGCCGCGCTCAGAATGGTGGCCAGGGGGTTGGCAATGCCTTTGCCAGCAATATCAGGAGCGCTGCCGTGGCTGGGTTCGTACAGACCTTGGCCGGCGCTGTTCAGGCTGGCCGACGGCAGCATGCCGATGGAGCCGGTGAGCATCGAGGCTTCGTCCGACAGGATGTCGCCAAACATATTGCCGGTGACCACCACGTCAAAGCGCTTGGGTTCCTTGACCAGTTGCATGGCGGCGTTGTCCACATACATATGGTCCAGCGCTACGTCCGGGTACTGCAAGCCGACTTCGGACACCACATCTTTCCAGAACTGGAAGGTTTCCAGCACATTGGCTTTGTCTACGCTGGTGACGCGCTTGCTGCGCTTTTGGGCGGCTTGAAAGGCGACATGGGCGATTCGCTCGATCTCCGGGCGCGAATAGCGCATGGTGTCGAAGGCTTCCTCAGCACCGGGGAAGTGGCCATCCGTGGCGATGCGGCGTCCACGGGGCTGGCCGAAGTAGATGTCACCGGTCAGCTCGCGGATGATCAGGATGTCCAGGCCGGCCACCAAATCCGGCTTCAGACTGGAAGCGTGTACTAACTGTTCGTAGCAAATGGCCGGGCGGAAGTTGGCAAACAGGCCAAGGTTCTTGCGCAAGCCCAAAATGGCCTGCTCAGGGCGCAGGGGGCGGTCCAGCTTGTCGTACTTCCAGTCGCCCACAGCGCCGAAGAGTACGGCGTCTGCTTGCTTGGCAAGCTTCAACGTGGCCTCTGGGAGCGGATGACCAAAGGCCTCATAGGCCGCACCACCAACCAGCGCGCATTCCATCTCCAGCGGCAAATCCAATGCCTTGAGGACCTTGACGGCCTCTGCAACGATTTCGGTTCCGATGCCGTCACCCGGCAATACTGCAATTTTTTTCATGTTCTATCTGCTATTTATTTTGTAGCTGCCTGGGCAGGCATTGTCTGG
This sequence comes from Burkholderiales bacterium PBB3, assembly GCA_002256115.1. Taxonomy (GTDB): domain Bacteria; phylum Pseudomonadota; class Gammaproteobacteria; order Burkholderiales; family Burkholderiaceae_C; genus Allorhodoferax. Next base: position 17,845 of record NKIK01000053.1, read on the forward strand.
GCCAGCCAGGGTTTTTGTGCCAAACGCAGGGCCTCGAAGGCTTTAATCTTGTCGGCGTGGCGCAGGGTCAAACCGATGTCGTCAAAGCCATTGATCAGGCAGTACTTGCGGAAAGCCTGCACGTCAAAGGCAATCTCTTCCCCCTGGGGCTTGACGATGACCTGGCGCTCCAGATCAATGGCGAGCTGGTAGCCGGGGAAGGCCAGCGCTTCGTTGAACAACTGGTCCACTTGTGCCTCGCTCAATACGATAGGCAGCATGCCGTTTTTGAAGCTGTTGTTGAAGAAGATGTCGGCGTAGCTGGGCGCGATGATGGCGCGAAAGCCATACTGGTCCAGCGCCCAGGGCGCGTGTTCGCGCGAGGAGCCACAGCCAAAGTTTTTGCGGGCCAGCAAGATGCTTGCTCCCGCATAGCGCGGCTGGTTCAGCACGAAGTCGGGGTTGGGTTTGCGGCTGGCCGGGTCCTGGCCTGGAAAGCCCGCGTCCAAGTAGCGCCACTCGTCAAACAGGTTTTCGCCGAAGCCGGTCTTGCGGATGGACTTGAGGAACTGCTTGGGGATGATGGCATCCGTGTCCACGTTCTCGCGGTCCATGGGCGCAACCAAGCCTCTGTGGATGGTGAATTTGTTCATTTTTTGGCAGCGCCTTCAATTTTTTCGCCGGCCTTCTGGATATCCTGGCCCATGCCTTTGACAGTGTTGCAGGCGCCCAGCATCAGGGTGAAGGAAATGGCGATAAGTGCGATCAAGGTTTTCATGGTGGTCTCCTTGGATGGTTAGCTGAATTTGCGGATATCGACAAAGTGGCCGTGGATGGCAGCAGCAGCAGCCATTGCGGGGCTCACCAGATGGGTGCGGCCTCCGGCGCCTTGGCGGCCTTCGAAGTTGCGGTTGCTGGTGGAGGCGCAACGCTCGCCCGGCTCTAGCCTGTCGGCATTCATGGCCAGGCACATGGAGCAACCGGGCTCGCGCCACTCAAAGCCTGCAGCCTTGAAGATTTCGTGCAAGCCTTCGCGCTCGGCCTGGTCTTTCACCAGGCCGGAGCCTGGCACGACCATGGCCAGCTTGATGTTTTTAGCGACCTTCTGGCCCAGCCGCTTCACCACGGCCGCAGCCTCGCGCATGTCTTCGATACGGCTGTTGGTGCAGGAGCCAATGAACACCTTGTCGACAAACAAGTCGTCCAGCGCCTTGCCGGGCTCCAGGCCCATATAGGTCAGCGCACGTTCGATGGCGCTGCGCTTGTTGGCATCCTTTTCCTTGTCGGGGTCCGGGACTCGGCCGTCAATGCCCAGCACCATTTCAGGCGAGGTGCCCCAGGTCACTTGCGGCAGGATCTGCGTCGCATCGAGCTCCACCACGGTGTCGAAATGCGCATTTGCATCGGTGTGTAGCGTCTTCCAGAAGGCGACGGCTTGGTCCCATTCCACGGCCGCCGCTTCGGGGCTGGCGGCATTGGCACCGGGGGCCAACGGGCGGCCCTTCACGTAGTCAATCGTCTTCTCGTCCACGGCCACCAAACCGGCGCGCGCACCGGCTTCGATAGCCATGTTGCAGACCGTCATGCGGCCTTCCATAGACAGCGCGCGGATCGCAGCCCCGCCGAATTCGATGGTGTAGCCGGTACCGCCCGCCGTGCCGATCTTGCCAATGATGGCCAGCACAATGTCCTTGGCGGTAATGCCTTGGGCGACGTTGCCATCTACCCGGACCAGCATGTTCTTGGCTTTCTTAGCCAACAGGGTTTGGGTGGCCATCACATGCTCGACTTCGCTGGTGCCAATGCCGTGGGCCAGCGCGCCAAATGCGCCGTGGGTAGAGGTGTGCGAGTCGCCGCAGACCACCGTCATGCCGGGTAATGTCGCGCCGTTCTCAGGCCCGATGACGTGCACGATGCCTTGGCGTTTGGACAGGAAGGGGAAGTAGGCCGCCGAGCCGAACTCGCCAATATTGGAGTCCAGCGTCATGACCTGCTCTTTGCTGGTCGGGTCGGTGATGCCGTCGTAGCCCAGCTCCCAGCCCGTGGTGGGCGTGTTGTGGTCCGCGGTGGCCACGATGGAGCTGACACGCCAGACCTTGCGGCCGGCGACGCGCAGGCCTTCAAAGGCTTGGGGGCTGGTCACCTCGTGGACCAGGTGGCGGTCGATGTAGAGGATGGACGTGCCGTCCTCCTCGGTGTGGACGACATGGTCGTCCCAGAGTTTGTCGTAGAGGGTGCGTGAGGCAATAGCCATGGGTTTCTTCCTTCAGAAATTCAATTTTAGGCCTTGGCCCCTTGCGGGGTCATGGCGGTAAGGTGGTCCACCAGCAGCCGTGCCGTGCGCGGCAGGGTAGAGAAATCGCGGGCGACCAGTTCGATTTGGCGCGTAGCCCATGCGTCACGGAGGGCGACGGTGCTGAGCCCGCCGCCCGCGCTGTGCATCAGCGTAAAGGCGCGCAAGGGCATCACCCCAATGCCCAGCCCGTTGAGGATCATGCGGCCCATGGCGTCCAGCCCGCTGACCTGGATGCGCAGCCGAATGCTCTGCCCCAGCGCCGCAGCGGCCTGGCGCATGGCCACATAGATGGAGCTGTTGGAGTGCAGGCCTACATGGTCAAAAGCCAGGGTTTCTTCAAAAGCTACCGTGCCCTGCTCCGCCAGTGCATGGCCGGCTGGGACGACGAGGACCAACTGATCTTGTCGGTAGGGCAGGGTTTGCAGTTCGCCCGCGCCATCGGCCGTGTTGCAGACGCCGAGGTCGGCCGCGCCTTCCTGCACCGCACGGATCACTTCGCTGCTCAGGTGTTCTTCCAGGTCAATCTTGATGCCCTGGTGCGCGTGGATGAAGGCGCCCAGGTCTTCGGGCAGAAACTGCACCGTGGCCGAAATGCTGGCATGCATACGCACTTGGCCGCGCGCGCCATCGGCGTATTCGCTGAGTTCGGATTGCATGCGCTCCAGGCTGAACAGCACGCTACGCGCGTGGTGTAACAGGTTCTGTCCGGCGGGGGTGAGGTGCACGCCGCGCGAGTGCCGGTGCAGCAGTGCAGTGCCCAGCGTGGCTTCCAGATCGCTGAGTCGCTTGCTCAGGGCCGAAGGGGCGATGAACTCGCGCTCCGCAGCCTTGCCAATGCTGCCGAGTTCGCAGACGGCCACAAAGAGCTGAAGCGAAGTCAGGTCAAGGCGTCGGGTTAAGCTGTGGGCAGGAGTTTGCATGGACTGAGTCATCGTGGATGGCGATGTTGATGCGTATTCTCTCACTGTAATTCTGGATTTGACTTCGCGTTTTGCGATGCATGGTGTCGATGCAGGTGATGCCTCGGCTTGCTATCAAAAATATAGCTGCTCCCGCACTATCTCAGGGCAATCGCATCTTAATAGACGAACGATCACAGCTTATGAAGGCTGTTGAGCGCCGTTTTCAATATTGACCTGATATCGCACTGCCCAATCGGTCGCAGTTGCGATGAGTTTGAACTGAAGATGATTCAAAGCGCACGTCGAAACCTCTTTTGCCTTTAAAAAGCACTTTTATTCAGACTAAACCCCAGATTTAGATGCGATTGCCCTGCGCACTATCTACGGCCTAAAAGGTCGATTTGGCATAAAAAAGCGTAACTACTCAGCTCACCCGCTAAAACAAGGCTGAATCGTCTTGCCGTTAAACACGCTCACCAGACACTCAAACAGATTGCCCTTCTGCTTAGTCATCGTCGCCAAGTAAGAGCGGATCGTAAAGAACGTATCCGCACCATGCTCAGTCCTAAAGCAGCCCGAGACCTTCTGCTTCACCTTGGCCATGCGCAGCGCCTGCTCGGCCAAGTTGTTCGTAAACGGCACATCCGCATCCGTCATGAAACGCCACACCTCCTGGCGGCGCTCGCGCAGCCTCCTGAGCAAGTTCACCGCCTTGGACTGCTTGACCCGGCTCC